>JAFUVB010000109.1 GCA_017471245.1 Prevotella sp.
CTTGCTTCTTGCTTCTTGCTTCTTGCTTCTGCAATCACACAATTCGGCATATCGAAATCGCTCTCTGCCGCTTCTTGGAGCGTCAAAGTGGAAACACTTTCCAACTCAGGGTTGCCCAAGCGCACACCCACGGACATCACATAATCGTCATATCCGTATTCCAGCATGCGCCGTGCAATTGCCGAAGGAGTATGTGTGCCGTCGGTGAGAATGCCGATTTTCGGTATGCGACGGATGAGTGCGGCATCGAATTCATGCCACGGGCGACCCGTGAGCGATACGATGTGCATGTCGTGATAGGGCATCACCAACCGGTGAGCCAGCATTTGCAGGGAGTTGAAACTGGGGTATAGCGAAATCTTGGCATCGGGCAGCTTGCGCCTGATGGTATTGGCGAAGCCGAAGAACAGCGGGTCGCCCGAGGCAAACACCACGATAGTGCCTACGGTCTGCGCATATTTCTCGAACACCGCATCGAGAGGCACGGTGATGTCTATCCACGTATGCCCGTCGGGAAGATAGGGAAGCAGCAGTTCGTGGTGCCGCTTTCCACCCGAGAACAGGCGGTTTTCGCTGATCATGCGCGCCGTCTGGGCATCGCGCACAGGCTCGTTGCTGTCGGGAATGCCGATGACGATAAACTCCTTACACATCTCTTCCGGGCTTTAACTGTTCTGCATCTTCCCACGCCAGGATACTGTTCACCAGCGTGGCTGCTATGTTGCTGCCGCCCTTGCGACCTTCGATGATGAGCTTGGGAACGCTGACGAAGCTCTTCACCATCCATTTCGACTCGCACACATGTACGAATCCCACGGGGGCAGCCACCACTCCGGCGGGGCAAGCCTTACCCTTGCGCATCAAGTCGCACAGCTCCATGAGGGCCGTGGGCGCGTTGCCGAAGACGAAAAGGGCATCGGGGTGCTCCATGACAGCCAGTCGGATGCCCGCCTGAGAGCGGGTGATGTTCAGCTCTTTCGCCATTTCAGCCACGCGCGAGTCGTGGAGATAGCATTTCACCTCTATGCCGTAGCGCTCGCATGCCACCTTCCGGATGCCGCTGGCAGCCATCGTCACGTCGGTGATAATGGTGTTCAGCCGCCCTTCAACCATCGCCTGATGCAGCACAGGCACGGCATCCTCATCCGTATAGAGCCACTTTTCCATGTCGAAATCGGCAGTGGTGTGGATGGCATGCAGCAACGGCCACTTGCGGCTGAGAGGAATTTCGGGGTTGCGCAGCTCGCTGCTGATGGTGCGGAAACTCTCCATCATGATAGACTGACCGACGTTGCGCCCGTCTTCGGCATTCTCTCCGTCTGCAGCAGAATCGCGGTAATAGCCCCGCGGAGTGATCATCTTGTCCCGCCACGCATAGCTCTGTGAGTTGCCGATGATAAGTACGGTGAACATGTCGATGTCTTCGGGGTTGAGGTCTTGGAGGGTGGTGAGTTTGATTTCCTGCTCAGGGCGACCGGCCTGGCGCACATATCCCACGGGCGTGTCGCCCCGGCGCGCCTTGAGGAACAGTTCCTTCAGACGAGAGAGCTGCCAGTAGCGGCCGTGGCTCTTGGGGTTATACACCGCAGTCACGAAGTCTGCCTCCGCCGCGGCTATGATCCGCCGCTCGATGGTGGCCCATGGTGTCATCAGGTCGGACAGTGAGATCGCGCAGAAATCATGACCGATGGGCGCGCCCAGCAAGGTTGCCGCCTTCTGGAACGCCGAAATGCCGGGATGACATTCAATAATGACGCTCTCATCGCTCATCTCTTGCTTCTTGCCTCTTGCCTCTTGCTTCTCATTACTAATCTCTTGCCTCTTGCCTCTTGCTTCTTGCTTCTCATTAGTAGTCTCTTGCTTCTTGCTTCTTGCTTCTTGCTTCTCTCTTCCATCCTCTTTCTCCCTCGCCATTTCCCATATCAGCGGCGTCATGCCATAGACGCTGGCATCGCCGCTGCTGATCACAACCACGCTGTTTCCCTGTTCGGCATACTCGAAAGCCTGCCTTGCGCGGTCGCGCTCGCGCTTCATGCCCGTGTCAACGCACTGTGCGCCCTCCTTCAGATAGGGTTCTATGAACTGGAAATAATATTTGTAGCCCACCACCACGTCGGCCTCCTTCACGGCATTCATCACCGCGGGTGTAATATCATCCTTGCTCCCCGGTCCGATGCCCACTACGGTTATCTTTGCTTTGCTCATGTCGTTGATAGATTGATGATGCAAAGGTAATGAAAAATATCGAGAAACATGCTGAAATGGAACAGACTTTTTAGCCAGTGCTATGGTCGGCAGCGTTAGTGATAAGCAGCATATGATGAAAACAATATTTTTGTTTTAATGTCACTTTCTATCGTAACTCTCTGATAATAGGTACGTTAGGGTGAGTGACATTGAATCGTTCAATGTCACCTTATTTCATTCACAGTAAAACAAGTTGTTTTACTTTCCCGAAAAGCATTTCTTCGGCAGTTGAAACAGTTTTCCGTGGTGGTAAAACAACTTGTTTCACTTCTTCGAGACGTGCAGGACTCATCCGAAACCAGTGCAGTGAAGACGCGGAAAGTGACATTGAACGATTCAATGTCACTCATTTAAACTCACTGGTTATCAATGGGTTACATGAAAAAGTGACATTAAGCGGATTTGTCGGGAGCTACGCCTTCACTGCTATTCAGGATTTTGTTGGTCGTCGTCCTGAATAGCTTGGGATTTATTCCCTTCATTCTTGTGAAGAACTTGCCAAAACTGCTTTGGTTGGCAAAGTGAAGATGCTCGGAAATGGCAGCAATGCTGAGATCGGTGGTCTGTAATAGCCAGGAGGCTTCCATCAGTAGCATCTGATTGATGTAGTCAACCACGGTCCTTCCTGTTATTTGTCGCACGATGCGCGATAGGTGGATGGTGGTGATGTGAAGCCTGTCGGCATAGAAGCCGATATCGTGATGCTCGATGAAGTGTGTGTTCAGCAGGCGCATGAAAGAGATGAACAATTCCGTGGTGCGCTCGCTCACCTGTCCGGGACCGATGTTCTGCGCCATGGCATCCATCAAATCGAGCAAAAATTGGGTGAACAAGGTGCGCAGGGATTCGTGCAGATAGCGGTGGTTGGAGTGCAGATAGCGGATGATTTCGAGCAGATGCTGCCAGAAATGGGCGGCCTGCTGCTCATCGAGGTGGATGATGGGGTGTCCGAGTTCAGCAATCGGCTGATATGCGGTATGCACCACATTGCGCACGGCAGGAATTTCGAGCACCGCCTGCTCGTCGATAATCAGGCATACAGAGTGATAGTTCTTCGAGCCGTTGATGATTTTGATCTGCACGCCGGGTGAATAGATCAGCAGGTCGCCCTTCTGGAGTGTCAGCATACGACCGTTGTAAAGCAGCTCCAACCACCCTTCGTGCACCAGCGTATACGAATAGCAGGCAAGCGTCTCCTGCATCTGGTTGGTGAGAAACGTATGCTTCGTATCGCTCTCTGAGCAATACAACACATCGGAAACCACGTCATCGTGCGACATTCCGATAACAGATGTCAGGAAATCCCTCAGTTTATACATATCGGTGGCAATGACTATTTTGCTCTATCACCCGTTCATCGCGGTCTTTGTCACGGACAAACAAATCCTCTGTATTAATGTAGTCCAGCAGATATTCATCCTTAAACATGGTGATGGTACGATAGGCTTGCAGCTGGTCGGGGATAGTCTTCTTGAAGTTGTTGGGTAGCTGTCCCTGATGACTGTATAAATCATCTTCTATCAGCTTTTCCAAGTCTTCAACCTTTACTTTCGTGTCTGCAGCAAATTGAATATAGAACTTTCGCTTTTCCACATCTTTTACTTTACTGAGAATGGCATAGTGGTGGCTAAAGCCAATGTTCATGAATGCAGCAATGGGAAAATTCGATGCCATTGTAAAATGCACCAATGATAATTTATTCGTTTAAACGAAAGAATTGTTTCCGTCATCGGGTAATTTGTTCGTTTCAACGAACGAATCATCAGAAAGAAACCTCCACTCTTCGTAGAAAGAACGCATTTTCCGTAAGCTGGGTGCTGAAAATCCTCTGAGCCCGGGCAGTTCCTTTCGTAATTGTTCGCTGATTCCCTCAATAACCCCCTTGCCCCAGTTCTTTGTCCGGGTATTGGCAGAGATAAACCTACCAACACCATAATACAAGGCCAACTGTTCTTGGTTCACGGCGCCCAATGCCCGTTGCTGGCTTTGCAAAATGGCATCCTTTATAACTTGCACCGCATTGGCAAGTTTATCCTTTGTAGTAATCATTTCATTATTTGTGTCCATATTCGATAAACGTCTCTAATTCCTTTTTATTACGTACCTGTATCAAGAACTCCAAAAAACACTTGTCTGCTTGCAAAGGTACAACTTTTGCTTTATAATATAAAAGAAAAATGAGGAAAAGTCTTGCTTACGAGGTGACTTCTTTCGTTATGCAATACCACATTTCTGCCATTCAGCTCACTTTTCTTCTAAAAACACATAAAATTTAGCACTTTTTTATATAAGGCGGGCGGTAAAACGACAGATTTTGACTACTTTTGCAAGTAAAGACTAAAAGCTCAAAACAGAATGAAAACGATAGAAGTTCAAGAATATAACAGCATCTATTCCTGTGATATTGATGTTACTAAGGAAGAATGGTTGGAGATTTTACGGGACGAAAAGACTCCGCAGACCTATAAGGAAACGGTGCTTCGGTTCTTTTACTATCCTGACCACAGGGGCACCTGCACTGCCATAAGCAATGCTCTGGGTGGCAACGCACAGAAATTAAGTGCTAATGTCAGAGAGTTGGGTAAGTATGTGCAGAAACTCTTGAACCGCTTTTTGGTGATACGTTCTGACGGTACTCCATGCTTCTGGATTATTCCCATGGGCAAAGGAAAAGACATGCCGCAAGGAAACGAGGGTACCTTTGAGTGGGAATTGAGATCGGAACTGGTAGAGGCTATCAGGGAATATCTGTATTGGTACCTTGTGGAACGGTACAAGGAGTTGCGAAAAGAGATTCCCATTGATGGCGACAAGTGGACGGAATTATACAAGTGGCAACTGATTACGGCCAGTAAGGGGAAATCAGCGATTGACATTGTTCGTAGTCATGTGGCAACTCCCAAGAAGTCGGAGCTTGGCGGTTTTGACAATCTTATTGACGCGCCTCGTGACAATAAGCCCTTGACGTATTTGGTGAAGACTAACCCAGAAGGACTACAGGGGGCTTTAGACTCCCTCACTGACGAGGGCAAGCCTCTGAACGAACGTCTTGCAAGATATAAGTCAGCAATGGCAGATATTCTTCCTTCGTCGGGCTTCAATAGCAAGGCAAACGATGAACGGACGGCTTCAGTCATTCTGACCTGTGTTAATCCGCAGAGATACACCATTTACAAATATGAAGTTTATGCACAACTCTGCAAATATTTTGACGAGAAGACAAGACCTGCAGGGCAATGTTATGAGCACTTCTTGGATTTGTTAAACCCGCTGAAAGAATTAGTCGCCAATGACCACTATCTTCAGCAATTAGTTTCACCTTCGCTGCAAGGACTGGAAAAAAGTGCGCTGCTGCTGGCACAGGATGTACTCTGGATGTTGTTCGTTGAGTTCCCAAGCAAGATGGGATATATACACGATGTCCTTTTTCCAAACAAGCAGCGTGTATGGCTATGGAACGTGAATGTTTCTGAGCCTTGGCAGGATACACTAAGCATAGGCTCATCGGCAAAGACCATTAAGGACTTCAGACCTTACAAGTCGAAGAATGCCCTGCGGAAAGCCTATCAACAGGATGTTGGTAACAGTGACCTGAAAATTCCCGATGCCTATTGGTCGTTCATCAACGAAGTCCGTGTGGGCGATATTGTAGTGGGGTTTGAACCCAAGAAAGGCAATGGCAAACAATATCACATGCTGCACGGATGGGGAATCATTACATCTGATTGCACTTTGGAAGAAGATAATGACAATCCTATGTGCAGAACGGTGCTGTGGCGCTCTATCTTAGAAATACCAAAGCAAAACGAAGAAATGAGCAACAGCATTTTCTTTCAGGGCACCACAGACAAACAGGCGCTATACATCAAAGAATTGTTGAACATAAATACAGAAACAGGAATGAATTCAAAATACCAGAAATATATCGACCTACTCAAGGCCAACAAGAACCTAATACTGACAGGCGCGCCAGGAACAGGAAAGACGTTCATGGCGAAGGAGATTGCCAAGGCAATGGGATGCGAAGACGAAGAAATCGGCTTTGTGCAGTTCCATCCATCGTATGACTATACGGACTTTGTGGAGGGACTAAGACCCATCAAAGATGACAATGGGAATGTCGGGTTTGAACGGAAGGATGGGGTTTTTAAGGCATTTTGTATCAAAGCCAAGAATATTGAGGATAGCAATAAGTCTCAACAGAATTTAACGGAGAAAAGACCCCACAATGTCTTCATTATCGACGAAATCAATCGTGGTGAAATCTCAAAGATATTCGGTGAATTGTTCTTCTCTATAGATCCTGGCTACAGAGGTGAGGCAGGCAAGGTGCAGACGCAGTACCAGAACATGATTGAGGACGGGGATGTGTTCAAGGACGGTTTCTACGTTCCTGAGAACGTCTATATCATCGGGACGATGAACGACATCGACCGCAGCGTGGAGAGTATGGACTTTGCCATGCGGCGACGTTTTGCCTGGGCAGAGGTGACTGCGGAGGAAAGTATGCAGATGCTCAACGGCATGCCTAACGAAGAAGCGTTGAAGAACCGTATGCGCAATCTGAACGAAGCCATCCTCAAAACGAATGGGCTTGGCAAAGCATATCAAATAGGGGCCGCCTACTTCAAGAAGTACGAGCAGTACAATAGCTTTGAGCTATTATGGCAGTACCACCTCGATGGCCTTCTGACGGAGTATCTTCGCGGCAGTGCTAATGCTGAGAAGGAACTTGCAGAACTGAAGAAAGCATACGAAGACGAGTCACCCAAGAATGTTGAAGCCGATAACCATAAAGGACAATAGCCAGCGACCGTTGACAGAACGGGAAATGGTGCATCTCGACAATCTCAAAAAGATTGCCGGACGTTCCATCGCGCAATTGTGTTCGGACGACCATCCCAACCTGCTCGTATTCCCTCAGAGTTTGGGTGAGTACGGTGACAAGATAGGTGATGGTTATATTCTGCAAGTGGATGAGAACTGCATTTCTACAGGCAACATCATGGGCTTCATTGGCTATCGCAACACTAAGGTCAGAATCATGTCCCGCTTTGCTCAGGAGGATAGCCGCGACTATTTCCTGCACTACATACTGCAAAAAGTTTTTGCTATCAACCTCTTTGACCTGAAGTACAATGCTGACAAGGAAAGTATCTTCGACTTCTTGATATACCTTTTTCCTTCGTTTCTCAAACGAGCCTTACGGCAGGGACTATACAAAGAATATCAGACGCGGCGATACAACGATGCCAATGTCAGGGGCAGGATAGATGTCAGCAGGCATATCCGTCAGAACATCCCTTTTGCTGGCCGCGTGGCCTATTCCACCCGTGAGTATGTGTACGACAACCATGTCAGCCAACTCATTCGTCATACCATAGAGTATGTCTTCCGCCATCCATATAGCGGAGGCATCCTGCACAGCGACGAGGCAACAACGGAAGCAGTCACGCAGATAAAAGAGGCTACTCCCACCTACAACCGCCAAGACCTCCACCGTGTCGTCAATCAGAACCTGCGCCCTCTCAGTCATCCCTATTACTCTGAATACCGGAACCTGCAACGACTATGCCTGCAGATTCTCCGTCATGAGGAACTAAAGTACGGACGCGATGATGACGAAATCTATGGCATTCTTTTCGACGGTGCCTGGCTCTGGGAAGAATATCTGAACACCATCTTAGAAAGTTGTGGATTCGTGCATCCTCAGAACAAGGTGTTCAAAGGGCGAATTCATCTGTTCACTGACGGGTCGTGTCCTCGCTATCCAGATTTTTATCGCAACGACTTTGTCTTGGATGCCAAGTACAAGGGATATGGCAATACAGAAATACAAAGCGTAAGTGGCGACGACCTACATCAGGTAATAGCATATATGTACCGGCTGAAGGCCCGCCGGGGAGGCTTTGTGGTTCCGTTAAGGAAAGAAGAACAGACCACTTCCTGTAAAGAACTGGCAGGGTATGGAGGGAGCATGGGCATCTATGGACTGCATACAGAGCATACTTGCGAATCGTTTGCAGAGTTTGCACTAAAAATGAAAGAAGAGGAAGTAACCCTTAAGCAACAGATAAAAAACGACACGCTATGAATTATTTCAGAAACAACCAAGCTATGGTCGTCGTCAGAGAGGACGACGAGGGGAATCGTTTCATTAAACAATGGGACGAAACGATGCACCGTGTCACAAAAGAGACATTGGCCCCAACGGACAGCATAATTGCATTCGGAGCAGTAGGAATTGGCAATAAGTATCCGCTAACAGAAATCAGTCAGGGCTGGTATGACGATTTTGGTATCACATGGCGCTATGACAAAAGAAACGGTTTCCCCGTCCTTCTGTTAGACAGAAACAGTTATTCGCAGGAAATGATAGACCATAATTGTGCCTTGGATGATATCTACAATGACGGTGAACCGTTTGATGGCATCTGCGAGGTGTTGGGGGACATATAGGGAATCATAATGCCCAGACTCAATGAAAATAAGATTTGCCTTTCTTGGCGGAACATCATCTAATAGAAAGACTCGTAGAACTGAAATCTTATAAAACACAAGGAACACCAGTCTTTATAGAACCATAATACTCGGATTAACAAACAAGCAAACAAAAACAATGGAGAGCAAAATAATATTATATACCACTGATAGTGGAAGCGTAAGCGTTCAAGTGCAGTATGAGGACGGTACATTCTGGCTGACGCAGAAACGGATGGCAGAACTGTTTGGTGTGGATGTGCGCACGGTAAACTATCATCTAAAGGAAATTTACAGAAGTAAAGAATTGACAGAAGAAGCAACTATCCGAAAAATTCGGATAGTTCAACAGGAGGGGAAAAGAAACGTTGAGCGTGAGATTGACTTCTATCACTTAAAGGCGATTCTATCCGTGGGCTATCGGGTGAACAGCAGTGAGGCAACAGCATTCAGACGATGGGCGACAAACACGCTGGAAGAGTTTGTCACGAAAGGGTATGTGCTTGACAAGGAGCGATTGAAGCAAGGCACACAATTCGGGAAGGACTACTTCAAGGATCTCTTAGAGCAAATCCGAGAAATACGTGCAAGCGAGCGACGCTTTTATCAAAAGATAACCGACATCTACGCCCTCTCTACAGATTATGACAAGGATGCTCCACAGACACGAGAGTTCTTTGCTACAGTGCAGAACAAGCTACACTGGGCCATTTCTGGAAAAACCGCTGCTGAGATTATCTTCTACACGGCAGATGCCACCCAACCACACATGGGACTGACGACTTGGCGGCATGCACCCGATGGAAAGATTCTGAAGTCGGACGTGACTGTGGCGAAGAATTATCTCTCAGAAAAGCATATAAAGGCTCTTGATCGCATTGTGTCAGCATATCTGGATTTGGCAGAAGACCGTGCCGAACAGGAACTTCCAACAACAATGACGCAGTGGGCACGCATCCTTGATAACTTTCTCACGGTGGCCGAACGTCCGTTGCTGATGGATGCAGGAACTATTTCTGCCTTGGAGGCCAAGATAAAAGCGGAAGGCGAATATGAAGTATTCCGAAAGATTCAAGACCAACAGTACGTTTCGGATTTTGACAAAGAGGTGAAACGGTTGAAAGGAGAATAGAAAATGCATTGTGAAGAATGACTTCAGCGGGCATGAGAAAAATCGAAGAATCTCTTCATTCAAACAATAAGAACCGTACAGGATATGGACAAGAGGAATAATAATATGGCGTTTCCACAGAACTGCGTTCGGCAGTGACAGCAATCAAGCAGGCTATTTTTACAGAGCCAATATAGGGCTGCAAAAATGCTAAACCGCAAGCAGCTTTCGCCAAGTCAGTCTTTCCCCCTGTCAAAAAACGGAGTAAGTCATCAAGAGAATTGTTTCTATTTCCATAATTATGAAGAAAAAAATAATAAATGTTTGTTTCGGAAGAATTTTTGTTTGTTTCGGAAAGCGATAGTATGACGAATAATTCGTAATTTTGCACTCACAATCATTTAATAAGGATTTAAAAGGAGAAATAATTATGACAAAAGAAGAAGCATTGAAGCAGTTTGCCGCACTTGGTGCTGCTTGGTTTGGAAACAGTAAACAACATTTTGCATTCTCGGCCTACTGCCGTCTGCAAGGCTGGAATAAGCTCGCCGACAAATGGAAGGAAGAGGCTGAAGAGGAATGGGAAGAAGCAGAAGAAGTGCTGAACCGCTTGGTAGAACTCGGTTGCAAGCCCGCTGATCTGCAGGAGGCTATGAAGACGCAGGAGTTCCCCTTCTACGATGACCCGAAGCAACAGATTGAGACCGATTACACTCCCGATGCTATCAAGATGCTGAGCGAGATGGCTGCTGCCTTCGCCGATGACTACATCACCCAGAAACTCATCTACAAGTGGATTGAGGACGAGAAGGATCACATGGCTTGGGAGTGCCAGTACCTGAACTATATAGAGAAACTGGGCTACGAGAATTTCTTAACAGCGATGATGTAATTCATTGGCCGTTTGGGATATTGGTCGTTTGGTCGTTTAGGGATATTTCCAACTTACTGGCGGCGACTTTCCCAAACGACTAAACGACAAAACAACTTAACAACCAAGAAAATGAAAGAAAAAGTATTACAATGTATGCGCGAGGCTGGAAAGCCCGTCTCCGCAGGTGACGTGACAAAGGCACTGGGTGCCGACCGTAAGGAAGTAGACAAGGCTTTCGCCGAGTTGAAAAAGGAGGGCGCGATCGTATCGCCCGTCCGTTGTAAGTGGGAACCAGCAAAGTGAGTTCATTTTTATAACACGAATTATCACAAATTGGCCACGAATTATTCATGAATATTTTATGTTTAACTCATGGTCATTTGTGTTTTATCAAAGAAGACAATGGAAGCAACAAAGAAAGTATTCGATTTCTTAGAGAAAGCAGGAACGTTTTATCTCGCAACGGTAGAGGGCGACCAGCCCCGCGTACGTCCTTATGGAGCTATGCTCTATTTCGAGGACAAAATCTATATCATGGCCTTCGGCAAGACCAATGCCACCCGTCAGATTGCCCAGAACCAGAAAGCCGAAATCTGCGCCTTTAAGGGTCAGACACTGCGCATCGAGTGCAAACTTGTAGAGGACAATCGTCCTGAGGTTGGCAAGGCATTGGTCGATAAGATGCCCGTGCTGAAGACCGCCCTCGGTGAGAATGGTGAGAACGGCGTGATGTATTATCTGAAGGATGCCAAGGCCGATTTCTTCAAGATGATGGAACTGGTAGAGACTGTTACATTCTAAACCCTACGGCTATGATTATCAAAGCAGTAAAATTCAGGGAGAACGGTTTTTACACTCAGCCCTTCGCCTTTGGCGGTGAGGAGGGAGCCGACAAGTTCGACCACAACATCCGCTATCGCGGCAGTCTGCAGAACTATCTGATTGACACAGGTTCAGAGGTTATCTTGGTGGATACCGGTCTGCCCGCAGGCTTCCCAGAAGAGGTTATCGACGAGAAGGCGATGGCCTATACAGGCAAAGACATCTGTAGCTATATGGATGCGCTGGCTTCACTGGGCTACAAGCCCGAACAGGTGACGAAGATTCTGCTCACCCACCGTCACGGCGATCACTCAGGCGAACTCCGCTCGTTCCCCAACGCGACGATCTATGTAGGTGCCGACGAGGCGCAGGCTGACGAGCTGAAGGGTTTGTCCAATCTGGTGCCTGTAACCTATACGGATGGACCTTATCACAACTTCCCCGAGGCACAGAAGATTTGCGACGGCGTTTGGTTTATCAAGGCCAAGGGCCATACCAACGGTAACAGTCTGGTGATTGCCGAGAGCGACGGACTCTACTATATGTTCGAAGCCGACATCACCTATGTGGATGAGGCGCTGTATGAGAACAAACTGTCGGTGGTCTTTGACGACCTGCCAGCAGCCCGCGAAACGTTGGATCGCGTGCGCGAGTTCGTCCGCAACAATCCTACGATTTATATGGGAACCCATACCCCACAGGGATATGAGAACTTAGAGGCCAAACGTGTGATGGATCTCGACAATCCCGTTCCGACCGTCCTTGCAGAGGTAGACTTCTCCAAGGCAGAGGCATCAGGAAAATATGTTTGTAGTATCTGCGGCTATGTCTATGATCCGGCAGAGCATGATGGTGTGGCTTTCGAGGATCTGCCTGATGACTGGCGCTGCCCACGCTGCAAACAACCTAAGGAAAAGTTCAATAAGGCATAAATGGCATTAGCAATCGGACTACTCATCCCCTTGCTGGGAACAATGCTCGGAGCGGCATTCGTCTTTCTGATGAAGGATCAGATGTCATCCCGACTCCAGAAGTCGCTGCTCGGCTTTGCCTCAGGCGTGATGGTGGCAGCGTCAGTGTGGTCATTGCTCATTCCTGCTATAGAGATGGAGGAAGCGAAAGGCGCATGGTCGGTACTGCCTGCTGCTGCGGGTTTCCTGTTGGGTATGGGTTTCCTTCTTCTGATTGACGAACTGACCCCACACCTGCACATAGGCACAAATCAGCCCGAAGGTCCTCGCTCTCATCTCTCCCGCACAGCGATGCTGGCTTTGGCAGTTACCATCCACAACCTGCCTGAAGGTATGGCGGTGGGCGTTGTGTTCGCAGGAGCGGAAAATGGTGCGGCAGGACTGTCGCTCGCCAGTGCGCTGGCTGTCTCCATCGGTATAGCCATCCAGAACGTACCCGAGGGAGCGATTATCTCCATGCCCATGCGGGCAGCGGGCAACAGCAAATGGCGTTCATTCGCAATCGGCAGTCTCAGCGGTGCCGTAGAACCCATCGGTGGTCTGGCTGTGGTATTGTTGGCCGCGTTGATGACCCCAATCCTGCCTTATATGTTAGCCTTCGCTGCCGGTGCCATGTTCTACGTTGTCGTAGAAGAACTCATCCCCGAAGCCTCAGAAGGAGAACACTCAAACCTTAGCACTATCGGCTTTGCCATCGGTTTTGTATTGATGATGGTTCTTGACGTGGTGATGGGGTGAGAGAAGTGATAAGTTAGAAGTGAAAAGTGATAAATGGAACAATCAAAACAAATAGACTTAGCAGCCTATATGAGCGGCAGTATCAGCCGTATCATGACAAAGGCTTACAAAAACGTGCTGTCGAATCCCCGTGAGGCGAAGTTTGCATTCCGCATGCAGCAGTTGTTCGCCAAGTCGGAGAAGCGACGCAAAAAGGTGATGGAGCAGGAGGGATTTGATGTTCCTCCGTTCCTGATTAGTAGTATCTCCACAACCTGCAACTTGCATTGCAAGGGCTGCTATGCCCGCAGCAACGGCATTGCCGAAGACGAAGAGACAGAGCGCAAGGCCACCATCACACCAGAACAATGGAAACAGATATTCACCGAAGCCGCCTCCATGGGCATCAACTTCTCGCTCTTGGCGGGTGGCGAACCGATGATGCGCAAGGACATACTGGAGGCCGTGGCCGAGGTGAAAGATATGATATTCCCTATCTTTACCAACGGCACCCTGATAGGTCCCTCCTATCTGGAGTTTCTGCGCGACCATCTGAACATGGTGCCGGTCATCAGTATTGAGGGAACAGCTATGGGAACGGATGAGCGTCGAGGAAAGGGCGTGTTCCGCCGGGCGATGCAGTCGATGGAACTGCTCAAGCAAGAAGACCTGTTCTTCGGTACCAGCATCACCGTCACGACGGAGAACTATCGGATGGTAACTTCCTCAGAGTTTATCGACCAGTTGCGCTCCTACGGTTGCAAGATCGTTTTCTTCATCGAATATGTGCCGACGGAAGAAGGCACGGAGCATCTCGCCTTCAACGAAGAGCACGTCGCTGAGATGGAACAGCTGTTGGAGCAGCGCCGCGAAGAATACGCCGACATCATCTTCCTCTCCTTCCCTGGCGACGAGAAAGCCCTTGGCGGTTGTCTCGCATCCGGCCGAGGATTCTTCCACATTGGTCCCGACGGTTCGGCTGAGCCTTGTCCTTTCTCACCTTTCAGCGATAGCAATGTGGTGGAATTAGGCGTGCGAGGTGCACTCCAGTCACCCCTATTCCGCAGAATCCGTGCCGCCCGTGCTCTCGGTTGGGAGCATACCGGCGGTTGTACGCTTTTCGAACATCGCGAGGAAATAGAGACTATGATTAACTAACATATTAAACCACTAAAGAAAATGACAAAAGCAATTCGTTATTACAGCAAGTTCGGTCACACCCGTAAGATGGCCGCAATCGTTGCAGAGAAGGTTGGCGTGCCAGCTGAGACCATTGAACAGCCTATCAATGAGTATGTCGATGTACTCTATTTCGGCTCAGCCGTCTATGCCGCCGTGGTAGACTGGCGTGTGAAGAGATTCATCAAGACCCTCTCGCCCGACAAGGTGGGACGCGTCATCTGCTTCTCGTCGGCAGCCATCATTGAGAGCAACTATCCGAAGATCAAGACCCTCTTCGAGAAGCAGGGCATCACGGTCGACGAGCGCCAGTTCACCTGTCGCGGTTCTATGGGACCAGTTCAGGCCGGACATCCCAACCAGACTGACCACGAGGCTCTGGCTAAGTTCATTGAGTCCACACTTTGACAACAGATTAATAGACCAGACGTACACCGCCGAGACTCTTGCTGTGGAGACTCGGCGGCGGATATTATTGTGGCAAGCGCCCTTAGGAATCAAGCGGTTCCTTTGCCGCAAACGCTGTGCGTTAGAGGAAAAATCCCCCCGAGCCTGTGCCCGTCCCGCAGCAATGAAACGGCGGGCCAATCGTGAAAGCCCAAAGATGCCGCAGCGGCACCGCTGTCGGGGGGAGTATCGGTTTACTTAGCCAGTTCAATCAAACTGCTCCACGCGTCGTTGCGAATCATTCCGCCCTGGTACTTGCCGCCGCTGTAGTCCTGGTGGATGTCCACGCCGTGGATGACCTTGTAGCCCAAGTGCTCACAGAGGATTTCGGCGCCGCAGTAGCGATACTGGATGTTGCCCAGTTTGTCGCGAACTACGAACCACTTTTCGGGACACGACACGCGCACCACCTTGCCCCATTCGGGATACGTCTTCTCAACGTAATTCTTGACGTACTGCTCCGTCTGCGAGCCCTTTGAGGCAGGCATGACCTTGTAGTTGCCCTTGGCCTTAGCCTCCTTGTACATATTCTCCAGATACTTGAGGCGATACTCGGCGTCGGCCTTGGCATGGGCCTCCTGTCCGGCCTGCCTGATGCCCACGGCGTCGGCTTTGCGCTCCAGTGCCTGCTTCTTGATGGCGTCGTACGAAATATCGTCGGCATAGTACTTACGCGCCCAGTCAGGCAGCAGCTTGTAACCAGCCTTCATCTGGTCGAACAGCGTCTGGAAAGTGCCCTCCGTACCCTTAATCTTGTTCGTGATGATGGCAAACTCCAGCTTGTTGTAGGCGATGTTGAACGCCTCAATCTTATCCATCACGCTACTTTGCGCTTCGATTTCTTCAACAGCCTTTCGCCACTCCTTGTACACCTGGTTGACGTCGGCATAGATACCGTATCCGTCGGGAATGTAGGCCGCAGCAAACCGACCGTGCGCATCGCTCAGTTCCGACATCCAGTCGTCTATCAGCTTCTTCTGCACTGGGTCCGACACAGCGTCGCTCAGCGTCGACCGGCCCGCCACGTGGCCCAGACTGCTGATGCCATCCAGCCTCGCCTTCAGCACCTCGTTGTAGGCCGGGTAGTGGCGCATCACGTTCAGATAGTTCTCCAGTTTATAGATGTTCTTCAGATTCCAGGCCAGGTCGGCGCAGATGTCGTTGATGTCGCTCTCCACCGTCCACTCCGTCTGTCGCGCTATCGAGTAGTCCACGCGGTCGTTGTTCTCCGGGTGCTTGTTTTCCCATTCCCACGCGCCCGTCACGTTCGTCGCCGTAGCGCTCACCGTCGTCTCAGCCTGCTGCTGCACGGTCGTCGTGGCGTCCTTCTTCGCATCGTTCACCGCCTCCTTGGCCTTATCCTGTACTGCCTTCTTCGCCTTGTTGGCCAGCCCTTTCAGGCTTCCGAATTGCGCCGAGGCCGTCATCTCCACTCCGAACGCGATGACCACGGCCATCACTATTCGCATGATAAACTGTTTCTTGTTCATTGTTCAATTGTTTTTAAAAGGTTTATATAATTCTGTTGACTGTTTCCCGAACGGGGATAAAAAACACGTCGGCTTCCCTTGGATTTCTCCAAGGAAAGCCGTATATTTACGCGCGTTTGCGCGGGTACTAATAATGTGATTTACGCCAGTTGCGCTAATTGTGTGTGTGTGTTTATAGGAATATCTGACACTGCCAAATAATCCGCGTTAAATAATCCTATCGTCTCAAACACTTTCTGCATAGGGATGGGGAAGAAGTTATCGTTTTTTTCCTTTACCGAAGATGTCGGCGTGGGTACCCGTACGGTAAAGGGATATGATGCGGATTTCGGTGTCCTTCTCGTAGAGGCGGGCCTTGGGCTTGGCTTCTGCCACTTCGTAGGTCCAGCCCATCTCGGTCATCAACTTCTTGAAGAAGCTGACCTTGCGGTCGGGGATATTAATCGTAATTGCCGTCATAACGTCAAGTATTTATGATATTCGGTGCAAATATACGAAATTTCCGCGAAACTTGTATCGCATTGGTCGTTAAAAGTGCGAAATGCAGACGAGTATGCGCTGTTATGCTATTTTCGCCTGCTGACAATGGCTGTTGTTTCAGAAAAAACCGTACCTTTGCACCTATGAAAAGAATAACGTTGCTCCTTAGTGGACTAATGACAGTTTTAACGATTTGCGCCCAGGTTTTCCACCAAGTATCAGAGAAAGCCGTGGCTGGTGGCTTCCCGATGGTGACTGCGGAGAACGTGGCCACAATCTGCACTGACGAGCGTGACTATCCTGTGGTGGACATTACGGCTCAGATGCTTGCTGATGATATAGAGCGGGTGACAAGACAACGACCTGTTGTCGGTCATGGGCAGCCGAAAGGTACAGCCGTGGTTGCTGGAACCTTGGGCAAAAGTAGGCTGATGGATCAGTTGGTGAAGAGTCTGAAGATCAATGTCAGTGGCATCAGGGGCAAGTGGGAGTCGTTTATCATCCAAACCGCTAAGCACCCAAAGACCCATGCCCCGCTGCTTCTCATCATTGGCAGCGACCGTCGAGGTACGGCCTTCGGGCTGACCACGCTCAGCGAAGCCATTGGAGTGTCGCCTTGGTATTGGTGGGCTGATGTCACGCCTGCTCACAAATCGGCATTGTATGTGACGCCAGGAATGTTTCTGCAAGAAGAGCCATCTGTACAGTATCGAGGCATCTTTATCAACGACGAGCGGTTCGGCGGCTGGGCTCGTTGGGCAGAAAAACGGCATGGTAAGGTTGGACCTGATACCTACAAACGAGTGTTTGAACTATTACTGCGCCTGAAAGCGAACTACCTATGGCCTGCCATGCATCCCGGCACACAGGCTTTCAATGCCGACCCCGAAAATGCCCGTTTGGCCGACCGCTATGCCATTGTGATGGGCTCGTCGCACTGCGAACAGATGTTGCGCAATAACGAGGGTGAGTGGAAAGCTGTGAATGAAAGAGCGAAAGCTAAAGGAGAAAATGGCCTGGGCGACTTCAACTACATCACCAACCGCAAGACGATGCAGGACTACTGGGAGACGCGCGTAAAGACCAACGGAATGTATGAAAATACATACACTCTCGGTCTGCGCGGCATTCACGACTATCCCATGGAAGGTGCCAACAGCACAGAGGAACGCGTGAAACTGATGCAGCAGGCGATTGACGATCAGCGCGACATGCTGCATCGCAATATCAAAAAACCTATTGAGGAGATGCCCCAGGTGCTCTGCACATACGAGGAAGTGCTCGATGCCTATCATCATGGTCTGCAAGTACCCGATGATGTCACCCTGCTCTGGAGTGACGACAAACATGGCTATTGCCGAAACCTGTCGAATCCGCAGGAGCAGCAACGAAAAGGTGGGGCAGGTATCTATTACCATCTGTCGTATCATGGTGACCCTGCCAGTTGGATATGGCTCAGTCCGCTGTCTCCTTCATTCATTTCTACAGAACTGACGAAGGCTTATACCTACGGTGCACGGAAAATCTGGGTGTTCAATGTGGGTGACATCAAACCCGCTGAGAAAGAGATATCATTTGCCATGGACATGGCGTGGAACATCAAGCGATGGCAGCCCACCGAGGCTCACAATTACATCAGATACTGGGCAGAAAAGACTTTCGGATTCTCGTTGTCCCAAGAGGTAGCTGATTTGCAAGCACGCTACTATCGTTTACAAGCAGGAGGCAAAGATGCGCATGTTAGTTTTATCAACTATACCGAACAGGAATTGATGGCACGAGTCAGGGAAGCACGGGAATTAGACTCTCTGACCATGGCATTGATGACACGAGTTCCCGAAAGACTCAAAGATGCTTTCTTTGAGCTTGTAGCCTATCCTGTTCGTGGTGCTGCGCTCCTGAATGAGTACCAGCTGTTGGCGAAGCGTAGCATGATACGTGCCACTCGCGGTGATAGCGTAGGAGCCATGACAGATGCCAATAGGGTAAAAGCTGTGTTTGGAATGCTGAATGAATGGACGCGCCACTACAATGAGGAAATCGGTGATGCCAAATGGAGTGAGTTCTTCAACTGGCAACCATATCATTGGTTCCGCTCCGACAAAATCGAAATCCCCATCGCTAATCCCGAACTCATAGCGAAGGCTCATCAATCGCCTCATCCCCGTTTCCTTAGTGTGGACGATGCTCTTTCCAGCAGTGGCGTCACCATTGATAGCGATGAAGAGGCGGAAGTGCCGCTATGGATAAGGGCTCTGTCACCCATCCGTAATTTTTCCAAGGCTCCTGAAGACAATATCTTCTGTCATGTGGCGACAGATGAAGAATCCTTTGAAGCCTCCGCCACACCTATTAATAATGTGTGGCATGCAAAGCATGTCGGTCCTATGTGGAATCAGGTAGGGATGCTGCATCTGAAGAAAGGAGCTAACCACCTTTCTATTACCAATCTGGCACCAGATGCGCGGATAGATGAATTGTTTATCGGACTATGGCCGCCATTCCCTTCAGACCCCCGACTGCGTATAAGTGCCGCCAACTATCGGTCGGTGCATCATGATGAAAAAGCAGGAGCCGGACATGTTGTGGCGGTGGAAGGGCTTGGCTATACTGATGGCGTACTTGTCATACCCTTTGATACTCCCTCATACGAACTGTCCGACCTTGCGGCAGCTCCCAGCGTTGACTATCTGATTGACATACAGCCTGGGGACAAGGAAATCGTGATTCGCACCTTACCCACGCTGCATGTATATGAGGGACGTGAGGCACGATATGCTATACAGTTAGGTGACACCCGTCCACAGGTTTTCTCCATTCACACAGACGACTTCTCGGCAGAATGGCGTAAGAATGTGCTACAAGGTTTTGCTGCGCGAAGCGTTCAGATTCCAGCATCCTTGTCGGGGCAACAGCTCTTAAGGGTCTATTTTATGGATCCCGGCATCGTGCTACAGGATATTTCAGTATATTAATTAGAGGTGTTTTTTTAGAATTTTGGGGGTGAGAGGTGAGAAGATTAGAGATATGCGCTGAGATACAGAGCGCTATACTCATGCCTATATCATGATTCTATTCTCTCACCTCTAATCTTCTCACCTCTCACCTCTAAAATTCTAAAAAACACCTCTAAGTTCAAAAAACTCTACATTTTTTTGTGTCTTTGCTCGTTTATTCATAACTTTGCAGTCGATATACATAGCAACATGACATCACCTGCCACCATAGAAAGAGAGAGAATCAAGATGATGGAACTTCTTTACGACAAGTTCCACAGCAAATTGTTTCTCTATGCGCTCACCTATCTGAACGACGAAGAGGATGCACGCGACATGGTGGGCGAACTTTTTGTGCAACTGTGGGACAGATGGAAGCAAGAGAATCAGGTGAAGGAGCCGCCGGCATCTTATTTGTATTCCATGTTGCGCAGCCGGTGCATCGACAAGATGCGCCACGAGCAGGTGAGGCTAAAGTATCTGGAACAGTTGGAAGCCGACAAATTCGATACTGAAGCCGATGTGCAGGAATATGAAAACACCGTATCGGCACTGGCAAAGGCAATCAGCGAACTGCCCGAACCGGGGAAAACCATCCTCCACTACTGCTATTTTGAGCGGATGACCTATCAGCAGACAGCCGACCGCATGAGCCTTTCGCTGCCAATGGTGAAAAAACACATGGCAAAGATGTTCCAAAAGCTGCGTGAAAAGTTAAAAAACGAAAAAAGCAGGTAGACATTCGATACCTTGCACGTAAATCTTATAAGATGAGTATGCAATTGAACGATATCAACCAGAAACCGATTGGCGAGCCGGAAGAAATGGCTACACCCCGGGAAGAACTGCTGGTAAGGCGCGCCTTACTGGAAGGGCATTCCGTGCCGGATGCAAAAGAGGAATTCCTGAAGTTCAAGAAAATGGTTGTAGAGAAAGAGCATCCGTCGGTTTCTCGTCGTCTTCCCTCAGCCCTCATCAAATCCCTTCTCGCTGCCGCAGCCTGCCTGCTCGTAGTCTTCTTATTATTTAATAAGGAGAAAAAAGCGGTTGATATGCCGGATGAACATCGTATCTACATCGCAAAAGAAGCCGCAGCCGACGATATTACCATCGAAAGCGGAAAAATGCAAATCGCCTGCCGTGTCAAGCCAACCGATAGCCCGGTGGTGAGCGAGGTAACATACGAGCAGATTGATTTGGATGACTATGTAGACCAATCCACCACGCTGAGCGTTCCACAGGGGAAGGTGGTGCGCATATCGCTGTCAGATGGCTCCCAAGTATGGCTGAATGCCTCTTCCCGGTTGGTTTATCCAGAGCGTTTTCCTGTCAACGGACCGCGCATGGTGAAGCTCGAAGGCGAAGCCTATTTCCATGTAGCCAAGGATGCAGCCCATCCGTTTATCGTTGATTGCGGTCATGTAAAGACGCGCGTTTTGGGAACACAGTTCAACGTAAAGGGTTTTTCTGGTGAATCTACGGATGTAACACTGGTAGAGGGCAGCGTTGAGGTTACCACCAAAGAAGGGAATGTCGGTAAGCAAGAAACGCGCATCCTGCATCCTGGTCAGCAACTGTCGTTCTCAGGCAAACATCTGTCTTTAAGAGAAGTAGATACCGACACCTTCACCGCATGGCACGAAGGTATGTTCTATTTCGACAACCAGACCCTCCGCGAAGTAATGACTGAAATTGGCAGGTGGTATAACATGAATGTGATATTCGAAGATGTGAAATATCTTGGTGACACGCTGCACTTCAGTTGCGACCGCAGTTGGAGCGTGCAGCAGGTGCTCACGGAGCTTCAGTATATCACTGAATGCAGGCTTCGAAAGGATGAAAACAGCCTAATTGTATATTAACCTTCGTTGTTTAACATAAATTAAGGGTAGAATATCCATACTCTGTTCGTAAATTGGATAGATGTTTAACAATTTAAGAGAACAGATTATGGTAAAATCTAAACAATTCCTTTTGTTGCTGATTCTTCTCTTTGGTTTCTCGCTCAACACATTGGCTCAAGGCAAGCCTGTGACCGTTGATTTCAAAAACACGGATGCGCCCAAAGCCTTACGACAAGTTGAGAAACAGTCGGGATTGAAGATTCAGTTCAACTACAAAGACGTGAACTTCCAAGTGACCTATGCAGCAAAAAATGCCAGCGCCATGAAGGTGGTGAACGCCATCATCAGCGGTCATGGGCTGACCGCGTCGCAAAACGGCAACTACATCCGCATCAGCCGCAAGGCGGAACAAGAGAACCTTAGCGGGCGCAAGCGCAAAGTCTCTGGCTTTGTGCGCGATGAGAACGGCGACGAGCTGATAGGTGTTCCCGTATGTATCGGTGAGGGGCGCGTGTGCACTGTCACCGATGAAAACGGATTCTACACGTTTGAAATTCCCGTGGAGCAAACCACTTTGAAGTACAGCTATGTAGGACTTGGAGTGGAATACGTACAGATAGCTCCAGGCAATGGCGACGTGAAGCGAGATGTGGTGATGCACTCCGACAACGAACTGGGCGAAGTGGTGGTTACGGGTATCTTTCGTAAGGCAAAGGAAAGCTATACCGGATCAGTGTCTTCCATTGACAAGGAGCAACTGGAGCAGTTCCGCGGACAGAACATGCTGCAGACGCTGAAGAACGTGGATGCCAGCATCAACTTCTCCATAGACAACCTGAACGGTTCAAACCCCAACAACCTCCCCAATATTAATATTCGTGGTAGTTCTTCTCTGCCCATGAGCGTGGAGGAATTCAATGCCGGCGAGGCGAACAATCCCAATACGCCGCTCATCATCATGGATGGTTTCGAGATTTCACTTCAGAAACTGATGGACTATAACGATGAGGAGATAGAAAGCATCAACATATTGAAGGATGCTGCCGCCACCGCCATCTATGGTAGTCGCGGTGCTAATGGTGTGATTGTGGTGGTGTCGAAACAGCCGGAGCCAGGAAAACTGAAGGTGAACATAGAGGCTGGTGTACAGGTGGAGGTTCCCGATTTGTCTTCATATCATCTTCTTAACGCGGCTCAGAAGTTGGAGCTGGAAAGGAAAGCAGGCTTATACGACTATACCCCGAGTCTGAACAATGATTATGGCTTGTCCTTCCAGACATCTTACAACGATCGTTTGAGAGACGTACTCAATGGCGTTGATACCGACTGGCTGGCAAAACCGCTTCGCACGGGAGTTGGTCAGAAATACAATCTCCGTGTTGAGGGAGGAAGCACTGAGTTCCGCTGGGCTGCGCAAGGACAGTATAATGATATTGAAGGTGCGATGAAAGGAAGTGCGCGCCGCACATTCAACGGTTCTGTCACCTTATTGTATAAACTGAAAAACCTTACATTCCGTAATTACACTTCTGTAGGAATCAACCGCTCAACAGAGAGCCCTTATGGAGCGTTCAGTAATTATGTGACAATGCAGCCATATAACGCACCTTATGATGCTGACGGCAATCTGGTGATGTATTTTCCTAAATTCCGTGCAGGACAGGCACAGATAGAGAATCCTCTTTACAACGCTTCTTTAGGGTCGTTCAATAAAAGCGGCTATCAGGAACTGACTAACAATTTCTCTGTAGACTGGAATATCTTGCCGGAACTGAATCTGCGCGGACAGCTGGGCATTTCTACGACGGACACCAGCACGGATGTATTCCGTTCTCCCCAAGATACTTACTATTCAAACAGTACAACCGGAACGCAATACCAGACAGGCGACGGGTTCTTCCGCCGTGGTATGTATCGCTACGGAGACGGAAAGCGCACCTCATATAATGCCGACCTCACCTTGTCATACAATAAGATTTTCAATGAGGTACATTCCTTCTACGCAGGTTTGAACTGGTCACTGCTTTCTGTCAATGCAGACTACATGTATCTCACGATGGAAGGATTCTCAAGCGATGACCTGGCTAAAGTTCCCAATGCCCGCGGATATTCACAGACAGAGTTGCCCAGTGGCTACAACACCAAGCAGATGCAAATCGGCTTGACTGCCAATGTCAACTATACCTACAATAGCAAGTATTATATTGATTTCTCTTACCGTGTTGACGGCAACTCCACCTATGGCAGTGAAAAGAAATTCGCACCTTTCTGGAGTGCGGGCATCGGTTGGAACATACACAATGAGAAATTCATGAAAGGCAACAAGGTGATTAATATGCTGAGGCTGAAGGCATCTTATGGTGAGACTGGTGCTGCCTCTGGTGCTTCAGAAACAGATGCATATACCTATTACCGATATGTAACCAACAACCGTTATATGTCATGGACAGGTGCCATGCTGGGCGGTTTCGGTAACCCGAACTTGTCATGGCAGTCCACTTCTGAGTTCAATGTGGGAACGGAATTTGGACTGTGGGACAACCGCATAAAGGGGTCGTTTGAGGTGTACACAAAGAAAACCAACAACCTCTTGTCTTCGATGGACATGCCGTTGTCAACAGGGTTCCCTTCTTTCACGGCAAACATCGGAGAAGTGAAGAACAACGGATGGGAAGCAGCCCTTCAGACTTATGTCATCCGCGATGCAAGGCATCAGATAAACTGGATGATAGGTGCACAGCTTGTCTATAATAAGAACAAGATAACGAAACTGTCACAGGCCATCAAGGATCAGACGGCAGCTTTCATGAAGCAAGGAGTCGACAGCAATACGTCAAGCGGCATACAGAGCCTTTTCTTTGAAGGTGATCCGCAGAACTCCATTTATGCAGTGCGTTCCTTGGGAATCGACCCGTCGACAGGTAAGGAAATCTTCCTTGACAAGAATGGCAACAAAACAGATGTATGGGATGCATCGGCAAAAGTGCTGTGCGGTTCTGCCGATCCCTTGTACCGTGGTAACCTGAACACGATGTTGCAATGGGGTAATTTCACATTGAATGCATCTCTCGGCTACTATTGGGGCGGCAAGCGCTACAACTCAACCCTTCGCGACCGTGTGGAGGTGACTCTTTCCACTATTATGAGCAGCAATGTAGACGAGCGAGTCCTTTCCGACCGTTGGTATCAGGCTGGCGACGTAACGTTCTTCAAGGCTCTGTCTGATGAAACCACAAAAGCTTCCTCACGCTATGTGATGGACGACAACGTACTTGAACTCCAGACCGTAAGTTTGCAATATAAGTTGAAGAACGAATGGCTGCAGAAGAACTTCATGCTGAATACAATGATAATATCGTTGAACATGAATGACCTGCTTCACTGGGGTACTATCAAGATGGAACGCGGTACAAGCTATCCTTACGCACGCAACATTCAGGCAAGCCTGAAGCTGATGTTCTAAAAAAGAGTTAATGGAAATTTAAATAAACAGACATTATGATTAAAATGAGATATAAGGATTTGGCGGCAGGTGCCCTATCTATATTCCTTGCTTTTTCTTCTCTTGCATTCACTTCTTGTGATGATATGCTTGACATCAGAGGTGAGAACATTCAGAAAGAGCAGGACCAGTTTGAAACCTATAAGGGTTTCCGCGATGCGCTCACAGGTTGCTACATGCAGATGGGAAGCACTGACATCTATGGTATGAATCTTACCATGACCAATATTGAGAACATGGCTTGCCTGTGGTACACCAGAACGGAGTATCGGTCCACTACAGGTGTGCAGGAACGCTATTACCTGACACATCATGACTATGCGAATGACTATGCGAAGACGGCTATACAGTCTACGTACAAGGCACTGTTCACAACCATTTCTTCAGCCAATCTGATCCTGAAGAATATCCAGGAAAAGGGAAGCAATATAGCTGATGCCAAGATGCGCGCGGTGATAGAAGGCGAAGCTTATGCCATCAGAGCCTATTGCCAGTTTGACGTGTTGCGCATTTTCGGGCAGCTGCCGCAGGGAGGAACACGCAATGTCTCTCTTCCATATTCCGACATGACCAGCATCGATGCTTATCCCTCATATTTTGGTTTCTCCGAATATGTGGCGCGGCTGATGAGTGATATACAGAATGCCGAGAACCTGTTGAGGGACAACGACCCCATTTTCAGCAGCACTTTTGAAGATCTGAACAATCCCTACCTTGTGATGGATGATTTCGGATACTATCGCCAGTCACGCCTTAACTATTGGGCTGTAAGAGCCTTGCATGCACGCATCGACCTCTACCTGGGCAACACTTCCGAGGCTCATCAGATTGCCATGGAGATCATCAATGCCAAGGGTAGCGACGGTAATCCTTTGGTAGAGCTCAGCGGCACCTCCGACCTCCAGAACGGATACAACGGCCTTCCCAATGAGTGCTTGTTCTATCTGAGTAAGTATGACCTGAATGATTACGCCAACGTTACCATGGTGGGAGGCCGCAGTGATTCCCGCGCTTATGCCGGAGCAAGGATGTGCTACCTGTCGGCCGATATGTTTAACGAGTTGTATGCCTCATTGCCAGGTGCCACCGCTTCACACAATCGTTACCTCAACTGGTGGAACAGAACGATTCGTGACTCTTTCGGTGCCGTTGCGCCAACGCTGAAAAAATATTGGTATGACGAAGACCATGCCAACAGCGACGACTTGCTCACCAAGCATCAGATCATACCGATGATCCGCCTTTCCGAATTGTATCTGATGGCTATTGAGACAAGCTCATCAGTTGAAGAGGCAAACAGCCTGTATGCCACTTACATGAAGTCGTGCGACTTTTCTCTCTTTACTCCTTTCACTTCTCTTGAAGAGGCACGTGCGGAAATGATGAACGAAATACGCCGTGAGTTTATTGGTGAAGGACACATGTTCTATACCTACAAGCGCACAAATGCTTCCTCGATGATGTGGAGCGAAGATGAAATTACAGAGGACAACTATATTGTTCCTCTTCCCTCTACAGAATATGATTCTAACAAATAAAGTACGTTATCATGAAAAAGATATATAGTTTAATCGTTTTTGCCGGTTGCTTGTTCGGGTTCGTTGCCTGTGAGCAAGACCTGCCGGTATATGATACGCCAGAATGTCACCTGAACTTCTTCTACAGCGGAGTGCGTACAACTAAGGATACCGACTCGATACACGCCCTCAGCAGCTATTCTTTTATCTACGGACCCGACGATGTGAAGAGTGATACCATCTGGTTTGACGTGGAGACAATGGGTTTCGTCAGCGATGTCGATCGCCCCATACAGCTCGTACAATTGGATACTGTCAACAATGCCACACCCGATGTGCATTATGTGTCGTTCAACAATCCTTCTATCGTCGGCAAATATGTGATGCCTGCAGGTAAGGCTCGCACGAGGATTCCTATTGTCGTGCTTCGCGACCCGTCATTGAAGCAGGGCGACGTAAATCTGCGTTTTACATTTGGCGACAACGGCTATTTCTCTCCAGGCTATCCGGTGCTCGCTGTACGCAACCTGATTATTTCCGACCTTCTTTCACGTCCCTCTTTGTGGGATTATGCAAATTACACAACCATGAATGGTGTTGAGAGGTATTATGGCGAATACGGTCGCCGTCTGCATCAATTCTTGATTGACGAGACAGGCGAGAAATGGGATGACGAGTATATCAAGAAGATAGTCGATGGCGACAACGGCTATTTCACCTACCTGTTTATGAAGCTGGGACAACGTCTCAAAGAGGTGAATGCGGAGCGTCAGGCCCAGGGGCTCGACGTGCTGAGGGAAGAAGATGGCACCCCCGTATTCATCTATACCTATTATTAATAATGTGAGTTGAATCAACAAATTTGGAATTAATCAATAAGAGAACATGAATAATAAAGATTATAGGAAACAGATAAAGAGGGCTCTTTTTCGTGGTCATGCCATGGCACCTTCTTTCCTCGTCGTGTTTTTCTTTTCTCTGACGTGCGTTATGACATCTTGCTTCAGCGATGACAGTGAGATAGGCAGTGAACTGGTTGGAGAGATCAGCGTTGACGGAATTGAGGAATCTTATGTGAAGACAGCCTTTATTGGTGATGTTTTGGAAATCAATCCGATAGTCAATACTACCACGAAAGACTTGGAATACGAGTGGCTGTTGATTGACAAGAACACAGGTAAGAAACAGTCTGACGGTACAACGATTGAGCCAACGGTGGTAGGTACCGACAAGAACCTGAGCTTGAAAATTGATTTGACACCTGGAAGCTATCAGCTCTACTTCAAGGTAAAAGATGCCGCCGATGACTATGGCGTGATCAAGACCACCTCATTGTCGGTGCTCACGGAGTTTACCACCGGTTTCTATATCATGAAGGAAACAGCCGACGGCAACACCGACCTTGACATGCTGTCGCTCAACGACAACGCCATGAACGATTTGATAACAAAGACTCAAGGGCAGGCGATGAAAGGCAAGCCTTACTCTATGTGGACAAACTACGGGTCATACTACATCAACCCGGAAGACGACCAGATTGCTTCGCAGAATGCCATCGCATTGTTGACAGAAGACGGTAACGTGAACATCTTGCGTACCACCGACCTCGGCGTCATCTTCGACAGGAAGAGCCTCTTCTTCGATGAGAAAGCCGCATCTGAGAAACCAAGGGCATTCCTGATTCACCTGATGTACGGACTGGTGCTGCTCACCAATGAGGGTGCTTACTATACCGCTAATCCATACGCACAGTTCCCGTCGGCAGCAGGCAGCGGAAAGTTCGGCATGCCTATGAGCAAGTTCTGCAGCTCTAAGTATTATACCCGTTGCATGAGAGGCTATTCTTCTTTCTATGTGTGGGATGATGTAAGTCATAGTATCAAATCCGTGAACTATAACTTCACCGCATCGCCTCTCACATTCACAGACCATACGGGAGAGGACGTTACCCAGAATCTTGCAGGCTATGAGTGCCTGTCGTGTGGAACCAACTTCATCAGCAACCAGCAAACCGATGAGTTTATCCTTGAGAACACCGCAACGGGTGACCGCTATCTGTATCTGATGAATCCACGAATGATGTTTGCTTACCTGAACCGTTATGTGAAGCTGGATCCGAACAGTCATTTGGGCAAAGCCAGCGTCATGTGCATGAACGGTCTGTCAGGGCGTTATATCTATTGTGTAGACAACAACCAGCTGTATGGTTGCAACTTCGTTGAGGACGATTTGCCAGAGACACCCATGAACCTGGAAGGTATCGGAAGCGGTGAGACCATCACCTACCTTTCCAACCAGTATTTTAGCCAGGACACCGACGATGATTTTGACTATCTCATCGTGGGAACTCAGAGTGGCGGCAACTATCATCTCTATATGTACAAAATGGTGGGAGGTGCTCCCGAAGGCGCTCCGGTGCGCAAGATGTCAGGCACAGGAACGGTGAAGAGCGTGCGCTTTATGTCTGCAAGCCTTTCCAATGGGCAATTCGGCCGCATGCGTCAGGTGTTCCCAGTTAATGACTAATCCCCGATGATTATGAAGAGCTATATGAAGAAACTGATGATATCAACAGCAATGGCAGCCATTTGTTCGGTGGCTGCCGTTGCACAGACCAACTTCCGCGCGATAAGTTACGCCGATGCCATTCAGGCAGCCAAGGCGGAGGGAAAGATGGTGTTCGTAGATTTCTACACCGACTGGTGTGGTCCGTGCAAGATGATGGCGCGCGACGTGTTCCCTCAGAAGAAGCTGGGTGATTACATGAACAGTCATTTCGTGAGCATCAAGGTGAATGCGGAAAAGGGTGAAGGCACGTCGCTTGCCAAACGTTTCGACATTCATGCTTATCCCACATTCGTCATTGTCAACAGCGAAGACAAAGAGGTGAACCGGACATCCGGATCGCGGGAGGCAGAGAGCTTCATCAGCGAGTTGGAACGAATGGTGAATCCCGAAAAGTCGCCTTTAGCCATCCGTGAGCGCTATCAGGCTGGCGACCGCAGCGCCCAGACGGTGAAAGACTATGCCGCCCTTCTGAAGGATGAGGCTATGCGCGACCGCAAGAATGGCGAAGCCAAGCTGAATGACGTGGCGAGACTGGTTCGTGAGTATTTTGACTCGCTCAGTGAGGGGCAGAAACTCTCGGATGACAATCTCTTCATCTACACAGAATATACCCAGATGCCCGACGAGCCGGCTGCCTTGTTCATGAAGAAGAACCTGAAGCATTTCGGTGAAGCGGCTCGTCAGGAAATCGAGCAAGCCATTGCCAAGACGTGCGAATATGCCCTCTTCTCTTATTTCACAGGCTATAAACCAGTGGATGCCGCCGCGTTCAAATTGCTTGGCAACGACATAAAGACGTTCAAGCTGAATGCCGACGGTAAGTATGATGCCGTGCTGTCGTTCATCAATTCCTATATCAAGGATGACAAGGATCAGTATGTCGACTTTTGCCGCAATCATTTCAATGAGCTGAAAGAGGAGCACCGCACCTACATCATGAGCACCTACTCGCGCCTTTTCGCCGATGCCGGCCAAGATGTCAAGTTGAAGGCTGCACGCTTTGTGCGCGACAATCTCTCAGAACTGCCTTTCAATGCAATCTATGCAGCCGCTCTGGAAATAGGCAGGTTGGAAGGAAAAGCAAAATAATCATGAATATTGAGATTTAAATCAACGTTGAAAATGAAAAAAACGATTTCTGTCATAGCATTGTTGCTGTGCGCTGTCTTTGGCTATGCTCAAGACAATCATTACAGGATATCAGGAACCATCGAAGGACTTGCCGACGGCGAAGTGGTTGAGATTACTCCGTTGAGCGTCATCACGCAGCCCAGCATTGCTCGGGCAACGGTCACCAACGGGCAGTTCTGCATGGAGGGCAGCGTGGATGAACCCACTGCCGTGCTCCTGCTTATCAAAGGCACTTATGCCAGCGCGGGATTCATGATCAACCCCGGCTGCGACATCCGTTTCACGGCAGGTCTGAAAGAAGAAAATAACATCAAGCTGGGAACCATCAAGGTGTTCAAGGATGAGAAAGTGGAAAACTCTCCGCTCACCGACCAGCTCAAGGCGTTCATAGCCGAAGCCGGTGGGCGCGGCCATCGCACGCAGGAGATGTGCGACAGCATGGTGCTGGCTCACAAGGACACTTTCTGGGGTGCTGTGTTGATGGTGTCTCTCTCTCCCGTGCCAATGAGCATCACCAAGGATCAGTTCAACGTGCTGTCTGAAACTGCCAAGAACTCTGTTCAGGGCAGGGCGATCCACGATTTCCTCTATCCTAAGGAATGGCAGGTGGGCGACACCATCAAGCCTTTCGAGCTGAAGGATGAAGAGGGGAAGGTGAGCAATATCTTCGACCTGATCAAAGACCATAAATACACGCTGATTGATTTCTGGGCATCGTGGTGCATACCATGCCGCAAGGAAATGCAGAACATCAAGAAATACTATGCAGCCTACAAAGACAAAGGATTCAACGTGATCAGCATTTCTGTGGACCGCGACCGCAAGGCATGGGAGAAAGCAAACGGCGAGGAGCAGGTGCCTTGGCTCAGCTGTCTCGACACGATGGGTGCAGCCGAGATCTATCAGATCTTGTTTGTTCCGGCTCTTTATATCGTTGATGCGCAGGGGTGCTTGGTTGCCCCGTTGAATCTGCACACGGATAAACTGCGTCAGCACATAGAGCAACTGATGGAGTAGTCTCAGTCGGTGTAGAATGCTGCGCTTGCACTTCGTCTAAAGCGATGGTTTCCTCGCCTGAAAGCGTTGATTTCCTCGTCCGAAGGCGGCACTTTTTGAAGGCGAAGACAGCACTTCCCGAAAGTAAATCAAATTAATTTGCGCGGTAAATTAATTTGATTTACTTTTCAATTTAACTTGATTTACTCAGCAAATTAAATTGATTTGCTGAAGCAATGCTGCATTTCGAAATCTCCAAACCGTTGTTTTCGAACATGAAAAGTGCCGTTTTCGTGCCTGTAAAGCGTCGATATGGAGCGACAACGGCATTGGTTTTAAAATTGAACGGAGGCGACAGGGATAGCTTATCCCTGCGTGTTTCCCTTGCGATAGGCGAGGGGAGAGGCTCCCGATTTCTGCTTGAAGAAGTTGGTGAGTGCCGACTGGTCGCTGAAGTTCAGGCGGTCGGAGATTTCAGCCATGGTCATGTCGGTGGTCTTGAGCAGCATGCATATCTCGTTGTAGAGGAAGTTGGAGATGTAGCCGTAGACGGTGTTGCCCGACAGTTCCCTCACCACGCGCGAGAGGTAGGTGGGGGAGATGTTCAGCTGGTCGGCGTAGAATTTCACCTGCCGCTCCTTGCGGAAGTTGCGGGCTGCGAGGTGGATGAATATCTTGAAGATGTTCTCCTTGTGCTTCAGGTCGTGCGTGGCAACGCTGTCGCCGTATACCTGTTCGGCAATGAAGAGCTGGCAGATGTGGATGAGGTGGCGTATCATCTCGTCTTTGTAGACGTGGGGCTGCATGATGGCCTTGTGTATCTGGCGGAACAGGTCGAGGAATTCTGCCGCCTTGGTTTCGCCGAGGTGGAACACGGGCAGCGAGGAGAACATGTCGAAGGGCAGTGAGCTGCGCAGCCGCTCGTCGAGGCTGAGCGTGGTGTTGAAGTAGTTGCTGTCGATGAGCAGGTGGAGCGAGGTCACCTCCTGCGAACACTCTTCGAACAGGAGTGTCTGGTGGGGCAGGGTGACCAGCAGGTCGTGCATGTCGAGGGCAACGCGGTTGCCGCTGACGGTGTATTCTTGCTTGCCGTCGATGACGAGTATGACGGAGAAGAAGCTCAGCATGAAGGGCTGCTTCCACACGTCGTTCATCACGTTTCGGTCGGTGATGACGCACGCCACCGACGAGCCGTATGTGGCGGGAATGTGTTTTAATTTTGAAAATTCGGCCAGGTTGTATAGTTGTTGCTGCATTTTGTCTCTTAAATATGGTATTTTTGCCGTTTTTGCAAAATTACAAATTAGTTTCGTAATTTGCAAATAATGGTCTGTTTTTTATAAAGAGAGTTTGAAAATAATGCCATAATTTTGCAGCCGAAAACAATCTGTAACTGAAAATTCTTATGGCAACAACAATCGTACTTATTCAATTGGCCATTGTTCTGGCTTTGATATTCATTGGTGCGCGCGTGGGCGGCATCGGTCTGGGTATCTATGGCATGGTGGGCGTTTTCATCCTTGTGTTCCTGTTTGGGATGCATCCTGGAAAGATACCTGTCGACGTGATGCTCATCATCGTTTCCGTGATAACGGCTACGGCAGCCCTGCAGGCAGCAGGCGGTCTTGACTATTTGGTGGGGCTGGCAGCAAAGTTCCTTCGCAAGCATCCGGATCGCATCACCTATTACGGTCCGCTGACCACGTGGCTGTTCTGTTTGGTGGCAGGAACGGCTCACACTTCCTATTCGCTATTGCCCATTATCTCGGAGATAGCCAAGAACAGCAAGATTCGCCCGGAGCGCCCGATGACGGTTGCCACGATTGCCGCCTCATTGGGAATCACCGGCAGCCCCATGTCGGCGGCTACGGCGGCAGTGATCAGCACCGACCTGCTTGGCGGCAAGGGCATTGAGCTGAAGGATATCCTGCTTGTATGTATCCCGGCATCGCTCATTGCCATTCTCGTTTCCTCGTTTGTACAGAATTTCGTGGGTAAGGAACTGGAGGACGATCCTGAATATCAGCGTCGGGTGAAGGCGGGGATCATCAATCCCGAAGCCGATGCGAAGGCAATGGAGCAGATGGAGTCGAATCCGAACAAGTATGCCAAGTATTCTGTCTTTGCCTTCCTCTTAGGAGTGGTGATGGTGGTGGTGTTCGGTTCCGTTCCCTCGCTTCGTCCCTCTTTCGAAGTGAATGGTGTTCGGGAGCAGCTCTCAATGCCTGAGACGATAGAGATCATCATGATGTCGATAGCAGCCCTTATCCTGATTATTGGTCGTGCCGACGTGAAGAAGGCAGTGAGCGGCAGCATCTTCGGTGCCGGTATGAATGCCATGGTGAGCATCTTCGGTATTGCATGGATGGGCGACACCTTCTTTAACGGCAACATCGACTTCTTCAAGGAGCACATCGCCGACGTGGTGACACAGTATCCGTTCCTCTTCTCTGTAGCCCTGTTCATTATGAGCATCATGCTCTTCTCGCAGGCTGCCACCGTGCGCACGCTCTATCCGCTGGGCATTGGCTTAGGCATCAGTCCGTTGGCGCTGGTTGCCATGTTCCCTGCCGTGAACGGCTATTTCTTCATCCCTAACTATCCCACGGAGGTGGCTGCCATCAACTTCGACCGCACGGGAACCACCCGTATCGGCAAGTATGTGCTCAACCATTCTTTCCAGCTGTCGGGGTTCATCACTACGTTTGTGAGCATCGGCGTGGGGTATCTGATCATTACGTTCTTGTATTGATTTAGTTGACGAGTTGACAAGTTGACGAGTTGATAGAAAATGGAATATTTAGTGTGAATAATAAACATAGTTATTAACCTTGACGAGAGCAAGACTTTGAAATGATTGACAAGCAACTGCCACAACTGGCAGCAACTTGTTAACTTGTCAACTTGTTTACTCGTCATTTAAAAACAAAAAAATTATGAAAACTTTGCGTAACATTGTAGTGCTCATGGCACTGTTGGTTTCTGTTAACATCGTGGCAAAGCCCAAAATCCGCATTATTGCCACAGGTGGTACTATCGCCGGTGTAAGTGCATCGGCTACATCTTCTGCCTATAGCGCAGGACAGGTGGGTGTGCAGACGTTGATCGACGCTGTTCCACAAATGCTTTACCTTGCCGACATCAGTGGTGAGCAGTTGGTGAACATCGGCTCTCAGGACATGAACGATGAGGTGTGGCTCAAGCTTGCCAAGCGCATCAACGAGCTTCTTAACAGCGAGGGTTACGACGGCGTGGTGGTTACTCACGGAACTGACACGATGGAAGAGACAGCCTACTTCCTGAGTCTTACGGTGAAGAGCGACAAGCCAGTGGTGCTCGTGGGATCCATGCGCCCGTCAACAGGCATCAGTGCCGACGGTCCCGGTAACCTCTATGCCGGTGTTGCTGCCGCTGCAAGTCCTGCCTCCAAAGGTCGTGGCGTGCTCGTTTGCATGAACAACCTGCTGCTCGATGCCAAGGATGTGATAAAGATGCACACTACCGACGTGGCAACATTCCAGAGTGCAAACTATGGAAAGGTGGGCTATGTATACAACGGTGAGGCTATCTATAACCGCAGCATTGATAACCTGCACACCACTCGCAGCGAGTTCGACGTAACTGGCCTGAGCCGTCTGCCCCAGGTGGGTATCGTCTACGGCTATGCCAACTGTTCTCCTCTGCCCATGCAGGCTTTCGTTGATGCCAACTTCGACGGTATCGTGCTTGCCGGTGTAGGCGACGGCAACTTCTACAAGGACGTGTTCGATGTGGCACTGAAGGCTCGCGAGAAGGGTATTAACATTGTCCGCTCAAGCCGCTGCCCAACAGGTCCTACTTGTCTGAACGGTGAGGTGGACGACGAAAAGTATCATTTTGTTGCAGCTCTCACCTTGAATCCTCAGAAGGCCCGCGTGCTGCTGATGCTTGCCTTGACAAAGACTAACGACTGGCAGCAGATTCAGGAGTACTTCAAGAAATATTGATTTAGTTCACAGTTCATATTTTATAGTTCATAGTTCACAGTTATGAAGAAAGGTATATTATTCGGAATGATGCTGTGTATGACACTCGGTGCCAATGCCCAGCAAGACAAGGATGCCTCGGCTGGCGAGGAAACCCTTTTCGAGAAAGTTACGAAGATAGAGAAGAAACAGGACAATTTCCATTTCCTGCTCAATATGAACAACAGCTTTGACGTGAACCAGGCAGATGGCGATTTCCAGAATGCCAAGTTCAATATGCGGCAGCTCCGCATTGAGGCAAAGGGAAACATCAATGACACCTTCTCCTTCCGTTGGCGCCAGCGCCTGAACCGAAACAACACTCCCGCTGCCGACGGTATCGACAACATGCCTTCATCGTCAATCGACGTGGCCGGTATTGGCGTAAAGGTCAACGACAAGTTCTCCATGTTTCTTGGTAAGCAGTGCGCTGCCTATGGTGGTATAGAATTCGACCTCAACCCCATTGAGATATATGAATACTCCGACATGGTGGACTATATGAGCAACTTCCTTACCGGAGCCAACTTCCAGTTTCAGGTTGCACCCGACCATCAGCTGCAGTTGCAGGTGCTCGACAGCCGTAGTGCCAGCATGAGCGACATGTATGGAGAGGGCTACCAGCAGTCGAAAGTGCCTCTGGTTTACACCGTCAACTGGAATGGTAATTTCGGTGACGTGTTCAAGACGCGCTGGAGCTACTCACTGATGAGTCAGGCTCGCGGCAACCAGAGCCATTACGTTGCCTTGGGTAATGAGGTCACCGTTGATAATTTCGATGCTTTCTTCGATGTGATGTACATGCGTGAGGGCATCGACCGCGAAGGTATTGTCTCAAGCATCGTGGGCAACAATACCTTTGGTGGACATCAGAATGACGCAGAGTATCTTTCATTAGTGATGAAGGCACAGTACCGCTTCTCCCCGAAATGGAACTTCTTCGTCAAGGGAATGCTTGAGAATGAAGGTTTCTCCAAAGCCAACGGTGCAATTGAAAAAGGTAATTATCGCACGGCCTTAGGTTATTTCGCAGGAATAGAGTATTATCCGTTGAAGAACAGCAACCTGCACTTCTTCCTCACCTATGTGGGCCGCCACTATAATTATACCGACCGGGCAAAGGCTTATGGCGTTAATGACTATAGCACCAACCGCATCTCATTAGGATATATCTGGCAACTGCCAATGTTTTAAATAAAATAACAACAAACGTATTATCAATCAAACAACTATGTCAACAGAAAAATTCAGAGTGGAGTCTGACCTCTTAGGCGAACTCAAAGTTCCAGCTGACGCACTTTATGGCGTGCAGACTCAGCGCGGTATCAACAACTATCACATCTCTCGCAAGAAGATGCGCGACTATCCCGACTACGTGATTGCCATTGCATACGTGAAGCTGGCAGCAGCGCAGACAAACCATACGCTCGGCGTGATCAACGACGAGGTGGCGGGTGCCATGTCGCAGGCATGCCGCGAGATTATCGACGGCAAGTGGCACGAGAACTTCCCCATCGACATGATGCAGGGTGGTGCCGGCACTTCTGTGAATATGAATGCCAATGAGGTTATCGCCAACCGTGCCCTTGAAATCATGGGTCATGAGAAGGGTGATTATCAGTACTGTCTGCCCAACGACCATTGCAACTGCGGCCAGTCGACAAACGATGTTTATCCAACAACCATCCGTTTGGCGCTGATCCGTATGAACAAGAGCTTGGTGGCAAGTCTTACAGGACTGATCAGTGCGCTCCGCTACAAAGGTGAGGAGTTCAAGGACGTGATCAAGATGGGTCGCACACAGTTGCAGGATGCCGTACCCATGACAAGCGGCCAGGAGTTCAATGCATACGCAAATAACCTTGAGGAAGAGATTCTCAACCTGGAGCGCAATGTTAAACTGCTCCACGAGATCAATATGGGTGGAACGGCCATTGGAACAGGTTTGAATGCCGTTCCCGGCTTTGCAAAGCTTTGTGCTGCTAATCTGAGCAAACTCACCGGCGAGCCTTTCGTCAGTGCTGCCGACCTCGTTGAGGCAACTCCCGACACTGGTGCTTACGTGAGCTACTCTTCTGCTTTGAAGCGTCTGGCTGTGAAGCTCTCCAAGATTTGCAACGACCTCCGCTTGATGGCTTCAGGTCCACGCTGCGGTCTGAATGAGATCAACCTTCCTCCGAAGGCTCCCGGATCTTCCATCATGCCGGGTAAGGTGAACCCCGTTATTCCCGAAGTGGTAAATCAGGTTTGCTTCAAGGTGATCGGTAACGACACAACCGTTAGCTTCGCTGCCGAGGCTGGTCAGCTGCAGCTGAACGTGATGGAGCCGGTGATCACAGAGGCCTTGATTGAGAGTCTTACATGGATGAAGAATGCCATCGACACCCTCACAGAGGAATGCATACTCGGTATTACCGTCAACAAGGAGCGTTGCTATGAGATGGTGAAGAACTCTATCGGTATTGTGACAGCCTTGAATCCGTATATCGGCTACAAGACTTGTACGAAGGTTGCCAAGGAGGCTTTGGAAACCAACCGTTCTGTTTATGACATCGTATTAGAGAAAGGGCTGATGACGCAGGAGAAACTGGACGAGGCTCTTGACCCGAAGAACATGCTTGCTTCCCACAAATTTGTGGTTAAGTAGTATATTCCTTCTGAAAAGCAGAATGGCATTTTCGGATATTCGCACCGAAAATGCCATTTCTTTTATCTGCAATTTTTCTTACAAAAATTAGTTCAGAGCCTTTGTCAGCTCAGCACCAGCCTTGAACTTAGCCACCTTCTTAGCAGCAATCTTAATCTTCTCACCGCTTGCGGGGTTGATGCCCTCACGAGCCGGGCGCTCGTTAACGCTAAATGTTCCAAAACCAACAAGAGCAATCTTGTCACCGGCAACGAGTGCATCCTTTACAGCTGCTACAGTTGCGTCGAGAGCTTTCTTGGCATCAGCCTTTGTCAGACCAGCACCTGCTGCAATCTTCTCAATTAATTCTGTTTTGTTCATGATGTTTAAAAATTTATAAGTGATAAAAATGTGTATATAGCCGAATTTCTTCGCAAATATAATTGAATCCTTTCAGAAAACAAACAAAAAAGTAAAAAAAGTGAAGAAATTGATGAAAAAAAGTCGTATTAACCCCCTTTTTGTGCCTTATAACGGATATTTTTCGTAATTTTGTCACGGTTTTTACAAAATAGAGTATTATGCGAACTATTCCAACAATTACGAAAAATCTGCTCATCATCAATGTGTTGGTATTTATTGCCACCTTTGTGTTTGAGCGCATCGGTGTAAGTCTCGACAATATGTTCGGTCTCCATTTCTTCTTGGCGTCTGACTTCAGGATATATCAGTTGTTCACCTATATGTTCATGCATGCCAACATCGAGCACATATTCTTTAATATGTTCGCTTTGTGGATGTTCGGATGCGTGGTGGAGAATGTGTGGGGACCGAAGAAGTTCCTTTTTTATTACATTTCCTGCGGTGTAGGTGCAGGTATCATACAGGAGATTGCGCAGTTGGGTTCGTTCTACATGCTCGCCACGCAGCAGATTCCCGGAGTGGGGTTCGGTGATCTGGCGGCAGTGGCAGCCAATTCGCAGGCATTGCTCAACCAGTGGACCACCGTTGGAGCCTCTGGAGCCATCTATGCCATACTGCTTGCCTTCGGTATGATCTTCCCCGAAGAGCGCATCTTCATCTTCCCCCTGCCTGTCCCCATCAAGGCAAAGTGGTTCGTCTGCGGCTATGCTGCCATTGAACTGTTCTCTGCCCTTGCAACCACTAACGACAGCGTGGCTCACTTCGCCCATCTCGGTGGTATGCTCTTTGGCTTCCTGATGATCAGGTATTGGCAGAAGAATCCCAATGGTGGCGGTTACGGACAGTCGAAGGGACAGCAGTTCTTCGACAAGCTGAGGAACAACTGGGAAAAGCGCAGCAACAAGAGCTCCGACCGTTTCAACGACCGAAGCACCCCGGATGACCGGCGCTCCGACTGGGAGTATAATGCACGCAAGAAGGCTGAGCAAGATGAAATAGACCAGATTCTCGACAAGATACGCCGTAGCGGATACGACAGTCTGACTGCCGAGGAGAAGCGCAAACTGTTTGAGAATGACAAGAAATAAGCCATGTTGTTTTTCAGTCATCTCAAGAAACTGACCCTTCATGTCGTCATCGGTGCCAATGTGGCGTCTATATTGGTGATGCTGTTGGTGGGCTACAGCGACCGTTTGAATCCTTGTGAGCATCCGGTGCTGTCAGGTTTAGGGCTGGTGTTTCCTTTCTTATTGATTGTCAACATTGCCTTTCTGCTGTTTTGGCTGCTGGTAAAGCCCAAGCTGGCATTGATTCCCGTGCTGGGAATGATAATAAATTATGTACCCGTGCGCACGTATTGCCCGATTCACTTCCCGAAAGAAGTTCCCGGCGATGCCATCAAAGTGTTGTCGTACAACGTGAAGATATTCGAGGAACCGGATATGGTAGAGGGCATGCATGCCACGTTGCACTATGTGCTCAACAGCCAAGCAGACATTGTGTGTCTGCAGGAAACGAAGAGGCACACGAAGTGGAGCAAGGAACTGTGCGACGCATACCCTTATCGCGAAGAACTGGTCTACGGCGGGATGAGCCATGTCATCTTGAGTCATTATCCCATTGTGGAGAAAGAACGCATTCCATACGAGTCGCGGGGCAACGGCACCGCCGCCTTCTATCTTGATATTGACGGCGAGCGGGTGCTGGTGATCAGCAACCATTTCGAGACAAATGGTCTTTCGCTTGACGATAAGCAAGAGATTCAGGAGCTGGTGAAAGGAAAGACCGACAGGGATACACTGCGCCAAGAGTCTCACCGGCTAATACTGAAATTGGGCGGGGCAGCCCGCAAGCGGGCGCCCCAGGCAGATGCCGTCGCCCGTTATATCCGTGATCATCAGGACATGCCCATCATCCTCTGCGGTGATTTCAACGACAGTCCGATATCCTATGCCCACTATCGTGTTGCACGCGAGCTCACCGACTGCTATGTGGAGAGTGGCAACGGACCAGGCTGGTCGTACAATCACGGAAGCATGAAGGTGAGAATCGACAACATTATGTGCAACGACTACTTTGTTCCATATCAGTGTAAAGTTGACGGAAAAATAGCCGCAAGTGACCATTATCCCATCGCTTGTTGGCTAAAAATGCAGCATAAATGACAAAAAATACATAATAAACGCCTTGAAATTTTTCAAAATGTGAAAAAATATGTATCTTTGCACGCTATTTTGCCGTTATGCGTCAAGCTTAATGGCAAATAGCCTATCGTAGACAGCGAAGCAATAACAATTAAATATTATATCAACAACAATGCAAAACAAAGGTATCGTAATTTGTACAGCCGTCCTTCTGACGCTTGCAAGCATCTTCTACCTGTCGTTCTCTGTAGCAACCAGCTACTTCGATCGTCAGGCAGCCAAGATTCAGGATCCCATTGCGCAGCAGGACTATAAGGACTCTGTGAAGTACATGGGAGTTTATTCTTATCAGAAGTGTCTTGAGACTCAGATTGGTCTCGGTCTTGACCTTAAGGGCGGTATGAACGTAATCCTCGAAATCAGTGTTCCCGATGTAGTCGAGACATTGGCCGACCACAAGCGCGACCAGGCTTTCGTGAAGTCTATGGAGCAGGCAAAGAAGGAAGAGGAGACAAGTCAGAGTGATTTCATCTCGCTGTTTATCAACGCGTATCACAAGAATGCACCGGGTCATCGCCTGGCAGAGATCTTCGCCACACAGCAGCTCAAGGGCAAGGTGTCCACACAGAGCAGCGACTCAGAGGTGGAGAAGGCATTGCGTTCAGAAGTGCAGGCAGCCATTGACAACTCATTCAACGTAGTGCGCAACCGTATCGACAAATTCGGTGTTGTTCAGCCGAACATCCAGAAACTCGAAGGCCAGCAGGGACGCTTGATGGTTGAAATGCCTGGTATCCGTGAACCCGAGCGTATCCGTAAGTTGCTTCAGGGTTCTGCCAACCTTGAGTTCTGGGAGACATTCAACAGTCAGGATGTGACTCCTTATCTCTCACAGCTCGACCAGCGCCTCGCCAACGAGTCTGCAGGTATCACCGATACCACAGCCGTTGCTGCCGATACAGCAAAGGTAGAGGCTCCGAAGACAGAGGAGAAACCCAAGTTCGAGATTAAGAAGGACAATCAGGAGGTGGCTGCCGGTAACGTCAGCGATGCACAGATGGCAGCTGCCAAGAAGCAGCACCCGCTGCTTTCCATGCTGCAGCTCGTTCCCAACGGCTCGAAGAGCATCGTGGGTTACGCCAACGTGCGCGATACTGCCGAAATCAACAAGGCTATCTATTCCGACTTGGCTCGCCAGGTATTGCCCTCCGACGTGAAACTGCTCTGGAGTGCAAAGGCATCCGACATGATGAACAACAAGAACATCTATGAACTCCACGCCCTGAAGGTGACCAATGCCAACGGTCGTGCTCCGCTTGAAGGTGATGTGATCGTGGATGCCAAGGACGAATTCGAGCAGCAGTTCGGAAAACCCATCGTAACCATGCAGATGAACAACGATGGTGCACGCCGCTGGGCAGCCCTCACCAAGGCTAACGTGGGCAAGGCTGTTGCCATCGTGCTCGACGGTGTTGTATACAGTGCACCAAACGTGATGACAGAGATCACTGGTGGTAACTCTCAGATTTCCGGTAACTTCACCATCGAAGATACCAAGGACCTTGCCAACACATTGAAGTCTGGTCGAATGCCGGCACCTGCCCGCATCGTTCAGGAAGAAGTGGTTGGTCCTACTCTGGGAGCACAGTCTATCCAGCAGGGTATCATGTCGTTCATCGTTGCCTTCGTGCTCCTGATGATCTACATGATCATGATGTACGGATTCATTCCAGGTATGATGGCCAACTGCGCGCTGATCGTCAACTTGTTCTTCACGCTCGGTATTTTGACATCGTTCCAGGCAGCGCTCACCATGTCCGGTCTCGCCGGTATCGTGCTTACGCTGGGTACGGCTGTGGATGCCAACGTGCTTATCTATGAGCGTATCAAGGAAGAGATGCGTTCAGGCAAGGGTATCAAGGATGCATTGAAAGCTGGTTACAGCAATGCTTTCTCTGCCATCTTCGACTCTAACCTCACATCAATCATCACCGGTGTCATCCTGCTCTACTTCGGTACAGGTCCTGTAAAGGGATTTGCCACCACATGGATCATCGGTATCTTCTGCTCATTCTTCACAGCAGTGTTCCTCACACGTCTCGTTTATGAGAACCGCTTCAAGAAAGACAAGTGGCTCAACCTGAAGTTCTACACCAACATCTCCAAGAACTTGATGCAGAACCTTCACATTCCGTTCATGAGCTTCTATAAGAAGACATTTGCCCTCGTGGTTGCCGCCGTAGTGGTATTCTGCATCAGCTTTGCCGTGCGCGGTCTTTCCAAGAGTATCGACTTCACCGGTGGACGTAACTATGTGGTTACCTTCGAGAAGTCAGTACAGCCGGAGGAAATCCGTGGCATCCTGGCACAGGCATTCCCAGGCTGCAACACTGGTGCCATCTCTATCGGTACCGACAACAAGACTATCCGTATCTCTACCAACTATAAGATTGAGAGCAACAGCCCGACAGCCGATGACGAGGCAGAGACCATCCTCTATAATGCACTGAAGAAGGCAGGTCTCGTTTCACAGGCTAACGTGGAGGCATTCAAGAATCCGGATGTGCGCGAGGGCGGTTCCATCATCAGCAGTACGAAGGTAGGTCCGTCGGTGGCTAAGGATATCACCTACGGCGCTATCATCAGCGTGTTGATTGCTCTGGTTGCCATCTTCCTCTACATCCTGCTCCGTTTCCGCAACGTTGCCTTCTCTGTAGGCTCTATCGTTGCCCTGGCTGTGGATACATTGGTTGTGCTCGGTCTCTACTCACTCCTCTGGGGTATTGTGCCTTGGTCGCTTGAGATTGACCAGACGTTCATCGGTGCTATCTTGACAGTGATTGGTTACTCTATCAACGACAAGGTGGTGGTGTTCGACCGTATCCGTGAGAACCTCGGCCTGCATCCCAAGCAGGACAAGCAAAGCCTGTTCAATGAAAGTATCAACCAGACTCTGGCTCGTACCGTGAACACCTCTATCTCCACGTTGCTCGTGTTGCTGTGTATCTTCATCCTTGGTGGTGCAAGCATCCGCAGCTTCGCCTTCGCCATGATTCTTGGTGTTATCTTCGGTACACTGTCTTCCATCTTCATTGCATCTCCCGTTGCTTATCTGGTGCTGGGTCGCAAGATCAAGGAAGTGCCCGCAGAAAAGGCTTAATAACGCTTTCATACAATAACCAATAAGGAATCCGCACGGCTATCATGTCGTGCGGATTTTTTCATAATCAGTGCGCACGAAGCTTTGCCGTTTGCAGGAAAAACATTATCTTTGCACCATGAAGCATTCTGCCTCCATTTCAGTTTTATTCTTTGCATTGCTGCTGCTCATCATCAGCTGCAGCCGCAAGGACATGCCGCAAGAGAGCATCTCTCCTGTGGGCAATCATTATGAGCAGGCAATGCAGCTATGCGAGGAGAACCGCTATGCCGAGGCTGAACTCATCCTGAAGGAAGGAGAGCTGGTTGCCAAGGCGAGAGACAATCAACTTGAGCTGCAGAAATGTCAGGGTACTCGCTATTTAGTGGCACGCATTCTGAGTGCTACCACCCAGCGACGCAACTACGAACTGCTTCACGACCACGAGCGAGCCGCAAACATGGCACAGCTCGTCACGTTGGCTAAAGAACTGATCCACCATTCTTATGAGCAGGAAAAGATTGCCGAACTGCAGCATCAATACGAGCAGCAGACCTCCGACCGCCGCCATTACCAATTGCTCGCTTATCTCTTCGGGCTCCTTCTGTTAGTCATCCTCTTGGTTCTCGCCATTCTCTATTTCAACCGGAAGCGCATTGAGCAATACAACAGCATCCTCGATTATAATGCGAAGAAAATAGAGCGGGCTCAGCGGCGCATCGAAGTGTTGTCGACCGAGAGCGAAGCACACGACAAGGAAATCAGTCGCCTGAACGACAAGATTACCTCCGCGCGCCGTTACACCAACGAGCGCTTAGGGCGTGGCAAGGAAGTGCTCGACCTTATTCTCGCAGGTGGCAAGCTTCCTCCGTCGGCTGATGATGAGAACTGTCTCATCGATTACTATTCCGTAAGCCATTACGCCGTCTTCCATGAATGGGCCACTGGCTATACCCATCTCACCGCCCGCCTCTATACCTATCTTATATTGCAGGACATGGGCAAGCAAGACGATGACATTGCCCGAATACTCTGTGTCAGTCCTTCTGCCGTCCGCTCCATCAAATCGAGAGTGAAGGCTCGAAAGAAGTGATGGTTTGTTGCAATTTCATGTTTTGATTTTGTCTCATAATCCAACTAACTTGCTTGTTTACATAAACTTGCAAAGAAACTAACTTTGCAACACGCGCCGAAAATAATTCCTCAAAAACTTGCAGTCTTTCTTTTTGCTTTCTAATTTTGCCATTGAGAAATTCAGTTTTTTACGAACAATTAAAAAAAGAACGACTATGGCAAAGTTAGATTTAGTATCACTGGAATGGACCGATATGGTGTTTGAAGGACGCAACCAGGCATACGGAGCCTACCAGATTCGCACGGAAACCTCCAAGCGAAACATTTTGGCAAATATCTTTGTAGCCCTTGTGGCTGTACTTCTCTATCTCGGACTCACGTTCAAAAACATGGCTGAGAGCAACCGCGCCGCGAGATATGTTCAGGCTCACGAGCTCATCATGATTGACAAAGACAAGAAAGATGTCAAGGTTGAAAGGCAAGAACCCGTCAAGGTGGAGCCTGAGAGGACGTTGGAAAAGGTGAAGTCGTCCATCAAATTCACCGCTCCCGTCATCAAAAAAGACAATCTGGTGAACGAGGACGAGGAAATAAATCTCGATGAAATCGAGAAAAGCAACAAGGCGATAGGCGCCTTGACCGTAGAAGGCAACGATGAGGTTGGCGGCGATGTGCTCAGGATACGGGACGAGATTGCCACTCCCGAGCCTCCGAAGGCAGTGGAAGACAACCAGATTTTCGAAATTGTGGAGCAGCGACCCACGTTCCCCGGGGGCGACGCAGCGCTGATGGCATGGCTCAGTCAGAACATCAAATACCCCGTGATTGCCGCGGAAAACGGTGTTCAGGGACGTGTAATCGTTCAGTTTGTGGTTGAAAAGGACGGCTCTATCACCGACGTGAAAGTAGCCAAGAGCGTGGATCCCTCTCTCGACAAGGAAGCTTCGCGTGTCATCAAGAGCATGCCCCAATGGATTGCCGGTCGCCAGAACGGCTCTCCCGTGCGCGTCAGGTTCACCGTCCCAGTAACCTTCAAGCTGCAATAGCCCCGAGTATTTCACCGAATCATTTGATTCCTTGCAGGATTTTCCTTATCTTTGCATACATTTAAAATCTTATCATACGTATGAAAAATTGGATGATAACCGGAATGCTGACGCTCCTTGTGGGTGCAATGGCCGCCAGTGCACAAGCAATGGACGAAAAGAAAGCTGCTAAAATGGACAGCATGGCAGTGGCTCTCTTCAGGGGCGGTAACTTCAAGACGAGCATCGAACTGATGAACAAATGGCTTTCCCACAGGCTTAAGGCAAAAGTAGAGCAAGATTCTCTCTACATCTCGCGGACATAAGCCGTGCGGAGTTTTTGTTTCTGCTGATCACTCTGAAATGGCTCTCGGATTTTTAAAGTGAAAAAATCGGCTCAATGTCACTTTTTGCCATATCCGTCTGATTACAAATAAGTTACATGAGGTGACATTGAAATTTTCAATGTCACCTCCACATCACTATATTGTACATTGCCGTCTTCAAGAAACATATTCTTCAGAAGTAAAACAACTTGTTTTACCCTCCTAAAACTATGCTTTGACGTTCAACTGATGTCTTTCTGTCAAGTAAAACAATTTGTTTCACTTTCATAAAAACAGGGTGACATTGAATCATTCAATGTCACTCCATCTATCATACTGTATATCAGTAACTTGGAATAAAAAGTGACATTATATGCAAAATTGCTAATAAAGAAATGAAATCACCGAGTTCAAAGAATACATAAGCAACTATAAGAACGGTCCCCATCAATATTTGGAACATTCCGCAGCCTCTGATGCTCGAACTTTGCAAAAATGGAATGGTTAGAGAAGTAGGAGTTGAAGAAACCTTTTTTGTGACTTCAATGGTCAACGCTCAATGATCAATAGTCAATGTTCAACGGTCAATGTTCAACGGTCAATGTTCAATGCTCAATGTTCAATGGCCATGTCATTCCGGCACATAGATAATCTCGCCGCTTTCCAGCTGGTAGGCGATGCCCACCTTTCTGCCCCGCTTGCCCGAAGCCTGTTGCTTGTCGCTGGGCGTGTATTGCTTGATTTGCTGACCTTGCTTGGTGATAATCTCCATATTGTCTTTTCCAGGATTCTTAATCATGGTGAAATCCTCCTTACTGAAGATTTCCGACATGTTGAAATGAGCTACGAGAGCCACCATGAGTGCCACGGCAAACACCATTGCCACGTCGAAGAGATTGGCAACGGTCTGCATGGGGTCGTCGTCGCCCTGTGTCAGGAGTCGATTGTTATTTCTCATCGTCTTTGGGTTTGCGTTCAGGGTTAACGTGGGTAAGCAGCTGGCGCACATACTCCAGGTTGTTCAGTTCGCGGGCATACCATCGCTGGCGCACCTGCAAGGTTGCCACGCCGATGGCTGCTATCACCATTCCCACCACAGTGGTGGCAAATGCCACCTGCATGTTGTATGCCATGGATGAGATGTCGCCTGTGGCAAGTCCGACAAGAGCCGGTCCCATAGGAATAAGTGTTCCCATCAGTCCGAGCATCGGTCCGAGCTTCACCAGAATGCGTGATCCTGACAGTTCTTTAGCGGCATCCACCTCATAATTAGCCACCACGCGCTCGCAGAAAGGAGCATTCGTGCTGTTGGAGCCCAGTGCGTTGAGAGCCTTCATATATGAGGAGCCGACAGTGGATGATGACGAAGCAGAAAGGTTGTTCACCCCATTGACCACCTCTTCAGCATCAGCCGACTCGATGAAAGCAGTCTGCGACAGGATGGTTTTGCGACGATGGAACTCGCCGAAGAATCCTGCGGCGAGGAGGAGCGCCCTGCCGAGGAACAGCAGTAGCAGTACGATGACTGGCACCAACAATCCGTTGGATATCCAGAATAGAATGTTTGATATAGTTTCCATAATGTTATTAATAACCAGTTATTGCCACACAAAGAATCAGGATCAGCAGGTTGATGATGAATAGCATCTCCTGCCGTGCGGGGCGGTTGCCTAATGCCCGGCGCAGAAGTGTGCTTCCCCCGACAACGAACAGCAGTGCGGCGAGGGCAGAGATCCATCTCAGGAGTTCAAAACCCACACCGGGCATCAGAAAGAGCAGCTGCGCCAGAAAGTAACAGATGGCAGCAGCAAAGAGCATGCCGGGATAGCAGCACAGCAACAGGCGCATCCAGCGCGTGCGGGGCGTTGCGAAGCAGAACGCAATCATCACCACGGCTTCGAGAACCACGCAAACGGCAAGGTTGAGCAGTGTGTTCCTGTTGGTGCACATCTCAATGAATGCGTCATGCGGCAGTTCTGTCATGCGCGGAACCACCCATGCGGTGAAGGCTGCAGAGATAAATGCCACCGCCACGAGCCCTTTCATGGGGAAGAATCCCACCTTCAGGAGGAAGCTTACCGCCACGAGACATGCCATGATCGCTATCAGGATTTCCATTTATCTTATTTTCTTCGTCTCAGATACGCTATCAGAATCAGCAGCACCGCCACCACAGCGCCGCCCACAAGCATTCCGTTCACCACGTGGGGCTGGTTCATGAGCGACGGCTTGCTGTTTTTCTCTTTCAGCACCATCTCTTTCTGTCCCGACTGTCCCAGCTTTGCGGCATCCATGCTGCGCTGATAGTCGCTGCGTGCCTTACCCTGAAGCTGCGATGAGATGTAGCTCTGCAGCTTTTCGTTGTTGCATACGAAATCTGTGCAGGCAGCGCCGCTCTCGTTGGTGATCTCTGCATGCAGCTGTGCAAGTGACTTCAGCTGTGCGGCTGTAGGCTTCCAGAATCCTTTGCGAGCACTTTCCAGCATCACTGAAGTCATGGCTTGATAGGCAGCGGGGTTCACTTTCTGGAAGTATTTGCGCACGCCCAACTGCTGCTCATCGGTGACATACAGGCGGAAGAGGTCGTTATAAAGCTCCTTGTCGAGTGCATCGGGACGCGTGGCGCTCCATCCGAAGATGTTGCGGAACATTTCTCCGAACATCTGGGCTGTCCCCTCGTCACCCTTCATGTGCTCTTTGATATACACAGGGTTGAGCAGTGATGTGCGCACTTCCACGGCAATGGCCTCCTTGGCATCCTGCATGCGTCGGTTGGAACGGTTTCGATAATCGGCAAGATAGGCATCGGGCTGCTTTCCGGTGAGGGTTTTCACGGTGAGCGACAGCCCGCCCGTGAATTCATATACATGGTCGAGCGAAACAGGTCCCCATGTATTGCTTTGCCGTGGCTGCACCACCACGTCGGTTTCTTGCAGTGCCGACGCGAAGAGGTTGGGCTGGTAGCCGCCCCAGTGCTGCTCATCGCCATAGGAGGCACCCATGTTGTTCAGGTAGCCGTCAGCCAGTTCCGATGGCTTATCCCATGTTCCGCTGCGCTCGATATAGTTCATCATGCCTGTGCTGTAGCCGTTGTTCACTGGACCAAACACACGCATGGTGGAGAGTTCGCGTGCCTGTTTCGGCGATACACCCTTCTCCATGAGCTGCTTTTCCTGCAACAGGGTGCCTTCATAAACGAAGTTGCTGTCTTCTTTCTCGGTCGATGCCAGCTTCACGGCATCGGTAATCAGTTTTAGGCGTGAGCCGGCGATGTCGCGCAACTGCCCGCTCACCTGCACCACCACATTGATTCTCGGTCGGCGCAGTTCCTTTCGCGGTATCAGGCGGAAGTCGTTGATGCGCCCTTCCTTGTCGCGTATCGGTTCCACACCGAGCATCCACAGTGCCTGAGCAATGGTGGCACCCTGCGTGTTGATGAATTCTCCAGCCCAGAAAGTATAGCTCACCTTGCGCGGCCATTCTCCGTTGTGCTGCTTGCGGTAGCGTTCCAGGGTGTTTTCTGCCAGCCGCTTGCCGTCTTCCCATGCCTGTGGGTCGGGCGTGTTCTCGGGGTTGATGCTGAACATGTTCCTGCCTGTGGGCAGCACATTGGGGTTCAGCACGGGATCTCCACCCGGAGCAGGTGCCACCGTGCCGCCATTCAGCGCGCGCACCATGTTGGAGAATTCGTCGTGGGTGGATTGGAGAAGGAGTGAGGCATAGTTCTTTGCATTCGGGTCCTCACCATTCAGGATTGCTCGTCTTGCGCGAGGCAGATAATGATGGGCCACGAAAGCATAGTCTTGCAGCTGTTTTGTGGTGATTCGTCCTGCATCGCGGTCTTTCCTTGCCATGTCGTATGCCAGCGGATCGGCACAGATGGCGATGGTGGTGTTCTGCAAGTCGCGCCCGGAATAGGGCTGTCCCATGGTGTAATAGGCGCCTTGCATCTTCTCGTTGGATAGTTCTTCCAGATGGGCATCTAATCGCTCCAGCTCTTCTGTTGTATAGGGTTTCGATAGGTTATCGTCGAGATTCAGTTCCCGATGCAGGCCTTGCTTTGTGATTTCTTTCTTGATGGAGAGGATGAGTGGAACGTTCTGTCCGCCACTTTCCACCGCTTTGTGAATGTTGTTGAGCAGTGTTGCATACTTTTCTTGCATGCCGCTTGGCACGTATGGCGCCGTGAGATAAGTGAGCAGCACGGCATGGCTGCGGCGCTTGGCTATGATACTCTCACCCACGTTGCCAGTAGTGTAGTAGTAGAAATGCGGAATACTGCCGATGAGCGCTGCGCTCCAGTCTTCATGGCGCATGCCCGCATCGCGTCCCGGCGTGAACTCCAGGTTGCCATGAGTGCCGAAATGGATGAGTGCATCTGCTTGAAATCCCTTTTGCATGTAGAGATAAGGAGCCAGATAACTGTGGGGCGGCGGTACCTCAACACCGTGCACCAGCTTGAAATCGTCGTCGCCCAAGGCCGGACGGGGCTGTGGAAAGAGCAGGATGTTGCCGTAGCGAATGCATGCCACGGCCAGTGAGTCGCCTTTCGAGAGCAGGCTGCCTGGTGCTTCGCCGTAGTGTTCCACCACTTCTCCATATTTTTGCGGTGCCAACACTTCCTTCGCCCATCTCTCGTATTGCTCCTTAGTGAGCCAGAGGGGATGCCCTTCGCGCATGTATTTCTCTTGCACGCCCTTGGCATACGATCCCATCACCATGCCTTCAGTCTTGATTTGTCGGGCAAAAGCACCAAGCGTGGTGGGCAGTCCGCTCACATTGTATCCTTCAGCGCGGAGCTGTTTTAGGAAATTATACATCGACGGTATCACCTCCATGCCGCTTGCCAAGAGTGCATCCTTGCCCGGTCGTTTGAAATAGCCGATGGCAATGCGCTTGTCTGCGTTGTTCTTGGTGCGCAGTGCAAGATATTTCTCCACTGTTTCAGCGAAAGCCGTGCATCGCTCCACTTCTGCCGTGTGCTTGTAGAAGCCTTTCTTGTCTTTGTTTTGCGTGCCGATGCAGAATGGGGTGATGCCGCCGTCGATCTCGGGAATCACGATGCGTGAGTTCTTCGAACCGGCCGTCATGGGACGGTTTGCATCCATCCATTCCTCATGGGTTGCTGAAAGAGGGAAGGGATTGAACAGCAAGATGTTCTTTTCTTGTAGCCATGAGATAAGGGTATCGTTGCCCAAGCGTCCCATCGACATATACACGATGGCATCGGGCATCAGTTCCTTGATCATCTTTTCGCGCTTCTTACCCGTGCATGTCATGGGATAAACGTTCATGCCGCGCCGGGTCAGCATGGTGATAAGCGTGTCTACATGCTCACGGTTGCCCTCCATGGGGAACTGAATACCCGATATGAGCGCAACGGTGTTACCACCTTCGTGATACATTCCTTCTTTTTTCAGATAGGCAGTCAGCTCTGCGGCATTCTTGAAATAACGACCGTAGGCACGGTGGTAGTACATGTTCTTCAGTATTTCCACGGGTGCCTCCACCTCTTGGTCGCCCCAACGGTGAGGCGTAGCGATATGGCGCAGGTAGCGAAGTCCGTTGCGATAGTTCTCGCGGTTCTCGTTTTCGAAATATTGCTGCAGCTGGTCGATCTGCTCCTTGCTGAGATTCTTGTTGATGACAAAGTTGGTACTCTTCAGTGCCTTCGTGAATACGGGAACGCCCTTCTTGCTAACGCGCTCAATCTCTGCCAGTTGCTCATCGTTGAGATAGATTCTTCGGGCATAGATCACCACGGCATCGTAACCGTTGAGGCTTCCCATCTGGTCGCCTTCCACGCATTCCACTTCGATGTGCCTGCTGTCGTTGCTGAGAATGAAGTCGGCTTCTTGTGCTCTGAGGGTGTTTACAATCAGAATGCGCGTAGGCGCCATCCAGTGTCGATAGCCAAAATAGCCCAAGAAGCCTGCCAGCATTGCTGCACAGGCTCCGTAGAGTATGGTTCTCTTGACTGTTGATATCTTTGTCATCGTTCTTTTTTATAATTAAAACCTCGTCATCAAATAATGGAATGATTAGTCTTTCTGTGTGGAGTAGGCGGCTTTCTTCTCCATGATGCCGCGCACACGGTGGTTCATCAGGAACTGGATGTGCTGCATGAAGATGTCTTGAATCTCGGGAATCTCACCCAGTCCTTCGATGTGCAGTTCCACTAAGAAACCTTCTTTCTCTAAGTTTTCTTTCCAATCTTGTGAGATATCGTTCTTGGCATGGTCGCCAGCGACGAACATCAGCGGTGCCAATATCAACGTCTTTGCCTTGGCTGCTTTCAGCATCTGCACGGCATTGTCGAAGGTTGGGTAGCCTTCGATGGTTCCCACGTGGTAGTTGGGATGTCCCTCTGCCTTGAGCATGTAGTCAATCTCACTGTAGATGGCGGTGGCAGGTGTTTCCGTGCCGTGTCCCACGAAGAGCACGTGTTCGCGTTTCTTCGCGTTTGTGGGAATACGCTTGGTGAGAATGTCAACCACTCGCAGTGCATCGTCGGTGCTATACATCAGCGGATTGCCCACGCGAATCTCCTTGAAGAAGGGCTTCACGCTCTCCACGTCGTTTCGCAGCGACTCCATCTCCACGCCGTCGATGATGTTCGTGCTCTGAATGATGAGGTGAGTGTAGCCTTCGGCACGCAGGCGGAGCATGGCTTCTAATGGTGACTCCTTGCTGATGCCGCGCGCTTTCAGACGGCGCATGATGATTCTTGAGGTGTAGCTCTCGCGCACATCAAGTTTCGGGAACATTGCCTTTGCCTTTTGGTTGATGGCATCGATGGTCTTGGTGCGTGTGTCGTCGTGGGTGGTTCCGAAGTGCACCATCAGCAGTGCCGCCTTGTCGTCCTTCTGCAAGGAAGTCAGCAAATTACTTTCCACGAAAGACGACAGTTCCTGTGCATGAATACTCACGCACAGGAACATCAGAAGGATTGAGAATGTCTTTCTCATACACTTGCAAAAAAATTATTTCTTATCAGTGCTCTTCTCGTCTTGAACCAGGCGAATCTGGTCGAAGTAATAGCCCGGAGCGATGCTCAGACCCTTTGTAACAGCACCTGTAGCCACATCATAGACATAGACAGTCTCGCCCTCGTCATTGCTGACACCGAAGTAGGCTTTGTTCTCCTTGGCATTATAGACAGCACGCTGCGAGAAACTGCCGGCGCTATAAGGCAGGTCCACACCATTGTATTTAATGCGGGTAGCCGTCTTGGCATTCAAGTCAACAATGGAGTAATAGTAAGCCACGTCCTGAATACCTGTGCCAATACTTGCATCACCTGAATAAGCCAGTGCCTTACCATTGCCGATATACAGCACAGACACGATTTTACCTAAAGCATCGGGGAAGGCATTGTAACCAGCCTCGAAGTCGTACTCGCCCTTCTTGATGCGCAGCAGTTTGCCGATGTTCTTCTTGTTGACACTGCTGAATGCAGACAGATAGAGGTTTTCCTGATCATCGAAGAACATGAAGTTCTGCATCAGTTCTCCGTAAGCAGAGCCCTGCATCTCGGAAGCCTCCTTATTGACAATCTCGCGCTCCACAGCCATCGTCTCAGGATTGATGATAGCAATGTGGAAGAACGACTCTTTACTTGCCGTACGTCCAGAACCTTTCTTGCTGTAGTAGAAATAAAACAATTTGTTGTCGCTCTTACGATAGGTGAGCAGACCGCTGGTGGTAAATGTTTCGAAACCCTCGGCTACTGTTAGTGGCAGTGTACCCTCATTGATGATGGTCATATCATCCGTGTTCAGTTTGGTCCATACAATCTTGTCAGCAGTACCATTAGCAGCCATGACAACCAGCGTGTTCTCATTAAGCCATGCATGGGTGTACTTACGTGCAGCATAGGTGTTGGTGCCGAACGGACGCTCGCGGATAACGTTCAGTTCTTGCTTGTCCTTGTTCTGTTTCTGTATAATCTGTAACTTGGCGAAGCGGTCTTCGGTAGTAGGAACCTGATACATGTACTTGCCGTCATAGATACTCTCAATGGTGTAGTCAGTTATTTCAACACCCTTACCGTTGAAATCAATAGTTGTATTAGGATCTGACAGGGAGGGAACGCTCATGGTCAGGTGAGTCTCTTGCGAGGCCATACCGCCGTGCTTGCCTATAGTCACCGTCAGGTCGTAATGGTAAGTCTCCTCAGGCTGTTCCGGCTCGGCCGGATTGTCAGAATTGTCATCGTCACTTGAGCAAGATGTCATTGCAAAGGCGAACATCAGAGCCACCATTGCAGAATGGAAATAACTCAGTTTTCTCATTTTAAATTGAATTATTGTTATACATATTAGTTAAATAAAACTCTAAATTTGAGGAACAGGGAGCGTCCCGGCTTTTGCAGTTTGTAATTGTCGTAAACGGTCTGATCCAGGATGTCCTGACAATTCAGCGACACGCCATAGCGGTTGTTGTGCCATGTGTATGTGGCATAGGCTCCTATCAGGTTCTTTTCAGGAATCCGTGCCTTGGTTTCTGGCAGTCCGTAGGCCTCCCAAGAGAGATAGAACCAGTGAACCCACTGATAGTCCATGCCCAAAGTGAGTTTGTCGGTCTTCGTCAACAAGTCGTGGAAAGAATAGCGTGCTTCTGCCGATGCAAAGAGCCATGGGCGGTTGGGTACGTGGTTCTTGTAGGTCACCGACGGTTTGCCGTCATCCTTGTATCGATTGTTGTCACGGGCATCTTGCCAACTCATGTTTGCCACCACCTGCAGTCGCTTGTCCCAGTCGTAGCGCAGTTCACCCTCCAAGCCTTTGATGCTCACGGCGGGTTCGTTGACATACTGCAGATAGCCCTCGTCGTCGGATATTTGCGGCTGGATGTAATTGTCTACAAAGCGCATGAACCCGTTCACCTCATAGTACAAGCTGTGCAGACCTTTCTGGAACGTGCCGAAAAGACCGAGGTTTATGTTGTTGCTCTCTTCCGGCTTCAGTGCTGTATTGGCATAGATGGTGGTTCCGTTGCCCAGCAGCTCGCGTGCGAGCGGCAGGCGTACACTGTGCTCATAGCTCGCCTTCACTGCTAACGAAGGATTGATTTCAAATCGTGAACCTACACCTCCCCCGATGCTGTTCTGTGTATTCGACCCTGCCATGTTTTGTGACCCTGTAATGAAATACAGGTCGGTCTGCTTTATCTTCAGCTGGTTTATATAGTCTTTCAGGAAGAAGGTGTTATACATGTGTCCTTTTAGCAGCGACTGGTTATATGCCAATCCGATGATATGCTTTGCAAAAATGTCGTTGGCTGCTTCAAAGGTTTCATCCACTTCGTCCCAACGGTTGTTCTCCGTGCGGTTCAGTGCGTAACTGAGGTTGAGCAGATGCTGATCTGTGAATCTATAGTTCAGGTCTGAGTTAAACACGGTGAGCGGACGCTTTACGTGCCGTTGCGAGAAGGCTCTTCCGTTGATTTCGTTGCGCGCACTCCTGATCCACTCTCCGTTCCAGTCGTATTTGCGGTGGGCAGTGTCAGTTACAATAGAGTGATCCCATGTGTGAGACAGTGAGAAATTGGCACTTAATTTCTTTATCAGGAAATCGTTTTTCTTGTATCTCGCCCCGATGCTCCAAGCTTGGTTCTGGCGTTCTGCCATGCCGATGACGTGGTTCTGAACCTGATTCGTCTGGAGTTCTTTGTTCACCTTGTTATACGATAAGGTAATAAAGCAGTCATCGGTCCACCATTTATCGCTGAAACCTACTTCCAATTGTCCTAACAGTGAGAAGTATCCATCGTGAAAGCGTCGGCGCTTGTTGGGAAGATAGCGGCCGGCATTCTCGTCCCACACCTCCACGTCTTTCATCATGTAGTCGTTCTTGGAATAGTTGATGCCAAAAGTAGGTCGGATGGTGAGTCCGTTTTTCAGGATATACTGACTGTTGATGTCAGCTTTGTGAGTATGGAATGAGCCGATTCCGTATGATGCATCTAAATAGTTGCTCTTCTTGCGGTTGGTGACAATGTTGACGGCACCACCCAATGCATCACTGCTCAGCCATGTTGGCACCACACCCTTGTAGATTTCGATGTGGTCAATCAGGTTGACGGGCAGGTTGGCGAGTGTCACGCCAGATCCTTTGGTATCGAGAGGCAGCCCGTCGAGGAAGTAGCGCACGGCATTGCCCGACATTCCGTTGATGCTCAAGTCAAAGTCGGATCCAACGCCACCTTCTTCCCTTACTTTCACACCTGCAGTGCGGTCGATGATGCTGTTCAGGTTTGACAGGGCGTTCACCATTGATTTCACGTCGATGGCATTCACGGTGTAGGCACCTTCGCGCAGTTGCTGTGTTTTGCTCTTGCCCACCACAACCACGTTGTCGAGCATCACAGAGTCTTTCATCTGGCTCCGCGACTTCCTATTCTGCTGAGCATCAACAGGCATACTGCTCAGTAGCATCACGATAGTCCATGCAACGGCAATGGAAAAGTATTTTCTCATAAAAACGGTTTGTTGTTCATCCCTCAGCGGCATCTTGTTCCCGAAACGCCAACGTTGGTAATAGCATGAATATGGCAGGTTTCCTGGCTCTCTCCGAAAAGTCTGCCTTCCCGATAGCTCAGTGGCATTTGCTTTTTTTCTGACTTTTCATAATGGAGATTACAGTAGCGGGTACTGCTCAGGTCTTTCACCTGATTCCCTTTTATGTCATGGCGGAACGCCACGGCATCACCAATTCGGCTGCAAAATTACACATATTTTCGCAAACGGCAATCGTTTTCTGGGATTTTATTTCTTGCAGCAAGCCTTTTTCATCCTCTTTAACCAAGTGAGAGGATGAATCAGGGACAAAAAGAGAGGGGAACGAGCGAAATCACTTCGCCACATTCCCCGTTGATTAGTTATGATAAAGAGAGAGAGTTTACTCTTCCGGATACTTTGAGTGATAGTAGTCGAGAGGCTCGCCGTTGATGGCGTCGCGGGTGTGGTCCATCCATACCTGGCGGATGGTGGGCAGTTCGAGCAGACCTTTCTCGATCATTGTTGAGTTGTCGCAGGTGTAGCCCATGTGCTGGAAATACATCTTCCATGATGTGTCTTCCACTTCGCCCTCTTCGTTCTCCTCAAAACCGTTGTTCCAGGCATCGTCGTCGCCAGCCATGTCGTTGTGACCATGGTCGCCGTCGATAGACATCAGCGGGTGGCAGAACACCTTGCCCGATGTGATGCCGTTGGCGCGCATACGAGCAAGCACATGTGTCTTGAAGTTGTCCATCATGTCGACCGTTCCCACGTAGTAGTTCTTGCTGATCTTCTGCAAAGCTTCTTCCAGCTGAGTATAGCGCACGTTGGCTTTGTAGGTGTCGTAAGAGTCGGGATTACCGTGTCCCATGAAGGCAACCACGCCCTGTGCGGCATTTGAGGCATAGAGCTTGTTGAGTTCGGTTGCCACCTTGTTCACGTCTTTCTCTGCATCCTGCAGCAGGGGAACGCCCAGTTTCAGCGTTACGTTGGCAAGATACTGGTCGTCGATGTCGCCGTTGCTGTTGTTGGCAAAGTCCTTGATGTAGTTGATCACGCGGGTATACTCCTCACCGGGAATTACCTGGAGCGACTGAACCACGATCTCGCTGTATTTCACACCGTCCTGAGCAAAGGCTGTGAGCCAGAAAGGAGGAGCGTAGAAGTTGCGTGATGCCACGTTCTCACCCTCGGCGGCGCGGTTGATACAGATGGCAGAAGAGAACGACAGGAACACATCGTAGCCCGGGAAGGCGCTCTTGTAGGCAGCCACTGTTGCGTCGAAGGCGTCGTATGCCTGCTGCCAGGTTGAACCGAATGCCACCAACAGAATGGCCTTGTTGTTCTTTTTCTGTGATTTCACCGTCTCGTTCACGGCTTTCTGATAGACCGTGTAGTTGTTAGCGGTGTTGTCATCATCGTCGTCACCACAAGCCGTGAGGCTCATGCTACCGATAATTGCCATCATGGCAATCATCAAAACATTAATTTTCTTCATAATTACTTTGGTTTAAATTGGTATTGAATTTGTTACTGGTTTTCTTTCCTTTGGCAAAGCGGATGGAGAACGAGGCATAGAGCGTCGTTCCGGGCGTGGTGGTGCCTAAGTGCAGGCCGTGGGGCGTGCGGTCGCAGTAGTTGAATATGTTGTCGATGCCTGCCTCCACGCGATAGGTCATTCCTGCCTTGCTGCTCTTTTTGGGAGCGAAATCGTGCGTCGTGGCAAGTCGCCATATCTGGTAGCCCTTGCCGTTGCCGTTGATCTGGTAGTAGCGCTTGGTCGACATCTTGCCGTAAACACCCACGCCCATGCGGTAGCCGCTCAGGAATGAATGGTTCCAAGTGGCGAAAACATTCCCTTTGTGGTGCGCCATGCCGTCGATGATCACCTGATGCATGCGGTCGTGGTTGGTGTCGTAGGTATTGGCTTCGGTGTCTAAATAGCTGTATCCCAATCCCATCGCCCATTCTTTCCATGCATATCTCACGTTCACGTCGGCTCCGTAGGTCTTTGCATCTTCGATATTCTGATACTGGCGCGTTTTCACCGGGTCGTATTGCACGATGTATTCCGCCGGTGCATCATAGTTGGGTATGGTTACTAAGGCAATCATGTCGTTCACCTTATTATAATATCCTGTTACCGTCACCGACAGGCCGTTCCATGTATATTCGCCGCCGATGGAATAATAGTTGCTCTTTTGAGGTGTGAGGTCAAGGTTTCCTAAATAGAGGTAGGTGCCGCTCATCTGGCGCACATAGCGGTAATAGAGTTCCTTGGTGGTGGGAGTCTTGAATCCTTGGCTCCATGTGGCGCGCAGTCGCAATGGATTGCCGATGCGATACATGACAGACACTTTCGGCGTGAGTCGGAATCCGAACTCGTCGTTGTGGTTCAGTCGCAGTCCGGCAGTGATGTTCGTGTTGGGTATCAGGTTGAACTCATCCTGCACGTAGGCAGCTTCGTTGTTGTCGTGAACGGTTCCGCCCACCACGCGCGTTGGTGATTCGAGCCAGTCGTAGCGGTATTCCAGTCCTGCACTCAGCTGGTTTTCGTATGGCAGTGTGAACACTCCTTTCAGGTTCACCATCGTGCGCTGCTGGTCGCTCTGCAGTTCTGTCTGGTCGGGCAGGTAGGGGAAGTAGGGGTAGTAGATGGTTCCCTTGCTCTTTTCATAGTCTTCCACCAGCGTGTTTGCAGTGAAATAGTAGTAGTAGGCGTGGCGGTTCCAGTCCACATCCAGTGTTATCACGTCTGTCTTGTTGAGCTTCCACTTGCCGCCCACGGCAGCCGATGCGTTTCGGTATTGCAGGTCGTAGGTGTATACGTCATAGTGGGGATACTTGCCGCTCACTCTGTAGATGCGCTTCCAGTAGGTGCTTCCCTCGGCATACAGCTCAATGTCTTTCGCGGGAGTGTAGGTGATGCGCTCTGCCACCTGCCAGTTGGTGTGGCGGTTGGTGGTTTTGTTGCGCGAGTCGTTGATGGGAGTCTCCGATCCCTGCGTATATTCCGTGGCGGTGTTCTGCCATCCGTCGGAATGCTGCAGCTGGAAATTGGTGTAGCTGCTCCATCTGCCTATGCTCAGTCCGAAGCCGTTGTGCTGCCTGATATCGCCGAAACTGCCAATGCGCGAGGTGTTCTCCACGAGGATACCTTCCTGCTGGTGCTTCTTCGTGATGATGTTCACCACGCCCGCAATGGCATCGCTGCCGTAGAGTGCGCTCGAAGCGCCCTTCACTATCTCTATCTTCTCGATGTTCTGAGGGTCGATCAGTCCCAGGTCGTTCTGCCCGCCCACGTCGCCGTGGATGCGCTTGCCGTCAATCAGAACCAGGATATAGTCATTGCCAAGGCCGTTCATCTGCATCTGGCTTCCCATGTCGTCCTCATTGAAGTCGAACGACGAGGTGAGCATGCCCAGCAGTTCCTGAATGTTCTTGCCGGCGTAGTTCTTCAGCATCTTACCGCTGATCACCTCCGTCTGCACAGGTGCGTTCTTCAGAAGGTGCTCCGTGCCGGTGCCGGTAACCACCACTTCCTCAAGCTGAACGTTCTTGTTGACGACCGACTGTGACAGAGCTGGCTGCCATCCCATCACGGACAGCAGTACAGCTATAACATAACATTTATTAAAAGAGATTTTCATTTCCTCGATTTAATAATAATGCACATTGTGAAAATGCGTGGCATGATGCATGCCAGAGCATTCTATTCTGTTCACCAAGTCACCTTTTGATGACCCTTATATTCCGTAAGGCTTGTTGTCGCCGCGGCATCTTGATCCCGAAATATCCGCTTTGATGCATGAAATGGCAGGTTTCCTGGCTCTCTCCGAAAAGTCTGCCTTCCCGATTGCTCAGTGGCTTCGCCGTAGACTTTTCATAATGGAGATTACAGTAGCGGGCACTGCTCAGGTCTTTCACCTGATTCCCTTTCTGCTCCGGCGGATCGCCGGTGCATCACCAAATTCGGCGCAAAGGTACAATAATTTTCTGAATCGCCAACACGATTGCAGTTTTTTTTCATCTAACCGGCTAAACATTGCAGTTTTTTAGGCGAATAAAGCGCAAAAGCGCAGGTTTCACCATCAAGACATACCCTTTCATTCATCAAAAGATAAGCTTTCGCACTGCAAACAATATTTCAAGTTCCGCAAGTTCAAAATAAGGTGATATGATGGTGTAAAAAAGAGCACAGGGATTTCCGTATGTCACGGAAATTTAGTAACTTTGAGGTGTCAAACAAAAAGATACTAAGCCCTATGCCCAGCCACAAAGGTACAA
>JAFUVB010000110.1 GCA_017471245.1 Prevotella sp.
GATCAGTATTGGCAAACGATTCTTTGCTAACTTCAACTTCACCGTCCTCGATGAAGCACCTGTCACTATTGGCGATGACTGTTTTATCGGTCCCAACGTCAGCATCTATACGGCCTGCCACAGTACAGACCCTGTAGAACGGAATACCCGTCAGGAATGGGCAAAGCCTGTGACCATCGGTGATAACGTATGGATTGGTGGCAGTGTTACCATCCTCCCTGGAGTTACCATCGGGGACAATGTGACCATCGGAGCAGGATCAGTGGTTACTCGAGACATTCCATCCAATACGGTAGCAGTCGGCAATCCATGTAAGGTTGTAAAGACCCTATACCGACGAGTATAAATGGATTCCAGATGTGGGATGAGAGAGTGGAGTGTTTGGGAAAAGTGCAGAAAAAAGAGGATGTTCAGCACATCCTCTTAGAGATTCTTGCGGAGAGTGAGGCTCCTACCAGCGGAAGGTGAGGTTCCCACTCCCTATTTCAAGTAATCGTGTTGGAAACCAACACCTTACGAAATTTGTTCGCTTTCGCTAAATCTGTACTCTCTAATACAATTATAATTTCAAGTGCAAAAGTACACATATTTTTCCAATCGGCCAAAGAATTGCCTAACTTTTTTCCTTTGTGCGTCAGAATAACATATTATTGATATAAAGTCTACTCTGGAGATATGTAATTGACATTATATCAATTTTCAATGTCAAAAGTTGATATAATGTCAATTTTCAGACTGGATAGTTGACTTGTAATTGATTTCTGATTGATATAATGTCAATTCTGGGGCCAAATAATTGATGTCACATCAATCCTTTCCATATCTCAGGTTCCGGGACTCCCAGATATGCTATAACATTTCTCGCCGTCTCATCATCGAGTCCTGTCCGTTCGTCGACCTTGAAGAGGTGCTGCAGCTGCTCTTCCCTGAAGAAATCTGTAAAGGGGGTATCGTCGATGATGGCATAGCGGCATTCATCACCCCATTTTTCCAGCCACACTGCTATCTCTTCCCCTCGGTGAATGGGGTCGATGTCTGGAGTCACATCGAGGATATTGCCCGGAAGGTGTCTGACTTGCCACATGCGCTGCATACCATCCAATCCCCTTTCCATCTTCCATGTCGATGTTACCACTATGTCGGCATCGGTAGAGTCGATAATCAGTTTTAGACATTCCACACATACGGGATCGAACTTGGCACCGTATTCATCCCGTAGCGGGCTGTTGGTGGTCATCAGCTGTGTCTGGTACCTGTCGGTCACCATCACACCGTCGAAGTCGAGGAACAAAACTTTCTTCATATACCTTCAGTTATTAGTACTTTATCGTAGAAATCCGTATATCTCTTATTGTGAAGGTCTGTGCCGGTATAACTGTACCAGCCCTCACTTTGGATAAGTTCTGCCGTGTGCCGGACATCTTCACCATAGAACCCATAAATGGAGCCAAGATTCATCTGGAACTCACAGCCCAGGTCATGCAGTCTTGCCAGTTCCTCCATATCCATATACTGGTATCGCTCCGGATGGGCCAGTACTGGCTTGAAACCATCATCGACGAGTCTCTTAACCTCTTCCATCGGGTCAAGGTCGCCGAAGAACTCTCGGCTCCTAATGGGGAACTCAACAAGAAGATGATTGCCATACCATGGAAGCCACCACTTATTCTGGCGCACCTCTGACCATGACTGAGGAACAATCCGATATTCGTATGTCGGATGCAGTGTTAGGTCGATGTGCTCGGTCTGAATGGCATTGTACAATTCTCCGTAGGCCGCAAGAACCTTCTGCGGCGTATGTCGGTATTTGTATGACGAATGCACAACGCAGACGGCATCGGTATATCCCCATTCTGTCAGCTTGCGTGAAAGGAACACCGATTCCTCGATGTTCTGTGCACCGTCGTCTAAGCCTGGCAATATATGACAATGATAATCCGTTTTCATATCTATGAATCGTTACGTTTTCTTATAAAAGAGCCGCCGCCCAACAGCAGATCAATCCCGCTGACGTGGGCAGCAGCCCGGCCAATGCGTTCTAATACTGGTCAAAACCAGCCGCTCTTGGCAAATGGAGAGCCGTTTTCAAGTCGTTATAGGAAAATGTTTCCTCAGACCCACGCAGACATGCTAAAGCACCTGTGCATACCTATTCAGCCCACCTTTGGTCTTATAGTCCATTCATCAATACCGCCATGGCGGACTCCTGGGCTACTGCCACAGAAGCACCGTCACGACGCATATCTTCAAACTCCTGTGCAGCCAGGTCTGCCCGGCTGCTGATGAAACCTTCATCATCCTTACGCATATCTCCTGTATCGGTGAGATACTTCCGTAGGTACAGGGCATAATAGTCTAACTCCTTTGGCATAGAATCCTGTTGGCTACCTCTTTTACCGCTGCTGCTCTTATCCTGGCACAGTCACAATGTGCGGCCAGCAACTCTATTGTACTTATCTGCCTCATACTCAATCAGGGATTTTATAGAATATCGATACCGTGACATTGGTGCAGTGTGCCACTATTGAGATTGTACGTCCACCGATGGTCGCCTGTCCGACATACACCGTCTCACCTTTGTTCGTGGCATCAGCATCCTTTGTGAGGGTGGTGTTGTACCTCCGCTCAATCTCGCTGGTGATTGACTGTGCCTTAGAGGTCATGTAGGTGACTGCTGCCATCGTCAGCCCTCGGTTCGTTCCTATGAAACTGTAGGTGACAGTTGTCATGCTCTTGCTGTCCGTGTACATCAGCACATAATCGTTGCTCTCTTCCATCAGTTGCCAAGAGCTGCCAGACATATAGTCCTTAACGTGTTCCCGACTGGATCCGAAGTCAAGGCACGGATCTACGAATGCGACTGATTCCGTGGCCAGTCCTGGCACGTCATCTTCGTCATCATCACCGCAAGATGTGAAGGTTGGTACACATACAAAGGCCATCATGGCCATCAGAATACTAAAATACTTTTTCATACATTTGAACGTTAAATGGGTTAATAATGATTACGAGCTGGAGGCATAGAACCATATACGTGCCTCTTGTGATAATCGTGGTTGCTCAGCCCATAGCAACTCGAACCATTTAACGCCGCGTCATCAGAGTCTGGCGGGACAACTACTGCTATCCGCTGGCAAAGGTACGAAAAGTTTTTGAATTTGCATCCGAATTTGCACCCGAATTTGCATTTTGAACGCAATATCCAAATAAAAGGAGCCACCCACTCGCCGCCGTGGATGGCTCCGACCAACTTCAATTCGAGCAATTGAAACTGGAACAACAATCGGTTATTCTTTTGCTTTTTCGGCTTCTTCTTCCCATTGCTGGTAGACTAACTGCACAAACTGAAAGTCTTCGCTATCGCAATCGTATTCTGCAAGTATCGCTGAAAGTTCTGGGTCTATGATGTAGAAGTTTGTACGCAACAAAGTATTGCCTCGGTTATTATTTGCACGGTACTTGTGTGTGGCTTTGAAACCAATGAACCGCCGTCCCGATTCTACCAGCATCTTCAAGTCTTCGCCAATTTTCTGAAGTTTACCCATCAGTGATTCTACCTCACTGCTATTGGAATTATATTCCTCCTCGGCTTCATCATACTCGTTCTTGCCATAAGCGTCATGTGCATTTTGCCATAGTGCCATCTTACGTTTGGACCTTTTAACTTCTTCCTCGTATTTCAGGACTTCCTGGGAAAGATGATAGTACTTCAGTGTCTTCTCATAGAAAGCGGGATCATCTTTCGGAGCGAAAGCACTGTCGATGACGGTCTCTACTGCTTCATAACTTTCCGGATGATAAAGTGAGGACTTTACTTTCTCCTGGATCAAAGCCGATGCCTTTTCTTCAGGAGTCTTGCTGCACGAAACTATCAGCAATACTGCTAATATAAATACAATATTCTTCATCTTAGTTGCGATTTAGTGGAGTTGATGGTGAATTTATGTATGATGGGCGACCTTGCTGCTGTTGGGAAGCACCTATAGATGGTTGTGATTGCGTGGTAGTCGGTTGGGCCGGCCTCAGTGGTTTCAATCCTTGGCCAAGCCTCAGAAATTCTTCGCTTGGTGCCTCTATGCGAAACAGAAAATTCTCCTTCGACTTAGAGGTGATTTCCACAGAGAACTTCTGGCCCAGGATCTGGCGGATGTTGGCAAGCTTCTCGAACTTGCATTTCTTGTTGCCGAAAGCCATAATCCAATTGTCTGGATTCTCTGCCGATTGGGCTATTCCCAAGTCCTTATCGAGAGAGAAGTTTTCAGACTCCATTATCTCTAACACGGCAGCTTCGATTTTCAGTTTCTCGCTGCCCTTCAGGTCTTCAAATTTAATCTTGTCCATAACTTGTTCCTTTTGTTGTTTATAATCGGTGCAAAGATACATCGAAAGCACGGATAAAAATGCCTTGCAAAATTTTATCTCGTATATTAACAATTTTATGAGTGACTTCCTTGAAATTTCCAAGTCTATTTTTGGGGTGTTTACGGGCGGGCTTTCTCATGTTGCGCTCGCTCCACATGTCAGGCACTTTGTGCAGCCCTCATTTTTACCGCTTCACTTTGTTCCGTTCATCGGTGTTAGCCACTATGGGGCAGCACCCCATACCCCCGGCTTTTATGTTGGCGATGCGAATGTCGATAGGTCGTAAAATTGTTAATATAGGAGAAATATTTTTTGCAGCACCAGCACGTCCCCAAATCATCGTAACTTCGCAGCAGTTCCTAACGCCCCGCCAAGTGGTGTTTCGGATAAAAACCAATAACGCAGTATGGGTTTTTAGATTCAGCCCTTCGGGACTTCACTTAAAAAACACCGCTGCGCCCTTCCTGGGAATAGGCAGCAAGCTGCACTCTGAATTATGAACTGATAAAAAGAAAAAAATATGGGAGCAAAAGCATCATTACACATGTCTCCGATGAAGAGCATGGACGCAGCACTCAGCGATGAGAATGAGCGGCGCGACAAGAGC
>JAFUVB010000027.1 GCA_017471245.1 Prevotella sp.
ATCTCTGCTTTGGAAAAGACCTCGCTCAGAGAACTTGTTACCAAGCCGAGAGACTCTGTCAATCTCAATCAATCTGTCAAAGAACTCACTCTATTTTGAATATTTATACCTAACGCGATTTTATCGCATCAGTAGTAATTTCACACAAATCATTTTCTTAACATACAAAAAAGGCAGGGTTTTGGATTCCTGCCAGACAATTCCGCATGAAAGAAAATGTGCGCCATGCAGCACTTAGGCTTACATAGCACACATGAACTATTTAGTATTCTGTCTCCACCTTCTCTATGTGACTGGTGAGATAGCCCAAGAAAAGCTGAAGTGCCTGATTGGTTGCTTTCATCAGGTTCATATCGCGACCCTCGTCTTCTTCCAACTTCAGCGTCACAATATCATCCTTACTGCCACACGCAAGCCATATTGTACCCACCGGAATATCCTTCGTACCGCCGCCAGGTCCGGCAATTCCAGTGGCAGAAATGGCGAAATCAACGTTGAGCGTATCACATGCTCCTTTAACCATGGCTATGGCTACTTCCTCACAAACAGCCGTTTTCTCCTCTAATACACGAGGATCCACATGAAGCAAACGCTCTTTAATCTCATTGACATACGACACGATGCTGCCCTTGAAATAATTGGATGCACCCGGAGTGGCTATCACAGCCTCGGCAATACGTCCTCCAGTGCAGCTCTCAGCCGTACCCATTGTCTTCCCTTCTTCATAAAGCATTTGGCTGATTTCCCTGCTTAATACTCTGTTTTCGAACTCCATACTATTATTATTGAAATGTTACTTTTGAAAATGCAGGCACATCGATGGTGCAGAAATCACCATCTAAATACTTATAATAGCCGGTAATGCCAATCATTGCCGCGTTATCGGTGGTGTAACTGAACTTTGGAATATAGATTGTCCATCCGAATCGCGAGGCATAATCCCTGAAGGCATTTCGCAAACCATTATTTGCCGATACGCCGCCTGCCACTGCAATATGCTTGATACCTGTCTGCTTGGCAGCCAGTTTCAGCTTTTTCATCAGGATATCCACGATGGTAAACTCAAGCGAAGCTGCCAAGTCTTCCAGATGATGCTCAACAAAATCGGGATCACCCTTCACCCAGTCGCGAAGATTATATAGGAATGATGTCTTCAAACCACTGAAACTGTAATCCAATCCGGGTATATGCGGTTCTGAAAAGGTGAAAGCATGGGGATTGCCTTTACGTGCAAGGCGGTCGATAATAGGACCTCCCGGATAGCCAAGACCCATCACCTTGGAGCACTTGTCGATGGCTTCTCCAGCCGCATCATCAATGGTTTGCCCCAAAACCTGCATGTCATTATAGGCATTAACCTTCACTATCTGGGAGTTTCCGCCACTTACCAACAGGCAGAGAAAGGGCATTGGAGGTGCAGAATCATCGCTGTCGCTTTCCTTAATGAAATGTGCCATCACGTGTCCTTGCAGGTGATTCACGTCAATCATGGGGATTCCCAAGCTCCGCGCGAAACCTTTTGCAAAGCTGACTCCCACAAGAAGCGAGCCCATCAAACCGGGTCCGCGGGTGAAAGCCACAGCCGTGAGCTGCTCTTTGGTAATGCCTGCGCGCCGAATAGCCTGGTCAACGACAGGCACTACATTCTGCTGGTGGGCGCGTGAAGCCAGTTCCGGAACCACGCCTCCATAGGCTTTATGAACCTCCTGGCTGGCTGTGACGTTGCTCAACAGCACTCCATCACGCAGCACAGCGGCACTGGTGTCGTCGCAACTGCTCTCTATACCTAATATATATATATTGTCTTTCATCATTTTAATATGTAAGAATCTCAACCCCATGTTCTGTCATGAGGAATGTGTGCTCCCACTGGGCGCTCGGTTTCTCATCTTCCGAGATCACTTCCCACCCATATTCATCATCTTCATCAATGAAAACGCGCCATGTTCCCATATTCACCATCGGTTCAATGGTGAATACCATACCGGGGACAATCAGCATTCCCGTTCCGCGTTTTCCATAGTGAACCACCTCGGGTTCTTCGTGGAACGCGTTTCCAACGCCATGTCCGCACAGGTCGCGCACTATTCCGTAATGATATTTCTTTGCATGTTTCTGGATGGCATTGCCGATATCGCCAACGAAACAATAGGGTTGGGCTGCCTCAGCGCCAATCTCAAGACACTCTTTTGCTACGCGCACCAGCTGTTCCTTTTCAGGTGACGTTTTGCCAATGATGAACATTCGCGACGCATCAGCATAATAACCATCGAGAATGGTGGTGCAATCCACGTTGATAATATCGCCTTCGCAGAGGATGTCGGTAGCTTTTGGTATACCATGGCATACCACCTCGTTGATGCTTGTGCACACACTCTTAGGAAAACCTTCATAATTGAGAGGTGCAGGAATCCCTCCATGCTCCGTTGTATAGTTGTAGACAATCTCGTCGATCTCAAGTGTACTCATCCCTTCGCGGATGTTCTTAGCCACCTCATCAAGCACGGCAGTGTTCAGCAAACCGCTTTTTCGGATGCCTTCTATCTGCTCTGGTGTCTTGATAAGGTCGCGTGTGGGTACCTCCCTACCCTTATCCTGCCAGTAAAGCACCCTTTTGTCGAGTTCTGTAAGGGGCTGCCCTGGCTGCAGGCTCCATCTTCTTTTGTTTTTGGACATATTTCCTTTATACGGATTGATTGTTTTTATCAAATTATTGTATACTTCTTCTGTCAGCCTGAAACCGGTTTTTCCCGACAGAAACTATTTAATCATCTTAATAATGCTTCATCACACGATCCATCTCACGGCGGTCTTCTTTCTCTTTCAGTGTCTGCCGCTTATCGAATTCTTTCTTTCCGCGTGCCAATGCAATATCCATCTTCGCCCTTCCCTTGTTATCAATGAACACGAGAACAGGCACGATGGTGAACCCCACCTGCTTCGTTGCCTCCTGCAAGCGGTGTATTTCGCGCTTCGTGAGCAACAGCTTTCGGTCGCGCTTCATCTCATGATTATTATATGAGCCATAGAAATAGGGAGAGATATTCATGCCTTTCACCCATATTTCCCTGTTATGGATATAGCAATAGGTATCCACCAAGGATGCCTTTCCCAAGCGAATACTCTTGATTTCGGTACCAGTGAGTACGATTCCAGCGGTAAAGGTCTCCACAAAATAGTATTCAAACGAGGCCTTCTTGTTCCTGATTGAAACCGGACTCTTCTTTCTCAACAGTTCTTCTTCTTTGTTCATCGCATCGGATATTCATTATACAATCTTTACAAAGCGGTCGATATGCTCATCAATATAATGGGCAATCTCTTCCATCCACTCTTCTTCGTTCTCCACAAACTCATCATCAAACTCATCAAATTCGGGATAACGCTCAAACAATGCCATGAACTCATCGTCGGTACAGTCCTTTTCTATCTCTGCTCCATATTTGACATACAGAGGATATGCATGGTAAATCAGTTTCCCGAATTCAGTTAAGCCCCATATTTTCAACATTTTTGCAAACGGATTCTTGAAAATAAAGGGACCGTATCCATTATGAATCAACTGGACAAATCCACCGTCCATCACTTCTTCATGAAGCATCTGAAAGGCGAGCAAAGTAATCTGATCGGCATTCAACTCTTGCATAGACTCTGCATTCAGCGTGCCTCCGATGGCATCATAAATGGCATCGACAAACGCCTTTACGAAGGTATCCATACCTTCTTCGGCAGCTTTCTGCAGCGTTGCATCTTTTATTGTTACTTCTTTCATGCTTGCAAAGTTACGAAAAATCGAGAGCAGAACAAAAATAACTCGTTCTTTTTTTATGCCAAGTGCCAGTTACATCACTAATTTATTCGCAAAGTAACGAAAAAAAGAGGGAAAAAAACACTTGGCACTGCCAATACACAAACGCACAATTGCGAAAACAGTTGCCGGATAACAATAAATGAAATGAAATAACGTTATTCGAATATGAGAAGAATCCTGACTATCATCATGCTGCTCTTAGCCATCTCCACCGCCATACATGCACAGCGGAACGAGATTTACAAGCCAGAAATCGCCACTTTACAAGTGGTGGCAGGCGAAAGATGGCTCTCGATGCCGATTGTAAGACTAAATGGAGATGAAGTGGTTAATATCAGCTTTGATGACCTGACACACGAATACCATCGCTACACCTATACACTCGAGCATTGTGACGCCGACTGGAGCAAGTCGGAAGAACTCTTTGCCAGCGACTATATGGCCGGTTTTGCCGAAGGCAATACGATTGACGACGTAACGGAATCTCTTAACACCAATGTTCTATATACCCATTATTCACTTAGTATCCCAAACCGCACGTGCAGAATCAAGATGAGCGGCAACTATCGGCTTACCGTTTATGATGAGAATGATGATAACGAGAAGATCCTTACGGCATGTTTCATGGTAGTGGAACCCGTTATGGGTGTCATGTTAGATGTTTCTGCAAATACGGATATCGACATCCGCCACTCTCACCAGCAGGTTTCCATGGATATAGGATTCGGCAATCTTACCGTTACAGATCCTATTTCGCAAGTAAAGACCGTGGTCATGCAAAACATGAGATGGGACAATGCCGTGATAAACAGCCGTCCCGATTACCTTATTCCAAATGGAATGAGATGGCAACATCATAAAGACTACATCTTTCCTGCAGGCAATGAGTATCACAAGTTTGAAATTCTGGATGCAAACCACCCGACAATGGGTATTGACCAGATCACATGGGACGGTGAGAACTACCATGCATGGCCATTTGCCAGCGAACCGCGCAACAACTACATATATGATGAAGATGCAAATGGTGCGTTCTATATCCGCAACAGCGAAAACATTGAGAACGAAAGGCAATCAGAATATGTGTATGTGCACTACACGCTCATGTGTCCGTCGCCCGTTCAGGGAGATGTTTATATCAACGGCGTATGGACAAACGACATGTTCACTCCCGAATACCAAATGAACTACAACCACGAAAAACGCTGCTACGAAGCGGTGGTACTGCAAAAGCAAGGCTACTATTCCTATCAATACCTCATGATGGATAAGGATGGTACACTCAAGACCATGCCAACAGAAGGGAATTTCCATCAAACTGAAAACAAATATCAGGCACTTGTCTACTTCCGTGCAGCAGGTGACAGGAGCGACAGGCTGGTGGGATACCAAGAAGTTCAGTACAGACAATAAAGAAAAACCGTTCACTATCGCAGCAAACGGTCTATCTCCTCAAATTTCTTTCCCATATTCAGCTCCAAGTATATCTTATAGAGCGCCGCGCCCCATTTGTCTTTTTGGTCAGGAGCCAGAACCCTATGTTTTTCCATATATGGCAAAGACATATTGTAATAGGCAATTACCTGTTTGCGCAATTTCGGATTTGCCTTGGTATACTGCTTGTCGAGTTCAATCGCCTTGTTGATATAGGCAACCCCGGCATTGTAATATGCATCGGCCAAGGTGTCATTACGCGCAATCAGCGTATCGCATATTGCAAGACAGTCATCATATCTGCCCATATTCAACAGCTGATTACACTTGGCAAAAAGATACAATTCACTATTCTCTTTCGATGACAGTCCGTCATTGATGATGCCAAGAGCCAGGTCGGGACGCTTCATGCTGTTGTAGAAATCCACGAGATAGGTGAAGAAATAGGCAGAGCGCTTGAAACGATAAAAGCCTGTGGTGAGCATCTTTTCATACATCACCGTATCCTTGAGCAACTTATATGTTTCCGCAAGATACTCCATTGTGCTCTCTTCACGAACCGTATCCCGCAATGCGATATCCTTATACTTGAGGGTCATCACTGGATCCTGCAGCTTATAGCCACAATACAATCCCCAATATGCAGCCTCAGGATCTTCTGGGTAGTGCATATCCCTGAACAGCGGCTGGCTAACCGTGTTCAAATACATATCAATGAAGTCGAATGCTGTTTTATATTGTTGCCTCCGGATGAAGAATGCCCCGCCGCTATATAGGTTTTTACGATAGCCGTCGAGGAATGAAGAATTCTTATACCGGTATTTCAACCTCACCCTACCCTTATCATCAGGCGTCGCATCAATACTGTCCAGCTTCTCATAGGCAGCAAACATCCGCTTCGCCACATTAAACAATGCAGCCGTATCGGTTGGTTTCTTGAGATACATATTCATGTTGCCCTCTTCGTATTGTTTGCGCAAGGCATCACACAGCACAACGCAAACTTTCTCGTTATTACGGTTTGCGCTGTCTTTCAGAAGAGTCAGCATCAGTTTCTCTGCCTGAGCCAGGTTCTTGCCACTCTTAATAAAAGCCCGTGCTTGAGCTATCTCTTTCTTTTGAGCGTTCAAGCACGGTAGGATGATTATTAAGAGAAGCGACAATATTATGCTTCGCTTCATTGAATGATTCTTTACTGGATAATAGACTCAAGCTCTTTAGCCTTTGCCTCGTCACCAATCAGATAGTAAGCCTGATAGAGAGTGTATGCCCAATTGACGGTTTCGCGGTTGGGATCCTTTTCTTTCAGCTGATTCAGGTTGACTATCGACTCTTCCAACAGAGCTTTTGCTTCAGGGGTAAGGTTACCTCCGGCAGCATCCTTCAGCGTAATGGCCTGATTGTTCAGGCAGAGAGCAAGGTTGAACTGTACCTGAATGAATTCGGGATCCAGTGCAAGCGACTTCTTGTAGGAATCAATGGCGTCAGCCCATTTCTGCTCACCCATGTCGCTTTCGCCTTTCAATGCCCATGCCATCTTGCTCGGATGACTGGCAACCTGCGTTTCGATAAGGTTCTTCTTTGCTGCTTCGTCCTTCACAGATGTGAAGTATTCCACGAGCAGTGCGAACATGCGCTCGTCGGCGGGATCTTTCTCATAGAGAGCCTTGATGTCGGAGAGATACTTCACAGAGTCTTCCTTCGTCTTCAGCTGTGCCTTCATACTCAGAATCTTAATGTCCATGGCATCCTTGCCTGACTCTTTGTCGTCGAGAGCCTCGGTTGAATACTTGCTGGCACTCACATAGTCCTGGTTGTTGTATGCGGCAAGCGCTGCGAAATAGGCAATCTGACCATAGAACTGGTCATCCTTTATCGCAGGAAGCTCTGCAAACAGAGGAGCATTCTTGGAGTCTACATACAATCCGAAGAACTCTTTTGCAGCATCGAACTTCTTGTCGTTGTAGGCATCCTGCCCTGCATTGATCAGCGTATTGCGCACTGCTGGCAGGCGATCGGCATTCTTCTTGTGGAATTTTGGAGCCACCTTGCCTTTGGCATTAGGCTGCTGGTCGTATTTGTCACACTCCAGCCCATCCTTCAGCGCATTCTTGGCAGCCTCGTACATACCTTCCTTATCATAGGGATCATCTTTCTTGGTCACCTGATTGGTAAGCATCACGTTCTGCTCCTTGTTGAATTTCTCCATAGCCAAATCCACGAGCTTGTTATAGGCAGCGGCTTTTTCTTCGCTGCTCAGGCTCTGCAGGTTAGAATTAACGAGTCCCAATGCCGACTGATAGTCCTTAGCAGCCTTTATCTGCTTTGCAACTGCGGGATTCTGTGCACTGGCTGATACGGCAATAAAAGCGACAACAGCCATCAACATAATTTTTTTCATAAGCTAATTATTAAAAAGGTTGTTAATATTCTGTTACTAAACACTATTTTATATTTGTTTTTTTGACTACTGATTATTTAAATCGTTTAAGACATAAATTATCCGCTTTGGCGGTTTATTCTGCCGATTCTTCCTGATAATCGGTATCATCGAAATCAACCAGGCTATCGTCATCATCCAAGACATCAAGCACGGGTTCTTCCGAATTATCCTCTGAAGTATCAGTAGCAGTTACATCGCGGCGTATCGCTTCAGAGTTCTGCGCCCATTCCTCGCGGCTTTTCTGTTCAACGATAGCCTCAAGTTCGCTGCTCATCACTTTGCAAACGCTTGCAATCACGTCGTTTTTCTTCGAGAGATTGATCAGGCGGACACCCTGCGTGGCACGTCCCATCACTCGGCAATCGGCCACTGCCATGCGAATCACGATGCCACTCTTGTTGATAATCATCAGGTCGTTCTGGTTGGTAACATTCTTGATGGCAACCAGTCTTCCGGTCTTCTCTGTTATGTTCAGTGTTTTCACACCCTTTGTTCCGCGGTTTGTGATGCGATAGTCTTCCACCTGTGAGCGCTTGCCGTATCCGTTTTCGCTCACCACCATGATGGTTTCTTCATCTGGTCTGTTTACAACAACCATGCCAATCACCTCGTCATCGCCACCATCGACACGCATTCCGCGCACTCCGGTAGCCACACGCCCCATGGTTCGTATGGCATTCTCGTTGAATCTCACGGCTCGACCGTTGCGGTTTGCCAGTATCAGTTCGTTCTGACCATTGGTGAGTCTGACGTCAACCACCTCATCGCCTTCCAATATATTAATGGCAATCACGCCATTTGCCCTCGGACGGCTATAGGCTTCCAGACATGTTTTCTTCACAATACCGTTCTTCGTAGCAAACACAACATAGTGATTGTTGATAAACTCCTCATCTTCAAGACCTTTGCCTCTTAGTCTGAGGAAAGCATTCACAGAGTCATCTGCATCGATATTGAGCATATTCTGTATCGCCCTGCCCTTTGAATTCTTGTCACCCTCCGGCAGTTCATAGCATTTGAGCCAATAGCAACGACCCTTTTTGGTGAAGAAGAGCATCGTCTGATGCATAGTTGCAGGATAGATATATTCTGTGAAATCATTATCACGTGTGCGCGCTCCCTTGGCACCGACACCACCGCGAGCCTGCTCGCGGAACTCCGACAATGGCGTGCGCTTGATATATCCCATGTGGCTGACAGTAATGACAACGGGGTCATTGGGATAGAAATCCTCAGCATTGAACTCATGTTCTGCCGGTACGATTTGCGTGCGACGGGCATCACCGTACTTCTCTTTCACCTCAAGCAAGTCGTTCTTCATCACCTCCTTGCAACGCTCCGGGTTGTCGAGTATTTCCTGAAGCTCGGCAATGAGCTTCTGCAAATCGTCAAACTCCTGATGCAACTGATCCACACGCAGGCCGGTGAGCTGGCTGAGGCGCATATCAACGATTGCCTTCGACTGCAGTTCATCCAAATTGAAACGCTGCTCCAAATTGCGCTGCGCATCGCTCGGTGTCTTGGAATTACGGATGATGTGCACCACCTCATCGATGTTGTTCACGGCGATAATCAGTCCTTCCAGTATATGAGCTCGCTCTTGCGCTTTCTTCAAGTCATACTGTGTGCGGCGGATAGTCACGTCGTGACGGTGCTCAACGAAATACTTCACGCATTCCTTCAATGAAAGCAGGCGCGGACGACCCTTCACGAGGGCAATGCAGTTTACGGAGAAAGCACTCTGCAATGCAGTCATCTTGAACAATTTGTTAAGAATCACATTGGCGTTAGCATCTCGCCTCACATCGATCACGATGCGCATGCCCTGACGACCTGACTCATCATTGGCATTTGTGATACCTTCAAGCTTGCCTTCCTTCACGAGATCGGCAATATATTCTATGAGCTGCGCTTTGTTTACTCCATAAGGAATCTCGGTCACCACGATCTTGTCGTGTGTGTCGTGACTTTCAATTTCTGCCTTGGCACGCATCACGATGCGACCGCGACCGGTCTCGTATGCATCTTTCACGCCCTGCAAGCCATAGATATAGGCTCCCGTCGGGAAGTCTGGAGCTTGAATATACTGCATCAGCCCCTCCGTGTCGATGTCGGGATTGTCGATATAGGCACAGCATCCGTCAATCACCTCGCCGAGATTATGTGTAGGGATGTTCGTTGCCATACCCACGGCGATACCGTTTCCGCCGTTAACCAGCAGATTAGGCACCTTGGTAGGCATCACTGTAGGCTCCTGCAAAGAGTCATCAAAGTTGTTCATCATATCCACGGTGTCCTTCTCCAGGTCATCCATGATATGCTCTCCCATCTTCGAAAGACGGCACTCAGTATATCGCATGGCAGCTGCCGAGTCGCCATCCACAGATCCGAAGTTTCCTTGTCCATCAACAAGCGTATAGCGCATGTTCCAGTCTTGCGCCATTCTCACCAATGCGCCATACACAGAGCTGTCGCCATGAGGATGATACTTACCGAGCACCTCTCCCACAACGCGTGCGCACTTTTTATATGGTTTGTCGCTGGTGTTGCCGATGCCTGCCATTCCGTAGAGAATCCTGCGGTGCACCGGTTTGAAACCGTCGCGCACATCAGGCAAAGCACGTGCAACAATCACCGACATTGAATAGTCGATATACGAGGATTTCATTTCTTCCTCGATGTTGATCTTGATAATTCTGTCGTTATCGATGGTCTGAGTGCCATCGAAGTTCTGATTCTCGTCCATTTCTTAGTTTATCTTTTCCTTATATTTAAAATCTTAAAAACTATAAAATTAGCGTTTAAGGGCATTTTCGCGCGTTCTGGCGCGTTTTACCCACAAAAACAAAGCAAAATTACTACTTTTTTCTGACATACACAAATCTGTTTGGCAAAAACACGGGATTTTAAACTTTATTTGCACCTACCGCCTGCAATCGGCTCGATGATGCGTTTGAAGAGCATCGGCTGCCTGTTTGCAGGGCAGCACTGCATGTTTTGAAAAGAAAAGCGGATGCCTTGCTGGTAGTATTCACAGTGGATGCTTGTGAAAGCATAGGTTCTGAGTGGCAAAAGCATAGGTTCTGAGTGGTGAAAGCATAGGTTTTGCGTGGTGAAAACATAGGTTCTGAGCGGCGAAAGCATAGGTTTTGAGTGGTGAAAGCGTAGGTGTTCTGGAAAAAAGCATTGGATTGCTCGAAAAAAATGGATGCTCGGCACGTCGGAGTTTGCATCAGCGTATACGCGCGATCACGCGCACATTATTCGAAAATTGCGAAACATGTGCTACTTGAGCGCAAACAACTGATAATCAACCCATTTCGAAATCCGCTGCGTTACCCGCTGCGTTACCTGCTGCGTTACCAAATGCGTATTTTTCTGACGGTTTTTCGCAAAAAATGGTCGTACTCTGTTATAAATAGCATGCAAACGACTCATAATATGTATATTCACGATTCACAAGTCATTGCCACGTGAGGCATTTTTCCATTTCAATGCGCAGCAGGTAACGCAGCAGGTAACGCAGCGGGTAACGCATAGAATCACATAAACGATTGACAATCAATCGTTTATACGAATCGTCAGAAACTCTTCATATTTGCTATGGGAGTGACTTTTGCATTTACCGCAAAATAGAAACTCCAAGACCCCGAAGCCGTCAACCAACGAACTCCTTGCACCCCTGAGAAAAAACATTCTGGCATAATTTTTGTAAATAGAAAATAATGTATTATATTTGCATCTGAAAAAGAAAGGAATAACATTTAAATGACGAGTCAGTTTTCACCAAAAGTTTCACAAATACTTGCATTCAGCCGTGAAGAGGCTGCTCGCCTTGCCAGCAGGACAGTGGGACCAGAACACCTGCTGCTCGGACTAATGCGCGACAAGCACAACGCAGTGACCGACTATCTGAACTCATGTGCCGTCAATCTGCAGTCGGTTAAGACCGAGCTTGAGCAAAAGGTAAGGGAAATCGATTTCATGCACCCCATCAACACGCAAGAACTTGTATTGAACGAAAGGGCGAGCAATATCCTGAAACTCGCTGTTCTTGAGGCACGTATGCAGACCACATCTACTGTCGACGTGCAGCACCTGCTATTGGCCATCCTGCACGATGCGGTGGACAATGGCGCCAAACATATATTAGAATTGAACAATATGAACTACGAAGACGCATTGACATATTTCTCACAGAAAAAAGAATCTGTGAAACCAAGAAACGGCATAGGTATGCCCGACGAGGATGAGGAAGATGAACCCATGGCTCAGAACACAAACAACAACGAACAGAAAGGAGCCAAGGCTACTACACGCACCCGAAAAGGCGACGGAAAGACTCCGGTGCTCGACAATTTCTCAACCGACCTGACCAAGGCGGCCATGGAAGGGAAGCTCGATCCCGTGGTGGGAAGAGAGCGGGAGATTCAACGTGTCATAGAAATATTAGGTCGCAGAAAGAAAAACAATCCTATCCTGATTGGAGAACCTGGCGTAGGAAAAAGCGCTATCGTGGAAGGCATCGCCCAACTGATTGCGAGCCACCGCACTTCACCTATCCTCTTCAACAAACGGCTGGTGAATCTGGATATGACCTCAATAGTAGCCGGCACCAAATACCGCGGACAATTCGAGGAGCGCATCCGCGCACTCATCAAGGAAATAGAGGCAAATCCCGACATTATCGTGTTTATCGACGAGATTCACACCATCATTGGTGCCGGATCTACTCCCGGATCAATGGATGCCGCCAACATTCTGAAGCCTGCACTCGCAAGGGGTACCATCCAGTGTATCGGTGCCACCACACTTGATGAGTATCGCAACTCCATTGAAAAAGACGGAGCCCTGGAAAGGAGATTCCAAAAAGTGATTGTGGAACCGACAAACGTTGAGGAAACCATCACGATACTGCATAATATCAAAGACAGATACGAACAGCATCACCAAGTGACTTACACAGAAGATGCCATCCTGACATGTGTCAAATTGACAGACAGATATATCACCGACCGGTTCTTCCCCGACAAGGCTATTGATGCCTTGGATGAAGTTGGATCAAGAATACATCTTCAGCATGCGAGTGTTCCGCCCGAAATAACCAATTTGGAGAAAGAAATAGATGAGCTGAAACAAAAGAAACAGAATGCCGTAAGGAATCAGAACTTCGAGCTGGCTGCTGCCTATCGCGACAATCAGATCAAGAAAGAGATTGAGCTTGATGAAATGCAGCGCAAATGGAATGAGGGCGACGTGCAAACACGCGAGACCGTAACAGAAAAAGATGTGGCGGATGTGGTGTCAATGATGTCGGGCATACCTGTTCAGCGCATGGCAGAGGCAGAAGGAATCCGACTGAAGAATCTGTCGTCGAAACTGAAAAGCTCTGTCATAGCACAGGAAAAAGCCATTGAAAAGATGGTGAAGGCCATACAGCGCAACCGCGTGGGACTGAAAGACCCGAACCATCCCATCGGTGCCTTCATGTTCCTCGGTCCTACCGGCGTGGGAAAAACATATCTTGCCAAGAAGCTGGCAGAGGAAATGTTCGGCAGCGCAGAAGCCCTGATCCGCATCGATATGAGCGAATACTCAGAGAGTTTCAACACATCGCGCCTCATCGGAGCACCTCCGGGATATGTGGGATATGAAGAAGGAGGACAACTCACCGAGCGCGTGCGCCGCCATCCCTACTCTATCGTGTTGCTCGATGAGATAGAGAAAGCCCATGGCAATGTGTTCAACATGCTGCTTCAGGTGCTCGACGAGGGCAGGCTCACCGATGGAAACGGAAGATTGATTGACTTCCGCAACACCGTGATTATCATGACCAGCAATGCAGGAACGAAACAGCTGAAGGATTTCGGTCGTGGTGTTGGCTTCAATGCCAGTGGAACTTCGGGATTTGCCCTGAACGAACAAGACAAGGAACATGCTCGCAGCATCATCCAGAAGAGCTTGAGCAAACAGTTCTCTCCGGAGTTCCTCAACCGTTTGGATGAAATCATCACCTTCGATCAGCTCGACCTGAATGCCATCAAACAGATTATCGACGTGGAACTGAAAGGTCTCTACCAGCGCGTAGAGGCATTAGGCTATCACATGGAGCTGTCTGATCCGGCAAAAGAAATGGTTGCCACAAAAGGATACGACGTACAGTTCGGAGCACGCCCGCTCAAACGCGCCATTCAAAACTATATTGAGGATGGTGTATGCGAGAAATTGCTCGACGGAGAGTTGAAGGCCGGCGCCACAATCCGCATCGACAAGGCAGAAAACAAGGAAGAACTCACGTTTGAATGTGTGTGATCAGCAGTTGATCCATCACAGTTCTTACCATAGTAGTCTGTCTGTTGCATACTAAAAACAACAGAAAACCCTGTTTTTTAAACAAGAGAAACTGGTTTTTATCTGTTCTTGTTCTTCAAATACCAGGAATGCGTGAACACCTGATACATCAGAAGGGCAAGAACAGTTATTATTAATGCGATGTGAAGCAATGCGGTCTTCTGTCCGTCACCATAGCCGAGCCCGATAAAAATCCCCGCTGTCAGTCCCAATTCCCATGCCAGGAAATAAGAGCTTTGCGATGTTCCCCTCTGGCAATGCTTGCTCAGTTTGATGAAAAACAGCAGGAACCGCGCCCCAATCACTCCTATTGCAAGTCCGACAAACACTGGAATGATATAGTTTATCGCCGTCTGATTGTCGGTCATCAACATCAAAACCGAAGCACATAACAGCACCAACCCCGATACAATCTCACTTTTCAGTTCTGCATTGGCGAACACAAACCGCTGCGAAAGCAAGGCAAGCAGGAAGCCTGCCATCATCATTCCGTAGAAGATCACTTCGTTCTCAATGGTCATGATAATGCCGACAACCATCGTGCACAGCATGAGATTAAGAAACAAAGGTGAGCCGTGAACCAAGAAAAAACGGTCTGTGGAAAACACACGGATGCCGTCCTCGGGTGCCTTGAATGGGAAATCCACCAACTGTATGAGCACTATGGCAACCAAGCCACATGCACACGATGCCCATATAACTTCCTGAAAGCCAAGGTAATGGTGAATCAACAAGGATGCCAAGGGACCTAATGACAAAGAGAAACGCCCAAACCAAGCAGCACTGTGATTGGCTTCTGTGCGCTGAAACGATTCACTCGTGTCGATCACCAACGTGCTCATCAGCACCATTTGGGCAAGTCCGAATGCAGCTCCAAGCACAAACCTTACGGTAATAAACAATGCCGGCAGCAACGACTGGTTATTTCCAAGCAGCCCTGGCAGATAGTATAAACACACTGAACTGGCAACCATGGTGAGAATGGAAATAACACAAACATGATTGCGACGGTAACGCTGAACAAGATAAGAGCAGAAACCACCCAACACAAACAGTCCGATGGCATAAACACCCATTGCATAACGGGAAACATCAGCACCGACATACGCCGACATCCAGGCAGGAAGTACGGGTATGAACATGTAGACAGACATCGTGATGAGCAGGTTGGCAAGCGCCAAACGCCAGAAATCATGATGCCACAACTTAACGTGTACTGGTGTATTCTGCGTATACATGGAATAAACGCTTAATAGCTTTCCTCGGCTTTGGGGAAATCACCACTCTTCACATCACCGACGTATGAGCCGATGGCATCGGTCATCACGTCATACAGATTGGCATATCTGCGGAGGAAACGCGGACTGAACCCTTGCGTCATGCCGAGCATGTCGGCAACAACGAGTATCTGACCGTCTGTCTTCCCGCCTGCGCCGATACCGATTGTAGGGATTTTCAATTCATCGGTCACCTTTTCGGCAAGCAGTGCCGGCACTTTCTCCATCACAAGCGCAAAACATCCTACCTCTTCAAGCAGATGAGCATCTGAAACAAGTTTCTCAGCCTCACGCTCATCCTTAGCTCTCACGGCATAAGTTCCGAATTTATTGATGCTCTGTGGTGTGAGTCCAAGATGAGCCATCACAGGTATTCCGGCATCCAATATGCCCTTTACGGTATCAACGATTTCCACGCCGCCCTCCAGTTTCAGGGCATCGCAACCACTTTCCTTCATGATGCGCACGGCATTCTTCACGCCTTCGTGCCTGTCTACCTGATAACTGCCGAAGGGCATGTCACAAACCACCAGCGCCCGGTTCACTCCGCGCACCACGCTCTGGGCATGATATATCATCTGATCAACAGTCATGGGAAGCGTTGTGGTGTTTCCTGCCATCACGTTAGATGCCGAATCGCCCACCAGTATGCCATCAATGCCGGCGGCATCTACGATGCGGGCGGTTGTAAAATCATAAGATGTGAGCATTGAAATCTTTTCACCCTTCTGTTTCATCTCGATGAATCGGTGGGTTGTCACCTTCCGATTATCACTTACCAGATATCCTGCCATAGCTAAAGTATTTCTCGTTTATTAAAAATGCGGGTGCAAAGGTAGTCATTTTTGATGAAACTCGGCTATCATTTGGCACATTTTTTCAAAGTCAAGCCGTTTATAGTCATGAATCACCATATCGCATAAAGGACTAATGGCATCTTCAGGATTGGTGGTAGCGAGTCCTATCACGCTCATTTGGGCAGCTCTTCCGGCACGCAGTCCGTTGAAGCTGTCCTCAAAAACCAGGCAATCTTCCGGATTGCAATGGAATCGGGATGCAGCTTTCAGGTAACAGTCGGGATCGGGCTTGCTCTTTTCAAAGTCTTCCGAGGTGAGAATCTCATCGAAAAGGCTCTTGAACAAAGGCTGCTTTGCATAAACATTCTCCATCTTAGGAATATTGCTGCTGGTGACAACGGCTGTTTTGATGCCGTGCTTGCGCAGGTCTTCAACAAACGATTCGTATCCGTCGATATAGCAATATGTCATCTGCCGCTCATATTCATTCAGTTCCTCAACTATCTTTGGCTGGTTCGCTGCAATCTCCCCAGAGAAATGACCGTCGAGAATCTGCGTGAGCGTCTGACCTTTGATTCTGTTTTCCAGTCCGGGATCTTCCGGATGATATTTGCGGCACTGCGCTCCCCAAAACAGAGAATACTGCGGTTCCGTGTCGAAAACCACACCGTCTAAATCAAACAATGCCGCCTTGAAAGCTTTATATCCCATAATCCTCTTTTGATTTTTCGGGTGCAAAAGTACACAAAAATATAAATATTATGAAAAATAATTTGCATTTTTGCCGTGTTTCGAGTATATTTGCATCGTTTTTTAAAAGAAAAGAAGCATGAGGATCAAGCTCCAGCTATTTTATTCTTGTATTTTTACAATTCTTCTCTGTGCCTGTGGCGGGAAGAAATCAACCCCTGCCTTGGAGAACGAGAAGGTTATGGATTTCAGTTCTTGCAAGAAAGATACCGTAATATCGCTTACAAACAGTGCTTCTTCACCGAAGGCTGAGATTCAATTGCTTATCCACTACGCCACAGGAAAGAATGCCAAAGCCGTGAACAAGGCTCTGTTCAAGTCTGGCATTCTGACTCCCGACTATATTTCCACTGACTCTGTAGAGCGTGAAATGAAAGATGCCATCAGCCTATACGTACAGAAATACGCTGCCGACTATAAGAAAGAATACGGCGATATGTTCAGAAGAGACCCTAACCACCCCAATTCCTACAATATTCAATATACTTGTGAGACAAGCGTGAAGAAAGGGCGCAAGGGCGTTTTCAACTATCTGGCTGACGTTTACTACTTCGGCGGCGGTGCACACGGCGTTAACAGCACCATCGCCAAAAACATCGATATGGAAAATGGCAAGATTCTTCTGCTCGAAGATGTGTTCGTGGCTGGCTATGAGGACATTCTGAAAGAGAAACTGGTTGAGACTCTGTGCAGGAAGTATAAAGCGAAAGACTTGAACGGCCTGCGCGAGAAGTCTATATTCATGAACATGGAACCCTATATCACAGAGAATTTCATATTGGGAAAGAGCTCCATCACCTTTATCTATACCGACACGGAGATAGCTCCGCATTCAGAAGGTCAGATAGAGGCTGAGATCGACTATTCCGACATTGACTCCGTGCTGAGGTAAGGAACCATTTTCCGCAAGGTATCATCACCAAAACATGGGAACAGAATAAGAATCTGAAATAAACAAACTGGAAACAAGGAATAAATAAACAAGATGGCTGAAATCATTTTCAAATATTTCCAATCGCTCACCGAAGAACAGAAACGACAGTTCGAGATGCTTGATGAACTGTATCATGAGTGGAATGCGAAAATCAACGTAATATCACGGAAGGATATTGACAATCTCTACGAGCACCATGTGCTCCACTCTCTCGCGATAGCCAAAAGCGTGAACTTCAGAAAGGGAACGAGGATTCTCGATTTCGGTACTGGTGGTGGCTTCCCCGGTATACCGCTCGCCATCCTGTTCCCCGAATGCAAGTTCAAACTGATTGACGGCACACGCAAAAAGATACTTGTCGCCACTGAGGTGGCCAATGCCATAGGCCTGAAAAACTGCATTGCCGAGCATATCCGCGGCGAGGAGGAAAAGGGATTGTTCGACTTTGTCGTGAGCCGAGCCGTGATGCCCCTGCCCGTCCTGATGAAAATCGTGAAGAAGAACATCAGCAAGAAAAACCAGCAGAACGCCATACCCAACGGTGTCATCGTATTAAAAGGCGGTGATGTGCAGGAAGAAGTGAAACCTTTCAAGCATATTGCCGACATCACAGATATCAGTTCATGGTTCAAGGAGCCATGGTTCAAGGAGAAACATCTCATTTATTTGCCGGCATAACCATGCTGCAACGATACAAAAAACAGCCAATAACATCAAAATTATAATGATATGTTGAAAATCCAACGTTTTGTGTGCAATCCATATCAGGAGAACACGTATGTCGTAAGCGACGAAACACGCGAATGCGTCATCATCGACTGTGGCACTTATTTTCAGGATGAGCGAATCTCGTTAGTGGAATACATCAACGGAAACGACCTGACGCCCAAGCATCTGATTTGCACTCATGGTCATTTCGACCACTGTATGGGAAATGATACCGTCTATGAAGTATTCGGCTTGCAGCCTGAAGTGAGCAAGAAGGATGAGTTCCTGATGAGCAACATGCAGGATCAGGCCATGTATTTCCTCGGTATCGAATATGATAACACCATTCCTCCCGTGGGGAAATACATCGACAGCAACGACGTGATTGAATTCGGCAACCACAGATTCACCGTTATCGAGACTCCCGGGCATACTCCCGGCGGATTAACATTCTACTGTGAGGAAGAGAAAGTGGCATTCACGGGCGACACGCTGTTCCAGATGAGCATAGGAAGAACCGACTTTGAGGGAGGAAATGACAAGGAAATGCGCCACACACTCATTGACATCCTGGCAAAACTGCCCGCCGAAACAACCATTTGGAGCGGTCATGGTCCGAAGACAACTATCGGTGCGGAAATCAGCATGAACCCTTATTTGAGGTAATCTATTAATCACCGTTCTCATTGAAAACAGAAAAGATCATCCTGGGCATTGATCCAGGAACCAACGTGATGGGCTACGGACTGCTAAGAGTGGTAGGCAACAAAGCTCAGATGATGGCGATGGGGGTTATCGACATGCGTCGAGAGAGTGATCCCTATCTCCGTCTGGGTCGCATTTTCGAGCGCGTCACAGGCATCATCGATGAATTTCTGCCCGACGAGATGGCTATTGAGGCGCCATTCTTCGGGAAAAACGTGCAGTCGATGCTCAAACTGGGACGCGCACAGGGCGTTGCCATCGCTGCTGCCATCCACCACAGCGTGCCAATCCATGAATATGCACCGCTGAAAATCAAGATGGCAATCACCGGCAACGGCTCTGCCTCAAAAGAACAAGTGGCAGGCATGCTGAAACGGCTGCTGAAATTAGAAGAGAGAGATATGCCCCGGTTCATGGATGCTACCGATGCGCTGGGTGCTGCCTACTGCCATTTCATGCAATCCGGTCGTCCCGAAAGCCAGGCACACTATCACGGATGGAAGGACTTCATCAACAAGAACAAGGACAAAGTGAACAACGGGCTTTAGAACTCCCACTGCCCGTCGAGGTTCCAGTTTTTATATCAGACATCATACTTATGCAAAAGACCATCAGGATTGAACAAGGGATAACACGGCATCCGGAATGGCGGATGGCACAACCTGTGGATTTCGAGCTGGAAAGCCATGAGCATCTTGCCGTGGTTGGACCTAATGGCGGCGGAAAATCCATGTTTATTGACATCATCACGGGCAAGCACCCGCTCATAGGCAATGGCGTGGACTACGATTTCCATCCATCAACGAAGCCATTTGTGAGCGACAACATTAAATACATCGCATTCAGAGACAGTTATGGTGGCGATAACGACCGCACCTATTTCCTGCAACAACGATGGAACCAGATGGAAATAGGACCGGAAACACCCACCGTGGCAAGACTTCTCGATATGGAGTATGCCTTTACAGGAGGAGAATCGGAAGAAAGGCAACAGCTTCGCGACCACCTTTATGAGCTGTTCCATATCCAACAGCTACTGGATAAATACATCATCCTGCTATCCAGCGGTGAAATGAGGAAGTTCCAACTCACCAGGGCTTTGCTTTCGAATCCGCGCATACTCATTCTCGACAATCCCTTCGTGGGTCTCGATGCAGAAACACGCGGCCAGCTCAAGACACTGCTTAGCGTATTGTCGGAGGAACACTATGTTCAGATCATCCTGGTTTTGTCAAAAACTGACGAAATACCCGAATTCATCACCCACGTTGTGCAGGTGGAGAATATGATTGTGGGCAGGAAAATGAGCCGGGAACTGTATCTGCAGCAACATCAACTGCTTTCCGCTTCCCTCGAACAACAGAAAAGAGACGCTATTCTGCATCTTCCGTACCACGATAACGACTATCAGGCAGAGGAAGTGATAAGAATGAACAAGGTTAGCATCAGATATGGCAACAGAACCATTCTCAAAGACTTAGACTGGACTGTGAGAAATGGAGAGCGTTGGGCACTTTCTGGACAAAACGGAGCAGGAAAGTCTACCCTACTCTCGCTTGTATGTGCCGATAATCCACAGAGCTATGCCTGCAACATCACGCTCTTCGGTCGCGAGCGAGGTACCGGAGAGAGCATCTGGGACATCAAAAAGCATATCGGATATGTATCACCTGAAATGCACCGTGCCTATCATCGTGACATTCCAGCAGTGAGAATCGTAGCAAGCGGACTGAAAGATACTGTCGGATTATACGTGAAACCAGATGAAAGCGATTATGCAATCTGCCGTTTCTGGATGGAAATGTTCGGATTGAAAGGCAAGGAACACATCAGTTTTCAGAAACTATCAAGCGGCGAACAACGGCTGGTGCTGCTGGCAAGGGCTTTCGTGAAAGATCCGGAGCTGCTCATCCTCGACGAACCTCTACACGGACTTGACGACAAAAACCGACTGATGGTAAAAGAAATCGTAGACACTTTCTGCAAAAGAAGGAACAAAACAATGGTCTATGTCACTCATTACAAAGAGGAATTGCCATCTTGCATCACCCATTCTCTATTCCTGAAAAGGCATGAGTAGATAACTCATGCATATAGACAAAACATTGCACATGATCTTGCGGGATTGCCACAATCCAGCAATGTTTTCTTTTTAGAAATTCATCATGACACCACACCTTCGAAATACGATCATTCAATTGAAAAAGCTCTCAAAAAAACATCATAATGTTTGGAGTTTTAGATAATTCTTTATAATTTTGCAACTGTTCTCAGAGCGAAGCCCGCCTTGGGTGGGAATAGCGGGATGAGAATCTTTATATGAAAAGGCGTTATTTGACGCTTTGTGCTTGACCTATCGGAATCTGGCAGTTCCCAATATCCGTCAAGAACCAAAGCAACAATGACGCCCATTGGATATGTAAAGTATCCGACGTAAGCTTTGCAGACAGCCAACTATGGTTCCTTTGCAACAATCGTCGCTTATATACATATCGGCGTGGGCTTCGGCGTTGCTCGTTCATACGGATAGGGCGATGCCAGAGCCTCGGTAGGTTGGACGAGTGACAAGAGAACTCCCACGCATTTTTGTATATCGCAACCATCTAATTACCACCAATCTGGGAGTATTGGTTTGAACCAAACTACGGGAAAGATGTACATATTCTTTAACTCTCGTGATGAATTACAGCGAATAGACGTGTCAAAAGTGGTTTATTTTGAAGCAGACGGAAACTACACAGACATCGTGATGATCAATAAGCTACGTGCCGCCGTATGTATGAACCTCGGCGAAATGGAAAAAGTTCTGGCATTGCAATTAGGAGATGATTGTAGGAACCTTATTCGAATCGGCAAGCGTTTTATCATCAACATGAACTATGTATATCAAATCAACGTTTTAAAACAGCAACTCATATTATCAGACTACGATCATTTCGCTTTCCAAGTATCGATTTCAAAAGATGCCTTGAAGAAAATGAAAGAACTGATGCTGCATAATTCACCTCAAAAAGTTCAAGATGAAAATAGTAATCGGCAAGGATAACACATCACATTATTTATATATAATGGTAAACGGGAAGAAAAGCATTGTCAAAACAGCAGGCAATGCTCCCGTAGATATCAGTGAAAAGCACTGCATGATTGAGTATTCTGAAGGAAAAACAATAATATGCAACCTTGACATCAACAATTACACTTATGTTAACGGTAGAGCTGTCGAAAAGAGCCAAATTCGTCAGGGCGATGCAATAGAACTGGGGGCTTCACGTTTTCCGATTCCCTGGAACGTGATTGACAGTTCATTACCCCATGAAACAAGCATCAGGCATTTGGAAAGCATTTGGAACAAATATGAAAACGAGCGCATTTCACTACAAGTGACTGAACGGAAGTTTAATACACTTCGTTCTGCCACAGGTCTGATTACTATGACAGCTATTGTGCTCGGTATGATAACAGGCAGGCAGAGTGTTTGGTTCATCATCATTTATTTGCTTGCAATCTTTGTTTCGTTAGCATTCACCGTAAAGGCATATCATAATGCAAGTAAGATTCCACAAAAGCAGCAAAACATTCAGCTACGGTTCCAGAAAGAATATGTTTGCCCTCACTGCAAACATTTTCTGGGAATTCAGTCATACGAGATGCTTTTGAATAATGGATACTGTCCTACATGCAAAACAAAATTCATACATTAAACCCACCATTTCATGGAATATGAAAAATAAAATATTGTTACTCCATAAAGAATTCTGATATTTGCATCGTAAAAAACATTTTAAACAATTACGATTATGAATACAAAAGAAATGTGGAAACCAGTAACCATAGGTGGGGTAACTGGTATATTGATGGGAGCAGGAACAATGTATGCTGTTCAAAGCAGCGCCCACGATGCAAACGCATCAGCTGAAACAGGCAACGAACTGAAGATTGCCACGCCTGGAGATGAGCTGAGTTTTGAGAGTGCTTTCAATGCAGCCCGGTCTGAAATAGGCAGCGGTGGCATTTTCCAATGGAGGGGAAACCTCTACAACACCTACACGGAGGAAGAATGGAACAGTATGTCGCACCAAGACAAGAACCTATTTGCTGAAAGAGTAAAGCCAGAAATCAACGCATCCGACATCGATACCAGCCAACAGACAGACAACGATAACGATGGAAAAGCTATAACTGACGAAAGCAAAATGCACGAATTAACAGACAATGCAGCTGATGACGACAACATTACAACTGCACACAACAACCAAACTAATTCATCTGTAGATGAACAAACCACAAACAGCGATGTTCGAATAGTGGGATTTGGACATGCACAACTGGCAAACGGCAACTTTGCTACAGTGGAAGAACTCGATGTTAACGGTCAGCGCGTTACCGTAATAGACGTTGACAACGATGGAGTGGCAGACTATGCACTTTCCGACCTTAACAACAACCATTTGGTTGACGATGGAGAAATCATCGATTTACATACTGGCGAGACTTTAACCTTCACCAATGAGGTGGAACCGCCTTACACTCTGACTGACGATCCGGTCGAAGAATCAGCTGCAGACATACCAAGCACTCTCATTTAAACGCCCCATGCTGGAAGAATTACAAATAAGATGTCCTTCGTGTAGTGCCATCCTGAGCATCAGAAACTCACGCCATGAAGAAACAAAGCACATAGAATGCCCCAACTGCCATAAGCATCTTGCTGTGGATTTCAGGGAATCGACAAAGCCGACTTTAGAAAAAACTCCATATAAGCTGGCTTATGGCGAAGCTGAATATCAGCTTAGGGAAGGCAAGAACACGATAGGCTGTAAATCACCATCGTCGAAAGCCGACATTCAGATTGCCACTGGCGACCCTTTATTGACGTTTGAGCACGCAATAATAAACGTGTTCTTGCTGAAGGACGGCAGCTATAAACATGTGATTTCATCATTAACAGAAAAGCACCCCGCCTACATTAATGGAGAACTGCTTCACAATGGCGATGAAGTGGTGCTTTGCAAAGGCGATGAGATTGATTTGGGAGAAAGCGTATTACTCGTTAAATAGCATACTGAATATGAAAAGGAAAAGATTGTTTCTTGCGATTCTGTCGCTCGTCATCTGCTTTATAACAGTAAGAGGACAAAGCAATATACCCTTGCCTAAGGTGGCGCAGAAGCAGGAAAAAAGGCTGACCGACGAACAGAAGCCCAACAGAACTTCCCTACCCAAGCCGAAAACACCAACAGACGCATACAAAGAAAGGAATTATCTGCCCGACTTGCAGACAATGAGCAGCTATGAACTGGAACTGAAAGCATCAAAAGGCGACGTACTGGCACAATACATTCTTGGCAAAAGATGGGTGAAAACGGGCGATTCTGTGAGTGTGGCAAAGGGTGCAAACTGGATTTATGCTGCTGCCAAACAAGGGCTTCCTGATGCTCAATATGCCATGGGCATACTCTTGTTCCGTGGATACGGTGTAGAGAGAAATCTTATGGTATCGCGCCAATGGATGCAGAAAGCAGCAGCAGGCGGAAGCATGAAAGCAAAAAAATTCCTCAATTCCAACAAATACTGATAGGCAATGGAAAACGGCGAAACATCTCTGCAAGACTTGATACGGCACAATGGAGCAATTGACAGGCAGACTGCCGACGGATATATACATCAAGTGAGAAGGCTTATAGATGTATTGCACAACGAAAGGCATATCTGTCACCTCGACATCAGACCTGCTACAATCATCATTTGTAATAACGGACTGCTAAAACTGAATGAGTCTTCCGTGAGCCAGTCATACAGCGAAGAGGGGCGCAATATTGATTTGCGCGACCTGAAAGCGGTGAACCACTATCTGCTCACAGGTAAGAGGCACGAGCTGAAGCCAGTTCCTCCAGACAAAGAACATGTCACGCCCACGGCTACAAAGGCGAAAAGCAGAATATGGCTCATTCCACTTTCTTTTATGATTGTGTCGGTAATCATTTGCTTCGGCTTCATTCTGATAAGGAAAAGCAAGACAACTGATGAGAGTAATATGCCGTATGCCGACTTCATTTACAACGGATCAGCAAGAAACGGACAACCACACGGCATGGGAACTGCCAAATATAACGACGGACGCTATTATGAAGGACGATTCGTGAAAGGAATACGCGAAGATAGTAACGCCAGATTTGTTTATTCTGACGGAAACATTTTCACAGGAATATTCTCTGCCGACACTATACAGAAAGGTAAGATTGTCTTGAAATCGGGCGCATTCTACTTCATAGGCGACTTTTGCAACGGAAAACCGTTCAATGGTTTCTGGTATGACGGAAAAAATCAAAAAAAGGTGGAACGCGTAGTAAACGGAAAGGAAATAATCTTATGAACACTCGCAAAACTATTATCACAGCGACAATGCTTTCTCTGATGCAATGGGGTATGCCGGCTTTCGGTCAGCTCACTTACCGCACCAAGGAACTGAAACGCCTTTCAACCATTCTGCGCATCAATGAGAACACATTAAAAGAAGGATATAACCACTTGGCTGCAAGCGGGTTGAATCTTACCGTTCATGTAAAGGAGAATGAGGTGAACCACATTGGTTTGTCGCTGTTTTCTGATGACATGCGTCGGCTTGACGGCAGTCCAGTATTTGATTTTCTTGAACGTTACTTCCTTCAACTTAAGTTTCCGCCAGTCACGAAATCTGCTTCCCACATGCTGCGCGACGATCAGTTCAAGTTCCTGAACGGTTCTCTGAAAACGGTTGATACGCTCCAGCCATCCGATGTCTTCATATATAACTACGACCACTATCTCTATACTGCCACATGGAGCCGAAGCGGGAAAACCATACTTGCCGTAAGCTTCCCTGTAGAATATCAGTTGATGAGCGGAGAGAACAAGATAGAGGCCGAGAACCACCTCTTTGTTGACATCATGAGCACCACAGCCAATGAAGAAACGGCGGAATACATGGTGACTCATCACGAACACTATATCAGCGAAGACTTCTCTAATCGAATCTACTTCAAGGGAGGCCAATTGTTAAATAGCATTTCTCATCCCGCCGAGACAGCCGCCAACATGATGCTCTCGCCTTTTGTACAAGGCAAATACCAGCTTCAAGTGAGCCAATTGGCATACGGTTTCCGAAAGGCTGTATTCAACGTTCCGCTTAAACAGTGGATATGGTTCTGCAAGAACAGCGGATGCCGGTTGTTTTTCGGCATTGAAGACATCGATGAAAAGAGTAACGTGAAGGCCGTGGTCATTGCCGTGAACAATGCAGAGAACTATAACCACGTACTCACAGTAAGCATTCCAGCAGAAACCATCGAGCAAAGAAGCGGCACCATCGAAGCCCAGCTCTATTCTTTCATACCCACTCACAACGTAATGAACTTGTTTTCAAGTTTCCGGAAGTCACACAAGAAAAACATTTCACACCGATGAGCAAACGACAATTCATATTTTCACTCTTTGCATTCCTTGTTGCCAATGCCTGCGGAATGAACAGCCAGACAGAGAGAATCAATGACATCAAGAAGAGCAAAGCTTATCTCTATGCCGAGGCGACAATGGATTCACAGGAAGAAGCACTAACAGTGGCATGCAATCTGCTGCACGAAGAAGTCTTGCAATGGGCATCTGAGCGAGCTGGCAAGGATATTCCTTCTGCAAAGACACTCGATCTAAAAGTGTCAGCAGATACCATTACGGCGCGCAGAATCAATAAATACCGAGTGTTCGCCTATATCAAGAAGAACGCTCTCCTACCCTTTCTCTCAGACACAGGCGTAGCACTATGCGACTCGCTTGACACCGACGGAGCTGAAGAAGCAGAACCCTGCCATCAGAATGAGGCAAGAAGAACACAGCACGACACTCTGATAACTGATAAGGTGAGCCAAATCATCAACCGAAAATTCTTCTCCATTCGCAACGGCACCTTGGATAGTATCATAAATGCCAAAACGTTTTTTGAACTCAGAACCATCCTTCCATCACTGAAAGAGAAGGGAGTGATTGCCGACTATGGCAAATATGCCTCGACAGAGCATCCCGAACTGTGTTATCTCATAGTCTACGATGCTGCGGGAAACATTCGCGCTGTGCTTGGAAAGGGTGAAGAGGAACGCGAAAACCTGAAAAGTGGCAAGCGGGAACCCATGAGCAACTACCGTGGATGCGGTGCCATCTGGTTCACACTCACAATAGACAACTGAACAGAAAGCATACGTCGAAACAAAAAAATAACATAGAATATGAAAAGAATCGTTTTTACCATCGCTGCAACATGCATGCTTGCAGTGCAGGCAATGGCTTACAACCAAGTGAGACTGGTTATCAACAGCGGAATCAGCAACCAGCAGCTCAAGGAAAAGATGGAGCGCGCCGTTTCAGTGATTATGACCGAAATCAACAAGGCGCAGGAAAAGAGCTATGCACGGCTCGATCTTCCGGAAAACTACATCACAAAGGATGCGCGACAGGAAATCAACAAACTATGGGAAAACGAGCATTTCAGATGCGAGGAGGAAGAAATTGTGGAGCGGTGCCTAACCACACACGCAGGATATCAGGTGCGCAACATCCCACTGATTGTCAATGCTGCTGCTGAAACCAAGGAACTGGGCTATCAGGAGGCGGTTATCAACTTCGACAAGAATGGTGTTATCACCAGTTTCTATTACACCATCAACCCCGACCTCTATTCCAAATTGCGCATGGGACAGATGCAAAATCGCAAATACGAGGTGACGGACATCAAAGACCGGATGATGATTCTCGACTATGTGGAGCACTTCAGAACTTCCTACAACCAGAAAGACATGAAATTCCTGCGGCAAGTGTTCTCCGACGATGCCCTCATCATCACGGGTAAAGTGGTGAAGGTGAGGAAATCAGAAGTGATGCCCTCAAGAAACAGAATCATCTACACCACACAGACCAAGCAGCAATATTTGGAAAACCTGAACCGCGCCTTCAAGGCTGCAACATATATTAAGGTAACATTCGATGATGTGGTTATCGTTGAGCATCCCACCATCAAGGGAATCTATGGAGTCACCGTACATCAGCAATGGAACACCAACCGATACAGCGATGAAGGATATGTGTTTATGGTGTGGGACTTCCGCAACCCCGACCTTCCACAGATTCACGTGCGCACTTGGCAGCCCGACTATATTGACAAGCTGCGGGGAGAGAAAATCAGTCCCAACGATGTGTTTTCATTGGGTGACTTCGACCTTTAGCACCAATCGGTCATCAGTCGTTATGTTCTAATGACCGTTTCTGATTTAACAAGGGGGTGGCAACTCAGTTTCTAAGCATCAAAAGCATAGCTTTCACCCTCCGAAACCTACGTTTTTGCCTACTAAAACCACATGTTTGGTGAGGCAAAAACTGTGGTTTTGGAACAGGAGATTTCAAGTTGCTAAAAGAGTTGACACTATCACTCCCTATATATTAAAAGGGTTTTCTGTGCTGCTGCGCATATTTGTCTGTGATTCAGCCATTTATCAAAAACGCTCCGTTACCTGCTGCGTTACTTGCTGCGTTACCAACTGCGCTGTTTTCTATCAACTATTGCCCACCCGAAGAACTCTTGCTTTTAACACTCTCTATCACCAGTGGCCTATCGCCAATGATGAATAGTCAATGGCAAAAGTTCATTGTTCAATGAGATACGCAGCTGGTAACGCAGCAAGTAACGCAGCAGGTAACGGATAAATCGCTGGAAAACACTGATTGTCAGAAATTTACGCGCAGCAGCACTACAATCCTTTTTATATTTCATGAGAAACTGTATCTCGCATGTATCTCGGCATATACGGCATCATCGTTTTAATTATTTCATACTTTAATCGGGGTAGTTTATACATTATTCCAGTTTTCCTTTTTCTCAAACTATCCTTTTTCGTAATTTTGTAGGAAAAAGAAATGTTATATGATAGAAGAAATTGGAAAATACAAATATATATATCATTATACGAGTTTCGATGCATTATTCGCAATTTTGCACAATTATAGAATAGAGGAAAAAGACTGCTTCGTATTTCGTGCCTCGAGTATTTACAATGTGAATGATCCGATGGAAATGATATCTGGTTATAATGCCATTAAAAAATTTATCCAAGAATATGAAGAAGAAAAAAAGATTCCCCATCATTTAAGATTAACAGAAGTCTTTGAGAATAAAGAGTATGAGGAGATATGCAAAAGTGATTATCTCGCAGGAAAAAATGGAAGACTCACAATTGGACATGTACCCTATGTAATCAGCTTCTCCGCACGGAGAGATTATCTGCCTATGTGGAACCTCTATGGTAAAAACGGAATGGGTGTTTGTCTTAAATTTGACATACCAAGGATTATAAACAACAAATCGCAAGAATTAAACTTTATAGGATTTGTAAAATATGTAGGTAAAGGTAAAACAAGGCTCCATTCTGGAGATATAAAAAAGGTCTTAGATTTTTCATATAAGAGTTATCTTTCTTCATGTTATTGTAAAAGAGAAAGTTTGAATATTAAAGAAAAAATATCTGAATTAGCGACAAATATGCTGTGTCTCTCGCCTTTTATAAAATATAAAGATTACAGTTATGAAAAAGAATTCAGAATTGTCGTTCTCAAGCAGTATGGTATACAAGAAAATATAGACGTTTGGAATATGCTTTTTCTTCCATATCAGCAGACTGAAAAATATATAGAATACAATATTTCAAAACAAGCACTAAGAGAAATAATCATTGGTCCCTGTGCTAATTACGATGTAATGAAACACATTATATCTAACGAGTTGAAAGGATGCGACCTTCAAGTAGAAATATCCAAGTCTCGAATACCGTTCAGAATCAAATAAATAACCGAATTTGTAATATATCAATAATCAAGAAAAAATGAAACGTACAATTATACTTCTAATGATGACCATATTGGGCATACACGTATCATTTGCCTATGACTTTGAGGTGGATGGTATTTATTATAATGTCCTCAAAGGAAGTACTAATCAAGTTGAAGTAACAGAATCTCCAAATTACAATTATAGCGGTGACATCGATATTCCTCAAAAAGTATCACACAATGGAACAAATTATACTATAGTCAGTATAGGAGAATCCGCCTTCAGTTATTGCGAAGGGCTGCTATCTGTTAGTTTGCCATCTTCTCTTGAGGAAATTGGTTATTGCGCCTTTTGTAATACTCATATATCTAAAATCACAATCCCTAATTCTGTAAAGAGTGTTGGGGAATATAACCAAGAAATCAAGGGTGAGACGAACGTGGAGATTATTCCCGTAATTGCCTGACAGACTGCTGATTTTATGTATTCCATGTTTCGATGGGCAGGAATGCATATTGTGAAATATGACCATCGTTCCGTTA
>JAFUVB010000111.1 GCA_017471245.1 Prevotella sp.
ACAGAAAATTTCTATTAAATTTGCAGTAGTCATAGGAGTGGGTATTTAAATGTAACTCTTTGATTTACACCTATAAAGTTACAAAAAATATCTCACTCCTACAACTTTTTAGGCACTTTTCTTACATCGAACTCACGTTAACCTATAAGCCTAAGCGTGATTTGAATGGTATAATTCTCTGCAAGTCAGAGTTAGACCAGGAGAATTGTCTCTACGCAGACCGCATCAGAGCCATTCGCCAAAAGGAATACGACACCAAAGACCTCTATTCTGATGCCGATGCAGCAATGGCAGAACAAGTGGAGAAATCAGGATGTGATTTCATCGCTTACTTCAAAAAGTTGGCGTACACTCGTAATACCAATAATGCAGATAGTGTTTATAATACTTGGTTCCGTGTATATGAATTATTGAAGCTATTTGCCGATAACCAGCCGTTACTGTTCGGCTCTATCAATCTACAAATGATAGAGAAAGTTAGGCAATTCCTTTTGGTGGCTCCCAAGGGTGCAGGAAAGAAAGGAATAATTTCCCAAAACACGGCTTCATCGTATTTCGGCATCTTTAAGACTGCCTTGAAGCAGGCTTTTATCGATGGTTACTTTATGGTTGACATTGCTGCCAAGGTCAAAGGCATTCAGGAGCAGGAAAGCAGACGCGAGCATCTGACAATGGAAGAACTTAACCAACTGGCTGCAACACCATGTAGTAATCCTGTCATCAAGAGAGCTGCCTTGTTCTCTGCACTTACAGGTCTCCGGCATAGTGACATCATGAAGATGACCTGGCAAGAGATTACTAAAGAAGGCGAACACTATCGCATCAATTTCACTCAACGCAAGACTAAAGGTGTGGAATACATGCCAATATCCGACCAGGCATATCAACTTTGTGGAGAGCCCGGGCATCCTGATGAACTCGTTTTCGGTGGACTTCCACAGCCATCATGGATTTCAAAACCAGTTGAACGTTGGATAAAAGCTGCTGGCATCAAGAAGCATATCACCTTCCACTGCTTCCGCCATACATACGCTACGCTCCAGTTGACCAGTGGCACAGACCTCTATACCGTCAGCAAAATGTTAGGTCATACCAATGTTCGCACAACACAAGTTTATGCAAAGGTGGTTGACGAGAAGAAAGAACAGGCTGCTGACACCATAAAACTGAATGTAGATTTCAATAATTGAGGCAAATCTACCTCCTTCATATTAGGGACAAGACTCTTGACATCTCAAGAATCTTGTCCCTTTTTTGTGTCCAACACCCTATTTTGATGGTGAAACGATGGTGGAAATGCCCCACCATCGTCACACCATGCTTTCACCATTCAAAAATATTTTCCCTTTAAAGTTATTTAACACGTTTGATTTTCAGTCTGTTAGGATGAATTTGACAGAACTCTCGTGGTGATAGGATGGTGAATCATTCCACCACAAATCCACCATTCAAAGCACCGATACTTTTGCAGTCGCTTTCACTCGAAAGTGGCTGTTTTCATATTGACGGCAGCCAATCTTAAAAACCATATTGATATGGCTGAAATAACTTATTCATTTGATGCTATGCCAAAGATTTTGGCAGACATCGCCCAAAGATTGGAGGTCATGGAACGCAAGATTGATGCTCTGCAATCAGTTCCGAGAGAGGATGCCGACGCATGGCTGAATCTGAAAGACCTTTGTAATTATCTTCCCAATCATCCAGCCGAACAAACGGTATATGGCTGGACAAGCACTCACTTTATCCCTTATCATAAGAAAGGGAAAAGCATTGTATTCCGCAAATCGGAAATAGACGAATGGCTTCGCAATGGCAAGCGGAAGTCTATGGGGGATTTGGAGAAGGAGGCACAAGCGTTTGTCAATTCTAAACGGAAAGCGAGGTGTGTATGAATGTACTAGAACTCACTAACAAAGTGCGAATGGAAGCCGAAGACGTTAAACGCATCGGCCTTCCCCTCGATGCCTTCCCGCAGAAGCTGCAGGACATCATCTTTGAGGTGGCCCGCATAGAGCAGTTCGATTTGGAGTATCTAACCATGAGTATGCTATCGGCTGCAGCTACCGCCATCGGCAACAGTTGTCACATCCGCATCCGTGGTTCGTGGAAGAGTTGCCCAGCCCTGTATGTCATCCTGATAGGAAGACCTGGGCAGGGTAAGACTCCACCACTTGACTATGCGTTCCGTCCACTTCAAGAACATGACTTCCTTCAGGTCAGCAAGTTCATTGAAGAGAACAAACGCTATGCAGAGCTGAATGCCGGGAACAAAGGCAATGCCACTGATACCGACAAACCAGTTCTCGTGCAGATCATCCTCTCTGACCTCACACAGGAGGCCATGATGCGAATCCATAATGATAATCAGCGTGGTATCGTAATTCTTGTGGATGAAATCATGGGGTTCTTCAACAGTATCTATCGATACAATGACAGTCCCTTACTAACCCAGCTGTTGACAGCCTATAGTGGTAAGCCCTTGAAGGTGTCCCGTTGCAACAATCCTATTCCAATCATCATTCCGCATCCCTGTATCAACATTATCGGTACTACCCAGACGCAGCGCATTGGTGAACTCTTCACGAAAGAGAATGTATCAAGTGGATTGATAGACCGAATTCTGTTCCTTCATCCCAAGAATCGTGACATTCCTAAGATGGAGGAGAACCCTGATGCAGGTATGCAAGGGAACGACAGGGCTGAGAGTGTCTATCGGAAGTGGAAAGCGATTATTGATAAGCTGCTGGCATTGGAACCCGACCACGATGAGAAAGGCGTTATCATGCCTAAGATATTAGACATGAACGAGGATGCCTACAGGTGCTTTGCCAAATGGAAAAACACTCTTGTTGAGAAAGCCAACAGCGTTGAGGATGAAAGATTCATTGACTGTCGTATGATGAAAGCCGATTCCAATGTGGCCCGACTTGCCTTAATCTTTCAACTCTTGGGCTGGGCTTGCGACGAAATCCACATGCAGCACATAGATGTTTGCTCTGTCCAGGCAGCCATCCGCATGTATGATTATCTGGAACAGTCGTATCAGAGCATCAAGTCACACATCCAAACTGACTCCATGCCTCCTTTGAAGAAAGCCTTTCTTGATTTAGTGCAACCAGATTTCACAACTGCTGATGCAATCAAAGCAGGAGCAGAAATAGGCATCTGTGAGAGTACTGTCAAAAAGGACCTCGCAAAGATGTGCGAAGAACGAATTCTTCAGAAAACGAGACATGGAGCATACAAAAAGCTACTTTGATACACCCGATACATTTTACACTTTACATTTTCCCAAAGTGTAAAAGTGTAAAGTTCCCATCGTGTAAGAAGAATTATTCACTAACTCAGAAAGGATTAGAATTATGAATGAATATCGATTTCATCTACAGAAATACGAAGCCGGAAAGAATACTAAACAAACGTGTCCTCAATGCGGCAGAAAGCGGTGCTTCGTCAGGTATGTTGATGAGGAAGGTAAGATTGCGTTCCCTGACTATGTGGGACGATGCGACCATGAAGACTCGTGTGGTTACCATTATACGCCCAAAGACTTCTTCAAGGACAACTCAGAATTGAAGCCTAACAACTTTGAGAATGATACATGGAGATATGATAAGGCGAATAAGCCCGTCACGGTTAAGCCAAGACCTGAGGCCCCGTCTTTCATACCAGCTGACATGATGCGAAAGACACTCTCACATTACGACATCAATCCCTTATACCTGTTCCTATGCAAGACTATCGGCAAGGATGCAGCCAACAGGCAGTTTGAACGCTATAAGGTGGGAACTTCAAAGAAATGGGGAGGTGCTACAGTCTTTTGGCAGATAGACAAGGATGGCAATGCCAGGGCAGGAAAGCTGATGGGCTATAACCCTTTGGACGGACACCGTATCAAAGAACCAATACCACGAGTCTGCTGGGTACACTCGGAATTGAAGCTGTCAGACTTCCATCTGAAGCAATGCCTATTCGGAGAACATCTGCTTGCCACATCTTCTGCCACTATCATGTTGGTGGAAAGTGAGAAAACATGTCTGATAGCATCCCACTTCATGCCGGATTTCCTATGGCTCGCTACAGGTGGCAAAGATGGATGTTTCAACGAGGAAACCATGCAGGTGCTCCGTGGTAGGGATGTGATTCTGATGCCAGACTTGGGGGCGACAGAAAAGTGGACCAAGAAGTCTGCCATCCTCACGCGCATCTGCAAGAGCGTAACCGTTTCAACTGTCTTGGAACAAATGGCGACTGATGAACAGCGTGCAGCAGGACTTGACATTTCCGACTTCCTCCTGATGCAGGAAACTAAGCAGATGATTCTCCAGCGAATGGTTGAGCGCAATCCTGCGCTTCAAAAACTCATTGATGCACTTGGCCTGGAAGTGATGGACACATCTCAATATGATGAAACTGTAACAAAAGTTGAGTCGGAGCCACAATCCATCAGGCTTACTAAAAGCCAGACAGAGGAAAGGAGTGCTGAGGACTTAAGCTCGACACAGGAGCAACGCTGGCACGGCAGGAACCCAGAATGCCACAAGTGTCCCCTCTCGCATGAGGGTATCAACGGCACCTATTGTGGCAAGCTTCACCACTATGTCGAGTATGTTAAGGGTGATTGCGGCATAGAAGCCGAGGTTCCTCCTGCTCCTGACTGATGGCTGCGCCGAGAGGGATTACCGAATAATCCCATAACATAATATGGACTTTTAGATTCACTACGCTCCCTTAAAAAGTCCCATTATGCTTTCCGAGGGTTAGACCGCCACTATACAGCAGTTTCGCCGCACATGGCAAGAACCAGAAACTAAACGCATCTGTGAGGGAGTGACTCTCTCCCTCAACCCTCCACTCTGGTTCCACCCGAGACCCGATAAACATTTATACATTAACTTCAAAACAATAGAACAAAATGAGTAAATCCAGAAACAACATTCCCCGTGCCGCCATCCATGTTGGCGCACCGGCAAAGTCCTTTTCAGCTGCGGAAGGCTACGAGCCCGAACGTCGCGGATGGGACGAGAATACCTATCGTCTGAAGAACCAGGACACCAACAATCACTACGATTTCTCACGCAAGCATCTCAACTTTGAGATTAACAGCCAAGGCGAAATCGTTTCTCTTGGTTCCAATCCTGTGCCACTTCATGAGCGTTTGCAGAAACGCTTGGATGAACTTGAATTCAAACCATACATGGACAAGAACAACCCCTTGGGAATCTCTGACAACAGTCCGAACTGCACTGTTGGTATCATCGTCAGTGGTGACCACGATGTACTGACACGACTCGCCTTCGGTGACCAAGATGTGGACTTTACCCTGCAAAAAAGCAATGCCCATGTCGTACTCAAACAAGGTATCAAAGACTGGGCATTGGACACCTACCATTGGGCATGTGACCGTTGGGGAGCTGCGAACATCATCGGTTTCGACGTCCATCTTGACGAGACCACACCACATATCCAGATCCAGACCATCCCTGTGGCAAAGACAAAAGCCAGAGGCCGTGCATCTGTCAAGTACGTACATAAGGATGACAAGTCGAAGGTACTCTCTCAAAAGGAATGGAAGAAACTGCCCGAAGAAATCCGCTCGAACTTCGTAAAAACAGAAGTCGAACGGAGGGAAAAGGAAAGTGTATCTTATGCCAGTGTATGGGGCAAGGACAAATATGCCGTGGGAGAAACCTACAAACAGATGCACACAGACTACTATAACGAGGTTGGGCACAAGTACGGTCTTGAGCGTGGCGATGACATCGCCATGCTGCCAGGTGAAGAACGGCGTGAGCGTGTCCACAAGAGCAAGGCTGTATTGGAGGCAGAACGTCAGGCCAAGGAAGCCATTTCCAAGAACCGGATAGAGAATGAGCTTCTGGAAGAGCAGAATGACAAGTTAGAGAGTGCCATACAAAATAAGGAACAGCACAAGGAAAAACTGGAAGGCAGTATATCCCAGCTGGAAGATTATGCTGCGGCATTGGACATCAAGGAAGAAGACCTTATTGTGCCGACCTTAAAGACCGACCCACTTGTAAAGAATGCTTGGGATGCCATAAAAGAAGAATTGTGTAAGCCAATCCCAGCTTTCGGGCAGAAGGAATGGAGAGAGGAACGGCGGAAAGCGATAAAGGTTATCCTTACAGAAATGCAGACTGCACTCATGCAAGCCAAGGAACTCCAGAAGCAGGATATACTGAAACTGGGGAAGGCACTCTACAATAAAGCCATGCAGAATGTAAGAGCCATCATAGAGCAGAACAAGCAACTGCAAAAGGAGAATGGCCGATTGACTGAAGAGAACGATGTCCTCAGGAAGCGGATAGCCTCGATTGACGAGAATGCCATCACCCGGCTTCGGGAGAAGAAGGATGCAGAAATCAAGGAACTGCAGGGGCGACTGGACAAAGCCGAGTCTGAGACTGTCCGTTCGGGTAATATCGCTTCAAGAGAACGACAAAGGGCAGACAAGGCAGAAGGTCAAATCAAAGAAATGCTGGGCATTCCTGAAATCAAGAAAATCTGGGAGACCATCTTACAAAATAAGCGCGACTTCAACTGTCAACTCCACCAGTGGATTGACGATGCGCTCAAAGCGATAGCTCATTTCGCCGCTTATGAGAAGAATGTCCATTTCTCAGAGCAGCAGAGCAGTGCCATTTCTATGGGTATAATTGCTAAAGCTTTCAAGAGTGGTCTTGATGTCACTGATGATACAGCACGACTACAGGCGACCCAAAATTTGTTGGACGAAGTGGATTGGTCGGAGACTTCCAGCTATAAGCAGGACCTCACTCGCCATTGGACAGAGATGTTCTGCCAAGACATGACCATCTCACAAACCATGATGGAAATCCTAACCCTTGCCGCTGGCGGCAGAGGCGGTATCAGTACAGGTGGTGGCGGTTCCACCAGCGAGCTTACCAACTGGGACGGTACCAAGAAGAAGACCGGATGGGGTATGTAGAATGACACCTTGTTTATATATAACATCAAGATGGGTGTGTCTGAAGCAGAAAAAACAAATATGTGAGACATGTCCCACATATTTACAAAACGTGCTTTTCGGTTGTCGCAAATCGTTGGAACCACTGTCGCAAATCGCGACGGTGGTTTTATTCTTTGCCAAGTACCTCCCAATGACCTCTTATCACTACCGACATAACGAGCATGTAGCATTTTGCAAGCTGGCATTTTATGTTTTTTGAATTTCGATTACTCAATTCTGCCATATCTCCTGTTGATATTTGGGGATTGCTTAGGATTTGTTCATTTAACAAATCATCAAGTTCCTTATCTTGAGGGACATCTTGAGGGACACCTTGAGTAACATCTTGAGTAACACCTTGAGTGCCATCTTGAGTGCCATCTTGAGTATCATGGTTTCCGATACGCCCCATTATGAGAATGTGCCGTATGATTTGCCAGAGGGATGGGAGTGGCAGAAACTTGGTGATATAGGTACATGGCAATCTGGAGCAACGCCAAGTCGTCTTAACAAAGATTATTATGGTGGAGATATTCC
>JAFUVB010000112.1 GCA_017471245.1 Prevotella sp.
GACAGTTCCTCCAGTTCCTCGTCGGCGATGAACAGGGCATAGACATCGTAGTTATTGAGCGAGTGGCGGCAGTGCTCCAACTCGTCATAGTGAATCACCGAGATGAGCGGGTGCAACTCCGGTGCCCCGATGTAGCGGGCATAGTCGTTGACGGTATGAACATTCAGAATCTTATCCATTTCGAGGACAAAGGTACACTTTTTCTGCCAATAATGAGCGAATTTCACAGAAAAGTTGTATCTTTGCAGCCGTAACATTAAAGCATAACAATTATGGGCATATCAATAGACAATGTATGGGCAAAGGCCCAGCGCCTCTCGCCGAGTGAGCGTCTCGTCTTGTCGCGCCGCTTGGCAGAAAGCGTTACCGAGACCGAGGCCGCACGACGTGAGCGCGTGGCAAAGGAGATGGATCAGTTCTTCGGCGGATGGGCCGACGACGAACGTACCACCGACGAAATCATGGCGCAGATACGCGCCGGACGCACCACGAACACCTATCCCAAGTTCTAAGTCATGGCCGAACTGAAATACCTTCTCGACACTTCGACCTGCATCGAGTTGTTGCGTGGCAACGAGCACGTGCGCCAACTCTGTGTGGAGCACAACCAACTATGCTGTATCTCGGCCATTACCGCCATCGAACTGCTCTACGGAGCCTACAATGCTCCCGTTCGCTACCGCCAGCAGGAATTGGCAAAGGCGCGGCTGCTGATAGACTATTACGACATCGTGGGCATCGACGACATTGCCGACGCATTCAGCCGTGAGAAAGTCAGGCTGGATTCCATTGGCCTGCCAATTGAGGATTTCGACTTGCTCATTGGCATCACTGCCCGCGAAAACGCCCTTGTCGTAGTGACTCACAACACAAAGCATTTCTGTCGCATCGAAGGCCTAAAGACCGACGACTGGCTGCTATAAATAATAAAGGTAGAGAAACAAAGAGCGGGAACCGAGGCCGAGGATGTTGGCAGGGGTTCCCGCTCTTTATTATTAGATACTAGCCTCTACGACCTTACACTTCTCGTAATAACCGTTAGGCTTGAAGATGAATCCCTCTGTGGTTAGTACTTCAACGATGACAGAGATGCCTTTCACGGCCTCGGTAATTTCTTCTGCATCCTCAACATTTATCCAGAAAGGCCAGAAGAAGCCATCATAGTAATACGGACGGATACGGGCCTCAGCAATCTTTCTGCTTCCCCAAAAATCTGTGAAAGTTCTGCGCAACGGCTCCAGAAGCGCATCCCATTCCCTTCGCAGTTCGTCGGGTTTGGCCTTCGGCTCGGGACAGTAGCAACCATAGTATATCTGATAGGGATAATGCTTGTTAAGTTCCAAATGCAGATAGTACTTATTCCCGTTTTTCTCCAGACTGCCAAAGCAATACATGTAAACGTCTTCGTGGTCTTCCGTAAAACGGCGGATTTGCGGCAATGAAACATCTGAAAGTCTTGAAAACTTATTCCAATACCATTTTTCAGTTATTTCGTTCATTCTTATTGCCATATTCCTGATGATACGACCATTTTGCCATTGTTGTCAAAGTGAATGTTAATCTTATAAACTTGATTATAACTTGATGGCTCATATCTGAATGTGAAACTGCTTGCCGAATTGGTTTTGTATTCTTGAATGTAATTTGCCTCGTCAAGTAATTGTTCCATAGCAACGTCGTAATGCATCTGAACCCTTTCCTTGACAAAATCATCAGCATCATCGTTGCCGAAAACAAGATAGTAAAGATATTGGCTGATATCAATATCTTTGCGGCTGCGTATTGTTGGGTCGCCCTGCAAAGAATACTTGGTTAATATGAATAATACTTCTTGCATGACGAATGGGGAAATATCATCTGCTGACATTTTGGGATTATAAGTGATTTGCTGGCCATCAACAAAAAGGTATCTGCTATCGAAAAGTGTAAAATATGTTTGAGTACCGCTATAAGATTTGGAGATGTGTTTTACAATCATGTATCCATCCTTATCAACATACACCTTCAAGTCATCGTCACCCTCGCGAAGGAAGATTGAATAAGAAAATCTTGAAAAGGTTTTCCGAATGTTTTCTAATGCAATCTCCTTTTCGCTCTTTTCAGGCTCAGCAGCCTGCTGCTCGACGGCATCAGTGCTATTATTCTCATTGCCTGCGTTACCTTTAGAGTTGCCAGAACAAGAGCAAAGCGAAGAAGTTGTAACAAGTATCGTGGTAGCACCTACGAGAAAAGCAAAACGCTTGGCGTTCTCTGATGCCGACTTGATGAAATTAGAAATGGACTTCATAATTATCATTTTTAGTTCTACGTCATTAAAGAATACGCTGCAAAATTACATAAATTCTTCCGAAAACTGGCGATTATAGACAAAAATATTAGATTTTTGTGCATATATTGTGCGAAGTGAAACGATATTGCAGGATTTTTCGTACCTTTGACCTCGAATTAATAATTGAAACGGCTTATCCCGACACGGGAAAGTGCCAACGAAAAACAAAAACGGCTTATCCCGGTGCGGGAAAGTGTCAACGAAAAATATAAACGGTAGTCCCGATGCGGAACGATCGGATTTGAAATGAAAACGGAGTAACAACGAGGATATCCGCAAGCCCCAATTGCAGATTGCATTAGGAACCTGGGCCTCTACAGAGCCATGATTAGCTTGAAAATAGTCTCTCGTATTGTTTTTGCATTGGATTAGTAAGTGAATCCAAACTGCCAAAGAGGGATGATGTTGCCATAGCCAGTCTCTATGTCGTCCTTCACGACGTAGCCTTGCTCGGCACTTTGTATCTGCTTCTGCTTTTTCTTCTTGCCACCCACCTCAAAGGTGTATTCCTCTGCAATGAGGAAGTCAGAGACTGGTGATGATGTGATATCGTAGGCAACCCTCATCTGGTTAAAGAAGAAGGTTTCGCGGATGGTCCCGATTTCCGTATTCTCTTTGCCTAATACATAAATGAGCGTAGGATTGTCGAGATAGACTTTATCAACCTTTCCAAGTCCCTGTATGCCGCCAGTACTGTCACGAAGTTGGCCAATGAGTCCAGCTTTCTCCAACCAAGCACAGAGATCGGCAATGCTGTTGCGCGACACTTCCAGTTGACCACCAATCTGGGTGAAGTTCGGTTTGAATGGTGCTGCTTGTGCTATGATGGCTAACAGCCGTTTGAGCTTTCTGATGGTGGCTGGCGTGAGGTCGGCATATTGGGCTATGTCTACTTCAAGAGTGGTGTTGACCACCTGCATAATATAACGCTCAAAGTTGTCATCACTAAACGGATAATAGCCGCGCTTCAGATAGTCGGCAAAATGCTGAAGGGGCAGGAATCCCCGTGGCAGCACAACCTCCTGAGCGAGAATCTGCTGAAGGTTGTAGGTTGGCAACTCTATCTGGTGAAACAACGCAAGATACTCGCGATACGAGAGACCTTGCATCTCGAAAGTCAATACACGTCGGCTCAAATCGGCCACGCCCTTGGAAATATCAAGGATAGAGGAACCCGTAAAGAACACATGCAGCTCTGAATGATAGTCGTAGATCAGTTTCAGTTCGCGCGACCAGCCCTTGTACTTGTGAATCTCGTCGATGAAGAGATGCTTGCCGCCTGTACGTGCAAAGGCATCGGCGAGGTCAACCAGCGTGTGGGTAGAGAAAAACAAATCTTCTGCCACCACGTAGAGAGTTTCCTTTCGTGGCAGGTTCTCCTTGATATATTGCAGCACCATCGTTGTTTTGCCTACTCCGCGAGGCCCCAGCAGTCCTACGATACGTGCCTGCCAGTCTATGCGGTCGTACATATAGCGATGAAACGTGGATGTCGTCTCACGCAGAAGTTTATCAAATGCTGCTTGTAATCTTTCCATAATTGCCTGATGATGTAATTTGGATGCAAAGATACAAAAAAGTTTTCAATCCGCACTATAATTAGTGCAAAATAATTGCAAAATCGCACTGGATTTAGTGCAAAATGATCATAAATTCGCACAAGGTAGGCTGCAAACCTCGAACATTTTTGTGAGAATCCGTAAAAATGGTTGATTTATCAGTAAATCGTTTAGACATTGGTTGCGAAATTCACCGTACCTTTGCACCCAGCTAAACCAATAAACATTTTAGAATCATGGCAAAGATTGCATTAGGAACCTGGGCCTGGGGCGCAGGAGCATTTGGAGGAGACACGGTGTTCGGCTCGAAGACCGACGCAGAAACATTGAAGGCCGTATTCGACGCGGCGATGAAAGCAGGCCTGAATCTGTGGGAC
>JAFUVB010000113.1 GCA_017471245.1 Prevotella sp.
CAAGGTGGAGTTCCATGCCGACCGCCCCTTTGTCTATCTCATCACGGAGCGGGGCAGCAACGTGGTGTTCTTTATGGGAAAGTATACGGGAGAGTAGTCCATTGGCCTTTGTCAATGGGTGCGCCCCTGTACCCCATTTGGCGGTAACGACTATACGATGGGCAGGCTGATGCCGTTGATTTTCTGGTAAATGTCGAGGGCATACACGTCGGTCATGCCGCTGATATAGTCGATAACGGCCATAATGCGGTCTTCGAGCGACGGGCTGCAGATGTCATACTGGCTGCTGAAGCGGCGTATGAGTTGCTGGGAGTGGAACTTCTCGGGGTGAACGGCGGCATCGGTGAGGCTCTCCATGAGCGTTTCGATGATTTTATATCCCGACAGTTCCACGTCGAGCACGGGGCGGCTGTTGTATATTTTCTCCACCGAAACGGCCGTGCAGTTGCGGTATGCCTCGTGCTGCCGGTCGCTGATGTGGTCGATCAGGCTCCCTTGGAAGGTTCCGTTGAGGATTTCCTGTTCGTGGTCGGCAAACACTTTCACGCATTCATTCTCCAGTTTGCCGATCACGCAGGCACGCATATATATCACCTTCTCGTTGTCGTCGGTGATGCCTTCGTCGTCAATGCGCTTCAAGATATGCCTTCGGTCTTCATCGTCGAAGAATCCTAACAGCATCTCTGCAGTCTCGTCGAAGGTGAGAATCTTCAGTTTGTGGGAGTCTTCAATGTCCATAATCTCATAGCAGATGTCGTCGGCAGCCTCCACGAGGTATACCAGCGGATGGCGAGCATAGCGGAGTGGCTCGCCCTCGGCAGAGAGTTTCCTGATGCCCAGTTCCTGAGCGATGCGCTGGTAGATGTCCTGTTCCGAACCGAAGAATCCGAATTTGCCTTTCTTTCCCGCTGCCATCGAGGCAAAAGGATATTTCACGATGGCAGCCAGGGTGGCGTATGTCATCACGAAACCTCCGTCGCGCCGCCCTTTAAAACGGTGGGTGAGCAGTCGGAATGCATTGGCGTTGCCCTCGAAATGCGTGATGTCGCTCCAGAATTCCGGCGACAGCTCGCCGCGCAGGGTGGCACCGCCGCCTTCGGTGAAGAATGCCTGTATCGCCTTTTCCCCACTGTGGCCGAATGGCGGATTGCCCATGTCGTGGGCGAGGCATGCTGTGCTCACGATGGTTCCGATGTGGGGCAGCAGCGAATGCTGCAGTTCGGGCTGTCGACCGATGAGAATGTTTGCCACGTCGTTGCCTAACGACATGCCCACGCTCGCCACTTCCAAAGAGTGGGTGAGGCGGTTATGCACGAAGATACTGCCTGGCAGAGGGAACACTTGTGTCTTGTTCTGCATGCGGCGGAAGGGTGCTGAGAAGATCAGTCGGTCGTAGTCGCGTTTGAATTCCGTGCGGTCGTCGTGCCGCTCGCTGTGTCGGCTTTCCTGTCCGAGCCGCTTATAGGATATGAGTTGATTCCAGTTCATCTTGATTATTTTCGGCAAAGTTACGAATAAACGAGCGAAATGCAAAAAGAAAATACGCTTTTCTTTTTCATTTCCGAGTGCAAGTAAGTTCGGCGCAGCCAAAGTTATGCGAATAAACGAGCGAAATGCAAAAAGAAAAGCGCGTAATTCTTGCATTATATGATGGTTTGTCGTTCCGAAATATCAAAAAAATAATTAATAACCCATTGAGATGAGGCGTAAATGGATTGTTTTTTGTATTTTTGCAACGACAAAGCGAATTCATAAAAACAAAAACAAAAAAAATATGTTTGGCATAGGAACACAAGAGATTCTACTTATAGCCCTGGTGGTGCTGCTGTTTTTCGGCGGAAAGAAGATTCCCGAACTGATGAAAGGCTTGGGCAAGGGCGTGAAGAGTTTCAAGGAAGGAATGAACGAAGTAGGTCTCGGCGACGACGAGAAGAAGAGCGACGCGAAGAAAGATGCTCAGGACAACGGAGTGAAGGATGCAGCAGAGTAGTGGAGGGGCAACGATGTCGTTCTGGGAGCACCTCGACGTGCTGCGGGCGTTTCTCATCCGCATTGTTGTGGTGTGGCTGTTGTGCTCTGTGGTAGCCTTTTTCTTCAAGGATCAAGTCTTTGAAATCATCATGGCTCCCAAGGATTCGGACTTTGTAACCTATCGCTGGTTGGAATCAGTAAGTCGGCGTATAGCGGGAACGGGGCTCGATGATTTCTCCGTTCAGATTATTAATACCGGGCTGGCGCAGCAGTTCATGTTGCACATCAAGGCTTCTTTCTTTACCGGATTGCTTGTATCGGCACCCTATGCCATCTATCAGATACTTTGTTTTATACTGCCCGCGCTCTACGATAACGAGCGTCGGGGTTTGTATCGTGCCGTGGCAGGCGGTTCGGTGATGTTTGTCATCGGTCTGCTTTTCAGCTATTTCGTGGTGTTTCCGCTCACGTTCCGTTTTCTCGGAACTTATCAGGTGAGTGCCGATTTGGAAAATCTGATATCCATCCAGTCGTATATTGACACGATGCTTTCGCTCACCTTGTCGTTGGGCATTGTGTTCGAGGTGCCTGTGGTTTGCTGGCTTTTGGCACAGACAGGCATATTAAAGCCGCAGATGATGTCGCGTTACCGCCGTCATGCCGTAGTTTTCATCTTGGTGATAGCCGCCATCATCACGCCCACGCAGGATATTTTCACATTGCTGATTGTATCTCTGCCCATCTGGTTGCTTTACGAAGCGAGCATTTGGGTGGTGAGAATGAAGAGTTAGTTCATAGTGCGTGGTTTAGCGCATAGTTCACAGTTCATAGTTAATGGTTAAGAATCAAGTATAAAGAGTGAAGAAGGAGGAATGAAAAAATAAAAAAATGTAAAGGTAAACATAATTCTTCATTCTTCATTCTTCATTCTTCATTTATTGTGTTACCTTTGCAAGTTGAAACAAAAAGAACGACTATGATTAAGATAAAGGTAGTAAACAAAGGGCATCAGCAGTTGCCTGCTTACGCCACACCACAGAGTGCGGGTATGGATCTCCGCGCAAACATTGATGAACCCATCGTTCTTCATCCCATGGAGCGACGATTGGTGAAGACAGGACTCTACATAGCACTGCCCGAAGGCTACGAGGCTCAGGTGAGACCTCGCAGCGGACTGGCTCTGAAGCATGGCATCACCGTGATCAATACCCCCGGAACGATTGATGCCGACTACCGTGGGGAGGTTGGAGTATGCCTGATTAACCTTTCGCAGGAGGATTTTACCATCAACGATGGTGAGCGAATTGCGCAGATGGTGATAGCCCGCCATGAGCAAGGAGACTTTGTTGTGGTGGAAGAACTGGATGAAACGGAGCGTGGTGCCGGCGGTTACGGCCATACAGGGGTGAAGTAGCACAGAATTGGAAATAGCATAAGATGAAGAGAATGATGCGAGCCATGATGGATAAGAAGTGGATTCCCGCAAGCATACGGTTGCTGATGGCTATTGTTGTCATGGCAACGACCGTATGCTCGTGCCGTTCTTCCAAGCAATCTTCTGACAGAAATCAGTTGCATGCCTGGCGCAATCATGTCTCTCAGTTGTCATACAATGATTCGCAACGGCTGAAATACTTCTATTTCGAGGCAATCAACCAGCAGACCAAAGGCAACTATGATGCCGCTTTCGACCTGCTGAGCCACTGCCTGACCATCGATCCTTATGCCGCAGAAGTGTATTTCACGCAGGCAGCCTATTATGCAGAGCTGCACAACGACTCCATGGCGCTCGACTGTATGGAGCGTGCCGCAGCGCTGAATCCCACGAATGACACTTATTTGGAGCGCCTTGCCATGACCTTTATCAATACCAAACAATATGGCAAGGCGATAGAATCGTATGAGCAGCTGTATGCCAACGACAGGAAACGGTCGGATGTGCTTGCCTATCTGCTGAACCTCTACAACCAGCAACGCAATTACAAGCAGATGCTCAACACCATCAACCGCATTGAACAGGTGGATGGCAGCAACGAACAAACCACCTTGTCGAAGATGCGCATCTATGCCATGATGGGCGACAAGGAGGCAGAATATAAAGAGCTGAAAGGCCTTTCCGACCGCCATCCCAACGACATGAACTACCATATCATGTTGGGCAACTGGCTCCTGCAGAACAATCGCGACGAAGAAGCACTGCAAGAGTATAAGCTGGTGATGCAGGAAGAGCCTGAAAACCAGTCGGCAAAGATGTCGATGATTGACTATTACCGCACCACCGGGGCAGATTCCTTGGCGAATGAATTGCAGGAGCAACTGCTAATCAACAATGCCACGCCAACGGCAACCAAGCTGACACTCATGAGGAAGGTGGTTTCCGACAATGAAGACAACGGCGGCGACAGTTCGCAGGTGCTCAATCTCTTCAAGCGCATACTGGCAGAACCGCAGAAAAACTCGGATATGACCGAGCTGTATGCAGCCTATATGACCCTGAAGAAGATGCCTCAAGACAGCATCAACCACGTTTTGACGCAGGCATTGGCCATCTCGCCCGACAATGCAGGTGTGAGATTGCAGCTGATACAGTCGGCTTGGGATGCTAATGACTACGATGAAGTGATCAGCCTTTCCATTCCCGCCACGCAATACAACCCCGAGGAAATGCCGTTCTATTATTTTCTCGGCATGGCCTACTCACAGAAAGACATGCGCGATGAGGCTTTGGATGCCTTCAGAAGAGGAGTGGCGCAAATCAACGAGAAGAGCAACAAGGACATCGTTTCCGACTTCTATGCCATCATGGGCGATATCCTGCACGAGAAAGAGCGCAACGAAGAGGCTTACGCGGCTTACGACAGCAGCCTGCAATATAAGCCCGACAACGTTGGCGCACTCAACAACTACGCCTATTACCTGAGCTTGGAAGATCTGGAACTGGAGAAAGCAGAGCGCATGAGCTACCGCACCGTGAAGGCAGAACCCACGAATGCAACGTTTCTCGACACCTACGCCTGGATTCTCTTTAAGCAACAACGCTATGAAGAGGCAAAAATCTATATCGATCAGACATTGCAGAACGACTACGTTCCGAGTGGCGTGCTGCTGGAACATGCCGGCGACATCTACGCCATGTGCGACGACATAGACAAGGCTGTGGATTTCTGGAAGCAGGCTTTGGCTGCCGGCAACAGCAGCAAGGTGCTGATACGGAAGATAAGGACAAGGAAATATATCAAGGAAGATAAAAAATAATGATGATGAAGAAAACAAGCATATCGATGGGAGCGGCAGTATGGATGCTCGCCATCTGCGCAGCAGGCTACATGGCTGTAGTTTCTTGCGGTTCGAAAAAGGCAGTGGTGAAAGATGAGCCTGCCGTTGTGGCTCAGTCGCAGACCACTGATGGAAGCGTTTCCAAGCAGGAGCAGGAGCGGCTGTTGCAGCTTCAGCACATGCAGTTTGTGAAGAAAGTAGCCGACAATGCAGTCTACAACAAGTGCATCACCTCGAAAATCGATTTCAATCTCAAGTCTGGAAGCAAGGATATCACTGTGAGCGGCAAGCTGCAAATGCGCCGCGACGATGTGATCCGCATACAGTTGAACGTACCCATTCTGGGCATGGAGGCAGGCCGTTTGGAGTTTACCAAAGACTATGTGATGATTGTTGACCGCATCCATACCGAGTATATCCAGGGCGACTACAACAAAATAGACTTCCTGAAGAACAACGGACTCGACTTCTATGCCCTGCAGGCATTGTTCTGGAACCAGCTTTTCCTGCCCGGAAATCCCAAGATGGGCGATGCCGAACTGAAGAATTTCGACGTGACGCTGAACAACGGGAATGTGAATTCCGTGGTTGCCCTGCACCGCGACAGGATGAACTACGAGTGGCAGGCCGACAACAAGACGGGGCAGATACGCCAGGTGGATGTGGCATATACTAGCAACAGCCATGGAAACACGAAGGTGAAGTGCACCTACGACGACTTCACGGCTCTCGGTGTGAAGCAGTTTCCCACTGATTTCACCCTCGACATGAACACCTCAGCCACCAAAAAACCTCAGCAGATCAAGGTGAACATCCGTATGCGAGGACTGAACACCGACGAGAAATGGGATGCCCGCACCACGCTCTCGAAGAAATACAAGGAAGTGAGTGTAGATGATGTGTTGAAGAAACTGATGAATCTGTAATGAGAAGATTGCTCTCCATACTCCTGATTCTGTGCTGCACGCTTTCCGTAGGTGGGCAGAACAAGAAGGCGACAACCGCGAAGAAACCGGCTGCAACCACTGCCGCACGGCCGAAAACTGCCGCCAAGACTCCCGTTGCCAAGAAGAAAGCAGCGGCACCGGCTGCGAAAAAGACCACCAAGAAGGCAACACCGGCGAGGGCGGGTGCCACTGTCAGCACGGCCGAAATACGGGGATTGCGCGACCAGCGCGCCGTTATCCAGAAAAAAATCAAGGAGCAGGAGCGGCTGCTGCAGGCAAACAAGGCCGACGTGAAGCAGCGGCTGAACAACCTGCTGACCATTAACAGCGAGATAGAGCAGCACCAGCGTTCCATCGAAGGTATCGAGAAAGACATTACCCACATTGATGGCAACATCGATTTGCTCAAGGCGCAGCTCACCACTCTTGAGCAGCAGCTTGAGCAACGCCGCCAGCGCTATATCAAGTCGATGCGTTACATGGCGAAGCACCGCAACATTCAGGATGAGCTGATGTTCATTTTCTCTGCCAAGAGTCTCACTCAGATGTACCGCCGCCTGCGTTTCGTGCGTGCATACGGCTCCTATCAGCGGGCTCAGGGCGAGCAGGTGAAGCAGAAACAGGAGCAGATCACTTCGAAGCATCAGGAACTGGAGCGTGTGAAGAAGGAGAAAAACAACCTGCTGTATAAGGGAAAGAAGGAGAAAACCGCCCTTCAAGACAAGCAGCAGGAGCAGCAAAAGATGGTGACCGACCTGCAGAAGCAGCAGAAAACCATACAGGGCATCATCGACGAGCAACGGAAGAAAGACCAGGAACTGAATGCACAGATCGACCGACTGGTAGAGGAGGAAGTCGCCAAGGCTCGTATCCGGGCTGCCGAAGAGGCACGGCGCAAGGCTGCCGAGGCTGCTGCCGCCAAGAAAAAGCGCGAGGAGGAGCTCGCCCGCAAGAAAGCTGAGGCAGAGAAAGCTGCCAAGGAAAACGAAAGGCGCGTGGCTGAAGCCCGTGAAAGAGAGCGCAAACTGAAGGAGCAGGCACGCGAGGCGGCGCGCAAAAAGAATGCCGAGGAGGCACAGAAGGCAGAGCGCGAGGCACTGGCAGCACAGGCCGACCGCGAGGCAGCTGAGCGCAAGGCCGAGGTTGACAGCCGTCGCCATGAGCGCGAGGTGGCAGAAGCCAAGCGCGAAGATCAGGCATCGCGAGAGATGAACACCGAAGACCGCAAGCTGAGCAGCAACTTTGCCAACAACAAAGGGCGTTTGCCAATGCCGCTGTCGGGAAAAATCGTGCGCCACTACGGGCAGTATAGCGTGGAAGGGTTGCGCGGCGTGACGCTCGAAAGCAAAGGCATCAACATCAAGGGCAGTGCCGGTGGTCAGGTGCGTTGCATCTTCAACGGCGTGGTGAGCCGTGTCTTCGGGTTCGGCAACACCAAGGTGGTGATGGTTCGCCACGGCAGCTACATCTCCGTTTATTGCAACCTGGCATCTGTCAGCGTGAATATCGGGCAGCAGGTGAGCACTCGCCAGTCATTGGGAAGTGTGGGAGCCGACCAGACCCTTCACTTCCAGCTATACCGGCAAAACACTAAGCTCAACCCAGAAGTGTGGTTGGGGCGATAGAAAGAATCTTTTTAAGTAACTATTCATATTTAGTTTATACATTCTATTATCTTCTCAAAACAACGGATTCTACGGATTTTGCGGATTTACTCTACATAGGCAAAACTGAGAGCTTAATCCTTAAAATCCGTTGTTTTGATATAAGATAATTGTGTTCATCTACTTATCATGAATTGCTTGCGTTTTCTTGCAGGCAATCATTTGATCGGATGCCCGTCTAACAGACGGATGTAGGTTTCAATGGCGTGTTCTATCTCATCCATTGCGATGAACTCGTCGGCAGAATGGGAGCGGAGGCTTTCGCCCGGTCCCAGTTTGAACGACGGGAAGCGCATGAGTGCCTGGTCGGAAAGGGTGGGAGAGCCGAATGGCTGCATGCCCATTTCGATGCATCGTTTCACCAGCGGGTGTTCAGGGTCTATCATCGATGAGTGCAGATGGAACGACCGTGCCTTCACTTCGCTCTTCAGATGCTCGCAGATGAAGCGATAAACCTCTTCGTTTTCATAGAATTCATTGGTACGTATGTCAACCACCATGTCGCAATGGTCGGGAATCACGTTGTGTTGCGTGCCGGCATTGATCACGGTGACATTCATCTGGGTAGCACCAAGAAACTTGCTCACTTTCTCAAAACGGTAATTGCGCAGCCATACCAGATCATCCACGGCCTCATAGATGGCGTTCACGCCCTCGTTGCGGGCGGCATGCCCGGCTTTTCCGTGAGCTCTCACATTCAATACCATCAGTCCTCTCTCGGCAATGGCGGGCTGCATGCCTGTGGGTTCGCCCACGATGGCAACGTCAATCTTCGGCAACAGCGGAAGAACGCGCCTGATGCCGTTCACTCCCGACACCTCTTCCTCTGCCGAAGCAAGGTAAATCACGTTAAACGACTGCTTTTTCGACGTGAGATAGCGGAATGCCTGAAGCAGCGAAACCAGTCCGCCGCCGCAGTCGTTGCTGCCCAGTCCGTAGAGTTTTCCGTCTTCCACCGTGGGTTCGAAGGGGTTCCTTGTCCACGATTCCACAGGTTTCACCGTGTCGATGTGTGCATTCAGCAGCAGTATGGGGCGCTTTTCGTCATATTGCGGGTCCATTGCCCACACGTTGTTCCCCTCGCGTTGGCAGACAAAGCCGTAATCTGCAATCGCCTGTTCCATGATGTCGGCAGCTTTATCCTCGCTGCGGCTCACGCTCGGCGTTGCTATCAGCCGTTTCAGCAGCGACACTGCATCTTGTTTATAGTTGTTCATTTATTGCGATATAACGATATTTCGATAATGATAGCTACTATCTCCTTTTCCTTTCCTGTTGCAAAAATAGTCAAAATCCTCTAAACTCACAAGGAAATGACAATAATTCAATCCGTTTGTAGCATGAATAATGCCATAATTTCCCGTCAGAAGATACCATACCGAAGGCTTCACTTTTCAAAAACGTATGTTTCGACGTTCAAAAACGTATGTTTCACCGTTCAAAAGCATAGTTTTTGCAGCTCAAAAGCATAGATTTTTTTGGCTTGATGGCGCAGGTTCTCCTATGCGAAAATTGTAAAGTCAGCGTACTTTTGCTTAAAATGTTGTAATTCAGAGTGTTACAATAATTGTTGCGTTACCTGCTGCGTTACTCGCTGCGTTACCTGCTGCGTAATATCATTGACCATTTACCATTGAGGATTGACCATTTACCATTGAGCATTAAGCATTTAGTATTGAACAGTAACATTGACCATTGACCATTAGTCGTTAGTTGTAGACCATTTACTAATGCAATGGTCAATGGTCAATCCTCAATGGTCAATGATATTACGCAGCAGGTAACGCAGCAAGTAACGCAGCAGATGACGCAGCGTTTTTAATAAAGTGCTGAAAACAAGAGTGTTATGCGTATCTACGGCAATACCTTGCTTTTTGCTTAGAGAGAAGCCTTCCATCAAGCCCCTTGCAGGTTGGAAGGCATCTTCTTGACGCGCCCCTGCGACTAAAAATCCCAAATTCTTGCAGATTTTTTTCGTCAGTTCGGATTTTATTGCTATCTTTGCATAATATAAAACATTTTGGCCTATGCAGAATAATTGTCACCTGTCGGTGCTCATTCATGAGCAAGCTAAGAAATACGGGGAGAAAACGGCTTTGAACTACCGTGATTTCGGCAGCCTGAAGTGGAAAACGCTCTCGTGGAACCAGTTCTCAGAGCGCGTGAATCAGGTGAGCAACGCCATGCTGAACCTTGGCATCAGGGTGCAGGAAAACGTAGGCGTGTTTTCTCAGAACACCGTGCAGTATCTGTTCACCGACTTCGGTGCCTTCGGCATACGTGCCGTAACGGTTCCGCTCTATGCCACAAGCAGCGAGCAGCAGATACAGCATATCGTAGGCGATGCAGAGATTCGCTTCCTGTTTGTGGGCGAGCAGGAACAGTATGACAAGGCACACCGCGTGCTCCCACTGTGCCCCACGCTTGAGCGCATCATCATTTTCGACCGCTCGGTGCGCATGGTGAAAGGCGATCCCAGTTCCATGTATTTCGACGATTTCATGCTGTTGGGCGAGAACTATCCCCGCCAGACTGAGGTGGAAATGCTGTGGCAGCAGGCCAACTGGGACGATATGGCAAACATTCTCTACACCAGCGGCACCACGGGAGATTCCAAGGGCGTGATACTCACCTACGGACAATACCACGCTGCATTTGAGGCAAACGACAAGTGCGTGCCTGTTGGCGAGAGCGACCGCGTGATGAATTTCCTGCCCATCACCCACATCTTCGAGCGCGGATGGCTGATTCTCTGCCTGACAGAGGGTGCCGAAATCATCGTGAACACCTATCCTAAGGAGATCCAACAGTCAATGCGCGAGATGCATCCCACATGTATGTGCGCCGTGCCTCGGTTCTGGGAGAAGGTGTATATCGGTGTGAAAGAGAAGATTGACAATGCCGGTGCCGTGCAGCGCAAGCTCTTCAGGCGCGCATTGAGCGTGGGAAGGAAATACCATGCCGAATATCTGAGCAAGGGAAAGCGACCGCCGTTGGCACTGAAACTGGAATACGAGACCTTCGACAAAACCCTGTTCTCGCTCGTGCGAAAGCAGTTGGGACTGGAAAACGGCAACTTCTTCCCCACGGCGGGCTCCTATGTGTCGGCAGAAGTGGAGGAGTTTACCCATTCCGTGGGCATCTGTATGATCGTGGGCTATGGGCTGACAGAAAGTCTTGCCACCGTTTCGTGCGACCATAAGGGTGAGCCGTATACCATCGGAAGCGTGGGGCGTCCCATCGAAGGCATCGAGATACGCATCGGAGAGAACGACGAGATACTGCTGAAAGGTCCCACCATCACGAAGGGATACTATAAGCGCGATGCCCTGAATGCACAGAGTTTCACCGAGGATGGATTCTTCAAGACGGGCGATGCCGGCTATGTGCAGAACGGGGAGCTATTCCTCAAGGAGCGCATCAAGGAGCTGTTCAAGACCAGCAACGGCAAATACATTGCCCCGCAGATGATCGAATCAAAGCTGCTGGTTGACAAGTTCATCGAGCAGCTTGCAGTGATTGCCGACCAGCGGAAGTTTGTTTCGGCGCTGATAGTGCCTGCTTTCGAGGAGTTGGAGAAATATGCCAAGGACAACGACATACGTTTCAGGAACCACGAAGAGCTGTGCAAGAACGAAGCCATCATCCAGATGATTGCCGGGCGCATAGAGACATTGCAGCAACAGCTTGCCAGTTATGAGATGATCAAGCGGTTCGTGCTGCTGCCGAAGCCATTCACCATGGAGTCGGGCGAGCTGACGAACACGCTGAAAATAAAGCGCGCGGTTCTCAATAAGAACTATGCCGAACAGATAGAGGAAATGTACAAGGAATAAGATGCTGCCCTCAGGCGCGGCCGAAGGGGGCGGATACTGGATACAGAGATAAAATGATAACACAAGATCAGTTGAAGGATGTCTTGGATCGTGCCGATAAACTGAAGCACTATCTGAAGATTGACGAAAAGCAAATAGAGTTTGAAGAGGAGGACTTGCGCACCCAGGCACCCGATTTCTGGGAAGATCCCAAGCGCGCACAGGAGCAGATGAAGAAGGTGAAGGGCATCAAGCGATGGCTCGATGGCTATAAGGAGGTGCGCACCTTTGCCGATGAACTGCAGCTCGCCTTCGATTTCTACCATGAGGACATGGTGACCGAGGAAGAAGTGGATGAGGACTACGCCAAGGCAATCACCGCCATTGAAGACCTGGAGCTGAAGAACATGCTGCGCCAGAAGGAGGATCCGATGGACTGCGTGCTGAAAATCAATTCGGGAGCAGGCGGCACCGAGAGCCAGGACTGGGCTTCCATGCTCATGCGCATGTATATGCGATGGGCAGAGGCTCACGGTCATAAGGTGACAGTCAGTAACCTTCAAGACGGCGATGAGGCAGGTATCAAGAGCGTCACCATGGAGATTGAGGGCGGCGAATATGCCTACGGATTCCTGAAAAGCGAGAACGGCGTTCACCGGCTGGTGCGCGTGTCGCCTTTCAATGCACAGGGAAAGCGAATGACCAGCTTTGCTTCGGTGTTCGTTTCTCCGCTCGTCGACGATACCATTGAGGTGTATGTGGATCCCGCCAAGCTGTCGTGGGACACCTTCCGCAGCTCAGGTGCCGGTGGACAGAACGTGAATAAGGTGGAGAGCGGTGTCAGGTTGCGCTACTGGTATACCGATCCCGATACGGGCGAGGAAGAAGAAATCCTCATCGAGAATACGGAAACGCGCGACCAGCCTAAGAACAAGGAGCGCGCCCTCACCTTGCTGAAGTCGCAACTCTACGACCGCGCGATGAAGAAACGCTTGGAGGCACAGGCAAAAATCGAGGCGGGCAAGAAGAAAATAGAGTGGGGAAGCCAGATCAGAAGCTATGTATTTGATGACCGCCGGGTGAAAGACCACCGCACAAACTATCAGACCACCGATGTGGATGGCGTGATGGATGGCAAGATTGACGGTTTCATCAAGGCCTATCTGATGGAGTTCCCTGTGTCAGAAGATGAATAACATAAAGCTTAAAACCTAAAATATTACAGCTATGAGTCAGAAAAGAAAAGTTCAGAGAGCACGCCGTGCTGAACAAGAAGAGAAGAAAGCAAGAACGATCATCAACTGGATTTTCGGCGTTTTGATCGTCCTGGCACTTGCCTTTGTCGTTATCTCGATGCTAAGCAGCATGTAATGAGCGGTATTGAGATTGAAAGGAAGTTCCTGGTGAGAGGCGAAGGCTACCGCCAACAGGCGGAGAGCAGCAGCCGAATCAAGCAAGGATATATCAGCAGCGGCCGCGGATCCACCGTCAGGGTGCGCATCCGTGGCAGCCGCGGATATATCACGATCAAGGGACCGTCAAGCAATGGCGGCTTGAGTCGCTATGAATTTGAGAAGGAAATCACGCTCGACGAGGCTGAACACCTGATGGAACTGTGCGAGCCGGGCATCATCGACAAGACAAGATACTTGGTAAGGGTGGGTTCACACCTCTTCGAAGTGGATGAGTTCTATGGCGACAATGCCGGGCTGGTGATGGCAGAAGTGGAGCTGAAGAGCGAAGATGAGCCATTCGAAAACCCCGATTTCTTAGGCGATGAGGTGACGGGCGACCGTCGTTACCACAACAGCCATCTGCGCCTCATGCCGTTTATCCTCTGGCGCGGAACCATACCCAAAGCATTCCGGCACATAGCGTTAGAGTAGCGCCGGTGCTGTTTGCCGCGAAATCAAGCCAGTCGCCGCTGCGGTTTCCTCCTGTGCAGTTCTCCTGAACAATCTCTATCAGCCCGCTCATCAGTATCGGAGCGAGCCACCCCCACCATAACAGTTTCTTCAAACTTATCTCAGGGCGAGTCTGCTGATTCGTCTTGCGGTGGTTTTTGTAGTATTCTGTCCATATCAGGGCGCACACCACGGCATACATAGCTATGTGGGTCCACTTGTCAATGAAGGCTATGTGCTTCAGCGGATGCTCAGGAACAGGAATCAGACAAATGATCCAAACCACCAGAATGCAAAGGCAGGAAAAGGGGTATTTCTTGACTAAATGTAGCAAATAATTCATTTTTCGTTTCTGTTTTTGTGCAAAAGTACAATATTTTTTATAATTTTGTAGCCAATAAGAGCTAAAAACTATGGAAGATTTTCGCGAAAGGGGCAACTTCGGAACGAAGTTGGGTGTCATCCTGGCTACGGCAGGCGGTGCCGTGGGGTTGGGAAACGTGTGGCGTTTCCCCTACGTGACAGGGCAGAATGGCGGTGCCGCATTCATTATTATATATATAATATGTATATTGGCGATGGGCATCCCGGTGATGCTCTGCGAGTTTCTCATCGGCAGGCATGCGCAGTCGAACACGGCAAGAGCCTACACGCGTCTGTCGAATGGCACGCCGTGGAAATGGATTGGCTATATGGGTGTGCTCACGGCGGCGCTCATCATCGGCTACTACGGAGTGGTTTCGGGATGGACGCTGCAGTATGTGTTTGCCTCGGTCGTGGGACAGATGCACGGCACCCCCGACTATTTCAAGCAGTATTTCTCTGATTTCTCCACCAATCCCATCAAGCCCATCGTGTGGATGGCGCTCTTGGTGGGCATCACCCACTTTGTGATTGTGCGCGGCGTGCAGGATGGCATCGAGAAAGCATCGAAGGTGATGATGCCGGTGCTGTTCATCCTGCTGTTAGTATTGGTGGTTTGCGCATTGATGTTGCCCGGTGCTTGGCAGGGCGTGGAGTTCCTTTTCCGTCCCGATTTCAGCAAAGTGACAGGCAAAACATTCTTGGAGGCGCTGGGGCAGGCATTCTTCTCGCTGAGCATAGCCATGGGTTGCCTGTGCACCTACGCCAGCTATTTCAAGCGCGAAACCAATCTTGTGTCGTCAGCATTCCAGATAGCGAGCATCGATACGCTGGTTGCCATCCTTGCCGGACTGATCATCTTTCCTGCGGCATTGTCGGTTGGCGTGCAGCCCGACAGCGGTCCCTCGCTCATCTTCATCACCCTCCCCAATGTGTTTGAGCAGGCTTTCGGCTCCATCCCCATTGTGGAGTATGTGGTATCCATCGCTTTCTACCTGCTGCTCGCCATCGCAGCCCTCACCTCCAACATCTCCCTGCACGAGGTGAGCACGTCTTTCCTTTCTGAGGAGCTGCGCATCGGGCGGCGCGAGGCGGCGTGTGTGGTGTCGGTGATGTGCGTGGTGGTGGGTGCGGTGTGCTCGCTTTCGTTGGGCAATTGGCAGTGGGCGTCGCTCTTCGGCATGCCGCTGTTCGACTTTCTCGACTGGTTCACTGCCAACATCTGCCTGCCTTTGGGCGGGTTCTTCACCTGTCTGTTCGTGGGCTGGTATGTGGATAAGAAGATCGTACATGATGAAATCACCGACTGGGGCACTCAAAACTATTCTCTGCTGAGCATCTTCCAGATGGCGGTGAAATATGTCTGTCCGCTCTTCATCCTCTTCATCTTCCTGCATCAGATAGGGTGGGTGTGAGGAGTTAAGAATTAAGAGTTAGGAGTTAAGAATTAAGAGTTAAGAGTTAAGAATTAAGAATTAAGAGTTAAGAATTAAGAGTTAAGAGTTAAGAATTAAGAATTAAGAGTTAAGAGTTAAGAATTAAGAGTTAAGAATTAAGAGTTAAGAATTAAGAATTAAGATGATGGAGCATCGCGGAGCATTCGCATCCCGTTTGGGAATCATACTGGCAACGGCAGGTTCGGCCGTAGGTCTTGGCAACATCTGGCGCTTTCCCTACGAGGCAGGTCAGAATGGCGGGGCAGCCTTCATTCTTGTCTATCTGTGCTGCATCGTGGCATTGGGTGTGCCTGCCATGCTCTGTGAGTTCATCCTGGGGCGCCGTGCTCAGGCAAATGCCTCGCGTGCCTATGGCTCTTGGCCGTGGAAGGGCGTGGGCTATATGGGCGTGTTCACCGGTTTCATCATCATGGGATTCTACAGTGTGGTAGCCGGTTGGACGGTTCAGTATGTCGTAGCCTCGCTTGTTGGTCATCTCAACGGCGATGCCGATTTCTTCAAGCAATACTTTGCCGATTTCACCAGCCACCCTGTCAAACCCGTGTTGTGGACTGTTTTCTTCCTCATAGTCACTCATTTGGTGGTCATCCGCGGGGTGCAGCGCGGCATTGAGCGGGCTTCCAAGGTGATGATGCCCGTGTTGTTCGTGTTGCTTCTGTTGCTCATCGTGTGCTCACTGATGCTCCCCGGCTCATGGGCAGGCGTGGAGTTCCTGTTCAAGCCCGATTTCTCCAAGATCAACAGCACCACCTTCTTCGATGCCCTCGGGCAGACTTTCTTCTCGCTGAGTGCAGGTATGGCGTGCTTGGTCACATACGCTTCTTATTTCGACAAGCAGGTGAACCTCACTCGGTCGGCATTCCAGATTGCTGCCATCGATACCCTTGTGGCAATCCTTTCAGGGCTGATGATCTTTCCCGCGGCATTTTCCGTGGGCGTGAATCCCGACAGCGGTCCCTCGCTCATCTTCATCACGCTGCCCAATGTGTTCCAGCAGGCGTTCTCGGGAATGCCGCTTCTGGGCTACATCATCAGCATCGTGTTCTATCTGTTGCTGTTGCTTGCCGCCCTCACCAGCATCATCTCCATGCACGAAACGCCGACAGCCTTCGTCAGCGAAGAGTTCCGCCTCAGCAGAAAAGGGGCAGCCCGGCTGGTCACGCTATGCGCCATCGTGGTGGGTACGCTCTGTTCGCTCTCGCTCAATGCCGTTCCTCGGCTGCGGCTCTTCGGCATGCAGCTGTTCGATTTCTTCGATTATCTCTCTGCCAACATCCTGCTCACCGCAGGCGGATTCCTCACCAGCATCTACGTGGGCTGGATTCTTCCCAAGAAGGCGGTCTTTAATGAAATCACCAATAGCGGCTCCCTGAGCGGCAGAATCTTCCCCGTGTTCCTCTTCGCGGCGCGTTTCATCTGTCCGTTGGGCATCCTCATCATCTTCCTCCATCAGCTTCACGTCATCTGAACGCCTCATCGCCGCTTTCATTTCACCACAATCTTATTGCCGATGATCGTTGCCCTGATCTTTCCGATGTCGTTCAGGCGGGAAAGAACCTCACGGATGTCGCTCCCGCGGGTGGCAACGAACCGCATGCGCTCAGTGAGCAGCGCAGGCGTCTCACAAACAACATCGACATTGTAGTTGCGCCCGATATCCAGCAGGATATCCCTCACGGGCATGTCGTCGTAATAGAAATAACCGTCGCGCCAGTTGGTGTATTTCTCCGTGCTCACCTGTCGTAAGCTCAGTGCCGATGCCTGCGCGCTGAGCGCGGCTTGCTCTCCGGGCTTGAGCGTCATCCCGCCGCTCACAGCCTTGGCCGATACGCTCACACTGCCGTGGATAAGCGTTACTGTGGGAGTGTCACCATGATAGGCAGCGATGTTGAATTCCGTTCCCAACACCAGCACCTGCATGTCTTGGGCAAAGACGATAAAGGGGTGTTGCGCATCTCTGGTCACCTCGAAATAGGCCTCTCCATTGAGCTCCACCTCGCGGGTGCCGCCAATAAACCTTACTGGGAACTTCAGGCTGCTGCCCGGATGCAGATGTGCCTTACTGCCGTCGGGCAGTTCCACAAGCAGGCTTTTGCCGTTAGGCACATTCATAGTGAGTCGCTCTTCGGGCTCCACCCTTAAAATGGCACTATCCGCCTTGAAGCTCACAACATTCGTGATAATCCTGCTGATGGTCTCTTGCTGGGGCATTTCCACAGCATTCCCATCACTATTCACAAGCGTAATCTGCGGATGGGAATCTTCAACAGAAAAAACAGTATATGGAGAATTGTTTTCAGCCATACTGATCTCCTTCTTATTGCTGAAATAATCGGGCAAGAACAATACAGCGAGAGCCGCGATGACAGCCGCCGCAGCTATCCATCGCCATATCGGTGTCGTGTGTTTCGAAGGTCGATGACTGTTGAATTGCTGGAGGCGTGCTTCTACGTCGATATGTTCTTGCCTACGGCGCACAGCTGTGGCAGCTGCCTGAATCTGCAAACACGCCTCCTGGGTTGCTTTATCTTCGGCAAGCAACTTCAGTTGTTCCTCAGTAGGAATGTTTCCGGTTTCCATGATATCAAGCGCTGTTTCAGCGATCTTATTTCTCAAGTCTTCATCTGTCATAGTTTCACATCTTACTAAAAATAACACTTTAGTAGGCTCATTAAGCCATGCATTTAACCTTTTTTGTATTTTGCACTGAAGAATTTCAGTGCTTTTGTAATGTGTTTGCGAACTGTGCTCACACTTATTCCCATTTCACTCGCCACCTCCTTGTAACGTTTGCGATCTACATAGCAGGCGATGAATATCTCACGGGTGGGAGGACCTAACTCGTCGATACGCCGATCCATCTCACGTTCCATTTCTTCCATCTCCATCAACTTGTCTGGGTTTTCAGCATAACTGCTCAAATGCATGCAGAAATCCACATATCGCTGATGAACCTTGTCGTGGCGCAGTTTGTTCATGCACCTGTTGCGGGTGGTGGTATAGAGGTATGTCTTTATGGCATCTGGTTTGAACTGTGCTATCCGTTCAATATCTTTCCATACATCTTCAAAGATAGAAGTTACGATGTCATGACAAGTGTCTTCATCGTCCACATACTGGCGGGCGAAGAAATACAGTTGTTCATAATATTGGCGATAAAGCCTGTTGAATACCTCAGTCTTATACATTTTTATATTGAGAGTAGAAGAATATACAAGAAGACGAGTCATTTCATCATGCATATTATTCTATCTAAACTCGGTGCAAAAGTAATACATTTTATTTAATTACAACTTTTTTATTACAGAAATATTTTTATCAAAGGCGATTGCTGATAATTAAAAACATACCTGAAAGCAATTAAAGAATAATGTTTTTTTTTAATAAGCCGTGTCTTTTTTTTCATCAAAAGTGTTTTTATTTAAAACATTCCTTAATTTAAGGAGAGTAACATAATAATAATATATAACAAACAGCTTATGGAGAAAAAACGTATCATTCTCATGTTTTTTTGTATCCTCATGGCCTTACCGGCTGTGATGGCCAAAAACACCAACGCGACTGTTGTTCAGCAGTCGGACAGGAGAATCACTATGTCATTTAACAATGAATCCCTGCCTGCTGCATTGAATCGCTTGGAGAAAGAAACCAGCTACAAGTTCTCTTTCAACTATAGCGATGTCAGTCAGTATCAGGTAAATGGAAGTGTTAAAAACAAGTTATTCCACGAGGTGATGGATTTCTTGTTGGCTGGTAAGCCGTTGGCTTATACCATCAAGGGAAATCTTGTGGATGTAAAAGTGAGAACCAGCCAGTCCAATCCTCTCAAGAACACTGTCTGTAGTGGTAGCGTGATCGACAACGAAGGTAATCCTGTTATCGGTGCTACCGTGTATGTTGAGAACGACAAGTCTAACGGAACGATTACTGATGTCAACGGAAATTTCCGTTTCCCCATCAGTGATAATGCCCGTTCTCTTATTATCTCTTATATCGGTTTTGACCAACAACGTGTGGATATCTCTAAGAAACGTACCGGTTTGAGAGCTACCCTGCGTGTGTCTTCCGAGTCTATCGACGAAGTGGTGGTAACCGGTATCTATCAGCGTAATGTTGAGAGCTTTACCGGTTCTGCGACTACTTTCAGTGAGAAAGAGTTAAAGCAGGTCGGTAATGCCAATGTACTGCAGAGCTTGAAGACATTAGATCCTTCGTTCAATCTGATGGATAACAATACGATGGGTAGTGATCCGAACCAGACTTTGCAGATTGAGGTGCGTGGTAAGACGAATGTGGCTGGGTTGACCGAAGAATATGTCAACGACCCCAACCAGCCGTTGTTTATCCTCGATGGTTTTGAGTCAACCCTCGCCACAATCAGTGACTTGTCGATGGATCGCGTGCAGAGCATTACTCTGTTGAAGGATGCTGCCGCCACCGCTATCTATGGATCAAAGGCTGCCAACGGAGTGGTGGTTGTGGAGACCAAGGCTCCGGAGGCAGGAAAGCTTACTGTCAACTATAATGGCAACCTCAACCTCACGTGGGCAGATCTTACCGACTATAATCTGATGAACGCGCGCGAGAAGTTGGAGTTTGAAAAATTGGCCAACTGCTACCGAGTGATTGACCCTGACAACGGCCAACCCTATTATGAGGAGTATGCCAAGTTGTACAATGCTGCCGCCGCCGAGATAGCCCGTGGAGTGGATACCTATTGGTTGGCTGAGCCGCTGCGCTTTGCTGTATCTCACCGCCACAACATCTTTGTGGAAGGTGGTGACAAGACGTTCCGCTATGGTGTAGGTGCGAACCTCGGTAACACACAGGGTGTGATGAAGGGTTCCGATAGAAAGATTGCCAACGGTAATATTCGACTTATTTACAGGGCAGGAAAATTCTCTTTCACAAACAGTACGAACCTTGACTACTCAAAGGCATATAACCCAAGTGTCCCATTCTCAAAGTTTGCCCAGGCAAGTCCATACTTGCGCAAGTACGATGAGGACGGAAACATACCGCTGATGCAGGCATACGACGGGTGGCAGGAAGTATATATCTACAACCCGATGTACAACTGGCAGTTCAATAATAAGAATGATGCCGAGACAACAGGGTTTACTAATAACTTCGAGACCGACTGGCGACCACTTCCTGAACTGCGCGCACGACTGAAGCTGGGCATAAGTAACAGTCGTACTACCTCCATTCAGTTCTCTTCTCCATTCAATACGGAATATATAGAGTCGGTAGCCTCAGAGAAAGGACGCTACAATGAATCTAACACCAACATCTGGGATTATGACGGAGACCTGAGTCTTACTTATGGTAAGCTGTTTGCCGAAAAACATCAGTTGAATGCGATGGTCGGTATGCGTATGACCGATTCCAAGAGTAAAGGCAGTGCCTTTGCCTTGAAAGGCTTCACCGATGATGACGTGGTCAGTGCCATCTTTGCGCAAGACTATGTGCTCAATTCCCGCAGTACTACTGACATCAAGCGCCGTACAGCAAGCTACTATGCCAATATGAACTATGCTTTCGACAACCGTTACTTGATCGATGCCAGTTGGCGTAAGGATGGTTCCAGCGTATTCGGTGTCAATAAACATTTCACTGACACTTGGTCGGTAGGATTGGGATGGAACATTCACAATGAGCCGTTTATGAAGCAGCAGCACGTCATCAACTATCTGAAGATTCGTGCCTCCATCGGTAACCCTGGTAACCAGAACTTCAGCGATTATATCTCTATGAAGGTGTTTGGCTACGACTCTGCCTATCCTACACCATGGGGCAGCAGCATTCTCATATCCAAATTCGGCAACGACAACCTGAAGTGGCAGAAGACACTCGACGAGAACCTCGGAGTTGACCTGTATGTCATCAATAGCCGACTGCGTTTGAATTTCGATATCTTCCGCAAGAATACTGATCCGCTGCTCATTACACTGTCATTGCCTTCATCCGCAGGTAGTTCAGGAATTCCAACCAACCTGGGATCTATGCTTACAACCGGTTACACTCTCTTGGCAAACTTCCAGATAATCAAGCAGCAGGATTTCATCTGGTCTGTTAACGGCAGTCTGCGGCACATTCACTCCGAATACCGAGATTTGGCTGATGCCCTTGATAACTTCAACAAAGAGAACCAATCCAAGAATCTTACACGTTACTACGATGGGGCCAGTCCTACCGACTTGTGGGCAGTGCGTTCCGCAGGCATAGACCCGGCAACAGGAATGGAACTTTTTTATAAGAAAGACGGTAGTGGCGTTACCTTTACCTATGACTATGACGACGAGGTGGTAGTAGGTAACACTGAGCCCGACTACGAGGGTGTCTTCGGTACATCGTTATACTATAAGGGATTCTCTTTCTCTGCCAACTTGCGCTATCGCGTGGGTGGTCAGGCTTTCATGAGTGCATTATATAATAAGGTGGAGAATATCACTACCACTACGAGATGGTATAACCAGGATCGCCGTGCCCTCTATGACCGTTGGAAGAATCCGGGCGATATGGTAGGTTTCAAGGGAATCGACGAATATGAATACTCACCAATGTCTTCACGTTTTGTCCGTGACAACAACCTGCTTCGCGGAGAGAGCTTCTCCGTCGGCTATGAGACACAGGCATCATGGCTGAAGAAGATAGGTGCTTCCTCAATGACATTGCGTGCATATATGAACGACTTGTTCAATATCTCTTCCATCAAGGAAGAGCGCGGTATCGACTATCCGTTCGCACGCAGTGTATCCTTCTCTCTGGGACTAAGATTCTAAATAATTGAATGAATATTGAAATGATAATTATGAATACAAATCAAATATACAACAAACTGGTTGCAGGGCTGTTCTGCTGTTTCCTGTTCATTGTTCCTTGCTTCTTGTCATCATGCGAATCGTGGGTGGATGTAACGCCCGATGATCGCATTGTGGAGACTACGGTCTTTGAACGGCAGCAGGGGTATCAGAAACTGCTGAATGGTCTGTATAGTGGAATGACCAGTTCGTCACTCTACGGCAAGAACCTGTCGGTGCTCAATGACCTGTTAGCTAAAGTGTACAACATTGGTAGTTCCCACTATTATTCATCAATTGCCCACTATCAATACGGCGATACTGATGCAAAGTCACTGACCGATCCTGTCTGGGAAAAAGGATATAGTCTGATTGCCAATGCAAATACTATTATTGAGCATACCAACGACGCTGATTGTCCGCTCTCTGACAGACAGAAGAGCCGTATTAAGGCGGAGGCTTTGGCTGTGCGGGCTTACCTGCATCTCGATTTGCTGCGCCTTTTCGGACCAATACCGTCGGAATTCAACAAGCAGGCCATTCCATATCAGACCAGTTCCAAGCTTGATGTGATGCCATTTGAGAGCGGTACTCAAGTGATGAACAAGATAAAAGCTGATCTCAACGAGGCGGCAAGCCTGCTACAGAATAGCGAGCCGTTGCTCTTTCCCGACATGTACGATGCCGATGACATTGACAGCCGCCCGTTCCGAATGAACTACTTTGCCGTGAAAGCCATTCTGGCTCGTGCCTATCTCTATGAAGGTGACAAGACCAATGCTTTCCGTGAGGCTACAGAAGTGATCAATGCAGGTGAGAAGTTTTTCCCTGCCAGTTCCAACAGAAACGACCGGTTGTTTTCCTCCGAGATACTTTTCGGACTCTACGACATGCAGCGCGCCGCCAATATCCACAATGCCGTATTCTCGCCGACTCTTAACACTTACAAGCTTCTTACCGTATCGGGTACCTTGGGAAGCGGCAGACTGGCAGAGTGGTATGACGACCTGAACGACTATCGTTACCGGGTTTGGGCTCTCGACGTGGTGGATGGAGTAGATATTGTGTATCTCCAAAAGTTCAACACCGCCCTTGATGCGGGTATTGGCAATTTCGCGATTCCCTTGGTTAGGATGGGCGAGATGTATCTGATTGCTGCCGAGTGCGCCGCGGGCGGTGCCGATGCCGGGCGGTATATCAACACGCTGCGCAACCGCCGCAACTGTTTCTCGGTGGAGGTGGGCAGCGACAACCTGCGCGACTGCCTCACGCTGGAGTATCGCAAGGAATTGTTGGGCGAAGGGCAGTTGTTCTTCTACTTCAAGCGATGCGAGATGCAGCAGCTTCCGTATGCTGAGCAGGCGTCGGGTAGTGCGACCATGAACCTTGGCTCCTACGTGGTTCCCCTTCCCGACAGTGAGCGCAGCATGCGTGCCGAACTGAGTGAGTGAAAAAGAAAGTGACAGACATTAATCGTTAGAAAAATGAAGAAAGACAACATATCCAAGAGGGCGGCAAGGCTTGCCTTGTATGGCCTGTTTGCCGCCGTTACGTTTTCCTCGTGCGAGGAGAAGATGATGGATTACGACGGTCCCGACGGCGTTTACCTGATGCATTATCAGCCAGCGGGCGGTTATGAATATAACACCGCTGAGTATAACCTGATGAACAGTGCCGGAAGGGAAGTGGATTTCCCGTTGAGCGTGACCATCACGGGAAGGATACGCGACTATGACCGCCCTTATCTGATTGCTGCCGTAGACAGCTCCACTGCCGTGGCTGGCGAAGACTATATCCTTCCGCAGGGAGGAGTGATCAAGGCGGGCGAGTACAGGGACACGCTGTATGTCAAGTTGTTGAAGAATGACAAGCTGCTGAAGCAGAAGGTGAAGCTTGTGGTGAAGCTGCAGCCCAATGAGCATTTCACCACCGACCTGACGAAGTATACCACGAAGCGGGCTTTCGACCCGCGAACATTCGAGCTGTCTTTCACTTCGATGATGGAGAAGCCTTACTGGTGGGAGTATTACAGGGCTACGGATGAAGTGGAAAACGGAAACCTGGGATTCTTCACCGACAGGAAGATCTTGCTGATCAACGATCTGTACAATCTCACATACGCCGACTGGCTTGAGGGAAGTGCCTCGATGAACCTTACGAAGGTGAAATTCATCTATACGCGTTTCGCAAAATACCTGATACAGCAGTATCGCAATCATACCCCGGTTCTTGAGGAAGACGGGCGACTGATGTGGGTTACGGGATGTCCTTGGGTGTCCTACATCGGGCAGCCGTGGGACGGCTCATTTGATGAGAGCTACTAATTGACGAGATAAATTTATGTAACAAAACAGTTGAACGACTATGATTACAAATGAATATAAAGCATTTTCCCGGATGATAAAAGCCTTTTCGTGGGGTCTTCTCTTTGCGCCCTGGCTTGTCTCCTCTTGCAGTGAGGATGAGGGAAACTATGACTACCATGAGATTCCTGAGGTGACCATCAGCGGTGTGGAAGACAGCTATACCGTGCTCGACGGTGCGGGCTACGTGCTTGAGATCGACCCGCAGGTGACCACCACGGGCGATCCAAACAATCTGGAGTATCAGTGGAAAATACAGTATTACACCTCGCCGGATATCAACGCCCAGCATATCTTGGGCACAGAGCGCAAACTGTCGTGGTCGGTTGATGAGTCGGCCGACGTTAACTCTCCGTGCACGCTCATTCTCCGTGTTACTGACAAGACTTCGGGGGTGACCGTATCCAAGTTTGCCAGTTGCGTGAAGACCACTCGCCTTGGAAGCGGAATCATGCTGTTGGCAGAGAATGAGAGCGGCAATGCGCAGTTGCAGTTTATATCAATGGCATCTGATACTGTGGTAATCTACAATGCGCTCAATGCCACATCCGGCTTTGAGCAGCCATTGGGCAAGCCTGTTGCTATTCTCAAGGCTGGTCGTGGCTCTTTCTTGCCGATGCCCCAATTCTGGTTGTCTACCGAACAGGATGCATGGCGTTTCAATGCGAACTTCGTGAAAACCGACGGCAGCGAGTTGTCGAACAACCTCTTCATGACCGATGAGAGCTATGAACTGGGCAACAGCATCCTGGTGGATGCCTTCCCGAAGAGCCGCAGGCTTGGCGAGCCCATGATCGAGTTTAACAGCAGCAATAGTGCGTATGTGCTCTCCAACGGCATTATTCTCTTGGGTAGCACGGGCTTCGTCGATCCCGCCAACATCGTGTCCGGCGAGAATGAATTGTCTCTGGCAAGGCCTTATCTGTTCTATAGCAGCCAAAATGCTTTTCAGTATTTCCTGTACTACGACTATGTGCATGAGCGCTTCTTGAGCGTCGATGCCAGAAACTCGTTGACCACCAAGCTGTCGGATGTGGAGGGCGACCTGTTCCCATGGAACAACCAGTCGCTTAATCGTACGCTTCAGTTTGGTGAGCCCACGTCGAATACCGACGGTGGCTCTTCCTATGGCAACAGTTATGCGCTCATGCGCGACAAGTCGACGAATGATTACTTTATCTATAAGTTCTACAAGAACGGAAGCACCAACGTGAAGATGGATTTCTTCTCTGTAGGAAAAGTGCCTACCGACCTCACGCAGGCAAAGTTCTATGCGTTCTCTTCGAAGCGCACGGCTCTTTACTATGCCGTAGGGTCGAAACTCTACGGACTTGACTTCAACAGAGGCAATGAGAAGTGCTATTTGATTCGCGATTTCGGAGAGGAGATCACCTGCATGCGCCGTGACGACCAAATTGCGCCCGCCGACGACTATATCTATCTTGCCACCTATAGTGAGGGAAAGGGCGGAACGTTCATGAAACTGGAGCAGGGAATGGATCCTGACAAACTGGAACTGAAAGAGGTATCCGGAGAAAAGTGGACTGGTTTGGGTAAGGTTGTCAGCTGGAGCTGGAAGTAGGGTTAAGACAGCGGGTTCTTATCTTTTACCAAAAACAACGGATTTCTTATCTTATTCCAAAGACAACTGATTTCACGGATTACACGGATGTTTCCCCCGAGAAGCGTTAATCCGCAGAATCCGTGGAATCAGTTGTTCTGAAAAAGCATAGATGTATAATTAGAATATGAATAGTTACTTATGAAAAAGAATTCAAACCTAAAAAGAAACGTTGTATGTTGCTTTCTTGTAGCGCTCATGGCTTCAACGGCGCAGGCATCGCCCTTGAAATATCATCTGAGCGGGCTTCTCCCTGATTCTCTTGAGGGCATGACGGTGAAACTCTATTTCTACGACTTAGGATGGCGACTTCTTGACTCCACCTACGTGCGTAATGGCAGATTCACCATGACAGGCACGAACAAGCAGCGCGGCGTGTCGCGACTGAATATCAGCAAAAAGGGATTCTCAAGTTATGCGGCTAATTTTGCATTGGAAGACGCACCTGCCGTTTTTTCCTTCAACGGCCATGCGCTTCATGTGAAGGGCGGTCCTCTTACAGAAGCTTTGCAAGAGGCAGAGCATTTCGAGGAAGAACGCGGCAACGCTCTCAGATACAAAATAAAGGTGCCAGGCGCCTTGGAAATACTCAAGGGGGCAAGGTGGAGTGAGGAACAGATCAAGGAACTCCAGCGTGTCAACAGTATCAAAGACAGCGTAATGTCCATTTATTATCATCAAATCACCGATTTCGTATGGAGGAATAAGGATAACGCCATCGGAGGTCATTACTTCGATGATTTCTGCGATGCCAATGATAACAAGCTGCAAGATTCTCTCCTGACATGTGCCGGAGAGGAATTTCTCAACTATCCAAAAGTAAAAAGGCAGATCGCATCACGCAAACAGAGTCCGGGACAGCCATATCAGGACTTTGTTATGACCGACAAGGACGGCAACAGGCACAGACTTTCTGAATATGTGGGACGCGGGCGATATGTCTTGATGGATGTGTGGGCCAGCTGGTGTCTTGGCTGCAGGTTAGAGATTCCTCATATAAAAGAGGTTTACGACAAATACAAGGACAGCGGCTTTGACGTAGTGCTTGTCTCTATCGATGCAACGAAGGAGCCTTGGCTAAAGGCCATTGAAAAAGACCAGTCAGCCTCATTGGGGCATCATTTGCTGGATGCGAAGTCCGTATGCAGGAAGTTGTACGGAATCAGTTCCGTTCCTTTCAATATCCTCATCGACCCAGAAGGAACGATTGTGGCGAATAATCTGCGGGGCAGCGGTCTCACGGAAAAGATGGAAGAAGTCTTTAAAAAGAAATAGGTATTACCAACGCCCAAAACCGCTGTAATGCAGCATGCCGACCATCAGGTGATCAAGCAGTTTGAGCTTGAATGGGAAACGCTGTCCATCAGGCGGTCAAGCTGTGTGAGCTTGAAAGGGAAACGAAGTCGTGGAAATAGCATTCTGCCATCCGAAGTGCCGCTTTTAAAGGGCGAAAGCGGCACTTTGGATCCCCTAAAGCCGCGCATGGATCCAGCAAATCAAATTGATTTACCGCGCAAATCAATATGAATTGCTTTTCAAATCAATATGATTTATCGTTCAAATCAATTTGATTTACTTTTCTTTCTCACCACTTTCCTCAGCAAATTAATTTAGTTTACTGGGCAAATTAATGTAATTTACTTTTCAATTTAATTTAATTTACTCAGCAAATTACATTAATTTACTTTTCCATGGTGCCGCTTTTGAGGAACCAAAACGCAGTTTTCGCACTTCCTTTTCACCGTTTTCCTCGTCACATTAATAGTATTTTCTTATCAAATTAAGTAACTATCCTTATTTGGTCTATACAATCTATGCTATTTTCAGAACAACGGATTTCACGGATTTTACGCTCCACTGGCAAACATCCATTGAATCAGGTATCAGGTAAGGGTTCCTCATTCAGCGCGAAGTTGTATTAAAAGTCTAAGCGATAATATATATTCGGGAGCGAGATACCCGACTTGTCGTAGCGAAGCTTTTGCAGGGCAAAATCGTAACGCTCGGCGTAGGGTGTCTCAGCCATCAGAACGTTGACGCCCTCGAAGGCGAGGGTATGGCTCACTTTCTTCTTGCTCCATTTATAGCTGACGGTGAGGTCGACGAGGTTCACGGGGTCGTACTGCAGGCTCATGGCTTGCTGCTGGATGAACACCGGCTCGTCGGCATTGATGCCATTGGCGATGGTGGCGGGCAGGTCGATGGGCGTATGGCGCAGACCGCCCTGCAGGGTATATTTGACGGAGATGTTGAAGACATTCTGCTTCCGGCTGCCGACCATCCACTCCTTGCCACCTAACAGCTTCAGCATGTAGCCGCGGTCGTACATCTGGCGGTGCCACACCCGGTCCTGCGCGCGGTACTCGGAGCGATAGAGAGAGAAGTTGGCCTGTCCGAAGTAGCCGCGCGTCATGTAGTGTTCCAGCGTCACGTCAGCACCGTAGTTGCGCGTGTTGCCCTCGTTCACTAACGGCTCATCCACGTAGATGTTCTCGCGGTTGACGACGCAGTAGGTGCGCAGCGGGTCGGCACTGACGGGCGTATCGAAGCCGTACTGGTAGTAGGCGTTCAGGCGCAGGTTCAGGTTGTCGGTGAACTGGTGGGTATAGGTGGCCAGCAGGTGGTGAGCCTTGCCCATCTTCAGGTCCTTGTTGACGAGATTCCCGTTGTCATTGCGCAAAAAATAGGTGTCGAGTTTCTCCACCATCGAGTGCAGCCCGTAGCCTAAGGCGAAGGAGTTCTTCGCATCCGGTTCCCACTTCAGGCTGACGCGCGGCTCCAAGGAGAAGTCCTCGGAGAGCACGAAATAGTTGGCGGCGATGCCGACGTTGAGCGAGAACTTGTCCGTCGGTTTGATGACGTTAGACCAGTGCAGGTTGCCCAGCCCCGTGTTGTCTGTAGCGTCGTAGAGCGGCGCGTCGGGTACGGGCTGATAGGGCGCGTCGGCCTGACGGAAGGCGATGTTGAAGAACCGTTGCGAGTACTCGCCGCCCACCTGCGTGAGCCACTTCGGCGTCACCTGCTTCGACAGCTCCGTGTTCAGCGTGAGCCGATCCTCGTTCTGCTTCAGATAGTAGAACGGTGCCTCGCCGCCGGTGAAGCGGGTGATGGTTCCCGTGGCGTCCTGGTCGAAGTAGCGGTAGCCGGTGTCCAGTTTGTCGTGCTGCATGTTATAGGCGAGCGTGGTGCGCCATGTCCACTTACTGCCCAAGTGGATTCTGTGCGAGGCACCCGCCACGAGGTTCCACATCTTGAAGTGCTGGTCGCTCACGTCGTAGATGGAGTGAACGTCCTCCAGTTCGGGCACCTGATCGTCGGCCTTGTCGTAGAAGCCCAGACCGAAAAGCGAGAATGTTCCTGCCCGCTTCGTGGGGAAATTCAGCTTCAGCGAGAAGTCCATGAAGTCGAAGTCGGTACCCAGCACGTTGAGGATGCCCAGCTTCGAGGCAAGCGACGTGAAGCCGTAGCGGTAGTTGAAGATGTAACTGGAGTTGTTCTTCCGCGACAACGGTCCCTCCAGCGTCAGTTCCTCCGACACCGTTCCCACCTGCACGATGTTCTCGTGCTTCGAGTTGTTGCCCGCCCGCATCCGCATGTCGAACACACCGCTGATGGAGTTGGAGTAGTTGGCATTGAAGGCCGAGGTGAAGAAGTCCGAATTGCCTATGACGTTTGCGTTCAGCGCGCTCACCATGCCGAAGCCCGCGCCGTAGAGGTCGCTGAAGTGGTTCGGCGTGAAAATCTCCACGCCCTCTAATCGGTACTGCATCGTGTGGGGCGCGTTGCCATAGACCGATATGCCGTTGCCGTCGCTTTGGCCGGATACACCGGCGTAGGCCGTCACTAATCGGGCGGGGTCGTTGCCGCCACCGGCGAAGCGGCTTGCCTCCTCCATGGAGAGCATCACGCCGCCAACGAGTGCCGTCGGGTTCACCGTTGCCATCTTGTTCACGCGCGGCTTCACCACCACCTCCGTCAGTTCGCTGGCATTCTCGCGTAGCAGGATGTCAAGCACCACTTCCTTCACGCCGACCACCTGCACCTCCTTCTGGATGCTCGGCTCGTAGCCGATGAAGCGCGATTCCACAGTGTATCGTCCCGGCTGCTTAACGTCAATCTTATAGTTTCCGTCCACGTCGGCCACGGCAGCGGCCCCGTCCAGTTCCACGACTCTCACCGTCGCGCCCGTCAGCGGTTCGCCCGTCAAGGCGTCCGTCACCGTGCCGCGCAGCGTCTGCGCCAGCATGTCCGTTGCGCCGCAGAGTGTCAGGATGGCGGCCAGCACCCATAGTTTTGTCTTGTTCATATTGCTTTACGTATTACTTGTTTTTGCATACAACCGAGCGACGATGGCACCGCTGATGTTGTGCCACACGCTGAACACGGCACCGGGGATGGTGGCCATGGGATAGGCGGCGAAGTGGAGCGTGGCGAGACTGGAGGCCAGTCCGCTGTTCTGCATGCCCACCTCGATGCTGATGGCGCGGCGCTTGGCGTCGGGCAGGCGCAGCAGCCGACCGATGAGCCAGCCCAGACTGAGGCCGCAGAGGTTGTGGAGCACTACCACGAAGATGATGACCATGCCACCCGCCAGCAACTTGTCGGCATTGGCGGCGATGATGATGGCCACGATGAGGGCAATGGTCAGCGACGACAAGGCGGGCAGGTAGGCCGTCGTCCGTTCGGTGAACTTAGGCCACAGCCCTTTGACTATCAGTCCCGCAACGATGGGCAGGATGACCACCCAGAGGATGCTCAGCAGCATACCCGCCACATCCACATCGACGCTCTTGCCCGCCAGGGCCCACACCAGCAGCGGCGTCATCACCGGGGCAAGCAACGTAGAGGTGGCTGTCATACCCACGCTGAGCGCCAGGTCGCCCTTGGCCAGATAGGTAATCACGTTCGAGGCCGTTCCGCCGGGACAACAGCCCACCAGCACCACACCCACGGCCAGCGC
>JAFUVB010000114.1 GCA_017471245.1 Prevotella sp.
CGCAGAGATTATCTCTGCCGATGCCAGCGAACTGCTTTCTGCGGTTATTGATGAAAATCCAAAGTTCCATAAATTCTATCAAATGTATAATTTATACGCAGCGTGATGAATAATCATTCACTTGCGAAAGTTTAGTTAATTTAATTTACTTTTCAAATCAATTTGATTTACTCAGCAAATTAATTTGATTTACTTTTCCATCTCGCCGTTTCCGAGGCTCCAAAGTGCCGCCTTCACACGTGAAAATCGTCGATTTCATCGCTTTATTTCATGCTTTCTAAAATGCGATTGGCGGATATCGCAATCATTTTATCGAGTAATCATTTGGGAATTCAGGAATAAGTTAGTATCTTTGTCATCGAAAAGCAAATACTTTGACTTGAAGACCTAAAACGAAAGGATGGAAACGCAGGAACAAAAGAAGAAAAGATTGGCTGGTAAAGTGTTGTATCTTGATGCGCATGTCAATACCCTTAATAGAATCACTTTTAAGAAAGCGGATTCCTCGATGCTGCTTTGCAGAAGTGGATGCACATACAGAACAACGAATGTAGGTGTCATAGCATTTTCCTGACGGCAAATTCCCAGATGACGATACCGGCTGTGACGGAAACGTTCATGGAATGCTTGGTGCCAAACTGCGGTATCTCCAAGCAGCCGTCGCAGAGGTCAACCACTTCCTGATGAACACCTTTCACTTCGTTGCCGAACACCACGGCGCATTTGGCTGTTGTTGCGGGCGACGGCGAAAGCCGCGCTTCGGAGAACAGATGCTGCAATTTGGTGCTGCCCTCGCATTGCTCCACGGCATAGACAAAATAGCCCTGGCGGTGCAGTTCGTCTACGGCTTCGCGCGCCGTGGGGAAGTATCGCCAGTCAACACTGTCCTCTCCGCCCAAGGCTGTCTTATGGATTTCCGGATGAGGCGGCGTTGCGGTGATGCCGCAGAGATAGACTGCTTCCACGCGGAAGGCATCGCTGGTGCGGAACACGCTGCCGATATTATACATCGACCGCACATCGTCGAGCACGACAATGAGAGGCAGCTTGTCGGCTTCCTTGAACTCGGAAACCGACAAGCGGTTCATTTCTATGGTGCGAAGCTTACGCATGGCTCTTCAAGCTATACGCCAGTGCATAGGCTCTCATTTGCTTCACCATGGCAAGAAGCCCGTTGCTGCGGGTGGGCGAAAGGTGCTCCCGCAGTCCGATGCGGTCAATAAAATAGAGATCGGCATCGAGAATTTCCTGCGGTGTATGCCCGCTGAGCACGCGAATGAGCAAGGCAACGATGCCTTTCACGATGAGTGCATCGCTCTCGGCGGTGAAAAACAGTTTGCCGTCACGGTAGTCTGCCTGCAGCCATACGCGGCTCTGGCATCCGTCAATCAGGTTGCTTTCGTTTTTATATCGCTCGTCGAGCGGTTCCTGTTCGTTGCCCAAGTCGATGAGTAACTGGTATTTGTCCATCCAATCGGTGAAGTCTGAGAATTCCTCAATCACCTCGTCTTGCAGTTCGTTGATAGTCATATATTTGTTTTTTCCAGTTTAAACAGTTTGTCGCTTGGGCGCACCTTTGCCGGAACCTTAATCGAGACGCGCGTTCCTTTCTGTGCCGTTGTCACGGCATGTGTGTCGTCGTGAATCTCTTCCACAGTAACGTAGATCACTCCTGTGGTTGGTCCGGTGATGAGCATTTCGTCGCCGATGCTGAATTCGGCAGCTTCGCAAGAGAATTCTGCCACGCCCAGCTTGGAGAAATACTTGATGCCTTTGCCCACATACACCTTGCGCTCGGTGGCATTCGAGCCGTAGTTCTCGTTCCATTCACCCAAAAGCTGTCCCTGGTAGTAGCCATCCCAGAAGCCGCGGTTGAACACTCGCGACAGTCTTTCGTCCCATTGGTCTTTCTTCTCGTCGGTGAACGTGCCGTCGATCACGCTCTTTATAGCCTCCTTATAGCAGCGCACCACCTGATAGACATAGTCTCCGCCGCGCGCCCTGCCCTCAATCTTGAACACGCGCACGCCTGCCTGCATCATGCGGTCGATGAAACGCACGGTCTTCAAGTCCTTCGGGCTCATGATATACTTATTGTCGATCTCCAACTGCGTACCCGTTTCGGCATCGGTCACCACATAAGAGCGGCGGCAGATCTGCATGCATTCGCCGCGATTGGCAGAGCGACCGGTATTCTGGAGCGACAGATAGCACTTGCCGGAAATGGCCATGCAGAGAGCGCCGTGGCAGAACATCTCAATGCGGATGGGCTGTCCCGACGGGCCGCAGATGTTTTCTTCCACCGCCTGCCGATGGATGTCAGCCACCTGCTGCATGTTCAGTTCGCGCGCCAAAACCACTACGTCGGCAAACTGCGCATAGAACCGCAGAGCCTCGATGTTGGAGATGTTCAGCTGAGTGGACAGATGCACCTCCTGACCAACGCGGTTGCAATAGGTCATCACTGCCACATCCGAGGCGATTACTGCCGAGATGCCCGCTTCTTTGGCAGCATCGATAATCTCGTGCATCAGTGGAATGTCTTCGCCATAGATGATGGTGTTCACCGTGAGATAGCTCTTGATGCCGTGTTCGCGGCAGGTTGCAGCCATCTCGCGCAAGTCGTTGATGGTGAAAACGGATGCTGAGTGGGCCCGCATGTTCAGCTTCTCTATTCCGAAATAGATGGAATCGGCGCCCGCCTGGATAGCGGCAGCCAGCGATTCGCGGCTTCCCACGGGAGCCATTACCTCAAATTCCTCAAAGGGCGGCATGAGGTTTTTCTGATCAATACTTGTAGGGTTCATCACACATTATCCTCCATGGGGAACAATCCGTAGAGCTTGGCGTCGATCATATCCGTCACTTCCTTGAAGTCTTGCGGGTTTTCTCCGAACTTGCAAGTGTCGCCGTTGATGATGATCAGCTGTCCTTTATAGGTTGAAATCCAGTCTTCATAGCGTTTCTCCAAGCCTTGCAGGTAGTCCAGTCGCATGGTTTGCTCGTAGTCGCGTCCGCGTTTCTGAATCTGCGCCACCAATGTGGGAATGCTTGAACGGATATAGATCATCAGGTCGGGCAGCTTCACCAAGGAGATCATCAGTTCGAAAAGGTCGCTGTAGTTCTCGAAATCGCGGTCGCTCATCATCCCTTGCCCGTGGAGGTTGGGTGCGAAGATGCGCGCGTCTTCAAAGATGGTGCGGTCTTGAATGATGGTATCGTTGCTCTTCGATATCTCCACCACCTCCTTGAAACGTTTGTTGAGGAAATACACCTGGAGGTTGAACGACCAGCGTTTCATGTCGGCATAGAAGTCGGCGAGATAGGGATTATGGTCAACGGGCTCGAATCTTGGCGTCCATCCATACCGGTGTGCGAGCATCTTTGTCAGCGTTGTCTTTCCGCTGCCTATGTTTCCTGCTACTGCTATATGCATATATCTAATGGTTTAGGTTATTATTCATTGTTACGAAAGGGTGGTCCATCCGCTGCTCCTCACTGCTCCGGGAAGAATCCGAACAACACCTGGTCGATGCGGTCGATGATTCCCGCGAAGTCTTTCGGGTGGTGTTCGAAATCAATCTGGTCTTTATCGATCACGATGGTGCGCCCTTTATACTTCTCAAAGATAAACTCATCGTAGCGGCTGTTCAGGTTTTCCAGATACTCCAGTTGCATGGTCTGCTCGTAGTCGCGCCCTCTTTTCTGGATGTTTGCCACCAGATGCGGCACGGATGCCCGCAGGTATATCATCAGGTCGGGCATCTTCACCACGCCCGTCATCTGCTCGAACAGCTCCATATATGTGTCATAATCGCGGTCGCTCATGTTTCCCATTGCCTTGTTGTTTGCCATGAACACGTGTACACCTTCAAAGATGGAGCGGTCCTGGATGATGGTATGGTCGGCATGGGAGATGGCAATCAGGTCGCGGAAGCGTTCCTTCAGGAAGAACACCTCCATATTGAACGACCACCGGTGGATGTCGCGATAATAGTCTTCGAGATACGGATTGTTGCTCACCGACTCATATCTTGCCTCCCAATGATAGTGTCGGGCGAGCATGCCAGTGAGTGTAGTCTTTCCGCTTCCGATATTTCCTGCTACAGCAATATACATATTATAATATATGGTTCTGGATGCAAAGATAAGTAAAAAGCGTGAATTACGAGCCAGAGAAATAAAGTTTTTATGTTTTCTTTAGAGGAGAGCTGCATGGGAAACGGGCAGGGTGCAGGCAGAAAAGGCCCTTTTTGTTTTCTTTTTTGCGCCATTTTTTATTAATTTTGCAGGCGGAAAGCAAGAGATTTCGAAATAACGCCACATCGGAATAACGATATAACGTCATAACGAAATATCGAAACGCCGAAAAAATGGCATAACGACATGCCGAAATAACGACAAAACGACATGCCGAAATAACGATATGACGAAAAATCGAAATAACGATATAACGAAAGAACATAACATCATAACAATAACAAACAAAACAAAAAGAACCATGGAAATAACACGTTTTGGATATTTTTGGTTAGACACATGGGTGCTTGCCAATGTGATTCAATTGGCAACGCAGGAATTCTGCATGCGCTATCTGAACCATACGAATGACCCTTGCGGGCGACAGTTCGACCAAATGACACAGGCGGCGCGCTCTGTTCCTGCCAATATTGCCGAAGGAAACTCGCGCCATTCCACATCGAGAGAAACTGAGATGAAGCTCACCGACGTGGCTCGCGCCAGTCTTTCCGAGCTTGCCAACGACTATCTGAACTGGCTTTTGCTGCACGAGAGCATACCCTGGTCGGTGAGAAGTGCTGAATACATGGCAGTCGGCAATATCCGATTCGACCGCCCCACATATAAAGACGACGTGCAGCATCTGAGCAGCGTTCATATTCTCGCGCAGAAACACAAGTTCGACACATGGCTCAAGGGCGGCGACCACCTGATGGCTGCCAATTGTATGCTTGTGCTTTGCAATCGACTGATCATGATGCTCGGTCGCCAGATAGAGCATCTGCTGGAGTCGTTCAAGGAGGAAGGCGGCTTCACAGAGGGGCTTACCGCCGAGCGTCTCGCCTTCCGCACGCAGCAAAGCGCGCAAAGCAACGCCCCTCTATGCCCTCAGTGCGGTCGGCCGATGATCAAGCGCATGGCCAAAAAGGGCATTCATTCCGGCAAGGAGTTCTGGAGTTGCAGCGGTTATCCTGAGTGCAACGGGACGAGGAGCATTGATTAAGGGTTGAGGCGGCGGTTTTTGATGGGGGTGTTTTGGTGTTTCGATGTTTCGGAATATCGATATAACGTTATGACGAGATGTCGAAAAGACTTGTCGAAATAACGATATAACGTGATGACGAAATAACGAAATGATTCGCCGAAATAACGATATAACGTGATGACGGGATATCGAATCGGTTGCTGCTATTATATTTAATAATGTGTTTTTCAGGGATTCCTTGCGTGAATCTCGCCAAAAAAATGTATTTTTGCAGTCAGAAAGGATGGACAAATGCATATAAAAAATGGACAAATGCATATAAAAAGATGAGCAAATGCATATAAAAAATGGACAAATGCATATAAAAATATGAACAAATGCATATAAAAAATATGAACAAATGCATATAAAAGGATGAACAAACGCAAATAAAAAGGAATGACATGAAGAAGATAAAGAACCCATGGCTGCACAAGGAGGGATACGATTGTTTTGGCTGTTGCCCCGACAATCCGATAGGAATCCACATGGAGTTTTATGAAGACGGGGAGGAGATTGTGAGTTTCTGGAAACCGCAACAGCACTTCCAGGGATGGATTGACACGCTCCACGGTGGCATTCAGGCCACGTTGATCGACGAATGTGCGGCGTGGGTGGTGTCGCGGAAGTTGCAGACGAGCGGTGTCACCAGTAAGTTGGAGATCAAATACCGTAAGGCTATCATGACCACAGAGCCCCAAATCACGGTGCGTGCACGGCTGAAAGAGATGCACCGCAATGTGGCGTTCATCCACATCGAGATAGAGAACGCCAAGGGAGAGGTGTGCACCGAGAGCGATGCGGTGTATTTCACGTTCCCCAAGGAGAAGGCTGCTGAAATGGGATTTACGCATTGCGACACCGAAGGCGAGGAGCTATTGCTGTAGGATAGCGATGGTGCCGATCCTCTGAAACGTGATAAGCATCATCCGAAACATAAAGAAATATAGCATCATAAGTCAATAAACCTCATCCGGAATATCAGGAAATATAGCATCATAAGTCAATAAACCTCATCCGGAATATCAAGAAATAAAGCATTATAAAACAAATATCGATGGACAATCGCAGGCATTTATCCTGGAACAATCGCAGGTTTTTTGCATCCGGCATCTTCGTTTTGATGCTCTGCTGCGTGCTCTTGTCGGCATGCGGTAAGGGGGAAAAGGCTGTCGGCGAGAGTGCTTTCGGAGCCGACAGCGTGGTTGGCATGCCCGTGACGGAGTGCTTGGTGAAGACCACACCCGTGAAAGACCAGGGCAGGAGCAATCTTTGCTGGGTGTATGCCATGCTCGCCACCATCGAGAGCGAGCACCTGATGCAGGGCGATTCGGTGAATCTCTCACCGCTGTTCATAGCCAGAATGTTCCTGCAAGAGCAGGCCGAGGCATACTATCTCGCCCAAGGCGGCCGCCACATAGGCACCCGCGGCATGGCAAGCACGCTGCTCCGCCTCATGCGGCGTTACGGTATCACCCACTATGATGCCTTCCACGGCGAGGTGAACCTGAACGTGCTGGCGCGAAAAACCGAAAAAGTGGCAGCCGCTTGTCTGGCAAAGCGCAGCGGGATAGCGCAGCTGCGCGAGCGCGTCGACGACCTTTTGGATGAGCAGATGCGCACTGTGCCGCAATATGTGTTCATGCTCGGAGCCGAATATACCACGCAGGAATTCGCCCATAGCGTATGCCGCGACGACGAATATGTGGCGCTCACCAGTTTCACCCACCATCCTTTCTACCGCGAAACCTCGCTTGAGCTGCCCGACAACTATTATAAGGACACCTTCTGGAATGTCCCCTTGGACACGCTCATGCACCATGTTGAGCAGGCTTTGCGCAGCGGGCATCCCGTCTGTTGGGAGGGCGACGTCAGCGAAAGCGGATTTTCGTTTGCCAGGGGCATAGGTCGTCTGGCTGACGAAGGGCGGCATGTGACCCAGGAAATGCGTCAGCGGATGTTCGAAAGATTCCAAACCACCGACGACCACAGCATGGAACTCGTCGGCATAGCCCGCTCGCCGAAGGGAAAGAAGTATTACGTCTGCAAGAATTCGTGGGGGACCGGCAACGCCGCGAAGGGGCTTGTGTATCTCAGCGAGGAATATCTGCGCGCCAAGACCATTGCCGTGTGGATGAGCAGAGATGCGCTCCGAGGGGGATTGGCTGAAAAAATTCCGCCGTTGGCAGAATAAATTTGCAGCTTCGAAACCATCATCCTAACTTTGCATTGCTAAATAGAACAAACAGGAACAATGCAAAGTATCTTATCCAAATATGATCCCATCACGCTCGACGAGATGAAAGACATCCGGCTGATGAACCGTATCGACACGAAGTTCATTGCCACGACGGCATCGCTCACCGAGCTTTTGGAGATGGCAAGCCATGCTTACCGCATGCAGGAAACGGGCGGCGAGCGCAACATGAGCTACCATACCACCTATTTCGACACCACCGACTACCGCATGTTCTATGCCCACCAGGCAGGGCATGCCAACCGTCAGAAAGTGCGCTTCCGCACCTACGTGGGTTCCAATCTTCAGTTTTTGGAGGTGAAAACCAAGAACAACCACGGGCGCACGAAGAAAAAGCGCATCGAAGTGGGCGATATGGATCTCAGCGATGACAGGAAGCAGGCATTCCTATCTGAGCATCTGCACTGCGACACGAGCCTGCTGCTGCCCTGCAACGAGAACTCTTTCAACCGCATCACACTCGTGAACCGCGCCAAAACCGAGCGCCTCACCATCGACACCCACCTGTGCTTCCGCAATTTGCTTACGGGATGCAGCCGTGAACTGCCCAATCTGGCTGTCATCGAGCTGAAACGCGACGGTCTTTCCTGCTCTCCTGTGCTCGAAATGCTGAGGCTTCTGCGCATCCATCCGCACGGTTTCAGCAAATACTGCATCGGGTCTGCCCTCACCAACGGCGACCTCCGCGTCAACCGTTTCAAGCCTAAGCTGCGAGAGATAGGCAGGTTCGGCTGATGCTGACCGGCGGCGCTAATTCACCGTTAAGCGGTTTTTTATTCACCATTAAGCGGTTTTTTATTCACCATTAAGCGGTTTTTATTCACCATTAAAAAAAAGAAAACGACAATGATTACTACAGAATTCATGCAGATGCTCGTCAGACTGCTGGTCAGCATCATAGCCAACTGGATCATCATCGACCGGTTGTATTATCAGAAAAGCAAGAGGCGCGACTTCTATTTCACCTTCATGCTCATCTCAATCGCCATCTTCTTCCTGGTGTTCTTCATGATCTTCATCCTCGAAGACCTGAAGGGAAAGACCGGCATAGGCATTGGCATAGGGCTCTTCGGCATATTCAGCATCATGCGATACCGCACCGACACCATGCCCGTACGTGAGATGACCTATCTCTTTGTGCTCATTGCGCTCTCCGTGATCAATGCCATTGCAGCGTCGGCAAGTATGGCGGAGGTGCTGCTCACCAACGTTATCGTCATCGCTGCCGTATGGATTTGCGAGCGACAGCTAAGGGTGCAGCCCTGCAAATTTGTGCAATACGACCGGATAGAGCTGATCAGCCCCGACCGCTACGACGATCTGAAGGCCGACATCGAAGCCCGCTTGGGACTGAAGGTGAGGCGCATCGACGTGGGAGGTGTGGACCTGCTCCGCGATACCGCCGTGCTCAAGGTGTATTACGACGGCGGCGACAGCCCGACAGCCAATTCCGTGGACGGCAAAACGAAGGCAAAGCAAGACGATTTCTACAGTTCACTCATCTTTTAACCCCCAACAGCGATGAAAAGAATCATATTATCCATACTGATTGCCATGCCTTTGGCGGCAGCGGCACAGCAAAACAGCACCGACGCAGGCCTGTGGCTGAGCGCCGAGGCAGTAAAGAAGATAGACAAGAAATGGAGCGTTTTCGGTGGCGCGGAGTACCGGTTGCAGGACAATTTCTCTGCTCCCGACCGCTGGAACGTGGAGATAGGCGCGCGCTTCAAGCCATTGAAGTGGCTCAAACTGGATGCCGGATACAAGCTGATGCGCGACTACAGTCTTGAAGAAACCAAATATAAGAGCGACGGAGCCACGCCCAACAAGCTGATACCTGCCTATTGGGACACCCGCCACCGCTTCTACGCAGCGGCAACGGGCAGTGTGAAGACGGGAAACCTCACCTTCTCGCTGCGCGAGAAATGGCAATACACCTACAGACCGTCGCTCACGGTTGACCGATACGACGTTGACGACGAGGAATGGGAGACAAAAGAGGTGAGCGGAAAGGCGCGCCACGTGCTCCGCTCGCGCCTTGAGGCAGCCCTCACCGTGCCTCAATGGGCTGTGGAACCGTATGTCAGTGCTGAGATGTACAACATGAAAGGCGGTCTTGAGAAGACACGCTACACTGTGGGAGCCGACTGGAAGCTGAGCAAGAAGCATGCCGTGGGTGCCTTCTACCGCTATATCGACCGCAAGGAAGATGCCAATTCCCACATCATCGGCATCGGTTACAAATACAAGTTCTGACATGTAACAAGTAAAAGTTCTGACATGAAACAATACATGTTCTGACATGAAACAATACATGTTCTGACATGCTCCGGAGGCGTTTTTATGCCTCCGTTTTTCAAAACCTATGCTTTCGCCTCCCAAAACCTATGTTTTTGAGCTTCAAAACCTATGCTTTCATCCCTCAAAACCTATGCTTTTGCGCTCCAAGATCTATGCTTTTGCGCTTCAAAACCATAGTTTTTTAAAAATTATAGATGAAAAGGGCTTGTTGTTAAAAATATTTTAACTATATTTGCAAGCAGAAGAGATTATCAAAAACCTATCATGCGAAATACAACTATGGAAAAGAAACTGTTCTGGAACATGGCCTTTCTTCTGCTGTCCGTCATCCTCGCGGCTTGCGAAAAACCGTTTATCGACGACCGGGAGAATGCTCCCGCCGCCCCCGATGCCAACGTAACGATACGCGTTGCGGGCTATGAGATGGTGCCTTTCGACAACTTTGTCGTGGAGTCGCGTGCCGCACAGAGCGTCACGGAGCTATGCAGCAGGCTGCAGTTTGTGATCTTCGACGGCGAGACAAAGGTGAACAGCGTGAGCCAAAAGGTGGGCGACGAGGGCTTCGGAACTGTGTCGCTGAACCTTCAGGAAGGCACTTACAGGCTGGTGATCATTGCCCACAACTGCGACGGAAACGCAACTGTAACGCAGGCAGACAAGATTACTTTCCCCAGCAACAAGGTCACAGATACGTTCTCCTACTGCGAAAACATCACCGTGGGCGCACAGCCTGCCACCTACGACGTGCAGCTGAAGCGCGCAGTGGCTATGTTCCGGCTCTCCATAACCGACGCATTGCCCGACGAAGTGAAGAAAATGAAGTTCTATTATATAGGTGGAAGCAGCACCTTCGATGCCACCACGGGCAGGGGAAACGTGAATTCAAGGCAGACGGTGAACATCGTTCCCGCCGAAGGACAGCAGCAGTTCGAGGTGTATACCTTCCCCCACGACGAGACGGGAACGCTGAAAATGACCGTCACGGCCTTGGGATCGGCCGATAATACCATCCAGGATCGCCTGTTCGAAGACGTTCCCATCCAGCGAAATGTCATCACTCAATACAAGGGACAGTTCTTCGGCAGCAGCAATGTGTCGGCTTCCCACGAGTTCAAGATGACTGCCGACGGTGAATGGGCGCAGACCAACGAGCAGAATTTCTGAGCGCATACGGTGCCGGATGGCAAAAAAACAGGTTGCACGGAGGCATCAAGCCCCGCGTGCAACCATTCATAAACTCCAAAAACTTGTGATTATTCTTCAGAAAAGTCTTCTTTTCCTACGCCGCAAAGTGGGCATACCCAGTCTTCTGGCAGATCTTCAAAAGCGGTTCCGGGCTCTATTCCGTTGTCGGGATCACCCACTTCTGGATCGTAAACATAACCGCAAGTGTCGCAAATGTACTTTTTCATAATTGTTCTTGTTTTTAAGTGAATAATAATTTAATGAATAAATAGTCTGAATGATGTGCTCACGTGGTTGTGATTGTAGGCTCATGCCCCCGCGATGATGTGCTCACGTGGCAGCGTTTGTGCTCAGCCGATGATAGACAGCTGACAGCTTTTGCACGATCAGGTCGGGTGTGATGTGCTGCAAGCAGGCATAGTCGCCACGCAGACATGGCTTGTTGCCGTAGATGCTGCATGGTCGGCAGGGCAAATCTATCTGCACCGCGTCGTCGGGATTCTGGTTATAGCCCATGAATCCGGCATAAGGGTGGGTGGCTCCCCACACACTCACCACGGGCGTTCCTGTGAGCGAGGCAAGGTGCATGTTGCCGCTGTCCATGGAAAGCATCAGGTCGAGATGGCTCATCAGTATGAGTTCCTCGCGCAAGCCATGCAGTTGCTGCGAGGCATTTGTGCATTGCGGGAATCTTCCACACCAGTTGCCGAAGGTGGCAAACTCTTTCTCTCCGCCTCCGAACAGGAATATGCGGCAGTCGGGTCGCCGTTCCGTCACTTGCCTGATCACCTCTTCCATCAGTGGCAAGGGATATATCTTCCCCTCGTGGGCGGCAAATGGCGCAATGCCTAACCACATCTGCCCCGGCTCTTTCTTGCCGATGACGGGCAGGAGCTGTGAAAAATCGCCCTTGCCTTCTCCGAAGATGCTTTGGAAATCGAGGGTGACAGGGTATCCCAGCTTGGCAAACACCTCGCAATAGTTCTGAAACGAGGTGGGCTGTTGCACCAACCGCTTGTCGTTAGCTGATACCAGGCGGCGCTTTCCCTGCCGATGCTTGTTGATGTGCTGCACCTTGTAGCGCCCGATATTGAAGCGGGCGCGCAGATATTCAGAGCGCAGCACGTTGTGAAGGTCGGCAATGGCGGTGAAATGCTTGGCAGTGAGCCTGCGATAGAGGCTGTTCAGCCCGCGCACGCCATGGTATTCGTTTTTCAGGTCTGCCTCCATGAACCCCACATTGGGTGCCAGGTCTTGGAAAAATGCCCTTGCAAATCCCCTGCTGAGCACTGTGAAGCGCACGTGAGGATACTGCTTGGCAAGCGATGCCACCACTGGCACCGTCATTGCCACATCACCCAAGGCGGAAAACCGTATGATCAGTACGTGCTCTGTCTTCATGATTGCTTTCCTGATTGTTGTTGCTGATTGGTGATAGGATGGGTTTTATGAGTCTTATAGGCCTTATAGGGCATATAGGTATGATGGTTACTGTTCTCAGGAACTACTTTTTGTTGTAGAGCACAGGGTTGGTGGCAGGGTCGTTATACATCTTCATCTGGCGATAAACCTTCATGTATTTGCGACCGGTCTCTATGTCTTCAAGCAGCTGATCGATGGCGGTGCTCAGGTCAACCTGCTGTTCGAGCAGCACATTCAGCTTCTGGCGGCATTTCAACCGGTGCTCTTCCGTGGCATCGGTGCGCTCTGCCTGCTCGCGCATGTGGTATATCTTCAGCGCAAGAATGCTCAGACGGTCGACCGCCCAGGCAGGACTCTCCGTGTTGATGCGGGCATCCGGGAGCACTTTTACTTCGGAATACTTCTGGCGGAAGTAGCTGTCTATCTGCTCCACCAGGTCTGTGCGGTCTTGGTTAGAGCGGTCGATGCGCCTCTTGAGCAGCAATGCTTCCTCCGGATTGATATGCGGATCGCGAATGATATCTTCGAAATGCCACTGAACAGTGTCGATCCAGCATTTCAGATAGAGACGGTTTTCAATGGAATCGCGCTCGAAAGGGTTCTTGATGGGAGTATCAATGTTGTCGGTGACATGGTAGTCACGGATTGCCAAATCGAACACCCGGTTGCAGTTTTCGGTAAATGTCATTTTCCTTATGTGTTTTATTTATTTTTTGCAAAGCTACTATTTTATTTTCATATTTCCAACTTAATTGCGGAATTATTATTTTCTTTTTGCCGTTTTCGCACACAAAAATGCAGGTAAAAGGGTAAAAATATGCACAGAATGGGGTGTAGTGTGCATGCAAAAGTTGTTTTTTTGTGAAAATATTTGCATACTTAAATAAAAATTTGTTCCTTTGCACCCGGTTTAAAGTAAGAAGATTATTATTAACATTTTAAATTTTTACAATTATGTCAGAAATTGAAAGCAAAGTTAAAGCTATTATCGTTGATAAGCTGGGTGTTGATGAGGCTGAGGTTAAGCCCGAAGCAAGTTTCACAAACGACTTGGGTGCTGACTCTCTTGACACCGTGGAACTGATCATGGAGTTTGAGAAGGAGTTCAACATCTCTATTCCTGACGATAAGGCTGAGACTATTGGCACCGTCGGTGATGCTATCAAGTACATCGAGGAGAACGCCAAATAAATTATCTACCGGGATTGGGAGTTGCGCATCGTGAGAAAATCAGGTGTCAACTCTCAATTCTCATTTTATTATTTTTATGGAATTAAAGAGAGTAGTTGTAACAGGTTTAGGTGCTGTAACACCCGTAGGCAACAATCCGGAGGATACTTGGAAGAACCTATTGGATGGTGTGAGCGGTGCCGCTCCTATTACACAATTCGATAGCTCCTTATGCAAGACCCACTTTGCCTGCGAGGTGAAGGGTCTGGATATCAATGAATATCTCGACCGCAAGGAGGCCCGCAAGGTTGACCGCTACACTCAGCTGGCGCTGATCAGTGCCATTCAGGGTGTGAAAGACAGTGGATTGGATTTGGAGAAAGAAGACAAGAACCGCATCGGTGTTATCTATGGTGTGGGCATCGGAGGCATTCGCACCTTCGAGGATGAGGTGTCATACTATGGTATGCACAAGGATCAGGGTCCGAAGTTCAGTCCCTTCTTCATACCGAAGATGATCAGCGACATCGCAGCCGGACATATCAGCATCCATTTTGGATTCCACGGTCCCAACTATACCACGACGAGTGCCTGCGCCTCTTCAAGCAACGCGCTTGCAGATGCCTTCAATCAAATCCGTCTGGGTAAGGCAAACATCATCGTTGCCGGTGGTGCCGAGAGTGCCATCTGTGTTTGCGGTGTGGGCGGTTTCAATGCGATGAAGGCCCTTTCCACACGTAACGATGAGCCGGAGAAGGCAAGTCGCCCGTTCAGTGCGAGCCGCGACGGCTTCGTGATGGCAGAAGGTGCCGGCTGTCTGATACTTGAGGAGCTGGAGCATGCCAAGGCGCGCGGTGCGAAGATCTATGCCGAGATGGTGGGCGAGGGCATGAGCGGCGACGCTTATCATATCACCGCTTCCCATCCTGAGGGACTGGGTGCGAAACTTGTGATGCAGGCTGCGCTGGCAGATGCCAACCTGAAGCCCGAGGATATCGACTATATCAATGTGCATGGCACATCAACGCATGTGGGCGATATTTCCGAGGTGAAGGCGATCAAGGATGTTTTCGGCGATGCTGCCTACAAGTTGAACATCAGTTCCACCAAGTCGATGACGGGTCATCTCTTAGGCGCCGCTGGTGCAGTAGAGGCCATGATAGCCGTTCTTTCTGTGAAGAACGACATCGTTCCGCCAACTATCAACCACGACGAGGATGACAAGGATGAGGAAATAGACTACAACCTGAACTTCACGTTCAACAAGGCACAGAAGCGCGAAGTGCGTGCTGCCATGAGCAATACCTTCGGGTTTGGTGGTCACAACGCGTGCGTAATTTTCAAGAAATATGAAGATTAACGATATTATCGACAGGATAAGGCTCCCTTTCCGCAAGGAGAAGGAGCTTTATTTGTCTTTGTATGAAATTATCGGTTTTTATCCAAGAAACATTTCCTATTACAAGCAGGCCCTGCTCCACAAGAGCATGGCTCGCCGCAATGAGAAAGGCCGCCCGCTGAACAACGAAAGGCTGGAGTTTCTGGGTGATGCCGTGCTCGATGCAGTGGTAGGCGACATCGTGTTTCGTCATTTTGAGGGCAAGCGCGAGGGATTTCTTACCAACACCCGTTCAAAGATTGTGCAACGCGAAACGTTGGGCAGGCTGGCTAAGGAGATGGGAATCACCAATCTGGTTAAGAGCAACGGGCGCAGTTTCTCCCATAACAGTTATTTAGGAGGAAATGCGTTTGAGGCAATGGTGGGTGCCATCTATCTGGACCGCGGCTACAATGCCTGCATGCAGTTCATGGAAAAGCGCATTTTGAAAGAGCTTATCAACATCGACAAGGTGGCATATAAAGAGGTGAACTTCAAGTCGAAACTCATTGAGTGGGGACAGAAGAACCGGGTGATGATAGAATTCGTTCTCACCGATCAGAGCAGCGACGAGAAGGGAAGTCCGAAGTTCACTTATCAGACCGTCGTGGAAGGCATCAAGGCAGAAGTGGGAAGCGGCTACAGCAAGAAGGAAGCGCAGCAGCTTGCCTCCAAACTAACACTGCAGCGTTTGCGCAAGGAACCGCAGTTCATAGATGCCGTGTTCGCTGCCAAGACCGATCGCACAAAGATGGAGGAGCAGCCGGTTGAGATTGCGCCGGATACCGAACCGCAGAAGGAAGATTTCATTATCAAGAAGGATATTCCCACGGACAAGTCGTCAATCAGGAAAGAAAACGAAGACAATGCCCCCGTTGACTATTTCAAGGAGGATAAGCCCATGGGCATTCCCAATGAGAGTTCCGAGCCGGCAAGCGATGAAGAATATGACTTCTCCGACATTGAGGTGACCTCAAAAGATCCTTCGCGCGAAGACATCATAGCAGCTGCCGAGGCTGCCGCCTTTGCTGAAACGGAGTAAGCTCATATATATATAATAGGTGGGGTGTACGGATTCTGACAGGCAGTTTTTTGCTTCAATGTCACTATTTGCCTTAACTCTCTGATTATATGAGTGTTAGAGAGGGTGACATTGAATCGTTTAATGTCACCTTTTGTTATGATTCAGATATGACGTTTGTCAAGAAAGAGTGACATTGAACCGTTCAATGTCACCCTTTTTAACTTTATGATATACAGCAAGTTACGTCAAAAAGTGACATTGACAGAATTTCTCATGATTTATTTTTTTGCAAAGTCCTTTCAAAACCTAATGTTTAACATGCAGAAACATTAGGTATTGGAAGGCAAAAGCATAGGAATTGAATGCCAAAAGCATAGCTTTTCATTTAAAAAAATCGCAGGTATTGAAAAGGCAAAAGCATAGGTTTTGCGGGATGTAAACGATGCTTTGGCATGAGAAAAGAGGGCGTGTCAAAAAGAAACCACAACGAATTTCACGGATTCTACAGATTATTTAAGTTCCTGATTTTCAGCATGACTTAAATCCGTAAAATCCGTGAAATCCGTTGTTTCTATAGGAATATCAGTATTTTGATACACCTTCTTTGTTCGGCGTATACTATGCTGCAATCATTATATTGCAGCGATAGCGCATGTTATTCAACTTGCGAGCCTTGCCATTCTTAGTTGTCAGGGTTCTGCTCCAGTGCGGGGTTGGAGTCAAGGTCGGCCTTTGGAATCTTGAACAAGAAGTTGCGGCCTGCCTTGAAATGAACGTCGCCGTCGAAATAAGCAATGTTCAGCGCTGTTCCCTTCACGCACTTGTCAGAGCAATACTGCCCCAGCACGCCGCGGCGCAGCTCATCGTAGAAGATCTTGCCCTCTCCCACAAACTCATAGCGCCGCTGCTGGAAGATTTCCTCGTCCAAGTTGGCCTGCGATGTGTAGGTATAGGCTGGCAGACCGGCGCGTGTGCGAATCTGGTTCAGTTCGTTAAGTCCCTGTCCACCTTGCAACAGGTTGGCAGCCTCGGCATAGTTGAGCAGCACTTCGGCATAGCGCAGCATCGGGAAGTTGGCATTCGGCTTCTGCAACGAAGCGTCTGTGCGGTTGTCCATGTACTTCAGGTTGAACACACAGTTGTGTGGCTGGTCGCGGTCGTTGGTGATCACGGGGTTCCACTGGTAGGTCTCCGGGTCATACTTGGATATAGTTCCGTCGTTCAGTTCAAACTGTGAGAGCAGGGCTTCGGCACGCTTGTCGTTGTTGTCGAGCATCTCCTTGTACAGGAATCCCGACACGCCCATACGTGCATACATGTAGCATCCCATCGAAGAGTAGGTTCTTCCCAATCCGAAACGAATGTGCATGTCGTTGCTCTGTCCGCTCAGCGGTGCAAACTGCAACTCAAAGATCGACTCCTTGTTGTTTTTTGCGTTCTCGTTGAACCAGTAGAACTGGTCGGTAAAGTTTTCCATGAGCGAGTAGGCGTGCGAGTCGATCACCATTTTGCTGTAGTCGCGGGCCTTCGTGAGGTATTCCTGATTGTTGCCGTTCATGGTGGCGCGATAGAGATAAACCTCGCCTAACAGTGCGTAGCAGGCACCCTGATGGATGCGCCACACATCATAAGAAGCGTCGCTGCCACGGGCAGGAAGTTCCTTGGCTGCTTCCTCAAGATCGGCGATGATAGCTTCGTAGCACTCGTCAACCGTGTTGCGCGGCACTTCAAGGCCTTCCAGTCCGTTGGTGTAAGTGGTGATTATCGGTGCGCCACCAAACAAACGAATGACATGCCACAGGCTATAGGCGCGTATGAACTTGGCTTGTCCGTCGATGCGGCCATGTGATGTTTCGCTCATCGACACGTCTTGATGGCGCGCAATCACGATGTTGGCACGGTTGATAGCCTCGTAGGCAGCCGACCAGATTCGGTTCACGCCGCGGTCGCTGTTACCCGTACTTGCGTTATTGATGTCATACCAGCGGTTCAGTGTCTCCATGGAGTTCTTGTTGTATGTGGGCCAGCCCTGTTCTGTATAAAGCTCCACGTTGGCAAGATACAGCTGCGAATTGGCAGTGTACATATTGCGGAACCTGTTGTAAACGCCATTCAGGGCAGCGTCCACCTCACCCTCTGTATTATAGTAGATATTGGGATTCAAGAAGGTGAGCGGTTTCTCTTCCAAGTCGCTGCAGCTGGTGACAACCATACCTCCTACTGCCAATATAGCACTTGCCAGGATATATTTTATTGTTTTCATCTTTATGATACTGTTTAAAATTAGAATTTAGCACTTATACCAAACATGATGGTTCTTGCAAACGGGTTGCTCACGTCGCCGTTCTCGGGGTTGTAGCCAGTGTGGTTTGCAAAGGCAACGAAGTTCTGGAAGTTCACGTTGAGCACAAGCGACTTCACCGTCTTTATCTCCGTGAGTTTCAGCAAATCAGTGAAATCGTAGCCCAACTGGATATTGCGCAGCACGAAGAACGACCAGTCTGCATTGGTTCTGTCGCTCAGTTTCATGTTGCGGGCACCTGCTGCGGGATAAGTGTCACCCATCTTCTTGTAGGCATCCTTTGAGGGAACGCCGATGAGATTGCGCATGCTGTTGTCTGCCCAGAGTGCGTAGCTGCCGATGTCCTGATAGCCCAGTGTCCAGTGAGTGCCGTTGTTGCCGGAGTTTTCAGCACCAGCCATGGCTGCATATTTCCATGCACCCTGTCCGTAAACCTGCAAAGAGAACTTCTTATACTCCACTCCGAGGTTGAGACCGTAGAAGAACTTCGGTTCAACAGAGCCGATGCATATCAGGTCGGAGGCAGAAATGGTCTTGTCGCCGTCGAGGTTTGCATACATTTCATCGCCGATTCTGTAGTTGGCAGCCCATTCAGGCACCTCGGCCTTATAGGCATCCAGTTCCTGCTGAGTCTTGATAATGCCCAGCGATTTCAGGCCGTAGACACCCGTAACCGATTCTCCCACTCTCAGAATTCTCGACAGACCCGTTGTTCCGAAGCCGTTGTTCACCGTCACTTCATCCACATCGCCGTAGAGTTCCTTCAGCTCGTTGGTGTTGGTAGAGAAGTTCACGCCGAAGTTCACCTTCAAGTCTTTGTTACGAACAATGTCGGCATTGAGAGCAACTTCAAGACCACGGTTGTTCACCTTACCGATATTGCTCAACACAGAGCTGTAACCCGATGTTGAAGGAATGGGTACGCTGTAGAGCAAATCGTTGGTGTCGCGGTTGTAGTAGTCCACATTCAGGAAGATGCGGTTGAAGAGTGAAAGGTCGAAACCTAAGTCAATCTGCGTGGTGCGCTCCCATTTCAGTTTGGAGTTGCCCACCGATTCATAGTAGCCAGTCAGTGTAGCCTTTCCGTCGGCATAGTTTCCATTGTTGTCGGTAGACAGTCTGGCGAGCGATTGATAGTTACCAATCTCCTGGTTACCTGTGACACCATAGCTTCCGCGAATCTTCAAGTCGGTGATGACAGGATGGTCTTTCAGGAATTCTTCTTCGGTAACGCGCCATGCCAGACCGAAAGAGGGGAATGTTCCCCACTTGCTGTCTTCTCCGAAACGGCTTGAACCGTCGAAACGGATGGTGGCAGTGACCATGTATTTGTCCTGATATGCGTATGTGGCGCGGCCGGTATACGAAATCAGTCGGTTGCTGTAGGCATCGCTTTCTGTGGTGAGCGAAGCCTGGTTGGCACCTGCAAAGTTCCATGCACCTAACAGGTCGTTGTCGAACTGGCCTGCCATTTGCGAGTAGTTATAGCTGTAGTCTTGCCAAGAATATACGGCAGTGGCGGTGAATCGGTGGTCATCCCACTGGTTAGAATAAGTGAGAATATTGTCCATCAGCTTGCTGCGGCTGCGGCTCCAGTTATGTCTTCCCGAACTTGTTGTGAGTCCCTGGGCAATCGACTTGGCTGTCTGCGATGTGCTGAACCGGTAGTTGTTGGCAGTTTTCGTATCGTAGCCTATGCTGATTTTGTAGTTCAGGTGCTTAGAAATCTGTGCCGATGCGTAGAAGTTACCGAGGAAACGGTTGCTCTTGGTGCGGTTCGTGGTAGCAGAGTTGTCGGCGAGCGGGTTCCAGAATTCACCGTGTGAGAGGATGTTATACGATCCGTCTTCGTTGTAAACGGGGTCTGTTGGCCATCCGAAGCGGAAGATGTCGTTGAGCACCTGGTCGGTAAGAATGTTATGGTTCGACACTGTCACCTGCATGCTTGCGCCTACCGTGAGCCACGAATTGAACTTATGGTCCAGGTTGGTGTGGATGGAGAACTTCTCGAAACCGCGTCCGGGAATCAGGGCATCCTGATTATAGTATCCGCCGGAGAGCATGTAATTGGTGCGGTCGTTGGCGCCATCGAAGGTCACGCCATAGTCTTGCGTCAGGGCAGTGCTCTCCAATATTTCCTTCTGCCAGTTGGTATTATACTTCGTGGAGAGTGATGGTGGGGTCATTCCGGCATTCTGGTAAGCTTCGGTAATGAAGTTTACGAAGTCCTGTCCATCGATAAGGTCGATCAGACGGCTTGGCGACGAAACGCCCAAAGTGGCGTGTGCGCTCAGGTTGTTGCGTCCTGCTGCGCCTTTCTTCGTAGTGATCATAATCACACCATTGGCACCACGCGAACCGTAGATGGCCGTTGACGATGCATCCTTGAGCACTTCCATCGACTCGATGTCGGCGGGATTGATGTCGTTCATGTTGCCGTCCACCAAGGGGAAACCGTCAACCACAATCAGCGGATCCACCTCTGCGTTGATTGATGCAGTACCGCGAATGCGGATCTTGGGCTCTGCACCCACTTGGTTGTTTGAGAAAACAGCCACGCCGGTAGACTTTCCTTGCAGTGCTTCCAAGGCGTTTGACGTGAGCGATGCGGTGATGGCGTCGTTCTTAACGGTGGTGATTGAACCCGTCAGGTCGCGCTTCTTCATCGTACCATAGCCCACAACCACCACTTCGTCGAGGCTGGAACGGTCTTCCTGAAGGGTGATATTCACTTGACTGCCATTAGCCTTAACCTCCTGACTTTTGTAGCCAACGTAAGAAAACACCAGAGTAGTTCCTCTTGGAACGCTGATAGAATAGCGACCGTCCATGTCGGTCACAGCACCTGTGCGGGGATTGTTCTTCACCGTCACGCTCACTCCGATAAGGGGTTCGCCAGTGTTGTCTCTGACAATTCCGCTAACATTCGTCTGCTGCTGTGTGGCAGCAGGCTGCGAGAAGTTTTGGTTCCGGCTGGTGCCATTGTCAGCATACCCGAAAGAAGGTACAGCCAACATTGCTGCCAATGCCAAACCAACGAATAGGTTCTTTCCTTTTTCGTTTTTCATGTCAATTGTTGTTTGATTAGTAAATGATTAGTTATCTGATATTTTTAGTGATTCCGCAAATTGTTCTTTTAGTGGTATTAGGGCGGCACGTATAGAAGTGTTTTCAGGTTATTTCGGTGGTTAATTCCATCGGGCATTCTTCCTTGAACAACATGTTGCCCTTTCGTTTTCTTTCGCAAAGGTAGTGCTTTTTCAGAAAACAACAAAGGAAAATAAGTGTTTTTTTAGTGTTTGGCATAAAATAGGTTATATAGGTCTCTGAAAATAGCAGGAAAAGCCTCTGACTCACACGGAATCAGAGGCTTTTTTCAGTTATAGGGATTCAAGATTCTACATCTTAGTTGGCGCGAGTGTAGGGGTTGTAGCCCGGATTCTGTCCAAACTCCTCAGCGTTCTCTAACTTGTCGAGGAACGATGTGGGGATGGGCCAGAGGTAATGGGTCTCTGTCACAGGGTTGTCACCATTGGTTGCCGGGTTGTGAATACGCTTGTAAGATACCAAAGTCTTGGTGCGCTTCAGGTCGAACCAGCGCAGCCACTCACCGCAGAGCTCACGTGCGCGCTCCTCGAGTATCCATTCGATGGTCATATCGGCAGCAGTCACCTGAGCCTCACTCAGATTATGGCCGGGTTTCACGACGCGTGCGTTACGTATTTCTCGGTTGATGATATTGGCAGCCTCGCTCTGGTTGCCCAAGCCTATCTGTGCCTCGGCAGCGATGAGCGGCATTTCGGCATAGCGCATTACGGGAACATCAGCAAAACCTACCTGTGCAGTTGGGTTTGTCAGCAAGTATGTGTCTCCATCAGGACCGTCCCAGATGCGATATTTGTTGAACTTGGGATAAGAGCGGTAAATGTTCTGAGAAGACTCGGCAAGCGTGCGGTAGCGGTAAACCTGCTGTCCGTCGATGGTCTCCCGAATGAAATAGTCGTCTGCACCGAGGAGGGCAATGCCCTTCTTGGCATATTCCATCTTCTCATCAGTGGTGACATGGCGGCGGGTGAAAGTAAGAACAGGCTCACCTTCCATAACCGTCTTACCTACTAATTCGGCTGAGATGGCATCTGCTGCAGCACTTTCCACTGTATTGTCAGCAGCCTTCTTGGTATAGAGGTCAGCCATATCCTTTGCCCATGTGTAAGATGTGTTGCTCTCCACAAAGTCCTCCTGGAAGAGCGCGTCATAGCGGGCGTCCCAATCCTTGAAGAGGTTCAGCAGATAGTATGTAGGTGCCATAAGCGTGCTCTCACGAGGGTTCTGCCATGCAAGTGGTTTGCTGACATCATTTGTTAATCCGGCGAGGTTGAGCAGGCGCGGTGACCAGTACATGTGCAGACGATTGGGGTTTCCGCTCTGTGGGTTAAGCGTGGAGTTTGTTGAGTGGCTCACCACCCACATGTATTCCGTGTTGCTCTTATTGTTCCTGGCTTGCCAGATTTCATCGTATGTATTGTAGAGGGAGATTCCCAACTGGCTCTTGTTGTCCATCACATACTTGGCGGCATCGTATGCCTTCTGATAGAATGCTCTCTGCTCTGCACTGCCGGCAGTCTCAAACTGTGCGCGTGTGAGATAGGTGCGTGCCAGGATGCCGTATGCAGCCTTGCGGGTTGCGCGACCTATCTGTCCGTTCAGCGGATTGATAGGCAACAGCTTGGTAGCAGCCTCTGCATCGGGAAGAATCACTTCGTCATAGATCACCTTTCGGTCGGTACGGTAAGCGGTGAAGGTGGGAGTTCCAGTACCCTTGGTGCGCATCTCGATGTCACCGAACCACTCCACAAGCCACCAGTAAGCGTAGGCGCGTGTGAAACGAGCCTCACCCTCATAGTCGTTACGCTGCTCGTCTGTCAGGTTTTTTGTCGTAGGCAGATAGTCGAGCACGGTATTGGCAAGGTTCACATTATCATATACACGGTTCCAGGCACCACCCACCTGAGAGCGGTCACCCTGCAGGTCGACGAAGCGGGTCAGCTGCATACCGTAGGTATCCTTTTCAGGGCAATTCTGGAACAAGTCTCCGGCACCTTCCATATAGAGAACGGGGTCTTCACGTCCGTAGTACTTCCAGCGGAAGTTGTAATACATCTGGTTGACAAGTCCCTCAATACCCTGCTGTGTGGCAAAGACGGCATCGGCACCCTCAGAAGAGGGGTTGTACTCGTCAAGTTCACACGATGTGAGACTCACTGCGGTGGCAGCCAACAGCAGGCCGCCAATCAAATATTTATTGAACTTTTTCATAATCTTCAATTTTCCTTTCTTCTTAGAAATTAACATTCAGACCTATTGTCACACTGCGCTGCTGGCTTTCCGGATCGAAATGCTTCACCCACTTCTCCTTGACGATATAGAACGGGTTGTTGACGGCAGCGTATAAACGTAGTTTCTCGATGCCCAGAGTCTTCACGGCTGAACGCGGCAGGGTGTAGCCCAATGCCACTCTCTTCAGCTTGATGAACGAGCGGTCGCAATACCAGTATCCGGTATAGCCCTTATAGTCGTAGAAGTTGAAGTTCTGCATCAACTGGGGGAACGATCCGCCCTCATTGGTGCCGGGTACCCAGTAGTCGTAGGTCACATACGAACCTCCGGTGGTGGGGCTGTAGCCTGCCAACGGGTTGTCGCCCCAGTGTCCCCAACGTGCGTAGAGATAGATGTTCAGGTCGAAGTTCTTGTAACGGAAGTCGTTGTTGAAGCCAGCGAACCAGTCGGGAGAGGTGCTGCCCAGATAGGTATAGTCGGTGCTCTGGTCAATCCATCCGTCGCCGTTCTGGTCAACAACCTTGATATCACCTGGCTTGAAAGGAATGGTCTTGTTAGCATCGGTAAACACCTGTGCAGCCTCGGCAGCCTCGGATGTCTTCCAGATTCCAAGATACTCAAATGCACGATATGAATTGATGGGATAGCCCACCATAAGTCCTTCCTCGGGTTTGTCGCCCACCTGGATGAAGGTCTCTCCGCCGGTGAGTTCAAGGATTTCCTCCTTGTTGGCAGACAATGTCAATGTGCTGTTCCACTGGAAGTCTTTTGTCTGGATGTTACGGCTGTTGATGGCAAGCTCCCAACCCTTGTTGCGGGTAGAACCGATATTGGTATAGGTCTTGAAGTTACCGTCGTTACCGCTTGATGTGGGCAGCGTACGTGCCAGGATCAGGTCGGTGGTCTTGGTGTTGTACCAGTCGAAGGTTACGGCTACGCGGCTGTTGAGCATCACAAGGTCGAAACCGAAGTCGATGGTTGTTGACTTCTCCCACTTCGTATCAAGGTTACCGATGATGTTGTCAACACCCAGTTCATAGTGGCTCACGCCTACATCCTGGAATCCGAGTGCGGTGTTCTTGAACGTTACGCCGGAAACAGTACCGTATGCTGGAATACCGGAGTTACCGGTAACACCATAGGTAGCACGCAGTTTCAAGTCGTCGAGCCACGACTTCGTCGGCCGCATGAATGCCTCGTCGGAGATACGCCATGCGAGGGCTGCTGATGGGAACGTAGCCCACTTGTGTCCCTCTGCCAGACGTGAAGCACCGTCACGACGTACAGATCCTGTAAAGAGATAGCGTCCCTTATAGTCATAGCTGAGACGTCCTGCGTATGAGAAATACTGCGACTGCACATACTTGCTGCTGTGGGTCATGTGACCAGCAGCACCGTCGTTGCTTGCGAGGTTCCACCACAGGTTGCTTGCGAGGGTTTGACCTCGAGAGTTTGCAGTGAGTTGATCACTGGTATCCTTACCCCAAGAAGTCAGTGCCGTCAGTGTGAGGTGGTGATCCTCGGGCAGCATCGTGAAGGTATATGTCAGGATGTTGTTCCACTCCAGATAGAGACTGGATGGCTTGGTAAATGTGGCGCTGGAGAGGTTTGTTCCGGAATTGATCTGTGAGGCAGACTGAGAATCAGTATAGCTGCCCTCAGAAGAATTACGAATTGTAGAGTTCACCTGCGTACGGAAAGAAAGTCCGTTGATCGGGTGAATATCTAAATATCCGTTTGCCACCACGTTGGTACCGGTGGTAAGAGCTGCATAGCGGTCGTCGCCCAGGGTGTTGAGCAGTGGGTTCACGTAGCCGGAGTTGTCCAACGGACGTACCACGAGGTCTGTTCCGATAAGGTAGTTGCCAGACGCTGCGTCATAATAGCCGTAGGGAGAACCGAGCTGCACGCCCGATGTCGAAGCGTCCTCGTATGGAGAGCGCTCGCTGCGGTTGTGAGTGAGCTGGAAGTTCACACCTCCGCTGATCCACTTACGGATGTTGTGGTCGATGTTGGCGCGGAGGGTATAACGGTCGGTGCCGCCGCTTTCCTTCCAGCGGCTGCCGTCGTTAGCGTAGCCGATGCTGAAACGGGCAGTCGTCTTGTCGTTACCGCCAGAGAGTGTGATGCTGTGGTTGTTGCTCCAGGTGATATCCTTCTGCAGCAGATCCTCATAGTCGGTCCACACACCGGCTCTGTAGGCAGCCAGGGTCTCGGGATTACCGAAGAGCACCAGGTCGTCAGCGGCACTCTGCCAGTTGCCGGCATTCTGTGCAGCAATCCTGCGTGCGTCATAATAATTGGTACCCTGACGGTAGTCGGGATGCTCCCTGCGGGCAGCACCAGTCACATAACCATTGTAGGAAACAAGGAAACGTCCGGCTTCTGCTTTCTTGGTGGTGATGATGATTACACCGTTGGCACCCTGCGAACCGTAGATGGCGGTAGAGGAGGCATCCTTCAACACGTCGATACTCTCGATGTCATCCGGATTCAGGTCGCTCATGCTGCCACCCTGCACACCGTCGATGATCACCAGCGGCTCGTTGCTACCGTTGATAGAGCGGTTACCGCGGATGCGGAGATCGGAACCGTTAACATCAAGACCGGTGATACGTCCCTGTATGGCAGAAGCCACACTGGAAGTTGGTGTCTGGAGAATAGCTTCGGATTTTACAGATGCCACTGATCCGGTAAGGTCGCGTTTCTTCACGGCACCGAAACCGATGACCACCACATCTTCCAGACCTTGCACGTCGGGCTCCAGTTTATAGGTGGCACCATCGCGTGCGGTGGCTGTCTGTGTTTTGTATCCGGCATAAGAGAGTTTTAGTTGCGTTCCGGGAGCCGCGTTAATGCTAAAGTTTCCGTCGATGTCGGAGATGGCACCTGCGGCGTTGTTGGTTCCCGCATAAATAGTTACGCCAATCAGCGGTTCGCCGTTCTCATCCACAACATGTCCTTTGATTGTGCGAGATTGCTGAACCGATTGAACTGGCTCATTCATTTCTCCTATGGCATGTCCGGCCATGGGCAGGAGGCATGCAGCAGAGAGAGTAAGAACAAAAGCTGTTCTCTTCAAGTTGAAACTTGAATAAGTCTTCAGGGTTTGCTTCATAAAATTCAAATTGATGTTAGACATAATTATATTAATATTATTGTATTCTCTATTTTGCGAGTTCCGTTTTACTCAATTCAGCGAGTTCCGTTTTACTCAATTCAGCGAGTTCCGTTTTACTCAATACCAGACAGGCCCGACATTGCCATCCAATGCCCGACCAACGAAACGGTTCTTTCCTTTTTCGTCATTCATATTTAGCGGTATTGTAATAGAAAAGCGATTATGATGTTTTTAGTGGTTAGCCGAACAATCATAACGTGGTTAATTCTGTTATTTCGATATGGCAACTCTTCACGGGTTCCCTTTCTTTCGAATTCTTTCGCAAAGATAAGTGGTTTTTTACTATTTTCAAAAGAAAACGATAAAAATATGTTTTTGAATGCTTGTATTTAACGTTTTTTTTCTAATAATGCTTGATGGAATCTTTTTCCTCGTGAAAAGGGCGCGAAAAATACAGAAATCCGCGCGAAATAGGATTGCAAAAAACAAATTATAGATAATTTTGAACATTTTTGAAACAATTTCTAAAGGGTTGCCATTTTTTTGTTCAATGTGCATTGTCGGCATAACATACTCAAGCAAGCAGAATTACAACAAATATTTCGTAAGCAATAAAAAATGACAAAATATCTAAAATTTTTGTATAAGAAACGTTAAAAGCGTATGTTTTGTTGCAAAAAACATTGGTTTGGTATTGTTTTTTCTTGAAAACAACTTATCTTTGCGAAAGAATTCGAAACCATTTGGTAGGCCATTCCGTTTTTTGGCTTGAGAAGAAGCAGCGAATAAGAGTACATATTATAAACTAATATATATTTATCTTTAACCTAAAAACAATTGACATGAAGAACGAAAAAGGAAAAAACCTATTCGTTGGTCTGGCATTGGCAGCAATGCTGGCTATCCCCGCATGTGGATATGCCGACAATAGCGCAAGTCAGAGCATTATGAAGCCTGCCGCAGTAGAGCAGCAGACAAACGTCAGCGGTGTGGTAAAGGACAACACGGGACAGCCGTTGATCGGCGTGAGCGTGATTGTGAAGAACAACACCCGCGTAGGAACTGTGACCAACATCGACGGTCACTATCAGCTCAGCGTGCCTAAAGGAACAACGCTGGTATTCTCTTATGTTGGCTACAAGAGCCAGGAAGTGAAAGTTGGGGGGGGTAATCTCAACGTTACCCTTCAGGAAGACCGCTCCAACCTGGAAGAAGTGGTGGTCATCGGTTACGGTACGATGAAGAAATCCGACCTTACCGGAACAACATCCAACGTGAAGACAGAGGCCATCATGGCCAACGTGACGGGCAACGCTCTCGAAGCCCTGCAGGGAAAAGCTTCCGGTGTGGCTGTGTTCAACAATAACAAGCCGGGTGAAGGTCCTGCCATCCGTATCCGTGGCTCCAGTTCTATCAACGCCAGCAACGAACCTTTGTATGTTGTTGACGGATTCCCCCTCATGAGCGGCGACATCAGCGACATCAACCCCGCCGACATCGAGTCGATGGAGGTGCTCAAGGATGCATCTGCAACCGCCATCTACGGTTCCCGTGGTGCCAACGGTGTGGTGATGATCACTACCAAGACTGGTAAGGTGGGAACAAAGAACCTTACCTTCAATTCTTCTGTTGGTACACAGATGCCGGGTCGCAAACTGGGCATCGTTACAGGTCAGGACTTCATCGATTGCATGAATGCCATCTACACCAACTACCACAACGACCCATCACAGGCTCCGTTTGCCAACGGCGACACATCATGGTGCACGAATCCAAAGGCAGACACCGACTGGGAAGACCTGCTGCTTCGCGACCATGCATTCCTGCAGAACTACAACCTGAGCCTCGACGGCAGCGCCAACGGAACGAGCTACATGCTCTCTGGCGGCTACTACAACCAGAACGGTCTCGTTCCGACTCAGGGATACGAGAAGTTCTCCTTCCACACCAACCTGCGCCACCAGTTCAACAGCTGGCTGACTCTTGGTGGAAGTGCTCAGTACACCTACTCCATCCGCAATGCCGAAGACAACGCCATGGGTAACGTGGCACGCTACGGATGGCCCACCGACTCTCCTTACGATGCCGAAGGCAACCTCGTGGTTCCCAAGAACCCCTACGTGTCGGATGCATGGAACCCGCTGATCGACTATCCCGAGCACACCAGCCGCACCACCACTGTTCGCGCCATCATCAATGCCTTTGCAGAGGCAAAGATCCTGCCCGAACTCACCTATCGCATCAGCATCGGTCAGGATGTGCGCATGAACCGCGGATACGGTTACAACACCAGCCACCTCGTGGGCAACATGGCAAAGGGAACAGGTTCCGGCAGCCACTCTTGGAACAAGGGTCGCAGCAAGCTGATGGAAAACATGCTCACCTTCGCCAAGCAGTGGGATGTTCATCGCTTTACCGCTACTGCCGTTTATTCTTGGCAGGACTTCGACTACCAGAACACAGGAATCTCTGGATCAGGATTCACCGTTGACGCTCTGCAGGCATGGGACATCACCAATGCCAAGCGCGACACTTGGAGTCCGAGCTCAAGTCGCTACGGCAACCGCCTGATTTCTTATACCGGACGTATCACCTATGCTTACAACGACAAGTACCTGCTCACGGCAACAGCCCGCTGGGATGGTTCTTCACGTTTCGGTGAAGACAAGAAGTGGGGTTTCTTCCCCTCAGTAGGTCTCGCATGGCGCATCTCTCAAGAGGAGTTCCTCAAGGACAATCCTGTCATCACCGACCTCAAGCTGCGCGCCAGCTTCGGTGTAACCGGTAACCAGGAGATTGGTAACTATAAGTCGTTGGCACAGCTGTCGAGTGGAAGCAACTATATTTTCGGCGGTGCTGAGCTGGTGGGCTATGCACAGACCAAGCTTGCCAACCCGAACCTGCAGTGGGAGCGCACCAACCAGTGGAACTTCGGTTTCGACCTCGGTCTGTGGAACCGCTTCACGGTGAACTTCGACTACTATATCCGCGATACCAACAAGCTGCTCTATGAGGTTCCTCTGCCTCGCGAGACCGGATTCTCCACCTTGCTGAGCAACGTGGGTGCCACTCAGAACAAGGGATGGGAGCTCACCGTTGGTGGAAACATCTTCAAGAACCAAGACTGGTATGTGGATGCAAGCGTGAACCTTACCTACAACACCAACAAGATCAAGGAACTCTACAACGTGAGCGGTGTGGAGACCAAGGAAATCCAGCTGAAGACGGATGGTACCGGTATTGACCGTCGCCTTGTCGTAGGCAAGCCCGTCGATGGTCTCTATGCCCGTCACTCTCTGGGCATCATCAAGACGCAGGAACAGCTCGACTGGTATAAGGAGTATGTGCCAAAGACGGCTTCCAACGCCTCTCTCGGTGACGAAATGTATGAGGATCGTGATGGCAACGGCAGCATCGGTTACGAAGACTACATCTGCATCGGCTCCGTTCAGCCCAAGTATTTCTATGGCTTGAACCTGAATGCAGGCTATAAGGACTTCTCCATCAGCATCTACGGACAGGGCGGTTTCAAGTACGCCTCCATCGCTGGTGCCGAGAGCAACGGCAACAACGGCACGGAGTGGGCACTGAGCTTCTCCGACAACGGAAGCTACCTGCTCTGGGGTGAGAACAACATCCAGGAGCGCCTCTACTTCCCTTCACAGTATGCATACGAGCGCATGTGGAGCCCCACGAATCCCGACGGCGACTATCCGCGCCCAGGATCAAGAGGCACATACCTCTCTGACCGCACCAATGCCGACTGGACATACTTCATCCTGAAGAACATCCAGCTGAACTACGACTTCACCAAGCTGCTGAAGATTAAGACCGTGAAGGCACTGAAGGTGAACCTGAACTTCCAGAATTTCGTGACATTCGCCAACCACCGCGGCTACAACCCCGTCAATGGTGACATCTCTAACCCGTGGTCAAAGGCTATTATCTTCGGTGTAGACCTCAAATTCTAATCAAACCATCTAACAAAAAAGAATATGAAACTATATAAATATTTCTTAGCCGGATTGTTCGGGATTGCAGCACTCAGCAGCTGCACCGATCTGGAAGAACATCCCTATACGTTCATCGATCCTAACAAATACTATAATAACGAGGCAGAGCTGAACTCAGGTCTGAATTCGGTGTACAATGCTTACAGAACGCTCTGTAACGATGGTGGTACTTTCATGCGTTTGGAAGGGTCGACAGACTTTGCACAGCCCAACCGTGAGGGAAACAAGAACAACATCAACGACATCAATGCCTGGAAATATCAGAACCAGGCAAACAATGCCGGAACATTCACCAGCGTTTGGACAAAGGCGCTTACTACTATTGCTCGTGCCAACAACATGATAGCACAGGTTGAAGCGTCCAGCATGGACGAGACTTTGAAAGCACGCGCCATCGCACAGTGCAGGTTCCTGCGCGGATGCAGCTACTACTGGATTGTACGCCTTCATGGAGGTGCTCCTATCATTGAAAGTGTGACCACCGACCTGAACAACCTCAATTTCCCGCGTGCCACTGCCGATGAAGTCTACGAGTTCATCATCAAGGACTGGGAATATGCAGAGGAGAACCTCCCCGTGCGCGGCACAGCCAACTACGACGTGTGGCGCGCCAGCAAGGGTGCTGCACAGGCATATTTAGGAAACCTCTACCTCTATCGCGCTTCCATGGCAGGTGCCGGAGGCTACAAGACATTCGACAAGAGTCTGCTCCAGAAGGCTGCCACTTATTGCAAGAAGGTGATCGATTCTGGTGTTTACCAGCTGATGCCCGATTTCGCCGAACTGTGGTGCTCCCTCAATGGCGACAAGGCTAAAAACAATGCCGAGTCCATCTATGAACTGCAGTTCTCAACCCTCTCAGGCCACGGAAACGGCATGCACCAGAACTTCGGTATGTTTGCCGACTCTTGCTATCCCGAAGAATTCGTTTCTTTCGGAAAGACCATTTCCACCAACGGCGGCGGCAGCTACTACTATCTGCGTACCGCTCCATCCGTGGAGGCTTGGCAGAGCTACGATACCAACGACCAGCGCCTGAAGGTGCTCATCACCGAGGGTACCTATAGCAAGGGCGGCAACCTGGTTCATGTGAAGTATCACCCCGAAGACCTGGGTTCGATGAAAGGAACAGAAGGATGGGGAAGCTGCTGTCCGGGAAACATCAAGTTCCACGATTTCTCGAAAGACGCACGCACCAACCTTCGCTCAGGCAACAACTTCATGGTGATGCGCTATGCACAGGTGTTGCTCGACTATGCTGAAATCCAGAACGCACTCGGCAACCAGGCTGATGCCCTGCGCTACCTCAACATGGTTCACACACGCGCCGGACTGCCAGCCGTTACAGCCGCTTCAGCACTGGCTCTCTATCAGAACGATCCTACGGGACGTGCCGACGTATCGAGCGAAGCTGATGCCGTAGACGAGGCGATCTTCATGGAGCGCGGATGGGAATTCATCGGCGAGGGTGTCATCTATTACGATGAGCTGCGCACCGACCGTCTCGGCAAGCGCGTTGGCTACTTCGTGAACAAGTACAACAAGATGAAGTTCAACCAGGTGCTGCCCTTGGAGTTCGTTCCTTCCAAAACTCACCTCTGGTGGATTGCCAACAGCGACATGAGTGCTAACTCAGCACTGGTTCAGAATCCTGAGAACAAGGAAGACACTCGCTACACGCACTTCAAGAACTAACCATTGGCTGACAAAGAATAGAGATTCATTCTTTTAAGCATATACTATCACTCGAAGCCCCGCTTTGTTCCTCGTGAAAAAGCGGGGCTTTTTGTATTCCGAAAGTTATGCCTTTGAGCTTCCGAGAGCTATGCTTTTGTCTTCTGAAAGTTATGCCTTTGAGCTTCCGAGAGCTATGCTTTTGTCTTCTGAAAGTTATGCCTTTGAGCTTCCAAAGTGGCACTTTCGTTGCTCCGTAATACCGTTTTCCACGCTCCATAGCTGCGCCCCGCATCAGCAAATCAAATTGATTTACTTTGCAAATTAATTTAATTTACTTTTCAAATCAATATGATTTACTCAGCAAATTAAATTGATTTACTTTTCCATCTCTCCCATTTCAAAGCTCCGAAACGCCGCCCTCACACGTAAAAATCGCCGATTTCATCGCCGAATTTCTCCATTATTTTCCTTTCGCATTCCGCTCATTTTAGAATCGCGGATCGCTTATATTGATAATTTAAAGCGGGTATTCATTCAATGTCACTTTTTGTTGCAAGTGCCTGATATGCAGTATGATGGATTGAGTGACATTGAATCGTTCAATGTCACTGCGTTTTTATGGGAGGGAAACAAGTTGTTTTGGTTTGTGGAATGCTGTTATAAGAGAACGAAAGCATGGTTTTGGGAAGGTAAAACAAGTTGTTTTACTTTTGAATAATATGAAGAAATAGCAAAGGTGACATTGAATCATTCAATGTCACCATAGATAACTTGTTTATAATCAGACGAATGCGGCAGAAAGTGACATTGTGCCGAAAGTCATGAATCATGGAGATGAATGAAGGCAAGCCTATAGCCGCCCGCCGCGCGCCTTGACGCGCTTTTCCCATTCCTCGCGCTCTTTCTGTACGTTATAGCCGCGCGCGGAGAGGAAATTGTTGATGCGCCCCTTGTATTTGTTGAACACGGCGTGCTTCTTGTTGCTGCTTTCCTCGTCGATGGCGAGTTCGCGCGCCTCTCTCAGCCAGCGCATGATCTGCTCCTTTTCGTCGTCTTTGAGCGTTGGAATCATGTCGCAATAGGCATCGTAGGTTACTTTCACCACATTGAAAGTCATCACGTCCTTCACGCGCTCCACATGTCTGGGCATGAGGTATTTCGACAGTTTCTCCTCGAAACCGAAGTGGGAGCGGTAGAGTTTGGAGTCTGCCACCTGGCTGGCATTCTTGTTTCCCGCCTTTTTCAGTGAGTCGCGCTCGGCATAGATGTCGTTCAGCTCGAAGTAGCGGTTGGCAACGATGTTGCGCACATTGTCGCCTATTGCCGACGACCATGTGAGATCGAGCGCGTCGGTGCATTTCTTAGCGCGGCCGAGAATGTTGTTTACGTATTCCGGATCGCGCCCGTCGGCATTCAGTTTCACCTCTGGTTCAGGCACGCTGTTGAAGATTTCCTTCATGTAGCGCACGTTGCTGCCGTAGTTGTTCTTCACGTTTCTCACCTGGTTCACGTCGCGGCTGCGCTCAATGAACAGCCATCCGCTCCACTGCATCTTGTCGAGTGTTGCCTTGATGGCGGGCATGTTGAGCGCCTTGTCGTTCTGAATCCATACGCCGTCGGTGTTTGATGCGTGGATGGCGCAGATGTTCTTGGCTCCCAGTGCCTGCATGTCTTTGCAGATGTCGAGCCCAAGTTCGATGGCAGTCTGGAACTTATAGAAGATGGCGATGCCGTCGCTCTTGATTTCCTTGAGCAGTTTTTTGTTGCCCTTGGCATCGAGGGGCGTGTCGATGCCCAGCACTTTGCCGCGCGCCTTTGCCATCTCGCCCACTTCGTGGAGGCGCTTCACGATGACCTTTCGCAGCGGAAGCGAGTCGGCCCAGTTGTTGCCGCATCCGCCCAACGGCAGGAATGCCACGCGTACGCCGCCCATCACATCCATCGTGTTGAGGCAGTCTTCCACCAGTTCGCGGTAGTTGTCGCGCCCGGCAAGGCTCTGTGCGTACATGCCGCTCATGGCTACGGCTCCTATTTTTATGTCCAGCGAGTCGGCGGTATGCTTGAACAAGGCCGCCTGAGCGGGGTTGCGCAGCTGGTTGTCGAACTCTTTGCGCTGTCCCAAGGAACCCATATCCAGCTCCACACCGTCGGCACCGATATAGCGTGCCAGTTCAAACTCACCCAGTTTCTGGCGTTTCAGGATCATCCAGTCGCAAACGCCCACTTGGTATTGCTGTGCTTCGGCTGCACCGTAGGCAAGCAGAAGCGCCCATAAACACAAGATTCTCAGTTTTCTCATATTGTTGTTTGTTTTAGTTTCAATCCGTCGATATTATAACGCGCGCGTGCTTTTTTTGTACCCAAATATTCCTGTTGACGGGAAAAAATGCTATCTTTGCAGCAGAAACCCATGACAACCGGAAGATGAAAGACTATCCCGACAAGATGAGTGCTGCCGATGCGCGCACGTTTCGCGATGATGTGCTGAACATCGTGAGCCAGATTCCCTGCGGAAAGGTGACCACCTACGGGCATATTGCTGCACTGGCAGGATGGCCGAGCCACTCGCGCATGGTGGGGCGCACACTGCGCTATACGCCCGGAGCCGACCTGCTGCCGTGCCATCGCGTGGTGAACATCGCCGGGCGCACGGCTCCGGGGTGGGGCAGACAGCGCGATTTGTTGGAGGCTGAGGGTGTGACGTTCAAGGCAAACGGACGTGTTGACATGTCGCGCCATCTGTGGGAGCCCGACATTCTGTGAGTAGTTTATTTTGTCGTTTCATCTAAAATGTGTATCTTTGTGCCGTTGTAGTCTGAGAATTTCTTATCCGACAACTGCAGGCAGGCTCTAAAAGAAAGCAATGAAATAATCACAAAAGCATAAGAATATGGAAGGTTATCAAACGAAAGAATACGGGCAACCCGTGAAGCGCTATGTGCAGATGATGGATCTGCGCGACAATCCCGAGCTGATTGCCAAATACCGGCAGGCACACAGCGAAGAAGGGTCGTGGAAAGAGATACTCGACGGCATTCGTTCCGTGGGTATCTTAGAGATGGAGATCTACATTCTGGGAAATCATCTGGTGATGATTGTCGATGCGCCGCTCAACTTCCAGTGGAGCGAAGCCATGGCACGCCTTGCCACTTTGCCCCGTCAGGAGGAGTGGGAACAGTATGTGGCGCAGTTCCAGAACTGCGATGCCAATGCCACTTCCGACGAGAAATGGCAGATGATGGAGCGGATGTTCTATCTCTATGAGAAGTGAAGGATTTAGGGGATAGAAATTTAGAGGTGAGAGGATTAGAGGTGAGAGAATAGAATCAAGCTATCGGCCTTAGTATAGAACATTGTATCTCTGTGCATATCTCTAATCCACTAATCCTCTCACCTCTAAATTTCTATTCTTTAAACACCAAATCCCACCAATATTCTGAACACCTTTGCGGGTGCAGCAGCCCATTGCTGCATGGCTTGGAGTGCCGTTTCGGGAGAAGCGACAGCCGAAATCAATTGCTCTTTCGGGTAGTCACGGTTCTGCTGCATATAATGTATCACCGCACGGAAGTCGGCAGGCTTGGCATTGCGAGAGCCGCGGATGTCGAGTTCCTTCTGTACAAAGAGCTTGGTGATGAACTCTGTTCCCGCCTTGGCATAGCCGATGAAGACGATGCGACCGCAGAAAGCCACTTCGTTGACTGCCTGGTTCTGCGTGAAAGGACTGCCCACGGCCTCGATAACCACATCGGGACCCATGCCTTCGGTCAGCTCTTGCAGGCGCGCATGCAGGTCTTCTGTCTTGGAATTGACCACGTAGTTAGCACCCATCTGCTTTGCCAATGCCAGTTTCTCATCATCCAGGTCGACGGCAATCACTGTGGCTCCGCGCAGACTGGCACGCACGATAGCACCGATGCCGATCATGCCACAGCCAATCACCATCACACGGTCGATATCAGTTATCTCGGCGCGGTTCACGGCATGGAAACCCACGCTCATCGGTTCTATCAGCGCAATCTCTTTCTCTGACAGTCCTTCGGCAAGAATAATCTTCTGCCAAGGCATGGCAAGGTATTCGCGCATGGCACCGTTGCGCTGCACGCCTAACGTCTCATTATGCTCGCAGGCATTGGCACGCTCGTGGCGGCAGGAGGCACAGTGGCCGCAATTGCTGTAGGGATCAACGGTGACCAACATACCGACTTTCAAATTCTCAGGAACATCACTTCCCACGGCGGCAATCGTTGCACTCACCTCATGACCGGGTATCACGGGCATCTTCACCATCGGGTTCCTGCCGAGGAACGTATTCAAGTCGCTGCCGCAGAAACCCACGTAGTTCATTTTCAAGAGCACTTCATCACTCTTGATTTCCGGTTTTTCCAATTCCACAACCGCCATCTGCTGTTCGGCGGTAATCTGTACTGCTTTCATTTATTTTTGTTTTAAGTTTTTTAGTTTATAATAGAGGTGAGAGGTGAGGGGTTATTTTAGAAGCAAGAGGCAAGAAGCAAGAAGCAAGAGAATAGAACTAAGATATAGGCATGAGTATAGATCGTTGTATCTCTGTGCATATCTCTAATCCTCTCACCTCTCACCTCTAATCCTCTAAAACAACACCTCTAATCTTCTAAAGCATCACCTCTAATCTTCTAAAGCATCACCTCTAATCTTCTCACCTCTCACCTCTAATCCTCTTTATTCTGACATATTCTTCACATACGGCAAATCCACCAACTGCTTGAACCCATAGAACTTCCGCGCATTCTCGCCGAGGAACAGTTCTTTCTCATGGTCGGTGAGTTCGTTGCTCTTGATGACGAAATCGTAAGACATACGGTATGTGATGGCGGTAATGGTGCGGGGATAGTCGCTTCCCCACATCAGTTTCTCCACGCCGACAATGTCGATGGCTTCCTTAATGGCACGGATGGCACCCGGGAAGGGATAGAATTCGCTGTTGAAGAGCCATGTGATGCCGCCCGACTCAATCATCACGTTCTCATTTCTTGCCAGTTTTATCTGCTCGTGCCAGCGTTCTGTCGTTGGCATACCGAAGTGGCCGATGGCAATTTTCAGTTTCGGGCATTCGGCTATTATCTCCTTCATCTCTGCCACATGGATGTCTCCGTCTGCAAGATCCACGGAGAAGATGATGCCCCGGTCTTCCATTAGATGGAACATCTGCATCATCTCGTCGCTGGTCATCCAGATGCGCTGCCCGTCAAGTATCAGGCGGTGTGCGGGAATCTTGATGGCTTTGAATCCCCTGCTTATCAGTTCCTCTGCCTGCTGGGCAAATCCCGGCTTGAAATAGTCAGCCATGCCGCACACGAAGAAGCGGTCGGGATAGCGCGCCTGCACCTCTTCCAGATAGTCGTTCTGTATGCCGTCGATAAACTCCTGTGTGACGACGGCTGCCGATACCTGGGCATAGTTCATATTGGAAAGGAACACCTCGGCACTGTTTTTGCCATCAATCATGAACGGCGGCACCATCTGCACCTCTTCGCCCAAGAACATTGAGCGGCCGTTTTCCAAGGTTTTGATCACCTTTCCGTTCCACGTGGTATCCTGTTTCAGCCACAAATGGCTGTGTGCATCAATTATCTTCACCATGAAAAAAAACTATAAACGATGAACTCTTAACTCTTAATTCTTAACTCTTAATTCTTAACTCTTAATTCTTAACTCTTAATTCTTAACTCTTAATTCTTAACTCATCAAGTGTTTTTCCACCTCACGCGCATCTGGTCGCCGATGATCTGCTGCACATCTTTCACAAGCTGCTCATCCATCGGCGTATTCACGTAGTCGATATTCTTGAGCACATTCTTGGGATTGGCCGAACTGAACAGCGTTGTGGCGATGCGGGGATTCAGACTGGTGGAATACTGGATGGCGAGTTTCTCAATGGGATAGTCCTTCGAGGCACAATAATCCGTGGCTTTGCGGCATGCTTCCTTCAGGCTTTCGGGGGCTGGATGCCATGCCGGAGCACCGCGCTGCGACAGCAGTCCCATGGAGAAAGGCGACGCATTCACCACGCCGATGCCGTTACTCTCGAAGAAATCGAGGTAGTCGAGCAGCATCTCGTCGTTCAGGCAGTAGTGACAGAAGCACAGAACGCTCTCCACGGTGCCGGGTTCAGCGTGTTCAATCACCCATTTCAGGTTTTCAGGCTGCAGGTCGGTGATGCCCACATGCCTCACAACGCCCTTCTTGCGCAGCTCCACCAAGGCGGGAAGAGTCTCATCCACGATCTTTTGCAAGCCTCCTTCAAGGTCGGCTTGGAACTCCACGTCGTGCACATTGATAATATCGATATAGTCGATGTGCAGGCGCTCCATGCTCTCATACACACTGTCGGTGACGCGACGGGCAGAATAGTCCCAAGTGTTCACCCCATTTTCGCCGTAGCGCCCCACCTTGGTGGAGAGGTAATACTTCTGGCGCGGGATGTCCTTCAGTGCCTTTCCTAATACCGTCTCAGCCTTGTAGTGGCCGTAATAGGGCGACACGTCGATGAAATTAATACCGTTTTCAATGGCTGTGAACACAGCCTCTATGCCCTCGGCTTCACGAATATCGTGGAAAACGCCTCCCAACGAGGATGCGCCGAAACCGAGATTAGACAGCTTCATGCCTGTCTTTCCGAGTTCATTGTATACCATAAATATTAATGTATTTATCTGATAGGATGACGACCGCCACCCTGTTTTGTACTATCCCGGATGCTTTCCGTATTTGCGTTGCTCGTTCCATTTCCACACCTGATGCCATGCAAGAAACAGCGGGCGCACTAACGACTCTGCCGGAAACTCACGTGCATAGCGCCATGGACGCAGCGAATACCACAGCAGTTTCACCTTCTTGTTTTTGCCTTTATACTTCATCCTGGTGTCGCTGCGGCCGAAATTGCCTGCCGTGAGCACCTCGAAGAGCAGTTTCTCGCCCAGTTTCTCATCGGGTTCGGTTATCAAGAACTGCTTTTCAAGTCCTAAGGCTTCCTGCATCACATACATCATGCCGCGTGCAAACTTCAGCATGTTCAGCCGGCTGAGCAGCCTTTGGCACTCCTTCCGCTCCTCCTCGCTGATGCCGCGGCGCAACAAATAGTAGTAGTCGATCATCTGCCGCAGCCCCACGCCGCCGTTGATGAAATGCTTGAACACGTGGGAGAGCTGGAAGATGCGGTTCATGTCGTCGGTGGGTCGGCATATCGTGCCAAGTCCGTCGGGCAATTCCACCCAGTTGCAGAACTGCCTTTCGCTCACGCTGTCGAAGTATTTCTGCAGACGGCGGTTATAATACAGATTGCTGAAGAACGACGGCACATAGTGGATTTCAATCTCAACGCCCTTGATAATGGGGTAGTCGATGTGGTGATACTGGTTGTCGGCATCAGGCACATCGCGCTTCACCATCCTGAAAATATCCTCGCGGCTGCCGTCTAACCAGATGTCGATGTCGCCCGACTGCCGCATCATCGGGTCGGGATACATCAGGGCGTTGCCCTGCCCCTTGATGATGCAGCTGCGGAAACCCTCCTTCAGCATGTTCTCCGAAAGCTTTGCCGCCACCATGTTCAGTTTGATGTTCTTGCGGCGGATACGGTCGGCAGCGCCGTAGAACATGAATTCCAGGTCTGTCTCAGGGCGGGGAGCAGCGGCATCCATGCGCTGAATACCGTGATAAGCCACGCCCAGCACGGCATGGCGCTTCGCAAAATCATACAGCCCCTGCCAGTTCATCTGCTCTATATGTGCCGGTTGCGGTTTGCTTTCATCAATGGCGAACCTCAGGAATTCCAGGTATCTGTCCTCGTCCGCGGTCATCTTGTAAATGCTTTTCTTCATGTCCTTGTGCGGTCAGTTAGTTGATACGCGTTGCAAAGATACGAAAACTAATCCGAAAACGTGTGAATATATCGCGCTAATTGTGTGAGAAAAAATATTTCGCTGAGCTTTCGAGGCTCGAAAGCTGTGAGATTATTCTGCCTCAGATCTGACCGATGAGATTAGGTCAACTGGTTCTATATTCTTCTGCCCTTAATCCTCATGACCTAAAAGCAAACTTAGTGAATCAAGATAATCTGTATGAACCTGAACATACCTAACTTTAGAATAATCAATCTTCATAACACCACTTTTTCGCAGTTCCGGATCGTATGAATCAAAATCAAACGAGTTTGGCTTCACATCTTTAATTCTCCCAACATATATGACATCCTCTTTATGCAAGCATATTGCCACCAATATTTCTTTCCTTTTTAAAAAAGAAAAGAGCAGTTCATTATCATTTAAGACAGTGTCTTTTTCTATTGGAGACAAATACTCCGTTCTGTTTTTAATAGAAAGTATTCTGTGCCGCATCGTGCTTTCATTTAATTCACGCTCATAAGCAATATACTTTTTGTTTGTAAACTGAAAGCCATCTAACACATAATCGACAACATTAACCCTTATTAAAGACCACTCAGTCCCGTTGCCTAAAAGGATTCCTGTTACAAGTTCCTTAAAACGTCTGATTTTAAATTCTATTATTTTCATTATTAAACTACTTAATCACGGTGACTTCTACGGGTTGTTTTCTATCCTTTGAATTATCATACAGATATTTTAACCATATTGTTTCTCGATGACAAAGATACTGACTTGTTCTCATACTACCAAATAATAGCCGATTAAAATGATCACAGAACCGCTCCCTGATCTTGAAGATTTTGAAGATAGTGGTTTTTAGCCAAATCTCCAAACTTTTTCAAAAAATCCTTTGGAATTCCCAGAAATTGTTGTACTTTTGCACCCACGAGAACCCGCCAAGCCTCTTCACAATGCTTAAATCGGCGGGTCGTTTTATTTAATTGTGGCACGATATACTAAGACATACTCATCACCAAGTCAGTTGGTAGCTTTGCTGCACTCGCGTGGATTAAGCGTCGCAGATGTGGCAAAGGCGGAGAACTATCTTCGTCACATCGGATATTATAGGTTCAGCGCCTATCTCTATCCGCTGCTGTCGACGCCCAAGGAGAATCATGTGTTCAAACCAGGCACGGCTTTCCGCCAAGCACTGGACATGTATCGCTTCGACAGACATCTGCGACTGCTGATGTTCAATGAGATTGAGAAGATAGAGATTGCTGTCCGCAGTGCTATCGTCAATATAACAAGCCGCGAAACGGGGAATCCCTTTTGGATGACCGATCCGTCATGTTTCTATGATGCCAGTACATTTGTAAAGACAAGGCAACTCATAGATGCGGAGTTAGCCAAGTCCCGCGAAGATTTCATTGAACATTTCCGCAATACCTATTCTGACCCTTATCCACCTTCGTGGATGCTGGCTGAGATACTTCCATTGGGTGTGCTGACAAGGATATACGACAACGTCAGGAGCAACCAGATTCGTAAGAAGATAGCACAGGAGTTCTCTTTGGGTATACCCGTGTTCAACTCTTGGATGACAATCATCACTGTCGCCAGAAACAATTGTGGACACCATGCACGTGTATGGAACCGCACTTTTGCACTGAGGGTTTTGACTCAGCGGCGCATGACCCGGCCATGGATAACAATTCCTGTCAACCAGAAGAAAGCCTATTTCAGCCTCTGCATCATCAAATTCTTCCTCGACATCATTTCCCCTCATAATGACATGAAGTCCAAGATTGATGCACTTCTTACCGACTACCCAGCCATTGATACCGCAGCGATGGGCTTTCCGCGTGGTTGGGAAAGTGAACCGCTGTGGCAATGAAGCTTTGTCCCTGTGATTTTGCCCTCTATGTTCATAGTTCTGCTACTCTTCCTAATTTCCGTTCCCATATATAATCTTTTCCATCCTTGATAATATACAACAACATGTACAGCGTGCCGTATGGAAGAATACTCTTTATACGCGGTTCTACCAAATCTATATCACCTCTAACCAAATCATAAGCATCGAACTCTTTATTATTATCTGTTTCTTTTTTCATTGTACCTGCAACTATATAAGATACAGCCAGCCCAGATGTGATTATGGCTTCTCTGACGATTCCTTTTCGTTTTGTGTTTAGTATGATGATGGTATCTGATGCCATGATTGCGTCTTTTTCTTTGTCTGAAACGACAGCGCTTTGTTGAATTGAGTCTTTCAATGACGAAGAGAAGCCACGTGTGCACTGGTGGACATTGTACATGAATGAAGAGAAGTCATCTGCATGGAATCGCTGTCTATATTTTGAAGAAATCTCTTTTAACTGATACGCCATTTCCCTAAAGTTCTTTTTTAGAATAGCCCTTTTAAAACCAAACTTCTCTCCTACTTCAATGAATACTGTTTTTTCTCCCCTGCTGCCATTAAGTTTGAATGGCAATATTTCATAATCAGCTACCACGGCAATGCTGTCATAGTAAATGCTGTCATATACAGCGTTCTTGTCGCTGTAAATGGAATTGCTGACATCCATTATCAGGTTTTTAAGACTATCAGCAAGCCATTGTTGATTAAACTGTTTCTCCTCATCTTGGATATATGAAGTATAACGCGACGCGTGGATTTCTGTGCCATCTGGCATAGATATGATAACGGAATTGACAGATTGGGAATATAGCGGTTGTGCCGTTGTAATCAATGTAATAATAAACAATAATAAGTTCCTCATCTTAGTATTTCGTTATGAATGTATTTACAAAACTTTTTCATTACAAATGATTTATAATGCTGTGTTGTTTTTCCCTTGTAACAAAAGGACGTCCCCTTGTCAACTGGTCCTCTGGTCAAACTGGTCAAGATAAGACATCACCGTTTCCATGTCTCCGATCACAACATCAAATAAATACATAGAATCGGTATACTTCTCTAAAAACTTCAGTGAAGACTCAAAGCAACGTACAACATAATGAGAATATGATTCGTTCTCTATTATGTCACAGCAAAAACAATCGTATGTTTCACTCTGACGAATCGTTTCATTAGATTGAATATATACGTCGATGCCTACTACTGGCAATAGATCATTCCGAGCATAGTTGATGATCGAAATGGCATCACCTCTATCAAAGGCCATACCTCCCTCATATCCAAGAGGTGAGAGCTCGTGAATTCTCCAACCTTTTTTCATTGCTAATATCCTAAATTCATTTAAATTCATATAGCGTCTTATTTTTTTACTCACCACGGAATCATGGGTTCGGTTCAATTGATCATTCAGTTGTCGGCAATTTTTTCGATGACAAATATAATAACATATTCCCGAATTTCCAAATGATTTCTCGATAAAATGAACGACAGGTGCTTCCCTATGATTACCCATGATTCACTTCCCCTGATCACTCTGATCAACTATTTTTAGCATATTTAGCGCCATAATCGCGCGATAATTGAAAATAATTGCTTATCTTTGCGCCATAATCCATCAATTACGACAGTATTATGAGCGAAAGAGACAAACAGATTGAGAAGGAGCGCAAGGGCGTGGTCGAACTGCTCCTGAAGAAAAACGGACTGACACGCAGGCAACTCGTAGATGATCTCGTAGGCATGTGGGCAGCCAGTTGGGCGCATATACTGACCGAGGAGGAGAAGAAGCAATTCCCGCATTTAGTATTCTGACCCATGACCCACAAGGCAAGTAACTTTAATCCAAACCACATCTTCGTGGACACCAACGTGCTCGTGGGTGGATACAGTGGCGATGCCCGATTCCAGAAGGATGCAGACTGTTTGCACTATCTCTACTCTCTCACGGGCAAACGGCTCTACATCTCTACACTCAGTGTGGCGCAGCTCATCTCCATGTTCCAGAAAAAGAGGAGCAACGACGAGATAGTCCGCATCGTACGCGACCTACAGCACCACTTCACCGTCATAGACTTCACCGTCCGCGACATCGATGCCGCTCTTGTCGAGAACGGTGGCGACATTGAGGACAATGTGCAGTATGTGTTGGCACGGAAACAAAAATGCAACGTCATCATCACAAACAACTTCAAGGACTACCGTCTCTTCTTCAACGTCCGTGTCATCAAGCCAGAGCGCGTAAGATCTATTTCTCAGTAAACTCTAATTCCCCCAACCCCTATGCAGAAAGTGTGTGAGACGATAGGATTATTTAACGCGGAATATTTGGCAGTGTCAGATATTCCCATAAACACACA
>JAFUVB010000028.1 GCA_017471245.1 Prevotella sp.
CCGACATTCATAATTATGCAGTTTTGAGACTGCAAAATTACTCTGTCTTTTTCAAATCAAAAAATCAATGATCGCTCTGAAACCCTTATTAACAAAGGGATATATGAAGTTGAACTAAAATTTATCGCATCACTAATAATTATAAAATAAGATTAAACCATAACAAAAAGAAAGAAATCATGATGAAGAAAGCTATGACACTGTGCTTGCTGTTGGCAATTGGAATGACCACCAGCGCACAAGACAACACGGATTTCGAGCGTGGCATCTTTAACCACCTCGGCGTGAACGTCGGCGTCGGCACAGAAGGTATCAGTTTCGGACTGGCCGCACCGTTAACCTCTTATTTAGAAGTGGGTGCCAGCATGAGCACCACGCCAACCATCTGCTCCAGATCGGTGGTTGACATCATGACCACCGACCAAACCTTCGGCTACACCACGCTCAAGATGAACATCCAGCGTACGGCCTTCGACCTGAGAGCCAATGTCTATCCCATGGGTGGCAATTCCACCTTCTTCCTGGCAGCAGGACTGTCGGTCGGCGGTGGTAAACTGGTGGACATCAATGCCCACAGCGACGGTCTTGAGCAGTATATGCACGAGCATGGACAGACCACCTACACAGCCCGCGAGAACGGCTACGAATACCGCTTCAACAGCAACGGCAACATTGAGGCCGAGGCAAAGGTGAACAACGTGAGACCCTACTTCGGACTGGGCTTCGGCCGACTGGTGAACCGCCATCGCATGGGCTTCCGCTTCGAACTTGGCGCTCAGATGATGGACAAGCTGAAGTTCTATCAGGACGGACGCGAGATGGTCAAGGAAGCCGGCGGCGATGAGGAATTCTACGAGAAACTCTCCATCTATCCCGTACTCCGTCTGACATTGACAGGTCGTATTTTCTAATCCCAAAACCTCGAACGATATGAAAGTAAGATATTTCCTATTCTGCATCGCTGCCACAGTCTGCATGGCCGTCGGCAGCACATCGTGTACCATCAACATTGGTGACGACGAGGAAGAAAGTTTTCTCGGTCAAAACCCCAACAATCCCCACAATCCAACACCCGAGAACCCTGGCGGCTTCGCAAACGGCGAGTATGTTGAGGGACGACGGGGTTACTACTTCAACGGTGCCTTCTACATGCCCAACGGCAACGATGCCACCTTCGTCCGTCTCGACAACCCCGAGGCCACGACATTCTCCATCCCCGAGTCCGTAACCATCATGGGCAAGACCTATCCCGTCACCTCCATCGCCGAGCAAGCCTTCGGCGGCATCCAAAAACTGACAGCCGTCACGCTGCCCGCCACCATCAAGACCATCGGACCCATTGCCTTTGTCGGTTGTGAGAATCTGAAGGAAGTAAAATGTTTGGCGACGACACCACCAGTCATCGACATTCCGTGGGAAGGGGCTTCAGGCTTCGACTGGGAACTATTGGAGAACGGCAAACTCTATGTTCCCGCCGCCTCCATTGATGCCTACAAGGCCGCCAAAGGATGGAAGGAGTTCAAGAATATCGTATCACTATAGTCTTGTCTATTCCTGATTATTTGCTCCGAGCAACGTAAGTGTATGCTCGGAGCATATTTTTTTTCAATGCAATAGCCCAAACGTCCATAGTGGAATGCGGTTGCGATAGCCAATCTCTGTATTGTCAACGGCCAGGTAGCTATTAGGAATATCTTTTATGTATTTAACCAATGTAATCTGACCTAAAGAAAATCCGTTTGGATGAGTGCAATCCAACAGTCGGCGTATCAAAAGCAGTGGATCAGTGGTACTAAAGTTACGGTTTTGCGGTACCAAAGTGCCTGTTTTGCGGTACCAAAGTGCCTGTTCTGCGGTACCAAAGTGCCTGTTCTTCGCTTTTTGCTTACAAGCAAAAGAGCTTGCGCTTACAAACAAAAGATCTTGCGGTTATAAGCAAAAGACCTTGCGCTTAAAAGCAGAAACCTTCGAAAACAAAATCATCCGACGGGCGAAGGAACGGGCGAAGAAAGTGTTGCGGATTGAAATTAATTTCATGATACATTTTGTAGTGTCAGGAAAAAGTCGTAACTTTGAACGCAAAAATATTTAACCCCCATAATTGACAAAACAATGAGTAATATTAAACTTGACATCACGAAGGCTGCATGCTTCTTGGAGGAAGGCGCAGTGAAGGCTTTTGAGCCGAAGGTGAAGGCTGCTCAGCAGGCTCTTGAAGACGGTACATGTCCTGGTAATGATTTCTTAGGTTGGTTGCATTTGCCTACAAGCATCACGACGGAGTTCCTGCAGGAAGTGCAAGAAACTGCCAATGTGCTGCGCGAGAACTGTGAGGCTGTTGTCGTGGCAGGTATCGGCGGCAGCTATTTGGGTGCGCGTGCTGTGATTGAGGCACTCGGTAATTCTTTTGCATGGCTTGTCAACGACAAGAAAAACCCAACCATTCTCTTTGCCGGAAACAACATTGGTGAGGACTATCTCTCGGAACTGACCGAATATCTGAAGGACAAGAAGTTCGGAGTGATTAATATTTCAAAGAGTGGCACCACCACTGAGACGGCTCTTACCTTCCGTCTGTTGAAGAAACAATGTGAAGATCAGCGTGGAAAGGAAGAGGCCAAGAAGGTGATTGTTGCCATTACCGATGCCAAGAAAGGTGCCGCACGAACATGTGCCGATAAGGAAGGATATAAGAGTTTCATCATTCCCGACAATGTGGGCGGGCGTTTCTCCGTGCTCACTCCTGTGGGACTGCTTCCCATTGCATGTGCAGGTTTCGACATTGTGAAGCTTGTTGAAGGAGCCCGGGACATGGAAAAGGCTTGTGGCAAGGATGTTCCGTTTGAGGAGAATCTTGCTGCCCAGTATGCTGCCGTGCGCAACGGTCTGTACGGTGCTGGTAAGAAGATAGAGATAATGGTTAACTATCAGCCGAAACTCCACTTCATTTCGGAATGGTGGAAGCAGCTATACGGCGAGAGCGAGGGCAAGGAGAACAAGGGAATTTTCCCGGCTTCATGCGACTTCACCACCGATTTGCACTCCATGGGACAGTGGATTCAGGAAGGTGAACGTACCATTTTTGAGACTGTGATCAGCATTGAGGAGCCGAATCGCAAGCTGCTCTTCCCAAGTGATGATGAGAATTTGGACGGCCTGAACTTCCTTGCAGGCAAGCGCGTTGATGAAGTTAACAAGATGGCAGAATTAGGAACGCGTCTGGCTCATGTCGATGGTGGTGTTCCAAACATCCGAATCAGTGTTCCTGCTTTGAATGAATACTATATCGGACAGCTGATCTACTTCTTTGAGATTGCCTGCGGCATCAGTGGCAATGTGCTCGGTGTGAATCCGTTCAACCAGCCTGGCGTTGAGGCATATAAGAAGAACATGTTTGCGTTGCTTGATAAGCCCGGCTACGAGGCAGAGAGCAAAGCCATCAAAGAGAGGCTTGCCAGCGAGCGTTAGGCAATAAGATACAAAATCAGTGAGGCGGTTTTATTGAGAATAAACTGCCTCACGTTTTTTAGTGAATAGCTCAGAAACTACATGTTCTTGGCGTTGAGAATGTATTGTAAGTTATGTTTAAAAAGGCTATAGCAGCGTATCTGCGGCGCACAAGTTTCCCAGAGTTCACTCCCAAAGCAGTGCTCTTCGATATGGATGGAGTGCTCATCAATTCTATGCCCAACCATGTCGTGGCATGGAGCGAGTCGATGGCGCGGTTTGGAGTACGGTTTACGAAAGAAGATGCATATATGACAGAGGGCGCGCGCGGGGTGGATACCATCAGAAAGATGGTGAAGCTGCAGCAGAACCGTGATATAAGCGAGGAAGAAGCACAGCGGATGTACGATGAGAAGACGCGTGTCTTTGGAGAGCAGCCCAAGCCAGATACGGCAGACGGTGCATACGAGTTGATGGAAAAACTCAGCTTACAAGGATTATCCATTTGTGTGGTGACTGGAAGCGGACAACGACCGCTCATCCAGCGTTTGCTCACCGACTTTTCTCCTTATCTGACGGAGGATAGAATCATAACAGCATACGACGTGAAGTGCGGAAAACCTGCACCAGATCCCTATCTTGCCGGTATGAAAAGGTGCGGAGTGCATCCATGGGAGACGGTTGTCGTTGAGAATGCGCCATTGGGCGTGCAGTCAGGAAATGCTTCATGCGCCTTTACCATTGGCTTGAACACAGGACCTTTGCCTTCAAAGATGTTGAAAGAAAGAGGTGCCGATATCGTTTTGTCGTCTATGCGGTTGTTGTGCGACCGCTGGAATGTCCAAGAATTGCAATGTTCGGCGAAAAAATCTGCCTGGAATATCAGGTATGATGAGATTCTTGCTTTCGTCCAAGATAACAAACGACGTCCCTCCAAGCACAACGGGCAAGAGCGCCGCATGCATAACTGGCTCAAACAAGCTAAAAAGAGAATGAACAAGGGGGATATGGCTGACGACAAGGTTGAGAAATTCAAGATTCTTCTGGAACTATGCAACAGATATCGCAGGTTAAATCAGTTTGCTTATGCTTCTGAATCTGACGCTGAGGGCTAATGTGGTGAATTGTTTGTGTGAGATTCCATGTGGGCGAATGCCAAAAATCGCAAATAAAAGCCGCAGTTGTTATCGAGTTTCATTTTTTTGTACTATCTTTGCAACAAGATTTATAAATAGCTAATTATAATATTCGGTGGAACGTACAAATCCTTTTTACTCGTTTCTCAGTCACAATAAATATTGGATTGTGCTGATTATAGGTGGGTTGATTGTTGGTGTTCTCGATGAGAACAGCTTCTATCAGCGCATCAAGTACGAATTGCAGATCAGTGAGCTCAAAGAGCAGATCTCCGAGTTCAATAGCCAGTATGAGAAGGATGAGGCACAGCTTAAGGAGTTGCGCCGCAACCCGAAAGCCATTACAAAGATTGCCCGTGAACGATATTTCATGAAAGCAGATGACGAGGATATCTTTGTGCTCAGTGATGATTTGCAACCTACGACGGAGGAGAACGATGAACGAGTTAAATAAAATACAGTCGATAGTTTTTCTTGTTGGCGGTGGTCTGATGGTAATCGGAGCTGGCTTGTATGTGTTAGGTTTCCATCGCCCTGAATGCTGGATCTACATGGTGGGAGCCGTGTGTTTTGCTTCTATGCAGTTGCAACAGCGATACGAGGGTAGTAATATCGTGATTCGCCGCCTGCGCCGAACTGTGATACTATGTGATATTTGTTTTCTCCTGGCTGGACTGTTGATGATAGAGAATACGTATAATTTCCTGTTGCCGTTGTTTCTCGATTATGTCAGGGACGGGTTAAATGCTTATTTGATTTATACCATGAACAAGTGGGTTGTCGTCTTGTTGGTAGCAGCCGTCTTAGAGGTGTATACAACGCACAGAATGAGCAATGAATTGGAAAAAGAGGCAAAAAAACGCTAAAAGTGCATGCAATTGTTTTAAATTGCATAAAAAATTTTCCATACTTCAATAATACGTTGTACATTTGCAACGTATTGTCGGGCAAAACCTGCTTGATGGAATATTAAACGTTATGAATAAAGTAATCTACATACTGCTGAGTGTGGCTGCATTAACATCGTGCGCCAATAGTTATAACATTCAAGGATCATCGGATGTTTCGATGCTCGATGGGCGTATGCTCTATCTGAAGGTGATTCAGGATAATAGCTTGAAGAATGTAGATTCGTGCGACGTAGTGCATGGGCAGTTCCATTTCACGGGTTCTGTAGATTCAACCAAAGTCGCAACATTGTTCATGGACGATGAGAGCATTATACCTGTGGTCATTGAGCATGGTGACATTGTTGTGAAACTGGATAATGCACAGCAGAACGTTACGGGAACACCGCTGAACGACAGGCTGACGGAATTCCTCAAAGAATATAACAAACTGGAAAACCAGATGGCTGAGCTCGGAAGAAAGCAAAGCCAGGCTATTATGAACGGCGAGGATGAGAATGTAACCAACGAGAAACTGGCGCTCGAAGCTCAGCAGATTGCTCAAGACGAAGATAAACTCATCACTACCTTCATAACAGAGAATTTCGACAATGTGCTTGGTCCGTGGGTGTTCTTCATGATAACAGCCAACTATCGATACCCTGAACTGCAGCCGTGGATTGAAGATATCATGAGTAAGGCTACTGATTACTTCAAGAACGACAGCTATGTGAAAGACTATTATGAGAAGGCAAAGCAGAATGAGGCAATCATGAATGGTATGGCAGAGCCGCAAGGCGTTCCCCAGCAACCGGTCAATACTCCGTTACCTCAGGCTCCAACGCCGAATCAGATGGCTGCACCAGCCGATTCTGTGAAGCAATGACGTGTGAAAGATCAACAAACCAGAAGATATTCAGACATTGAAAACACTTATATCCAATGGAACAATCGTTAATGAAGGCCGCTCGTTTAATGGTTCTTTGATCATTTGCGATGACCGCATTACCGACATTATAGAAACAAAAGGAGCATCCCATGAGCATTTCGACCGAGAAGTCGATGCCACGGGATGTTTTGTTTTACCCGGTGTAATCGATAGCCATGTTCATTTCCGTGAACCAGGACTAACCCATAAGGCCGATATGGAGAGTGAAAGCCGTGCTGCCGCCTATGGAGGAGTTACTTCTTTCTTTGAAATGCCCAATACGATTCCCCAAACAACAACACTTGAGGCTCTGGAAGAGAAGTTCGAACTGGGAAGAAAAAACAGTCATGTAAACTATAGCTTCTTTTTCGGAGCTACGAATGATAATGTGAGATTGTTCCCAAGTCTGGATATTCATCGTATACCCGGAATCAAACTGTTTATGGGTAGCAGCACTGGCAACATGCTTGTTGACAAGAAAGAAATCCTTGAGGATATCTTCAGGACAGCATCGCCATTGCCAGTGATGGCTCACTGTGAAGATACGGGGATTATCAACGCAAATATGAAGGTTGCCAAAGACAAGTACGGAAACGATCCAGATGTCTGCCATCATCCTGAAATCAGAAGTGAGGAAGCCTGTTTCCTGTCTTCACAGAGTGCCGTCGGCTTGGCTGAGAGATATGGATGTCGTTTGCATGTCGCTCATCTTTCTACTGCTAAGGAATTAGATCTGTTCGGTAAGCATGACCAGATAACGGCGGAGGCAACCGTAAGTCACCTCTTCTTCTGCGATGAGGACTATTCTCGTCTTGGAACCTTGATAAAATGTAATCCTGCAATAAAGACTAAGAGGGACCGTGATGCACTGAGAAAGGCACTGAATGATGGCCGAATAACAACGATTGGCACCGATCATGCTCCTCATCTGTTGGCAGAGAAGCAGGGTGGTGCAGCTAAGGCTGTTTCAGGCATGCCCATGTTGCAGTTCTCATTAGTGACAATGCTGGAGCTTGTAGATGAAGGAGTGTTGACCATTGAGCGCTTGGTGGAGTTGATGTGTCATCATCCGTCACGTTTGTTTGAAGTCGACAGTCGTGGTTTCATTCGTAAGGGGAGCAAGGCTGATTTGGTTGTTGTGAAACCCCACTCACCCTGGATTGTTGGGGAAGACTGCATTCAGAGTAAATGCCGATGGAGCCCAATGACGGGGCATACGTTCCAGTGGCAGGTGCAACATACTTTCTGCAATGGACACCATATATATAATAAAGGTGTATTTGATGCGTGTTACCGTGGTGAGGAGTTACGATTTAGGATATGATAGCAAGAATACTAATTCCATTGATAGTGCTGATTGCCATTCCTGATTTATACCTGCATTGGCACTATCTCAAAAGAAAGAAAGGATATACAGCAGCCTGGCGTGCGGTGTATTGGATGCCTGCAGTTCTCTTGCTTGCATACACCTTTGTATTGGCATCAGTAAGAGGATTTGCTCCAGAACAGACTGAGTGGCTATATATCTATTTGTTGCTGATAGGCTTATTTGTTGTGCCAAAAGCCGTTTTCGCTCTCTGTTCCTTCATCGGTCTTCTTTGCTGCAGAGTGTTTCGGAAACGAATGAATTGGGGAAATCTGATTGGGCTTCTGTTGGCAGTATTCACTGTTCTCGTTGTTCTATATGGCAGTTTTATCGGTAATCGCAGGTTGGTGGTTCGCCATGAAGAACTCAGTTTTAAGTCCCTGCCTGATGCCTTTGACGGTTATAAAATCGTGCAATTCAGTGATGCTCATGTCGGATCGTATCTCGGCAGCACCCGTTTCTTGGAAAAAGTAGTTGATTTGATTAACGAGCAGGATGCAGATGCTGTGATGTTTACCGGTGATCTGCAGAACATGCTGCCATCGGAGTTGGATGGGGTGCAGAGTATACTTTCTTCGATTAAGCCGAAAGATGGTGTTTGGTCGATATTGGGGAATCATGACTACTCTGACTACACGAATGATGATCCTGCCACTGAGGCACTCAATGAGAGTCTTTTGTGCAGCAAAGAGCGATCGATGGGGTGGAGGCTGTTACTGAACGAGCATCAGACCGTGCGTCGAGGCAGTGATTCTCTTGTGATTGCCGGTATGGAAAACTATGGAAAAACACCTTCCTGTCAGAAAGGTGATATCGAAAAAACCATGAAAGGAATCAAGAAAGGGGCATTTGTCATCATGTTACAGCACGACCCTTCTTCTTGGAAAGAGGTGATTCTTCCCCATTCTGATGCCCAACTAACACTGAGCGGCCATACTCATGGTGGTCAACTGAGAATCTTCGGATGGTCACCAGCTTCATTAGCATACGATGCATGGGGAGGAATGTGTCACGAAGGTCATCGAGCCCTGAATGTGTCAACCGGTATTGGCGGATTTGTTCCCTTCCGATTCGGTGTTACTCCAGAAATCGTTGTAATTACACTGCATGCCGAATAGCGGCTACTGCTATTTCACGTGTTTTTCGGCCAAACCCTCAATATATTTGCATATAATGCCGATACCTTTCAGGTTCTCACCACCCTGTGGGATGATGATATCCGCATATTTCTTGGTAGGCTCAATGAACTGCTCATGCATGGGCTTTAGCACTTCCAGATAGCGGTTGAGCACCATGTCTACTGTTCGTCCGCGTTCCACCACGTCGCGCAGGATATTGCGGATGAGCCGCTCATCGCCATCGGTATCCACGAAAATCTTCAAATCCATCATATTGCGAAGCTTTCGATCGACAAGTGTCATGATACCTTCGATGATAATCACGGGTTTGGGTTCTACGTGAACAGTTTCAGGCAGACGATTGCTGATGACATATGAATACGTGGGTTGCTCAATGGCTTCACCTCTTTTGAGCATGGCAATTTGCTTGTGAAGCAATTTCCAGTCAAATGCCTCTGGATGGTCGAAGTTGATGAGCCTGCGCTCTTCTGGAGTAAGGTCGGATGTGTCATTATAGTAGGAGTCAAGAGGAACCACAGCTACGCAATGTGGCGGCAGCGCTTCTACGATTTTCTTTACTACTGTTGTTTTTCCCGAGCCGGTTCCACCGGCAATACCAATGATAGTCATATTCTAATATATATTCTTTAAAACTCTATAATGATGTCTGTTCACGGTTATCATTTTCGGTAGATATTCTCTGGGAACACATGAACAAACATATAAGCATATTTTTCGGCTTTCTTCTCAAGTCTCATCGGATAAGCGCGAGAAGAACTGGGCATGCGATACAGTTGCATCTTACGGCCATTATAGACAAAAGGTTCACAACTGCCAACTGCAGGTTGTTTCATTCGGAAATGCCTTGTGAAAACATCTGTTGCTTTCTGTCCTGTTGTCACCACGCATGAGCATTGAGGTATCTTCTCAAGTAGCGCATCTAAGTCGGTCTCTTCTACAATCTCGAGATCTTTGTCTGATGCCGTATTCTTGGTGCGCACGACAGCGCAAGCCGTGTCGTAAAGCCCGATGCCTGTTTCGTTGAGGAAAGGGATGATAGCTTCACGACGGAATCTTTTTGCATCCGCGTCAACAAAATAATCCTTGTCGTTGAAGAAAACAACTCCAAAAATCCTCCACATGTCATTCGTGAAGTTGGGATAGAAGAAGTCCATGCACCATCGTTTCCTTGCAGGAGGAAAGCTGCCGAGCATCAGAAGCCTCGTGTTTTCTGGCAGGAATGGTTGCAGTGGATGCCTTTCTATCTCTTTCATACCTGAATGCTCCGATGGCTATTTCTGTTCCTTAACGAGATAAACCACAACAGGAAGGTGATCGCTGTATCCGTCAAGCCATACACCACCGGCGTGTGTTCTCTTTGGACTTCCTTTGTATTTTCCTTCAGTCTGCAGCAGATAGTCGCGGATAAAGATTTGCTTATTCAAATATGTCAGTTTGCTATAGTCTTTTTTCCCTTTGCGGTCAAGCAGGTTTGGTGTCATGACGATTTGGTCGAACAAGTTCCATCCGCCATTATAGGTTAGAGTGCCTTTTCCTTGTTTCACCAAGACGTTGTACCAGGGATTGTACATATTGTCATCATTGGTCTTGTTTATTTCAGACTTGCATTTCAGACCTTCTGTCAGACTTTTGTCAGAAGGATCATCATTGAGGTCGCCCATAACGAATACTTTCATGTTCGGGTCTTCTCTCAGCAAGGCATCTTTGATGGCACGAACCTGTCTTCCGGCGGATTCACGATAGAAAGAAGTACTGAAACGGCTGGGCCAGTGGCATACGATTACTGTGACGGGTTCATCAGCCATCTTGCCTGTAACCGTGAGGAATCCTCGCGTGAAGAACGCACTGTCTTGCTCAAGCTCTTGTACGTATGGGTGGAGGCATACGGTATCTACAGTAAAGAGAGCCGGGTTGTATAGCATGGCGCAATCAACGCCACGGCGATCGGGACCTTCAATGTGTACAAATTGCATGTTGCGTTCGCGGAGTGGTTCCTGTGAAATGAGATCCTGCAGGGCTTTGGCGTTCTCAACCTCAGATAGTCCAATGATGGCGCAACCCAATCCCGGAAGCTTGTCTGTACCCATATCGGCAAGAGCGCGCGCCATGTTTTGCAGTTTGTGGGTATATTTGAGTGCATTCCATCTGTAACTGCCTGTGGGAAGGAACTCATAATCGTTTTTCCCTTCATCGTGACAAGTGTCGAAGAGGTTTTCCTGATTATAAAAGCCTACTGCATACACGGAAAATTTCTTCTGTGCAGTGGCGCTTAATGCGAAGAAGCATGAAAGCGCAATGATTAGTAAGTTCTGTCTTTTCATGATTTGGTAAGATTTTATGTCGCAAAGATACGAAATAAATTGGAATTATCCATCTAAATAAAGAAGAATTATAAAAAATCATTTTGTATTTTAAACAAATATCATTATATTTGCAGAAAAATAGAATCAAAACTACTATTATGCAGAAAAAGTTGAAATTAGTTGTACTCTCTCTCTGCTATGCATCGTTAGCATTCGCCCAAACGGAGCAGACTGAGGGGCAAAAGTCCAGCTCGTCAGTTGAGCAGGCTTTCACGTTCACTGAGGCACAATTGGGAGAGGATGATGATATGTCGCAAAACGTGACGATTATTAACTCTAACAATAATATCTATGCCGGCGAAGTGGGTTTCCTGTTTTCCCCCGTCCGTTTCCGATACCGTGCTTTCAATCAGAAATACAATGACGTATTCATCAATGGCGCACCTGCCAATGACATGGAAACCGGGCAGTTCCGCTATTCGATGGTGGGCGGATTGAATCAGCAGACCCGTAATGTGGAATTTGCGCTGCCATTCGAGAGCAATAACTTCTGCATGCCGGGTATGGCAGGAAGTAATAACTACAACTTCCGCCCTGCACAGATGGCTGCAGGTCATCGCGTTACGCTGAGCGCGGCTAACCGAAGCTACACGATGCGCGGTATGTATACTTACAATACAGGACTAAACGAAAAGGGATGGGCTTATAGTGCAAACATCACCTACAGATGGGCAGGCCGCGGCTATGTGGAAGGCACATTCTATAATTCGCTGACTTATTTCTTTGGTGTTCAGAAACTGATCAACGACCAGCATTCAGTATCCCTGATAACATGGGGCAATCCCACGGAGCGCGCATCGCAAGGAGCTTCAACGGATGAAATGTACTGGATTGCCAACGACCGTTATTACAACCCTTATTGGGGATGGCAAGGCGGAAAGAAACGCAACTCACGTGTCGTAAACGATTTTGCACCTACCGTTCTTGCCACATGGGACTGGAACATTGATAATGATACGAAACTGGTTACCAGTATTCTTGGCAAGTATTCCATGTATAAGAGCACGAAGTTGAACTATAACAACAGTGACAACCCACAGCCTGATTACTGGAAGTTGATGCCGAGTAATTACTTTGACGTATGGGATGAGACGGATACTTACAACCGAACAGAGCAATGCTTGGATAACTGGATTACAGCGCGCGACTATCTCAGCGTGAAGGCTAACCGACAGATTGATTTCGACCGCCTGATCTATTCCAACAGGCAGGTGTCGCTGCAGGGCGGTGATGCCATGTATTATATTCAGGCAAAGCATAATGATGTGTTGAACATCAATGTATCTTCCACCCTGACCAAACAGTTGACCAAGAACACCACTTATAATCTGGGCGTAAACTTCGGGACGAACAACGGCCGCCACTATCAGACGATGGAAGACATGTTGGGTGCTACCCAGTTCCATAACATCAATACGTATGCGCTCGGAACCTATAGTGAGACCGATGACCGTGTGCAATATGACGTGAACAATCCCAATGCACTTGTCGGCGAAGGCGACAAGTTCGGCTACGATTACAGCATTCTCGTGAACAAGGCAACTGCTTGGACAAGTATCTACACCAAGGCCGGCAGCTGGCATTTGATGGCAGCTGGCAAGGTGGCAGGAACATCCATGCAGCGCGATGGTAAGATGCGCAATGGTATGGCCGTAGACAATTCCTATGGCAAGAGTGGAACCGCGAAGTTCCTTGACGGTGGCGTAAAGGGAAATGCCACATGGAATGCCGGCAACGGCCAAATCTTCTCCTTGGGAGCTGGCTATGAGTGGAAGGCACCAACGGCTTCGACAGCCTTTGCTTCGCCGGAAATCAACAACGACTTCGTTGCAAACCTTAAAAACGAGCGCATTTTCAGTGCTGATTTCGGCTATGCATTCCAGACATCTTGGATGAGAATGAATATCAATGCTTACTATAGCTTGATCGATAACGTAACAGAATGGCAGAATTTCTACTATGATGACATCAATTCATTCTCTTACGTATCCCTGACAGGACAGCAGAAAGAGCATTACGGTATTGAGGCTGGTGCTCGTTTCAAGGTTACATCCGCCTTCGACGTGATATTAATCGGAACTTACAGCGATGCGAAGAACAAGAAAGATGCCAATGTGCGTTACATGAACTCAACAAAAGGTGTTTATGTGGATGATATCTGCTACAACAAGAACCATCGGGAAAACGGAACACCGCTCACCGCAGCCAGTTTAGGCCTCAGCTATCATAGCGGCGGATGGTATATTGATTTGGATTGCAACTGGTATGACCGTATCTATCTTTCAAGTGCACCTTGCTTCTATTATCAGCAGTCGCTCGACAACAGGCATGCCGTATATAACGATGTATACGACAACGAAGGAAACTTCCTGCCCGGCGTGCTCGAACAGTCGAAAGGACATGGCGGCATCATGGTGGATGGTTCAATAGGCAGAAGCATCCGCATGAAGAAAGGTTCTCTCTCAATCAATCTGATGGTATCCAATATCCTGAATAATCAGAACATCACCACTTGGGGATTCGAGCAGGGACGTTCCGACTATACAAGCAGCGGCAACGTGCGTGCATACAAGTTCACCAAGAACCCCAAGGTGTTCTATGCTCTGGGAACCAATGGAATGTTGAACCTCGCATATAGGTTTTAAGTAATCACAACTCATAATCATATAACAGACATGAAGAATCTGAAATATATCATAGCAGGATTGCTTTTCGGCGTATTCACCGGGTGTATGGACGGTGGTTATGATGATACATGGACGGCTGATGCCCCCTATGGGAATAACAGCATCACTGAGTCGAACCTGCTCACCATTGCACAGTTGAAGAGTGCATACAGTAAAGTGCTGAAAACCGACTACCGCGATGGCGTAAGCTATCAGCAAGTCACTGAGAACACTCAGATCAAAGGATATGTGACAGCCAATGACATTACTGGTAACATCTATAATGAAGTGTGGATTCAGGATGCTACGGGTGCCATTTGCGTGGCAGTGCAACAAGGAGGAATCTGCGGATACCTGCCAGTTGGCGCTGAAATCATAGTGGAGCTGAAAGGCTTGTATGTGGGCAACTACCGCAAACAGGTGGAAATCGGTGTTCCTTATACGAATAATCGCAATCAGACTTATGTGAGCCGCATGAGCCGAATGGAGTGGATGTCACACTTCAAGATTACAGACAACAAGAAAGAAATCGTTCCCGAGGTGTTTGCAGAAGGTAATGCTGCCACCACATGGAACCTCGACAACGATGCCGGCAAGCTGGGAACTCTGAAAAACGTATCGTTCAAGAACGGCTCATATTATGATTCCTCAGCAGGAAGAGCGGTATCTTTAAGCTTCAACAGCAATTCTGTGTATGCCGATCCCGAGGCAGGGTATTCCACATCATGGTATTTCAATGAGCAGAAAACAACGGTGATGCTATACACCAGTCCCTATTGCGACTTTGCCAACCAACTGCTGCCTCATGGAAAGCTGAATATCACTGGCATCCTGAAGCGTTATGACAGCAGTTGGGAAATCATCGTGCGCAGCTTGGATGATATTGAGCCTGCAAATTGATGAAGTGGCGAGGTTATAAATGATAAGAGAAAACTAAAAAACATAATAAACATGAAAAAGATTTTGTATTCAATGTTTGCGTTTGCCATGGCGGCAATGACATTAACAAGTTGCGAGGATGTGCCGATGCCATACGACATGCCGGTGGTGAATCCTGATAATCCTGGCGAAGAAGGTGATCAGTATGAAGGTGCGGCAGGCACTGGCACGCTTGAGGATCCATACAATGTGATGGGTGCGCTGAAGATGGTTTCTGCAATGGAAGGCGGTGTTAACTCCACCGAAGAGTATTACATCAAGGGCAAGGTGGTGAATATCACTGCAGAATATAAGAACGACCAATACGGAAACGCCACGTTCTATATCTCCGACGATGTGAGTGACACAGAAAAGTCGCACTGGTTCTATGCTTACAGATGTCTGTATCTGGGCAACACCAAGTTCATTTCTGGCACCAACATCAAGGAAGGCGACGAAGTAATCCTTTGCGGCAAGGTGGTGAATTATTCAGGAAACACTCCCGAAACCGTTCAGAATGAAGCCTACCTGTATTCTCTCAACGGTGAGACTCAGGGTGGAGGAGGAGCAGTTGCTGCCATCGGAAGCATCGACAACCCCTACAGCGTGACCCAGGCACTGAATGTGATTAACGCATTGGCTGACAATGGTGTTACGGCAGAGGACTATTACGTGGCAGGAAAGATAACCCAAATTAAGACAACCGATGCCAATATTGCACAATATAAGAATATTGATTATGTAATTACCGACGGAACGAGTGAGATTACCGTATTCCGCGGCAAGAACTTGAACAACACCGACTTCACCAAAGCGGGCGAAATCAATGTGGGCGACGAGGTGGTTGTGCTCGGGAAACTGCAGAAATATGTGAACAACGGCAGCACCACTCCCGAAGTGGCACAGGGCAACTATATCGTGAAGTATACAGCCGGTAGCGGCGGAGGCACTTCATCCTCTGCATTAGGCTCTGTTGACAATCCAATCACCATCACCAAGGCATTGGAAATCGTCAACGGGCTTGCCGACAATGCCACTTCCGACCAGAATGTGTATGTGAGCGGAAAGATTACAACCATCAAGACTTCTGATTCCGATATCGAGAAGTACAAGAATATCGACTATGTGATCAGTGACGGCACCAACGAAATCACCGTGTTCCGCGGCAAGAACCTTAACAACACCGATTTCACCAAGGCCGGAGAGATCAATGTAGGCGACGAAGTGGTGGTGTATGGCAAGTTGCAGAAATATGTTAAGGACGGCAATACCACTCCCGAGGTGGCTCAGGGCAACTACATCGTGAAGTTCATCACCGGCGGTTCCGGCAGCGGCAGCGGCGGTTCTGGTTCCGGTTCGGGTTCTGGCGATGTGACATCAAGCGGTGACAACGGCACGTTTGAATCATGGAACGGCAGCACACCTACCAACTGGAAGACTGAATCGACAGCCGGTAATGCCACTCTCTCACAAAGCACAGATGCTCACGGTGGCAGCTATTCTGTGAAAGTGGGCGGGGCATCAAGCGCTAACAAACGTTTGGGCTACAAGGAAATACAGCTGAGTGCCGGTTCCTACACATTAAAGTTCTATGCCAAGGCTGCAACAAGCACTGGAGCATCAGTCCGTCCGGGTTATGTTCCTGTTACAAACGGTTCGGTAGTCAGTTATGTCTATGGAGATTATGTGAACGACATCACCACTAACCAGTGGGTGGAGGTTACATACACCTTCGAGATTGCTTCGGCTGGAGTATATAGCATCGTGATAATGAACTCCAAGAACCCCGGAGGCGACGTGCTTATCGACGATGTGACGCTTACAACCGGCTCCACAAGCGTGATAAAGTAGTTTGTAGTATGTTCCCCAAAGGAGCAGAAAGGAGCAGAAAGGAGCAGAAATATGAATAAACCTAAAAAAACTTGATTATTATTTGGTGGGCTGCGAAATTCTTTGTAATTTTGCAGCCCATAATGTGAATAACAGAATTATAAACAATATTATTTAAACAAAAATGAAAAAAGGTATTCATCCCGAAAACTATCGCCCCGTCGTGTTTCGTGACATGTCCAACGGCGATATGTTCCTGTCACGTTCTACATGCAAGACTACAGAGACAGTAGAATTTGAAGGCGAAACTTACCCAGTGGTAAAAGTAGAAATCTCAAGCACATCTCACCCGTTCTATACCGGTAAGAGCAAGCTCGTTGATACAGCAGGTCGCGTTGACCGCTTCATGAGCCGTTATGCCAAGAGCACTGCTAAGAAATAATACATACCTTTATTATAATAAGCACATCAGCGAAGTGTGTCACCGTGTAGTTGCATATGCACGCTGACACACTTTCTTTTTTTCTATTGCAATACTATTACTAAAAACCAGCAACCAATGAAATGTTTTAAGCCTGTTCTCGCCCTCATGTCGGCTCTGTGCCTTGCAGCTTGCGGCGGTGATGATGACGACAATGCACAAGTGAGCGCCGAAGTGAACCTCAACCGCAACAGCACATCTGCATACGCAGAGGCGGGACGCTTGGAGTTTCCCCATCTGGCAAGCGGAAACAGCGTGGTGTTGATACACAAAACGGGCGACAACGTTGACCCTGACAAGGTGAACTATGCCGTGGAATGGGACATCGACAAGAAGTCGCAGCGCTGGACGTGCTACCAGATGACGAAGAGCAATGGCGTGTCAAACGTTTCACGCTATAGGGGAAACCCGCAGTATCCGTTGGATCCCGACCTGCCTTCGGCCTATTATTTAGACCGCCCGTCGGCCGACTATAGCACCCGCGACTACTTCTACGGTTCGAATTTCGACCACGGACACATCTGTCCCAGTGCCGACCGGCTCTATTCTTCGCAAGCCAACTATCAGACATTCTTCCTCACCAACATGCAGCCGCAATACAGCAAGTTCAACGGAAGCGATGAAAACTACGAAGGACTGAGCCTCTGGCTGGCAATGGAGAATCAGGTGAGAGACTGGGTTCCGAAGAACACCACCGACACCATGTATATCTGCAAGGGCGGTACCATCGATGACGTGGTGCTGAACGGCACCCGAAGCAGCGGTGTGCTGATGCGCATTCAGCAGAAACTGATCGTTCCCAAGTATTTCTTTGCAGCCGTGCTTTATAAGAACAGCAACGGCTACCGCGCCTTGGCATTCTGGTTTGAGCATACCAGCAAGGATATTCCCTCGACGGCACGCCTTTCCGACTACGTGATATCCATCGATGAGCTGGAGGAGAAGACCGGCATCGACTTCTTCTGCAACCTTCCCGACGACACGGAGAAGCGGGTGGAGGCAAGCGTAGCACTGAATGCATGGGGCAAGATGCGCTATTGAGCAGCCAAGGGCATAAATCAATTAAAAATAATTAAAACAGCGCAAATGCTTTTTGCTGTCAATCTTTTTCACTATCTTTGTGCCGAATACGAACCAATCTTACAAACAAGAAAATGAAAACAGTTTACGAATTCTCTGTCAAGGACAGAAAAGGAAAGGATGTTTCACTGAAGGAATACTCCAACGAAGTGTTGCTCATCGTTAACACCGCCACCAAGTGCGGCTTCACACCGCAATATGACGAGTTGGAGAAACTCTACGAAAAATACCACAGCCAGGGTTTTGAGATTCTCGACTTCCCGTGCAACCAGTTCGGACAGCAGGCACCTGGCACCGACGAGAGCATCCATGAATTCTGCAAGCTCAACTTCGGCACCGAATTCCCGCGTTTCAAGAAGGTGAAAGTGAACGGCGACGACGCAGATCCCCTCTTCAAGTTCCTCAAGGAGCAGAAAGGATTCGCCGGGTGGGACATGGAGCACCCCATTGCCCATATCCTCGACGACATGCTCACCAAGGAGAATCCCAACTACAAGGAGAATCCCGACATCAAGTGGAACTTCACCAAATTCCTGATCAACAAGAAAGGCATGGTGGTGGCGCGCTTTGAGCCCACGGAAAAGATCGAGCATATCGAAAAGCAGATAGAAGAACTATTATAATAACATGGAACACATTAAATTATTGATTATCGGCAGCGGTCCCGCAGGGTATACGGCTGCCATCTATGGCGGGCGCGCCAACCTGCATCCCGTGCTGTATTGCGGAATGCAGATGGGCGGACAGCTCACCCAAACCACCGAAGTGGAAAACTTCCCGGGCTATCCCCAGGGCGTTGATGCCAACCAGATGATGATGGAAATCCGCGAACAGGCAGAGCGCTTTGGCACGGAGATGCGCGACGGTATCATCACTAAAGTGGATTTCAGCAAGAAACCTTATGTGCTTACAGTGGACGATGAGAAGGAGATCTCGGCCGACGCGGTGATTATTGCCACCGGAGCCAGTGCCAAGTATCTCGGTTTGGCTGATGAGGAGAAGTATCGCGGACAGGGCGTTAGTGCCTGTGCCACATGCGACGGCTTCTTCTATCGCAAGAAAGTATGTGCCGTGGTAGGCGGCGGCGACACTGCCTGCGAAGATGCACTTTATCTCTCCGGCCTGTGCAAGCAGGTTTATCTGATTGTGCGCAAGCCATACCTCCGCGCCTCGCAGGTGATGCAAGACCGTGTGAAGGCTGCCGAGAACATTGAAATCCTGTTCGAGCACAACGCAACAGGTCTCTATGGTGAGAATGGCGTGGAGGGCGTGCACCTCGTGAAGCGCAAGGGCGAGCCCGACGAGAGCCATTATGACATCCCCATCGACGGTTTCTTCCTCGCCATCGGTCACAAACCTAACAGCGATGTATTCAAGGAGTGGGTTGATACCGACGAAATCGGATATATACAGACCATCGGGAAGACTCAGGCAACGAAAGTTCCCGGCGTGTTTGCTGCCGGTGATGTATGCGATTCTGTCTATCGCCAGGCCATCGTAGCTGCTGGCAGTGGCTGTAAGGCAGCTTTGGAGGCTGAACGCTATCTGCAGACGCTCTGAGCCGAATCTGCATTGCAATAAGACAAAAGGGCGTATCAAGAAGAAACAACAACGGATTCCACGGATTTCACAGATTATTTCAGTTCCTGATTATCAGAATGACTTAAATCTGTAAAATCCGTGAAATCCGTTTTTTCTATAGGATTATCTGTCTTTTGACAAACCTTTTGTTTTCTTGGTCTGTTGCTCCCGGTAATAAAAACATTATGTTTCGTGCCGCAGTATCTATGTTTTCATGCTTCAAAAGCTTAGGTTTTGGCTCTCAAAAACTATGGTTTTATGCTCTAATACCTATAGTTTCAATGCTCATGCAATGGGTTCTGAGCACAAAAACGACGGCTGCAGTGTTTGGCAACTTGCTACAGCATGTAGAAAAACTTCTCCTGCAATAAGAAACACGATATCCCACACCTGAATGTAAACTATTGATAGTCAACTACTTGACAAAGAATTATCCCGCACCCGATCCCACACCCGATCCCACACCCAGTGTCGCACCTGTGGTGCCATATAGTGAGCATTCAACATCACTTTATGCCATCGCTCCTTTTATTCGGGGCCAACGTGCACAACATGTACCGCAGGTGCGGCACTGGGTGTGGGATCGGGTGTGGGATCGGGTGCGGGATAATTCTTTGTCAAGTAGTTGACTATCAGTAGTTTATGCTTAGGTGTGGGATGCCGGTCAATTATTGTATGTATGGACGGCCTAATACCACTGCACGGAGTTGGCATAACCAGACCGCTTGTCGTATTTCAGGGCATCGGTCAGTGTTGAGGCGTTGCAGCGGAAGGTGAAATTATAGGAAGTGTAAGGGGCAATCACCACGGAGCACGACATGTTGAAGCAGTGCAAGTCGCGCGACAGCGATGCCGTGGTCATGGAAAGCTTCTTCTGATCGAAGTCATAACCGCTGGAGAAATTGATGTTCCATCCGTCGCTCAGTCGGATGTTGCCGCTGATATTCAGGTTTTGCGAGAACTTGTAGGGGTAGCGCATGGTCTTGGTGTTGAACTTGCCGCCGGTGTTCTCGTGCATGCTGATGCCGTAGCCGAAGGTGATCGACCATGGCATGGAGAATTTCATGTAGCCGTCATCGTCGGTTTCCGCCTTGCCGGCGTTCTCTTTCTTAGCGCCATACTTGCCGCGCTCCATGTCATCGTCGATGTTTGTCTCCACGTCAAACTCATCGTCGTCATCGTCTGTTCTCGTCTTTTTCTCCAATTCCTCTTTGTCGTCGCCGCCGCCGAACCATTTTTTTATCTTCTCGGGATTGAGCGTGAAAGAGATGTTTTGCGATGTTCCCTGGAAGCGTCCGAACCGCCCGTAGCCGTATTCGGTGTGGTTGCCTAAGTAGGGATTTCCGTTTTCGTCGAGTTCGTAGGCGTATGTTGCAAACACGGCGTTCATGTTGAAAGTGTAGTTTTTCCACCATTTCAGTCGTAGTCGCACGTTCAGGTCGCTCAGCGGCTTTTCTTTTGCCGCCATGTTATACGACATGGAGAAGCCCAGTTCGTCGATGAGGCTGATTTTTTTGAACCCCGTGCTGTCTTTGTCCGACTTCACTTTCATTTCAAGATTGTTGCCCACGTCTAACGAAATGTTGCCCGACTTGCCGCGCTTGGGTGAGCCGAACATGCCGTATTGGTAGGGTTCATATTCCACTAACGACACATTGCCTTCGGCATCAGTCTTCTGGTAGGTCTTGTAGTAGCCGTAGCGCTTCGTGCCGAAGTCGGGTGTATAGCTGAACGAGAGCGACGGTGTGAGCACGTGGCGTATGGTCTGCACCTTGTCGCCGAAGATTTTCCTCATGGGAGTCCAGAATCCGTAGAGCTTGGTGTTCATTGATACGCTTGAGCTCCAGTTGTACAGGTTGTACAGACCGTAGATGGTGTCGGTCACTTCTCGCTGATTCATTTCGTCCCACGATTTCTCTATCTTGTTGCTATACATGCGGTCGGTGATGTTGATCGAGGGTGTGATGTTGATATAGTTCATCATCACGAAAGTGGCATTGATGGGAATCTGGTGCTGCATGCCGTTTTTCCAGTCTTTCACCAGGCTTGAATGCAGCAGCATGCTCTCTTTTGTGTCGATGGAGTTGGAGAAATGCCCCGTATAGCTCAGGTTGATTTTCTCATACCAGCGCTCCTTGCCCACCATGTGCTTGCGCTTGAAGGGGTAGAAGCGCGAAATTCTCACGTTCAGGTCGGGCAGCGTGATGGCAACAGAGGTGTCGCGCATGTTCTGATTCAGGTTAGCGGTTCCGTCGATCGACATGCCGATGCTCGAGAAAGTGGTTCCCCAGTTCACCGATGATGTGCGCGTGCTCTGTGTCATGGCCTGCGGGTTATAGAGGCTGCTCAGGTTGTTGCGCTCATAACTGGATGTGGCAAAGTTCACACTTGCCGAGAGGGTGTTGAAGGGGTTGGCTTTTGCATCCTGCCTGTGGCTCCACTGAATCTTGAAACTTTCTTGCTCTGTGAAGTCGGGCATGCCCTTGTCGCCGTTCTTGGTGTCCTGATAGCTCACATACACGCTTCCTGAATACTTATAGCGCTTGCGGTAGTTGCTGGCAGCGCTCAGTCCCCACGAGCCTTTGGTGTAAATCTCGCCCAAAAGCTTCAGATCCCATTTGTCGTTGATGGCAAAGTAGTAGCCACCGTCGCGCAAATAGAAACCGCGTGCGCTCTCATCGCCGTAAGTGGGCATGATGAATCCGCTTGAATAGCTTTTGGTGAACGGGAAGAAACCGTAGGGGATGGCGAGCGGCAGCGGCACGTCGCATACAACCAGGTATGCCGGGCCGAAGATTACATCCTTTCCCGGGCGCACTTTAGCTCTGGAAAGTGAAATATAGAAATCAGGATGTTCGGCATCGCAAGTGGTATAGGTTCCTTTTGCCAGATAGAGAATGCCGCTCGAATCGCGCTTGGCGAGCTTGCTGGTAAGGTATCCTTCTTCCTGCTGAGTGATCACTTGGTTGATGAAACCTTTCTTGGTCTTGAAGTTATACGACATGGTGTCGTTCTCATATTTGTCGGATCCCATCGTGAACACGGGTCTTCCCTTGATCTCTGTGTTTGTGGAGTCGGTGTAGGAACCAGTGGCGTGGACCAGACTGCTGTCAAGGTTCATGTATATCTTGTCGCTCTGCAGGTTCATGATCTGATAATCCACCTTGCTGCTGCCATACAGATGTACGGTCTTGGAGCTTGCATCGTACACGAGAGAGTCTTCTGCGGAATACTTAACGGGCGCGTCGATGCCGTTTTTCTTCTTCCGGTTCAGACTGTCGAGCCGGATGGAGTCATCGATAATCTTGTTGTGGTGATAGATGGCGAGTTCCAAGGAGTCCATCTTTGTTGTGTCGGGCTCGCTGTTGGCCATGCTGTCGATGGGCAAGGCAACCTGTTTCCGTTGGTTTCTTTTTGGCTTTTGGTTTCTGCGGATGAGGGTATCGGCAGCAGTTTTCACACTGTCGCTGTCGTTCACATTCTGCTGCTGTGCTTCCAAGGTATAGGTATACGGCGTTCCTGCCATCACGAAAATGAAGGCCGACAGCAACAGAAATATGATAGAATTCTTTCTCATCTTTTATTCCAAGATGCAAAAGTACGAAAAAGAAATGATATACCGCTTTCGTTAACTGATAATTAACTTATTTAATTGATAATTATCAATATGCAAGGTGGCATTAATCAATATGCAGGGTGGATATTATCCAAACAGGTGTTCCCATTCCTTGAAGCGGAGCACACCTGCTTCGCCGAACTTGGCAAGGCTCCTTTCTGCCTGTTCCACCGTTTTCTCAATGTCGGGGCGTGTCTTTGAGAAGAACTTGTCGGCATAGCAGATGAGCCGTTCCTCAAGTGTTTCGGGCAGGAACGACTGCACGGGCAGAGGCAGATGCTGGCTCACGATGTCGTCAACGGATAGTCCGGCTCCGGTGTGTCGCTCGCAAACACGTGCATGTCTTGGGTATCCTTCTTTGCGCAGGATCTCTGCACCGATGCGGCCATGGCAGATGTATGGCTCGTTTCCGTGGCATTCTATACCCGGGGCATCACATCTGAAGATGCCAATGTCGTGAAGCATGGCAGCTTCTTCCACGAACTGCCTGTCGAGATGCAGTTCAGGATGTGAGTCACAGATGCGCAATGCCTTGTCTGCCACGGCTCGGCTGTGCACGAGCAGTATCTTTTTCAGGGCATTGTCTTCGGGATAGTATTTGTCGATGATATGCAGATAATCCATGGATACTTGTGTTATATAAACTGGGAGCTTACTACAAGTCTGGCGATTGTTGAAGACAGCAAGATGGTGTCCCTGCCAAAATAGTAGTAAACTCCCGATTCTTTAGTTTTCAGTATGCTGATTTTTGATTCAATTGCTCAGCATGGTCGCTCAATTACTCAGCATTGTCGCGCTCAATCCATGCAAGGGTCTGGCCTTTCTGAACCTTTGCGCCCTGCTTGGCTGCTATTTCAACCAGCTTGCCTCCAAGAGCAGCGGGGATTTCGGTAATCTCGCCCCATGGAGTCTGGATGTAGCAGAAGGTCTGACCTTCCTTGTATGTCTGACCGATGAACGGTTCTACGCATGGAGCGCATTCTCCGTCGCCGTTGAATTCATAATAGATCTGACCCTTCACAGGAGCTACCAGTGCATCAGCCTTGGCATGCTTGAACTCGGCAATCTTCTCTGGCGAGAGGCTTGCGCCCAGTTTGGCATCCTTCATCTTCTGCAGGTCGGCAAGGAAGTTCTTCTTTGCCTGACCGCTCTTGAAGTTACGGTACTGCTCGGGGTGCATTGCCAGTTCGTAGAGTTCCTCATCGTCCTGTCCATATTCCCATCCGTTCTCGTCCATTTCCTTGCGGAAGTCATCAAGCGCATTGGGAATCAATGTGTGCGGGTCGGCATCTGTGAACTCGCGACCTTGCTTTGCAGCCAGCTCTACGAGCTCCTGATCGATCTTTCCAGGTATCTTTCCGCTCTTGCCGAGAATCATTCCCCACATGGCATCGTCCATCATCACGAAGCGACCCTTGCCTTGTGCCATGGTCAAGAGGTTCATCAGGGCGATGTTCTTTACGTATTGGCTGAACGGTGTTACCAATGGAGGATAACCAACACGCGGCCATACGTAGGCTACTTCGTCGAACAGCTTCACCAGCATGTCGTCTGTGGAAAGCTCTGGCTCGCCTTTTGCCTTCAGTGTCTTGTTGATGATGGAATGGATACCGGCAAGGTCGGCCATCATTGAACCCATCATGCCGCCGGGAAGTCCACATCCGAGGAGCAGAGAACTCATCAGCTTGTTGCCGGGATTGATGAAATAGCCCAGCCAGTCGTCGATGAACTCTTGTGTGAGGGCACGTGCACGCATGTAGGCATTCATGTTGATCTCCTTCACTTCGAATCCCTCGTGCTTCAGCATGCTCTGCACTGAGATGATATCTGGATGTACTTTACCCCAAGAAAGCGGTTCGATGGCTGTATCGATCACATCGGCACCATTGTTGCAAACCTCTAAGATGGATGCCATCGACAGACCGGGGCCGGAATGACCATGATACTGGATGATTACATCCGGATGCTTTGTCTTGATAGCTTTCGTCAAGGCACCCAGCAGTGCGGGCTGTCCGATACCTGCCATGTCTTTCAGGCAGATTTCTTCTGCTCCGGCAGCAATCACTTGCTCAGCAATGTCACTGTAGTATTCCACTGTATGCACGGGTGAAGTGGTGATACACAGTGTTGCCTGCGGAGTCATGCCAGCAGCCTTTGCCCATTTGATTGACGGAATGATGTTGCGCACGTCGTTCAATCCGCAGAAAATACGCGGTATGTCAACACCCTGTGCGTGCTTTACTTTGTACTGAAGTTCACGAACATCATCGGGAACGGGATACATGCGGAGTGCGTTCAGACCTCGGTCGAGCATGTGTGTCTTGATGCCAACCTCATTGAAAGGCTTGCAGAATGCGCGAACAGCAGCATTCGGGTTCTCACCTGCCAGGAGGTTTACCTGCTCGAAGGCTCCACCATTGGTCTCAACGCGGTCGAAAACGCCCATGTCGATGATTGCTGGGGCTATTCGCTCCAACTGATCCTTACGAGGCTGGAATTTTCCTGAACTCTGCCACATGTCACGATAGACAAGGCTAAACTGGATTTTCTTTTTCATGATAATTCTAATCGTTAAAATAGTTGATACGTATATTCTTTTTTGTTTTTTACCTGTACCTTCTTGTATATTATTTGCAAATATAGATATTTTTTCTTAATGTAGCACTAAATAATCGATTTTTTAACTATCTTTGCATCATAATTTTGAAAAAATGAAACAATTTGTACTATTTATAGGAGCAATTGCGGCATTCATGTGCGTCGGTTGCAGTTCCCGGAACCAAGCTCCGGAAGAAAACAAAACTGTGGGAACAAGTACTACGATAGAGGGAGACAGCACACTCTACGGTCTTGCCTGTGATGGCTGCACCGATTCAGTGCTTGTGTTCCTTCCCGGAAAGGGCGGCGACCCTGTGACATACGATATTATCAATGCCACGATGAAACGTCGCATCATCGGAAAGCCAAAAGTGGGCGACTGGGTGGCAGTGATTCTCAATGGCGAGAATCCCCAAAAGGCGGACATGGTGATAGATCTGGATGAATTGAAAGGCACATGGGTGGAACTCGTGATGCCCACCAAGCGTGAGCAGATTGCCACTGTGGAAATCGATCCCGAAGAAAAACGCATCCAGGATTCAATAGTGGCATCGCTGATGAAGCCTATCGAGATTGGTTTTTCGCTGAAGCGGCACTACACAGCCCAGCCTTACGGGCGGCGTTACATGAATACCACGTCGGATGAAGAGAGTCCTGTCGTGTTACCCACGCCCAAGTTCTACACGGAATGGCATGTCATCAACGGAAAACTCGTTCTTTCCATTAGCGATCGTGTGAGAGTGGAGCATGGCGACAGCACCAAGATGGCGGTGGTGGGTCATGATACGATTGATTTTGTGCTCATGACCAAAGACTCGCTCCGCCTGAAATTCAAAGACGGAGAGAGGGGCTTTTACAGGAAGAACTGATTTTTTGATTTACGCCGTTACGTTCACACGGCTGCGTGTCGAGCAAATCGCTCTTCGGCGAGCCGCTCATACTTGGTTCCGGGCATGCCGTAGTTGGCAAAAGGATAGATGCTGATGCCTCCGCGCGGTGTGAACAGCCCTGTCACCTCGATATATTTCGGTTGCATCAGCCTGATCAGGTCTTTCATAATGATATTCACGCAGTCTTCATGAAAGTCACCATGGTTGCGGAAACTGAACAAGTAGAGTTTCAGACTCTTGCTTTCCACCATTTTCTCGGCAGGGATATACATGATTCTGATCTCTGCAAAGTCGGGCTGACCTGTAATGGGACACAGCGAAGTGAACTCCGGACAGTTGAATTGCACCCAATAGTCATTCTCAGGATGCTTGTTTTGAAAAGCCTCCAATACGGATGGGTCGTAGTTCATAGAATATTTTGTTGGTGCACCAAGTGCCTGTAGCCCTTCGTCTTTTCTTGTTCCTTCCATGTCTGTTGTCTTTCTTGTTTTGTAAATAGAGTTTCTGGCAAGCTGCCTCGGCCGTATTGTTTTGTGATCAGCTGCTCTGGCAAGCTGCCTCGGTCGGTTCTTATACCACTTTTTATACAAGCTCTTATACCACTTTGTATACAAGCCAGCCTACATAAGCTATGTACAATACCGTGAGAACGGCACCTTCCCAGCGCGCCACCGTATATTTCGTATAGCTGAACACCCATAACAGCACGATGCTACCCAGCATGGCGGCAAGGTCTAATGTCGTGATTCCTTGAATATCCATAGGCAGGATTATTCCAGTGATGCCCAATATCATGAGGATATTAAATACGTTGGAGCCAATCACGTTGCCGATGGCGATGGCGGAGCGTCCCTTGCGGGCTGCCACAACGCTCGTGGCGAGTTCAGGAAGTGATGTTCCCAATGCTACAATCGTTAAACCGATCACGGCATCGCTCACACCCAATGAGCGCGCAACGGATGTGGAACCGTCGACAAAGAGATGGCTGCCACCCACAAGGCACACCAGCCCTAAAAGCATCAGGCCTGCTGCCTTCCAGGGATTCATGTTTTCAATCTTAACACTTTCCATGTTCGGGTCGCCTCCCTTCAGTCCCATCCTCACGGTGTACACAAGGAAGATGATGAATCCCACAAACAGCAGGATGGAATCAAAGCGCGACACTTCACCGTCTAAGCAGAATGCCAGCAATGCCACCGATGCGATGATGGCAAAGGGAATGTCTTTCCTCACCGTGCTCCTGCTGATTGCCATGGGAGCTACCAATGCGGCGATGCCCACTATCATCAGCGTGTTGAAAAGATTAGAGCCGATGATGTTGCCCACTGCTATGTCTGAAGTTCCCTTGATGGCAGACATGAGAGAAACGAAAAACTCTGGCATGGAAGTACCCATCGCCACAACCGTCAGACCAATTACTATCTGAGGAATGTTCAGTCGTTGCGCCATGGCTGTTGCTCCGTCGGTCAGGCGATCTGCTCCCCACAGCACGAGAACTGCTCCTATGATGATAAACAAAATACTCATATCGACGGCAAAGTTACTTTAAGTTTGCGACAAAAAAGAATATAGCGAATTAAATTTGCGAAATTATCGGCATTTTTTGCATAAAAAGAGGAATTTCTTTTGCCTTGCGCGCGTTTTTACGTAATTTTGCAACCGTTATGATGGTGATTATTACAGTTTTGGTGTACTTCCTTGCACTGATGGCATTCAGCAGACTGACGGCAAGGCGGTCGGATAATGAAACGTTCTATAGGGCTAACCGGCGCAGTCCGTGGTATATGGTGGCTTTCGGAATGGTGGGAGCGAGCATCTCGGGTATCACCTTCGTGAGCGTGCCTGGCATGGTTATCCGACAGGACATGACATACGTGCAAACATGTCTCGGGTTCATCCTGGGCTATTTTGCCGTGGCGTTCATTCTGCTACCTATCTATTATAAGTGGAATCTTACTACCATCTACAGCTATCTGCAGCGCCGCTTGGGCAGGAGTGCATACAAAACAGGCGCCTGGTTTTTCCTGTTGTCGAAGATGACGGGTGCTGCCGTGCGTTTTTATGTGGTATGCCTGATTGTGTCGAATGTGTTCACGGCAAGCGATTGGAGCAATGAGGCGGGGCGTTCAGGCAGCAGTTCGCATGCCATATTCATGCTTACGGTTGTTGTGATGACAGCTTTGATCTGGCTCTATACGCGCCGCGGCGGTATCAAAACACTGGTGTGGACCGATACCTTCCAAACAGTATGCATGTTCACAGCCCTTTTCCTGATCATCCTGAAAGTGATCGGTATGCTCGACATGTCTGTTGGAGAAGCAATAACCGCCATTGCCGGCAACGAACATAGCCGCATGTTCGTATTCGACGACTGGGTTTCACGTCAGAATTTCTGGAAACAGTTCCTGAGTGGTATCTTCATCGTGGTGGTGATGACCGGTCTCGATCAGGACATGATGCAGAAAAACCTGACATGCAAGACGTTGCGCGATGCGCAGAAAGACATGTGCGCCTACAGTTTTGCCTTCGTGCCTGCCAATTTGCTGTTCATGTCGTTAGGCATTCTGCTGGTGTTGCTGGCTCAGCAGCAGGGTGTGGCTCTTCCTCAGAATAGCGATGAATTGCTGCCAATGTTTGCTGCCAGCGGCAAACTGGGTACAGCCGTAGTTGTTTTCTTCACCATCGGCATTGTAGCAGCATCGTTTTCAAGTGCCGACTCGGCGCTCACTGCCATGACCACCAGCTATTGCGTTGACATCAAGGAACAGCCCGCCGATGAGCAACTGCGCAAACGCGTACATATATGCATGTCGTTGGTTTTCATGTTGATTATTCTTTTGGTGTATTTTGTCAATTCCACCAGCGTGATTGATGCCATCTACATCCTTTGCTCCTATACCTACGGTCCGTTGTTGGGATTGTTTGCCTTTGCATTGCTCACCAAACGGATGCCAGCCGGCAGGTATGTTCCCTTCATAGCCATCGCTTCGCCTGTTGTCTGCTATCTTCTCGACGTTTTCACCACGAAGATGGCGGGCTATCATTTCGGTTACGAGCTGCTGATGCTCAATGGAATGCTCACTTTCATGGGGCTGTGGCTCACGGGAAAGAAGGCTGCTGTATGATGCAAGCTACCGGATGAGCTGCTGCAACGACTCTTCTTCGCCCACCACCCAGATGATGTCGCCCTTCTCAAAGCGGTAAGTCGGCTGGGGCTGCGACAGGTTTTCCTTGCCTTCCTCTATTCCCACCAGCATACAGTTGTACTTGTCGCGGATGCCGCTTTCCTGCAATGTCTTGCCAATAAACGGACTGCTGCCCGAGATGATCATGCTGCGCAGTCGCATCTCGCGCTTTTCCAGTTCCATATCTTCGCCGAACACTTCCGATTCAACGGCATGCCTGAAGGCTGTGAGCTGTTCGTCGCTGCCGATCACCTGCAGTTTGTCGCCTGGAAAGATCAACGACGAGCCGTCGGGAATGTTCAGTCGCCTGTTGGCACGCAGGATGCTGCTCACGTGAACGCCATATTGCTTGCCGAGATTCAGCTCTTTGAGCGACTTGCCCATCCACAACGAGTTGGCGGGAACTTCGAAATCGGCAATGTGAATGTTGCGGTCAAGCAACTTACCTTCATATAGCGGGCGCTTGTGTCCGTGCACCTGCGCCTGAATATCGCGCGACCGCAGGTTCATAATGAACAGTCGCTCAAGCCGGATGCTGCGGTGCTTGATCCATCTCGACAGGATGATGAGCATCAGAAGTACCACGCCGATGGTGATCATCAGTGCATTGGAGAAGCGAGTGAGATAGTTGCAGATATAGAAAATGAAGGCAACGGCAAAGACCACTCTCACTAAGATGGTGAACAGCAGCGGAATGCGGTTCACGTTGCTCTCTTTCCACAATGCCATAAATTCCTCGCTGTGGTTCTTTTTCATCACCATGGCGCGCAGGAACGGGGCGATGATGATCACCGTGAGCACGCCCGTGATGGCGTTGGCATACCAGTGGAGCTCCCATCCGGGCAGAATCTTGCGCATCAGAGGTAGCACGAAGGTGAACATCAGGGTAATGGTTGCTGCCGACAGGATGCTGTAGATCAGCGTGTTGCGCCCCATCTGCAAGAGCAGCTTCTTCCATTTGCTCTTCTCCGTGGTGTTGGGATGGCTCATGGTGAGATGGTTCAGCGAGCGCACCACCTTGTTGGGAATCTTCTTTTCAATATGGTTATAGCACGGAGTAGCCAGCTTGATCATATAGGGAGTGAGGAATGTGGTGATCACACTCACCGCCACCACCACCGGATAGAGGAAATCGCCAATCACGCCGAGTGACAATCCCAACGATGCAATGATGAACGAGAACTCTCCGATCTGCGCCATGGAGAAGCCGCACTTCATGGCCGACTTCAGCGTTTCGCCGCCGAGCATGAAGGCAAACGTTCCAAAGATGCCCTGTCCCAACAGGATGGTGAGCACCAGCACCATGATGGGGAGGGCGTAATCAACCAATATCTTCGGATCGACGAGCATGCCCACCGACACGAAGAAGATGGCACCGAAGAGATTCTTCACCGGTTCCACCAGCTTGATGATCTTTTCTGCCTCGATGGTTTCTGCCAGGATGCTGCCCATGACGAATGCTCCGAAAGCAGAGCTGAAGCCTACTTGCGTTGACAGAACGGCCATGGCGCAGCACAAGCCTAACGCCACGATGAGCAGCACCTCGTTGTTCATCAGCTTTCGCACCCGTCTGAGAAACAGAGGGATGGCGAAAATGCCGACCACAAACCACAGGATGAGGAAGAATCCTATCTTCACCACCGAACCGAGCATCTGTCCTCCGTCGGGATTGTTGCCGCTGGCGATGGCAGAAAGCATCACCATCATCACGATGGCGAGTATGTCTTCCAGTATCAGCACGCTCATTACGAGTCCGGCAAACTGCTGTTGGCGCAGCCCCAAGTCATCGAAAGCCTTATAGATGATGGTGGTGGAGCTCATGGCGAGCATACCTCCTAAGAAGATGCAGTCCATCTTGCTCCACCCGAAAAGGTGTCCCACGATGATTCCCAGCATCATCATGCAGAAGATGATGGTCACCGTGGAGATGATGGGCGATGCTCCCATCTTCAGAATCTTCTTGAAAGAGAAGTCGAGTCCCAGCGAGAACAAAAGGAACATCACACCGATGTCGGCCCATGTGTGGATATCCTGATGGTCAACCACCGATGCTAAATAGGGCATGTGGGGACTTACCAGGAAGCCTGCCACCACATAGCCCAGCACCAGAGGCTGCTTCAGCCGCTTGAACACAAGGGTTACGATGCCTGCCACCATCAGTATCAGGGCAAGGTCTTTGATCAGTGCCGGTAGCTCGTTCATGCTTTCAGATGTCTGTTATTGGTTCTAATTGTGGGTGATACTGGCTATAACTGCCATCATCAGTCGTTGTATCCTGCCGTCAGTTCGCAGATTTTCACCACTGTCTGCATGGCTTTTTCCATCACCTGTATGCTGATGAATTCATACGGACCGTGGAAATTCACGCCGCCGGCGAAGATGTTGGGGCAGGGAAGACCCTTGAACGACAGCTGCGCACCATCGGTTCCGCCGCGTATGGGCTTCACTCTTGGCGGCACGTCGCACTCCTGCATGGCTTTCAAAACGATGTCGATCACGTGCATGTTCGGGTCAATCTTCTCCTTCATGTTGTAATACTGGTCTTTCACCTCGCACGTAACCACCTCCTTGCCGTATTTCTCCTGCATCTTCTCCACGCATGCCTTGATGAATCGCTTGCGGTCTTCAAACTTCTCGCGGTCGTGGTCGCGGATGATATAGCTGAGTTTCGCATTCTCCGTGCAGCTTTCCATGCCGGTTAGGTGATAGAAGCCCTCATAGCCCTCAGTCTCTTCAGGAGTCTCGTTGCCGGGAAGCATATTGGCAAATTCGGCAGCCAGTCGGCTGGCATTGATCATCTTTCCCTTGGCATAGCCCGGATGCACGCTCACGCCCTTGATGAAAATCTTCGCGCTTGCGGCATTGAAGTTCTCGAATTCCAGTTCTCCCAGGTCGCCGCCATCCATGGTATACGCCCATTCGCAGCCGAATTTCTCCACGTTGAAGTGGTGTGCGCCCATGCCGATTTCCTCATCGGGGTTGAATCCCATGCGGATATCGCCGTGCTTGATCTCCTTGTGGTCGCGCAGATAGCACATTGCCTGCACGATTTCGGCTATGCCCGACTTGTCGTCGGCACCCAATAGCGTGGTGCCGTCGGTCACAATCAGGTCTTCACCCTTGTGCTCCAACAGTTCAGGAAACTTGGCAGGGCTGCTCACAATGCCTGGCGACAGCTCGATGTCGCCGCCGTCGTAGTTCTCCACGATGCGCGGTTTCACGTTCTCGCCCGAGCAGTCGGGGCTGGTGTCGTAGTGCGAGATGAAGCCAATGGTGGGCACTTCCTTCTTGATGTTCGACTTCAGCGTGGCGTAGATATATCCGTTATCGTCCATCTCCACGTCGTCGAATCCCTCGCGCTCAAGCTCTTCTTTCAGGTATTTTGCAAAGATGAGCTGTTTCGGTGTACTGGGTACTGTGGTGCTTTCTTCGCTCGACTGTGTGTCGAACTTCACGTAATTCAAAAATCTTTCAGTAATATTCATGATATTCCGGTTTATAGTTTCATGTTGCAAAGATAATCATTTTCCCCATAATAAACAAATACTCCTTCGGAAAAAACATTCTGAGTCTCCGAAACGGCTGCCTTAGCAAGGCGTTGACCGTTGACCATTGACCGTTGACCATTGAGCATTGACCGTTGAACATTGAGCATTGAGCATTGACCGTTGAACATTGGGCATTGGAAAAGCATAGGTATTGACAATCAAAAGCGTATGTTTCATCCATCAAAAGCATAGGTTTCAAGCGGTAAGAAATACGTTTTCGGCTATCAAAACCATAGGTTTCAGCACCGGGATATTCGCCTTCACGTCAGCCTGCCACTTAACTACAGAACAACACACTACTTAGTGTAGAAACGGAAAAAATGTAGCACCTGAGCATATCTGCCTTATTGTCAATCACTTGGGCGAATTTATCCGGCACCCGCTGCGACACCTGCTGCGGCACCCGCAGGAAGTTAAGAGTTAAGAATTAAGAGTTAAGAAAATATGAATTGAGAATTAAGATTTAAGGAGTATAGGAGTAAAGGAGTGTAGGAGTGTAGGAGTGTAGACGAATGTCATGCTACAGATTACCCGTACTCGAATGTATTTTCTAATCTTCTAATCCTCATTCCCGAGCCAAGCTCGCCTACCCGTAGCCTTTCACCTCTTAACTCATTTTTTCTTAACTCTTAATTCTTAACTCTTAACTTCCTGTGGGTGTCGCAGCGGGTGTCGCAGCGGGTGTCGGATAATTTTGTTCAAGTGGCTGATTGTCAGTGGTTTGTGCTCAGGTGCGGGAAAATTCTTTTTTTTCTCTATGGGTGCGACAACGTGAACCACTTAACTACAGACCGAAAGGACGAGAAATCGATAGCTCCTTAACTACTTAACGACATGAAAGCTGAACGAATGCGAAACATGAATGATCGGAATCGATGTAAGCACGGCAATTTCTCGTCTTGAAAACTACATTTTGCATACTTTCTGCTGTTTTTTCTTGCACAAATGAATAAAAATAAGTAACTTCGCACCCAATGTGTAACATGCACAAATGCCAAAGGGTAAAAGGATTATTCAAAACAATAAATGTTATGAGCAGACAGAAAAGATTTATTTTGCAAGAGAATGAGGTTCCCACACAGTGGTATAACATTCAGGCAGACATGGTGAACAAGCCCATGCCACCGCTGAATCCCGGAACCAAACAGCCGCTGAAGGCAGAGGATTTGTTCCCAATCTTCGCCGAGGAGTGCGCCCGTCAGGAACTCGACACCGAGCATGCGTGGATAGATATCCCCGAGGAGGTGTTAGAGAAGTATAAGTTCTACCGCTCCACGCCGCTTGTGCGCGCCTATGAACTGGAGAAGGCGCTCGACACTCCGGCTCACATCTACTTCAAGAACGAGAGCGTGAACCCGTTAGGCTCGCATAAGGTGAATTCAGCACTGCCGCAGTGCTACTATTGCAAGCAGCAGGGAGTGACCAATGTGACCACCGAAACGGGTGCCGGACAGTGGGGAGCAGCCTTGTCGTATGCCGCCAAGGTGTTCGGTCTGGAGGCTGCCGTCTATCAGGTGAAGATTTCCTTGCAGCAGAAACCTTATCGCAGCATCATGATGCGCACCTTCGGTGCCACTGTTGAGGGCAGTCCGTCGATGTCGACCCGTGCCGGAAAAGACTTGATAACGAAGGATCCCACGCACCCGGGCTCGTTGGGAACTGCCATTTCAGAGGCTATCGAACTGGCAATTACCACGCCCAACTGCAAGTACACGCTGGGTTCGGTGCTCAGTCATGTGTCGCTGCATCAGACTGTCATCGGTTTAGAGGCAGAGAAACAGATGGCTATGGCTGGCGAATATCCCGACATGGTGATTGCCTGCTTCGGTGGCGGCAGCAATTTCGGCGGTCTGGCATTCCCCTTCATGCGCCACAACCTGAAAGACGGCAAGACAACGGAGTTTGTTGCCGCCGAGCCGAACAGCTGTCCGAAGCTCACGCGCGGAAAGTTTGAGTATGATTTCGGCGATGAGGCTGGCTATACGCCGCTGCTTCCCATGTATACGCTGGGGCACGACTTTAAGCCTGCAAACATCCATGCGGGCGGTCTGCGCTATCACGGAGCAGGAACCATCGTGAGCCAATTGATCAAAGACGGGCTGATGCGCGGCGTGGATATACCTCAGTTGGAGTCGTTTGATGCCGGCGTTCTGTTTGCCCGCACCGAGGGAATCATCCCTGCGCCGGAGAGTTGCCATGCCATTGCCGCCACCATCCGTGAGGCAAAGAAGTGCAAGGAGAGCGGTGAGCAGAAGGTTATCCTGTTTAACCTCTCCGGTCATGGACTGATCGACATGACTTCCTACGACAGTTTCATCAATGGTGACCTGCGCAACTACGAGTTGAGCGACGAGGATATCGCGCGCAATCTTGCAAACGTGCCGAAGGTGATGTGATGTTTACATATTGGGTTCGGGGTTGATGATGGCGCGAAGAATCTCAACGGCATCCTTCACCGAACCCACTTGCATGATGACCATCGACCGTTTTCCGTTCACTTCCTTCAGCTGGCAGCGGCGCGGAAAGCGGGTAAGGAAGTTCAGCACGCTGTCGAACACGCTGCTTTGGTAATAGGGACTGTTGGGATTGCTCACGAAATAGAGCATCAACTGTCCCTTTTTCAGCATGATTTTCTCACATCCCAACTGCTTGCCAAGCCGCCGGAGCGGAACCACTTGCAGCAGTTCGAGTCCCTCGATGGGTATTTCGCCGAAACGGTCGCGCAGGTTCAGCTTGAATTTTTCCAAGTCTTCGTCGTTCTTGATGCTGTCTAACTGGCGGTAGAGCAGCATGCGCTCGCTGCTGCTTGGCACGTAGAGCTCGGGGAAATACATTTCCAGGTCGCTCTCGATGGAGCAGTCGTCAACAAACTGGGTCGAGTCGATGAGTGATTTCGTGTCGGCTGCCGCGCGTTCAGCCGTTTCTTCAGTGGCGAAGAGGTTGGCGAATTCGTCGTTCTTGAGTTCTGTGACCGCCTGCGATAGGATTTTCTGATATGTTTCATAGCCTAAGTCTTCCATGAAACCGCTTTGCTCTGCACCGAGCAGATTGCCCGCGCCACGGATATCGAGGTCTTGCATTGACAGATTGAAGCCGCTGCCCAGTTCGGAGAATGTCTCCAATGCCTCCAACCGTCGCCGCGCATCCTGATTGATACTCGCCATGGGCGGTGCCAGCAGGTAGCAGAACGACTTTTTGTTGGATCTTCCCACGCGTCCTCGCATCTGGTGCAGGTCGCTCAGTCCGAAGCGGTGGGCGTCGTTGATGATGATGGTGTTGGCATTGGGTATGTCGATACCGTTCTCCACGATGGTTGTGGAGAGCAGCACGTCGTAGTCGTAGTTGATGAACCCCATCACCGTCTTTTCCAGTTCTTCGGGTTTCATCTGTCCGTGGCCGATGGCTATGCGCACTCCCGGCACATATTTCTCAATCACCTTTGCGATTTCGGGCAGGTTTGAGATGCGGTCGTTCACGAAAAACACCTGACCGTTGCGGCTCATCTCGAAGTTGATGGCTTCGCCGATGAGTTCTCCGTTGAATGTGTGTATCTCCGTGTGTATGGGATAGCGGTTTGGCGGCGGTGTCTGTATGATGCTCATGTCGCGTGCTCCCATCAGCGAGAACTGCAGCGTACGCGGGATGGGCGTGGCGCTCATGGTGAGCGTGTCCACATTCACCTTCATCTTGCGCAGTTTCTCCTTCACGGCAACGCCGAATTTCTGTTCCTCGTCAACGATAAGCAGTCCGAGGTCGTGAAACTTCACCGACTTGCCTATCAGCTTGTGTGTGCCGATGATGATGTCGATCTTTCCCGATTCCAGATCGGCAAGTATCTCTTTCGTTTTCTTGGCACTTCGCGCACGGGAAAGATAGTCGATGTTCACAGGAAGCTCTTTCAGCCTCGATGTGAAAGTCTGATAATGCTGGTAGGCCAATACCGTGGTGGGTACGAGCACTGCCACTTGCTTGGAGTCGCAGGCTGCCTTGAAGGCGGCGCGAATGGCAACTTCGGTCTTGCCGAATCCCACATCGCCGCACACCAGACGGTCCATCGGGCGCGCACTTTCCATGTCTGCCTTCACGTCGTTGGTGGCTTTCAGCTGGTCGGGCGTGTCTTCATAGAGGAAGCTCGCCTCCAGTTCGTGTTGCATGAACGAGTCGGCGCTGAAGGCAAAGCCCTTCTCATGGCGGCGGGCAGCATACAGTTTGATGAGGTCGCGCGCGATATCCTTGATTCTTTTCTTGGTGCGCTCCTTCATTCGTTCCCATGCGCCGGTGCCGATAGTTGACAGGCGCGGAGGCGTTTCGCTGTCTCTCCGCTTGTATTTGCTGATTTTGTAGAGCGAATGAATGCTCACATCCACCTTGTCGTTGTTGGCATAGATGATGCGTATCACCTCTTGGTAGGCATCTTGCGACGGATTTGGCTTTCCGGGAGAGGGAGGAATGGGCACGCGAACTAATCCGGCGAAGCGCCCGATGCCCAAATCCACGTGCACGATGTAGTCGCCGGGCTCCATCTCCTGCAGCTCTTTCAGTGTCAAAGCCACCTTGCCGGTGCGCGCGGCATCGCTCTTCAGGTTGTATTTATGGAAACGGTCGAATATCTGATGGTCGGTGAAGATGCACAGTTTGAGCGCATTGTTGACGAAACCCTCATGTATCGTGTGGTCAACAGGCGTGAACTCGATGCCCTTGGCTGCTACCGGATAGTCTAAGATGTCAGGATGCCCTTTGCTTGCAATCTCGTTGAAGATGTCTTTCAGGCGCTCCTGCTGCTTCTGGCTGTCGGCAAGGATATAGAGATGATAGCCTTTCTGCATGTAGTCTTGCAGGGTGGAGGCGAGCAGTTCGAAGTTCTTGTGGAACAGTGGCTGGGGTGTTATCTCGCATCTGATGGTGGCATCGGGCGCAATACTTGCCCTGCTGCCGAACTCAACCTTGCGGAACGGTTGTGTTTCTTCGGCATACTGACCGCCGCTGAGTAGCATGTTCTCTGCCTTCATGTCTTGCAGAATCTGCTGTCGCTCCATTTCGGGAATGCCTTCAAGGCGCTCGGTGATTGCCTGCGATGCGAATCCTTCGTTGAAGGTGCGCTCAATGATGTCGCGCACGAAGAGAAAATCCTTTGCCACGAGGATGGTTTCCGGGTGCAGGAACGTCATGAACGATGTCTTTTTGCTGCCGGCATCGGCGAGTTCGGGGACTATTTCCGCCATCGGCCGCTTGTCTTTCGACAACTGGCTTTCCACCTCGAAAGTGCGGATGGAGTCGATTTCATCGCCGAAGAAGTCGATGCGGAACGGGTATTCACTGCTGAATGAATAGACATCGAGTATGCTGCCGCGAAGCGCAAACTGCCCAGGCTCGTATACATAGTCAACCTCTTTGAACCCGAAGCCTATCAGCATGCTCTCCAATTCGCCCACATCCATCTCGTCGCCAGTCTTCAATGTGATGCTTTTCTCTGCGAGCTTTTGCTTTGATACAACCAGTTCGGAGAGGGCTTCGGGATGAGTGATGATGAAAAACGGGCTTGCCGGTATGCCGTCTTCCTGCGTCGGTGCCGACAATTTGGCAAGCACCTCGGTTCTCAATATCTCGTTTGCCGCATCGCGCTGTCCGTATTTCACCTGCCGGCGATATGACGAAGGGTAATAGAACACCCGGTCGCTGCCGAGCATTTGTGTGAGATCGTGGTAGAAATAGCCGGCATCGTCGGCATCAGGAAGGATAAACACAACGGTTTTCGCATGCGACTGCTCGTTGTCCCATATACGACGGGTTACGGAAGCGAACAAAACGGCTGGGGCGGAAGCCGACAGTCCCTGCAGGAAAATGTGTTTCAAAGATACATCTTCCAATGCTTTTGCCAATGCCGCCGACTGTGGCGAATGGGCATATAAATTGATTAAATCCTGTACTTTCATGTTTAAAGTTCGACAAAAATACAATTTTTCTGCGACATAAACACAAAAGAATCTTTTTTTTTGTTATCTTTGCACGCAAACAAAAGATAATAACCATGAATAAAAGCGACTGTATCGTTATCATTCCTACTTATAACGAGAAAGAGAATATTGAGAAAATCATACGTGCCGTGTTCGCACTGGAGAAATGTTTCCATATCCTGGTGATCGACGATGGTTCGCCCGACGGCACGGCTGCGATAGTGAAACGATTGATTGCCGAAGAATTCGGCGAGCGGCTATTCATTCTTGAGCGAAGTGGAAAGCTTGGGCTCGGCACAGCTTATATCACCGGCTTCAAGTGGGCATTAGAACATGCGTATGACTACATCTTTGAGATGGATGCAGACTTCAGTCACGATCCGAAAGACCTGCCGCGTCTCTATGCCGCATGCCATGACGAAGGCTACGATGTGGCAATCGGCTCGCGCTATATATCGGGCGTGAACGTCGTGAACTGGCCTATAGGTCGTGTGCTGATGAGCTATTTCGCTTCGAAATATGTGCGCATTGTCACAGGATTCAAGGTTCACGACACCACGGCAGGCTTCAAATGCTACAAGCGTCGTGTGCTGAAGACCATCGAACTCGACAAGATTCGCTTCAAGGGCTATGCTTTCCAGATTGAGATGAAGTACACCGCCTATAAGATTGGCTTCAAAATCAAGGAGGTTCCCGTAATCTTCGTGAACCGCAGGGAGGGTGTCTCGAAGATGAGCGGCGGCATTTTCGGTGAGGCTTTCTTCGGTGTGATGCGCCTGCGCTGGGACGGTTTCTTCAGGAAATACCCGCAAATTGTTGAATAGGAATTGAAGAAAGGAGAACCGCGGCATGAAATATGTCTATCGGATTTATCAGCTCTGCATTGCAGCTCCTGTGATTATCGTGCTCACAATCATCACTTCGCTCGTCGTGGTGATAGGTACGGCGGTGGGATTCGGTCATTGGGCAGGCTATTATCCCGGCAAATGGTGGGCCTGGTCGATACTGAAAGTGCTGCTGATTCCCGTGAAAGTGACCGGGCGAGAGCATCTCAAGCAGGGGCAGTCGTATGTTTTTGTGAGCAATCATCAGGGTGCTTTCGACATTTTCCTTATCTATGGTCATCTGTGCCGCAACTTCAAGTGGATGATGAAACAGTCGTTGCGCAAGATTCCCTTTGTGGGATATGCCTGCGAAAAGTCGCATCAGATATTCGTTGACAAGCGTGGTGCAAGCAAAGTAAAGAAGACTTACGACGATGCTCGGCGGATTTTGAGCGGTGGAATCAGCGTAACCGTGTTTCCTGAAGGTGCCAGAACATTCACGGGACACATGGCAGCGTTCCGCCGCGGGGCGTTCATGCTTGCCGATGAGTTGCATTTGCCGGTGGCTCCGCTCACCATCAACGGTTCATTCGATATCTTGCCGCGAATGAAAGGATTGTCTTTCGTGACGTGGCATCCGCTGTCGCTCACCATCCATGAGCCCATTATCCCGCAGGGGCAGGGTGCTGAGAACATCAGGAACATGATGGATCAGAGCTACGAAGTGATCATGTCGGCACTGGTTCCCGAATACCAAGGATACGTTGAGAACCCCGACCAGTAGGCGTTTACTGCGGTTTTCTTCCTCGGTTTTGCATTTTTGGTAGCGCAATTATGCTATTTCCTTCCTCGGTTTTGCAATTCTATGGCGCGATTCTGTAGTTTCCGTGTATTCTTATTTTATGATTTCCGCGTCCTCAATGGTGTCGTTGGCGGCAGAAGCCAACGATTCTTCGAGTTTCTTCTGTGTTTTTTCGTAGCCTTTCCGGGCTTTGTATATCTTGATGCTGTTGATGCACTCCACCACACCATAGAGTATCAGGCCCCATCCTAAGATGCGGAACGGCATCGCCATGGCTTCGAGGGGCTTCACCAGCATGTAGATTCCGGCAAGAAGGATGAAGGAGGGGAACAGCCAGTAGATGATCGGCACGCGCGAGATCTTCAAAATGCCGGCGAGATTGATGTATTGGTTGACGGCACCTAATATCAAGATGGCAGCCAAGGCATACATCATGCCGTTGATGAATGTGGAAGGCATCACGGAAAGTATAACGCCAAGAATCACACTGCCTATTCCCACCAAGGGGAATGCAGGCTTGATGGAGCGCAGAATGTCGGTCTTATCCTTCGGGATGTCGGCTCCGTTGCGCATCTCTGCTATGGTTGCCAGCTGCTCTGCTGTGCGTTCAGCCTTGCGCTTCTCAACGTAATACATGATGACAGATATTAATCCCGACACAAAGAACAATGCTCCGATGGCAATCGTGAGCCACTGAACCATCTCGGTGCGGTACATCACCAGCAGGTAGCCCACCGCACATGCGCACACGGCGCGAATGATTGAACTCTGTAAAACTCTCATTTTCTTTCTTTTTTATATGTGATTCTGTTGCAAAGTTACAATTTTTCTTTCGTATTAGCGCACGAAGCACATTCTTTTTTCGACTCTTCGCGCAAACAGGTTTTATGGCAACATTTTCCGAAACCTATGCTTTCACCCTTCAAAACCTATGCTTTCGTCCTTCAAAACCTATGCTTTTGAGCCCCGAAACCTATGGTTTTGCAGCCCAAAAACTATGTTTTTGAACACCGAAACCTATGGTTTTTCAGCGCGACAGCTGTTTTTCGGCTTTTTTTGACATGAAAAAATGTAAGTGATTGTTGCAGTTTTCCGACCGGAAATATGTACTTTTGCAAATAAAATGAATGATATGCAGACCACGAAAAAGAATGATATGCAGACCACGTTGTTGCTGGTGAGGCACGGCGAAACCGTGGACAATGTGAACCAGATCATGCAAGGACAGACACAGGGAATGCTGACCGACAGCGGCATTGCTCAGGCAAAGCGGCTCGCACAGGAACTGGCGAAAGAGAGAATCGATGCTTTCGTGAGCAGTGACCTGAAGAGGAGCGTTGATACTTGCTGCATTCTGGCGGCTCCCCACGGGCTGTCTGTGGTGCAGACACCGTTGCTTCGCGAGCGCGACTGGGGTGGTTTCACCGGCAGGTTTATTCCCGATTTGAAGGGCGAAACCTGGCCCGACGACATTGAAACGTTGGATCAGCTCATGTCAAGAGCGCGCCTGTTCCTCAGATTTATTCATGAAAACTACGAGGGAAAGCGGGTTGTTGCCGTGGGGCATGGCATCATCAACAAGGCCATACAAGCAGTATACTTCGGCAAGACCATGCGGGAGATCCCCAGAATGACCAATGCCGAAGTACGTTGCCTAACCTTAAAACAATCTTTACCTTAATCAAACTAATACCTTGCAATCTATTTATTAACCCAAAACGAGAGATTCTTTTCATCTGTGACCACCGAAATGGCCGCCACCTCCACGGCTTCCGCCACTGCTGTGGCTGCTTCCGCCACGCGAACCGCTGCTCATTGAGCTGCCGCGAGAGCTGCTACTGCTGCTGCGCGAGGGGGAACTGCTGAACGAACTGCTGCTGCGAGAGGATGAGCTACCAAACGAACTGCTGCTGCGCGAGGGTGCTGGCGAAGAGCTTCGCATGGTAGAACTCGAGCTCCTACTTGGCGAGAAAGTGCGGTTGGGAGTGGATACGCTGCCGCGAGAAGTGCTGCCACGGCTCACGCTGGATGAGCTTCTGGAGTCGTTTCCGCTGAAATTGCTGCGGCTGCCCACAGTTGTACGGGTGCTGCTTTCACGCTGTCCGAAGCTCCCAGAGCTGCTTCCGCTTCTTGAAACACTGCTGCTGCGAGTGCTTCCCGACACGCCACTGCTGCGCGTTCCGCCGAAAGAGCCGCTGCCGCGATTGCCTCCGAAGCTGCCCGACCTGCTGTATCCGTTGTCGTTACCGCTGCGGGTACCCACGCTACGGCCGTTGTTGCCTGGGTTTCCGCTACGTCCGTTGTTGAAGTTTCCGCCTCGGTTGCTGTTGAAATTGCCTCCGTTGCTGCGCTCCAACCCCCTGCTGCCTTGGTTGCGCACGAAGTTTCCGCTCTGATTACGGAAGTCGCCGCGGTCGAATCCGTTACGCATTCCGAAGCCTCTCATATCGCGAGCATTGCGATGAACTGCGCCGAAGGTGCGTCCGTGATACCAGCTGCGTCCGCCGTTCATCCTCCAGCTGTGGCCGCCACGATAGGTAAGATAGAAGTGGGGACGACCAAAATAGAAGTAAGTGCGGTGCGGATAGCGGGCGTAAATGCCGAAATGCCAGAACCCGGCATCCCAATATAGCGGGCGATAGAAGTAGGCTGCCTCCACAAAAGCGCGATATTGCCAGTCGAGCAGAATGTAGCTGAGGTCGAGGTTGCGCCTTGTCCAGTATGTGCTATACAGGTCGTCGACGGTCTCAACGCTCATCAGGTAGTCGAGGTTGATCTCAAATGCGGCCTCATACTGATCCTCTGTGAGGTTCAGTTCGTATGCCATCTTGTCCGTAAGGAACAATGCTTGGTCGCGTGCCTGTTCATAACTCATGGCATTAGCTGTTATTGTCATGGTGAACAACGCTGTCAGGACAATCATTAACTTCTTCATAATCGTATGTTTTTTAAAGATTAATACTCTGTTTTATCAGTTTTCTTTGTTTTACGTTGCAAAGAAACAAAGAATTTCTTACCTTTGCAAAGGATTTTCCCTATAGTGTGAGGGGATTTTCCCTATTGTTTTCAATGAGGAGAAAATAAGTGGCAGCACTGATAACCACACTCAGTGCTATAATATAATAATGTATAGGGTGAAGATTGCCGTAGTGGCGCTGCTGATGACTATCATGTCGGGCATTCCCGTCTGTGCCGAAGACGGGGACGATAGCCGCCTTGTGCGTGGGCTGCACTATGGTTTGGAGGTGCAGGCATCCCTGTCTGACGGGGCTACACCCCTGTGGCTGAATGCCAACAAGCATGGTCTGAGCTCCTTGGAAGCGCAGAACGGCTATCTGCGCACCAGTGTTTGCCGCCCGCTTGAGGCAGATTCCATGCGCCAATGGGCTATCGGCTACGGGCTCGATTTGGCAGCTCCCGTGCATTATACAAGTAGCGTGGTGGTTCAGCAATTCTATGCCGACGTGAGGTGGAAGAGGCTCCTTCTCTCCGTGGGAACCAAGGAACGGGAGATGGAATTGAAGGATAACGAGCTGTCGTCAGGCTCTCAGACACTTGGAATCAATGCGCGTCCCGTTCCCCAGATCAGGCTTGAAGTTCCCGATTACTACACATTGCCTTTCGCGCGAGGTTGGCTTCACGTGAAAGGTCATTTATCTTTCGGCATGATGACCGATGGCAAATGGCAGCGCGGTTTTGCGCACCAACAGGGCAAATACGCCGACGGCGTGCTGTATCACAGCAAGGCAGGCTATCTGATGATTGGGAAAAAGGATGCGCGTTTCAAGGCTGAGCTGGGACTGGAGATGGCTGCCCAGTTTGGCGGAACAGCCCACAATGTGTTTCTTTCCGACGGTACTGGACAGACAATACAGGGCGGAAGGCGTTTCAAAGATTTCCTCAATGTGTTGGTTCCCGGCGGTAATTCCGAAGGGCAAGATGTCTATCTCAATGTGGCAGGCAACCATCTCGGCAGCTGGGTGGCACGTTTCAGCTACGAAACCGACGCTATTGCGCTTGCTGCCTATATGGATAAGTATTTCGAAGACCACAGTGCGATGCTGTTTCTCGACTATGACGGATATGGAAAAGGGCCGAATTGGAATCGGCGAGAGAGCAACCGCTTCGTGTTTTATCCGATGAAAGACGTGATGATAGGCGGTGAGGTGGAGCTGAAACGCGCGGAATGGCTGAAGAAAATAATCGTGGAGTATATCTATACGAAGTATCAGAGCGGCCCCATCTATCATGACCATACCACAACGATATCTGATCACCTCGGCGGAAACGACAACTACTATAACCATTACGTATATTCCGGATGGCAGCATTGGGGTCAGGTGATCGGAAATCCCCTCTATCGCTCACCCATCTATAACAGCGACGGGCAGATACAGGTGGAAAACAGCCGCTTCAGGGCATGGCATGCCGGCATTTCAGGCAACCTTTCCAACCGCTTCCACTACCGTCTTATGGCAACATTCCAGAACGGACTGGGCACCTATTCGCAGCCTTTCAACCGGAAAAGGCACAATGTGAGCATGCTTGCCCATGCAGAATATCGCTTCAAAACCAAGCTTCAAGGCTGGAGCGTCGGCGGAAGCGTGGGAATAGACAATGGTAGTATACTGGGAAATAATAGGGGAATGCAGCTGACAATCAAGAAAACGGGGGTGCTGGGATTATGAAAGTGAGGCAAATCATAGTGTTATCGGTTCTGATGGCGGCGTTGGCGTCGTGCGAATTGGAAGTTTCCGACAACGGAAACCTTGACGGATTCTGGCACTTAGAGAAGGTTGACACCCTGCAGACCGGCGGAACCAGCGACCTTTCGGACCGTCTTTTGTTCTGGTCGGTGCAGATGAACCTGCTTGAATTGTCGGATCGCAGCGAGGGAAACGGCTTTTTGTTGCTACGGTTTGAGCAGAACGACGGAAGCCTCCACGTGCATACGCCTACCCGTTTCGACGGAAAAAACACCGACCTACCTATTGATGACCTTCAGCAGTTGGCACCATTTGGTATTCAATCGCTTGATGAAACGTTCCGCATCATCATGCTTTCAAGCGGCAGGATGGTATTAGAGGGCGACCGTCTGCGCCTCTCTTTCAGCAAGATGTAGCAGCAGGGCAGAATCGTGTGCGGCTCTCTTTCAGCAAGATATAGCAGCAGGGCAGAATGCAGAACCGGCAAACAGAGATTCAGCAACTGTTTATTCAAAGAGAGAGGGTTGCCTTCCTTTGCCCTTGATTCTCTGGTTCAGCAGCCAGTGGAATACGGTATAAACCACGATGTCGGTAACCACAGTGAACGTGATTCCCACGTATGAGTTCAGCACATAGTTGATGAGGCAAAACGAAAGTGCCAGAGTCAGGATGGTGATCAGTGCCTGGTGCTGCGTGAAACCTGCGCGAATCAGCTTGTGATGTATGTGGTTCTTGTCGGGCGTGATAGGTGAGCGGCGGTGGCGCAGCCTTACCAGCGCCACGCGGAATACATCCAGCACTGGCACCACTATCAAAGTGAAGGATATGAGCAGCCCATTGCCGGGATATTGGGGCAGGTGAGGGTTCTCCATAGATAGTTTCAGACAAAGGAAAGCGAGCAGAAATCCGATGGTGAGCGACCCTGTGTCGCCCATGAAAATCTTCCTGTTGCGGTCTGCACTGCCATATATGTTGAAGTATAAATAGGGCAGCAGCACGCCGATAATGGCGGCAATCACGGTGGAATAGACCGTAAGTCCCCACTGGCTGAATGCATAATAGAATCCCATCATGGCTATCATGGTGAGTCCGCCCGCCAGTCCGTCGATGCCGTCGATCAGGTTTATGGCATTCGAAATGAAGGCAACGACCACCACCGTGAGCGGCATTCCTATATAATAAGGTATGTCGTGAATGCCGAAAAAGCCGTGAAGGTCGTTGATATATAGTCCTGAGAGCGGCAGTGCGCACGCTGCGATGAGCTGAACGGTGAGCTTGGTGAGCGGTCCTAAGCCGATAATGTCGTCGATAAGCCCCGTTATGTAGATGGCGGCAGCACCGCAGAAGAAGAACAAAGTCCAGAGACTGACGGTTATTTCGGATGCTCCGTTGAGCTGATAGACGATAAACGACACGATGCATCCTAAGAACACGCTGGGCAGGAACACCACGCCGCCCAGTCGGGGAATGGCATTCTTGTGAACTTTCCGGGCGTTGGGAATGTCGTAAAGCCCTTTTTGCTTGCAGAAATCCAGCACCTTCGGGATGGTGGCTATGCCGCAAATGCAGCTTGTGATGCCTGCTATGAGTGTATATAGAAGATGATTGTTCATTTCATCATTTATGTTTCAATCTGATTAGACAATTGCCGATAGATGGCGAGATGTTTGTCAACCACGTTGATTATCGAGAATTCTTTCTCAGCTTTCTCCCTTCCGCGGAGCCCCATCAGTATGCGCAGGCTGCGCTTGTTGATCAGTTCGCGCAGCTTTTCGGCAAGTGCGTCGCTGTCTTTGATGGGAACCAGGAACCCGTTGCGGCCGTTGTCGACGGTGTCTTTGCACCCTATCGAGTTGGTGGTCACTATGGGACGGCCGATGGCATTTGCCTCGATGAGCGACCGCGGCACACCTTCGCGATAGAAACTTGGCAGTGTCACGATGTGCGACTGCATGAGCAACTCCCTCACATCGCTCCTATAGTCGAGCCATTTGATGTATTTCCCGTCGCAAAGGCGCTGCAGTTCGCGCTTTCTGATGGCCAATGGGTTGTCGGAAAGTCCTCCGCAGAGCAGGAAAGTGACATGATCCTGCATCTCGGAGCGCAGTTTCTCGGCTGCTTTCACCAATACGAGGATTCCTTTTTCCTTCACCATGCGCGCCGTGAAGATGATTTGGATGTGCTTGTCGTCGGGTTCCGGCGTGTAGTGGAACTCTTTCAGGTCGACGCCAGAGCCCTTGATGAATGCGCAATCATCCTCTTTCACGATTCCGCGACGCACAAACAGGTCCATGTCTTCGTGGTTTTGGAAGATCACGGAGATGTTTTCGCGGTGGTTGGAGAACTTCATCACCCGCAAAACCATACGTGCCATGAGCGAAGGCTCATCGCCTGAGAACAGCACACCTAATCCGCTCACCGCATTCACCACACCCGGCACCTTTGCCAAGCGAGCTGCCAGCCCGCCCCAGAGTATGTTTTTGATGCCCACATGGTGAACAATGTCGGGCTTTTCCTCTCTGTAGAGTCGATAAAGAAACCGGAATGTGCGCATTTCTTCCCATATATTGACGCCCGTGGGGTTAACCGGCAGGTCGATCATTGGCAGTCCCAGCGCCTCGATATCGCCTTTTTGCCCAGTATCTTTGCAGACTATACTCACATCATAGCCCTCTTGCTGTGCTTTCACGGCAATATCCTTGCGATGAGATAGGAAAAAACGGTCTTCGTTTACTACGATGTAGAGTTTCGCCATGCGGTACTTTTTAGGTTGTTTGCTTATTTGATAACGCGGATAAGGGCTTTAAATTGTATCATCCATAAATATTCTTATACCATTTTTGGAACACATAGAGATTCCAAATCATGTTCTTATGGTTTTCTTTGCCTGCAAAGTGCTCATGCAGAATGGTTTGTATGAAATCATAGTTGAACAGGGCCTGCCGCTCGATAGCATCGCGGTTGGTGAGCTTTTCCAGCTCCGGGCGCAGCTCGTTGCGCAGCCAATGGTCAACGGGAACGTCGAATCCCTGTTTGCGGAAGCGCGTGGTTGCCTCGGGAAGCATGTGGCGGAACGTTTCCTTCAGTATGTATTTCTTGTTGCGCCCGTGCAGTTTCAGGCCGTCGGGCAGCGAAAGTGCAAACTCAATGATACGGCGGTCGGCAAAGGGAGCGCGGTTTTCGAGCGAGTTATACATGCAGGCGCGGTCCACTTTGGGGAACATGCAACCCTCCAACACGCTCTCCACGTCGAGCAATTGCTGCTTCTGCAGGTAGGAAAGGTGACTGTCCATGCTGTCGAAGCGCCTGCGGTAGCTCTCCTTGATGTCTCGGTAGGCCTCGGGAACGAGCAGCCGGCGGCGCTTTTCGTCGTTAAATCCCAAGCAAAGCATGTCGTAATAGAGGTCGAAACCGCTGTCTTGGGCTGCGCGAATCACCTTCTTCACCTTCCGGAGCAGGTTGTTGGTGCGCGAATTGACAGGACAGCAGCCCACAAGCTTCTCTATGAGCCTCCTGAAAGGCTTTGGCATGCGCTGATAGCGGCTCACGTAGTAGTGGGCGAGATACTTTTCATAGCCTGCAAATATCTCGTCGGCAACGTCGCCCGTAAGAACCACCTTCACATCCTGCCGTGCCAGCTTGGCAACATAGTAGGAAGGAATCGCCGAAGAGTCGCCAAACGGCTCGTCGTAATACCCTATCAGCGAGTCGAGAGCACCCATCACATCACCGTATTTCAGCACTGTCGTGGTGTGGTTGGCACCTATGTGGCGCGCCAAGATCTCTGCCCGCTCGCTCTCATCGCATTCCCGCTGCTCGAAACCTATGGAGAACGTGCGCAGTGGCTCCTGAGAAATCTCGTGGATGATGCTGCACACGATGCTCGAATCGATGCCGCCGCTGAGGAAAGCGCCCATCGGCACGTCGGCAATCATGCGTTTCTCCACTGAGTCGTTCACCAACTGGCGCAGCCTTGCCTTAGCTTCCTGCTCCGTAAGCGTTGAAGGATTGACGAAATCTCTCACCTGATAGTAGACGTGGGTTGCCGTTTCGCCGTCCTTGCCGATGGTTATCCATGTGCCGGGCATCAGTTTGCGCACGGGTTCATAGATGGAGTGGGGGGCGGGAATATAGTCGAGCGTGAGGAAAAGGTTCAGGGCGGTCATGTCGATGGGGAACTTCTGCTTTTCGGGAGCGAATGCCTTGAGCTCGGAGGCGAACCTGAATGCGCCGGCATCCTGCATGTAATAGAGCGGCTTCTCGCCGAAACGGTCGCGCGCAAGGTGCACTTCGCCGCTCCTGCGGTCATAGATGGCGAAGGCAAACATGCCTTCTATCTTTTCCAGACATGCCTGCATGCCGTACATCCGGTATGCCTGAGCCACCACTTCGGTATCGCTGCTTGTCAGAAACGTGGCTCCTGCCTGCTCCAATTCATCGCGCAGCTGCCTGAAATTATAGATTTCGCCGTTGTAGGCTATCACGATGTCGCCGCCAGCCACCTCCATGGGCTGGTGGCCGGTATGTATGTCGATCACGGAGAGCCGCCGATGGGCGAGCGCAACGTGGTTTTCGGCAAACAAACCGCTGTCGTCGGGGCCGCGCAGCGCCATGCGGTCGGCCATGAGCTGCGCTTCGGCAGCGTCGGCGGTGCCGTTATATCGTATGATTCCTGCTATTGCACACATGTTTTGCTCGTTCTTCCTGTTTCTTTTATTAACGCGTTTTTTCCGGATTTATTTGGTTTCAGTGTCACTAAAAACCGCATTTCTTACCGCCCAGAAACGGTAGCTTGGAACGGTACTTTAGGTTCCGCTTTTCAAAACCTATGGTTTTACCCTCCAAAACCTATGCTTTTGAAGCTCAAAACCTATGTTTTTGAAGCCCAAAACCATAGCTTTTTTTGCACATTTCTTTCTCGTTGATTTTCAAGATGTTACGTTTTCGCGGTGAGAGATGTCCCTTCTCCGGCCTACTCCTGCCGTTTCTCGCGCCGGATCAGGGCATTATAGATGTCGAGATAGTGATTAGTCATGGCTTGGAGCGAGAATATAGAGGCATAGTCGGTGCCAGTTAAGGGCGCATTTCCGCACGTCGTGATGAGGTGTTTCAGCTGTTGCGCGTTGCCAACAGTGAAGAGTCGCTCCTCGGGGAGCAGTTCGCGGAAGGCGGGAATGTTGCTTGCTATGACGGGAATACCGCACACGGCGGCTTCAATCACCGTAAGTCCGAAGCCCTCGGAGGTGGATGTTGAGACGTAGAGATTGGCCATTTTCAGCAGCGACCCGATATCATGCCGCGCACCGGTGAATAGGATCCTGCCCTCCAAGTGCTGTTCTTTCGCCTCGCGCTGCAGCAGTTCGCGGCAGTCGCCGTCGCCCACAATCACTCCCTTATACTGCTCAGGCAGCAGGCTCATGGCACGTATGAACGTTGAAAAGTCCTTTTCCGGGCATAGCCTGCCTATGGTGAGCACCACGAAATCGCCCTCTTTGAAGCCCATTTCGTGCCTGATAGCGGGGCGGGCGCTGAGCAACCGCTGCGTGTCGATGCCGTTGTATACCACCCGGAACCGCGGTCCGGGCTCTTCTCTGAGCCATTCCAAGAGTGACTGCTGCACGGTGTTGGAAACGGAAACCACGCTGTCGTATGCCCGATAGGCACGTCTGTCGATGCGCCGGAACCATTTGTGGTTGCGGCGCATGCCGAAAACGGAGTGCTCAGTGGTGACCCAGTGCGTGTTTTTCCTGCAGATGGGCTTGATGAATGCCCCTATCAGTTGCGGAATGGTGTGGTTGGTGTGGATGATGTCGTAGTTTCCGCGGCGCGCCACGGTGATATATCTCCATGCTTTGAGCAGCGAAAAGCGCCCATTCATGCCCAGATTGATGAGGCTTACGCCGTTTTTGCGCAGCAAGTCGGCATATTGCTCATCGTCCTGACGGTGAACCATCATCGTCACATCGTGCTCCCCGGTAGCGGCAATGGCGAGTGCCAGTTCCGTTATCAGCTTCTGCACCCCGCCGAAGGTGTCGCCAAACTCTTGGATGAACAGTATTTTCATGTTTATAACCGGTTGAAGAGGATTCGCAGTTTTAACCAGAAGTCGTTTGAAACATTCCCCGTTGTGAAGCGGGAGCTCGAAAGCAGCCTCATTTTCTTGCGCAGGCTGTGGCGATAGTTGGCAACCGTGTCCACAATATCTCGGTTTTCGGCACTCATATCGCCGCCGAAGCAGCGCAGCAGCTCTGTTGCCATGCGCTCGCGGTCGTGCTGGCGGCCGATGGTTTTCATCTCTTTCGCCCTCCGCATCCATATTTCCCATGCCGTGCGCTTATCTCCTATCTGGTTGTTTTCGTGCTGCCGGTAGAGGATATGGCTTTCTTCGTCGTAGCAGACATGCCCCGTGGCAAGGGCAACGGTGTATATCCAGAAGTCGTGGGCGAAGATGAACTGCGGCGGATGCGCCCGCAAGGCATCGCGCAAGGTGCGGTTGAACACCATCGTGCAGCCGGCAGTCATGCACCGGATCAGCCCTTGTGCCAGCGGCGTGGCACGGTTTCCCTGATAGACAAGCCCTTCGCAAGCGCCGTTTTTGTAGTAATGCAGGTTGGAACCATAGAGATTGCGGCCTTCGCCCATGGTGTTGAGATGCGAAACGGCAGCTTTCAGCTTGTCGGGAAGCCATACGTCGTCCTGATCGCATAGTGCGTAGAAGTCGGCATCGGGTGCTTCACGCACAAGTTGCATGAAGCTTTCGGCCCACCCGATGTTATTTCCTTGCTTCCATTCAAGCAGTCCGCGCCTCTGATAATCATCCAAAATGGATTGCGTTGCGTCGCTGGATCCATCGTCTCTTACAAGCAGACGCACGTTAATCTCCTCTTGACGAATAACAGAATCAATCTGTTCGCGGAGGTATTTCTCCCCGTTGTAGGTCGACATCATTACTTGTACGGTAGGTTCCATGTTGCTTTTGGTGATTATATATGATAAAACGCAGATTCGTATTTTTTATTTCAGGAGTCGGATAATTGTTTTTCCGGCTCCTTACTTTTGGTTACGGCATAGTCTCGTAGATGACTTTGAAAGGAAAGAGTGATACGGTTTTGAGTCATCAGAAACAAGAAGAACACTAACTGCACAAAGAAAACCAGGCTGAGCATGATGTTTTCCTGATAGAACTGCATCAATAATATATATACAAAATAGGTGTAAAGGCAATGCCCCATTGCGCTTCCATTGCGGAACATCCTATATATCCACCCTGAAGCAGATCCATAGATAAATGCAAAAAATGCCACGCCTTTGTAGCCGAAGTCTTGATAGAAAGGCTGGAAGATGGTGTATACGTTGGTGGGAAGTGGCACCCAGACGAATTCCTGCAGTTTGGAATTCAGTTCAAAGTGTCCTATTCCGAATTTGTTGAGCAGCATATAGACCACCTCGAAGGTATGTGAACCGAACTGTGAAGACAGGTCGCGCGTTACACGCTCGAAGGCAACAGGCGGAGAAAGCACGTAGATGGCAAAGAAATCAATAAAAGACATTTCCGTTCCTTCTGTGTCGGTTTGGTCGGTTCTTGCCAAATTCATGAAGAAGAAGAACACCACTATGACAGCACTCACTATGGCAATGGAGCGCATCTTGATGTGTCCTTTCTCGAAAAGCACAAACATGGTGGAGAGGAACATCAGCAGGATGCCTCCTTTCTCCATGATGGCAAAGCATGAAAGAATGTTTGCAAGGAACACGGTGATGAGCTGCCAACGAGGAATACGTGGATAAAGCCATAGCGCCACAAGCAATAAAGCCTGGTTGATGACAAGCGAATAGTTGAGAAAACCATAGTTGGTATCGCCAAAAACCGCAAACATCCTGATATTGTAAAGCAGGTTTTCAACATCAAACATCATGACGAATTTCATGATTTGATAAAGATACAGTGGCGTGATGACCATGGAAATGGTATAGAGGATATTGAAAACAAGCAAGTTTGCGTTGATGGGGGCTGCAGTTGTCGTATGTTTTGGTGTAGAGGATTTAGGCAGGGTTATGAAAGTAACTATCGAGGAAGCCACAAATATGGGAATCCACAATGCCAAACACGTATAGAAGCGATTGCCGAGCGGGTAGAGAACTCCTTTCTGTAACTGGAATAAAATCAAGAGTCCTACCCATATTGCGATGGTTATTACCCAAGGAGAAAAGCTGTCGGAAATCTTGAACCGCAGGCTTTCTGCTGTCGAATCCTTTCCCGCAATCCACCATTTGGTGAACACGATGGCTATAATGACGAATGCAAAAAGATAGCCCATGGCGTTTGGACTGACAGGTTTGGTAGGGACAGAAGCATTACTGAGTGTTGAGAAAAACAGAGGCTGCTGACGGTAGAGAGCCTTGTCGCGGTAGTATTGTATACTCGCCTTGTTGTATATGTCGTATGCTTTGTTTTTCTCGTTTTCAAGGTATTCCTCTTCTGCAAGTATACTTTTCACAGAAATGTCCTCATGTGTATCAACAAAATCATCATATATTTTTTTCGCCCTTTCATACCTTTTCTTTCCGTCAATCCATAGCTTTGAAGAGTGATTCAGTTCGTTTAGGGCGAACATTTTCTTCTGTTTAGCAATTTCTTCATGCAGTTTCACTCTAACAGAGTCTGCCATCTGGGCTGCCACAACGGGATCTTGGTCGGTTACTTGGATAAGAAGAGTGGAGTATTTCTGTGAAAAATCATATTGGATATTGTCCTGAATAATCTGTATAATGTCTTTTTCACTTTCCCACCATGCATGGTGATGGTGTTCAATGAGATAGTCAGAATAGGTCTGTCTATAGTGAGGAACCATGACAAGAGCCATCATTTCGGCAAACGATGTGGTGCTGAGAATCTGGCAATAGGTGTTCATATCCTCAATGCTGCTTACCGTGTTGGTCTTGAAATTCATCCAACTGGCAATGTCACGCTCACCCACTCTCATGTTGTAAGAGACATATTCATTGGCAACTTTCACCTGCGCAGCATATTCCTTAGGTATGGAATACACCACGATGAAAGCCAGCAAAATGGCGACCGAACATGTCAGAAGATACAACTTGAGGTGCTTCATTGTTATCTGCGAGAAATGATAGTGTCTCTGTGGTTGTAAGATATTAAGCCGACGCGCAGTACAAAACCAATGAGCACAAATGCTGCAAGAATGAACAATTTTGGAGTATTGCTATGCTTGACAGGAACGGTTGCTGACTGCACGACAGTGAAAGCTGGTGTGCGTTCCTGCACTTTTGCCTTTGCCAACTGTAATTGTTCTGTCACCTGAGTGTATATGTTGTACTTCAATTGCATCTCGTTTTCCAGATCTTCTTGCTTGCTTCGGAACGATTGAAGCAGTAAGTCTTGGTTGGCATCGGAGTATGATGCATAGATTTGGCGTGCTTTCGTGTATTGAGCCTTCGCTTCTTCAAATAGTTTCTCCATGTAGCTCAGGTCATTTCTTGCCTTGTTGGTGCGGTAGTCTGTAATAAACATTTGCAGTCGGTTCTTTACAGAGTCGGCAATACAGGCTGCAATGAGCGGGTCTTGGTCGGTAATCTCAATTGTTATAACACTTGTCTTCTTGTCAACATTACAATTGATGTTACCGATGATACTTTGCATTACCTCATATTGCTGACGAGTTAGTCTGAAAGGGTTGATTTCTTTGCCTTCACCCTTGCTTCCCTTGTCTTTAAGCTTCTGGATAGTTTTGATAATCCATAGCTTGGGATATGACCACCATGCCACTTTCTGCTTGTCTTTGATATATTCGTAATAGTTTGTGCTGATATTACCATCCATGGATTCAACACAAATGGGAAAGAGACTGACTAAAAAGTCGGTTGATCTCATAAGATCTGGATAAATTTCTGGGAAGATTGCGTCGCTGCCACCGCCGAACTGCATGTCCATTCCTATCATGGAGGCAAGTGAGGATATGCTTGTTGACAGATTGGTACCGCTGGCAGTTTCTGGTGCCAGTACGACTCTTGCCTTGTAGATTCTTGGAATGCTGAATGCCACGATGATGCCGATCAGTCCGAAACCTATGCAAGTGAGCAGCAGCTTTTTCCAGTCATCCTTGATAACTGATAATAATTGGAGGCAGTTAATTTCTGTTTTCATTTCCTCTTTCATATCTTTTCCTTTCTTTTTCTCTTTTTGATTCTTATCTTATATTGGATCTTATATCTTAAATACTTAAAAACCGAACCGTAGCCGATGGCACGAAGTGTTTGATAATGCTTGATATTGGATTTCAAAATCATCCGAAAATGAGCTATCCTGAAGGGTATGCTCAGCGAATTCTTGTCTTTGGCACCGACGACATTACCGGGGTGTTGCCGATAGAATACGTAAGAACCATCAATTCTTGATACTATTCCACCCGCTTTGAATACTGATAGCGTGAGCCATTCATCGTGCATCTGGGCTTCAGAATAGGGGCGTACCATTACTTTTTTCGCTGCTTTATTGAATGCCATGGCACAGCCGGGAATGAAAGCAGTGGCTCCACATTCGTTGAAGTTACTGATAAATTCGGGGAATATGCCTGCAAAGCTGAAAAAAGAATCAGAAATGAGGTGGAGTTCTTCATCCACAACGGTTAAATCGGAGTATACTATGGCAGGAATGTTTGGGTGTTCCTCCTCAATCTGTCTCATCCTTTGCATGTAAAACTGCATTTTATCACGGTGCCACACATCATCTTGGTCGCAAAAGAAGTAGTAGTCGCTATCTGTTTTCTCAATCAGACTGAAGAAATTGTCTTTTGCATTGTGGTGGCTTTCATATTCCAAGAGGATAATATTCTCATGTTTTTTTGTGTATTCGTTGATAATATCTATACTGTTGTCGTTGGAACCGTCATCATGAATATAGAGCACCCAGTCTTGAAAAGACTGTTCAAGCAGGGAATCTATCAGCTGATGCAGATATCTGCTCCCATTATATGTCGCAAGCAGTATAGATGTTTTATCGTTCATTATCTTGTCACTTCAACCATATTCCCCGTGCTTTGTTGTTTATTATTTTGTTGAATTGCACGATGTTCATTACCAATCCGGGGATGTTGATGAGCGACATGGCAATGAGCATTCCTACAACAGAGTGAATGCAATGAATTGAAAGGAGAGCTAAAGGTATGAAAAGAATGGCAGCACATGTAGTCATGATGAGCTGAATATGTAGTGCTCCTATTCCGTTGAGAAAGTTGGAATAGCATAGACTGCTAATGAGTATCATCATGTAAATACCCATGCAGGCTGTTGTTTCTGTAGTGATTACGACTTCATCGTGTACCCAAATGTGATATACAAATTGTGATATGCATATCATGAATATGATGGAGATAGAAACAACAGCCAGCACTTTCTCCATTCTTTTCTTTGAAATACGAATCCATTCCAGGTCTTTTCGGGCATAGGCATCTGTGGTTGCTGACCAAAAAGGAGTATTGACGACAATAAAGAGCGTTAGTACTATACTGAAGTAACGGTACGTGATTTGATATGGATTCACCTCTTCAGGTGAAATCAGTTTTTGAATCAAAATGTTGGAAGTCATGAACAGTAACATTCCACATATTTGCAAAACGAAAAACTTCACACCCAATGTGAGAAGACTTTTGGCTACATGTTTATTGAAACAGCGGATGCTGGGGCGAAGTTGTGGGTATTTCTTCCAAAAAGTGTAAGGATAAGCCAACAGATATACAATCAAGGGAGATGCCGTGTTTATGACGGATATTAAGAATAGAGAGTGTTTTCCAGAAATATAAACTATAAAGGTTCCAAAAAGAGCCAGTGTTTGCCCGATTGTTATGAGCAGGTTGTTGACTGCTGGCAGTTGGAGCGCTAAATAAAAATTACTAATGAATTTGAAAATAAAAGTTATGCTAACGAACATTACACTAACTGCAAGTATCATGTCTAAATCAGGAATGACCGACTCATCAACGTTAAAAAAGGCATAGTTGTTTATCAGTAGGATAAAGACATTGAGCAACAGTGAAGTAGGAATGATTATCAAAATAAGCATGAAGAAGGCGGACGATACTGCTTCTTGTGCCTTTTTGTAATCGTTATGTGCCAGATGTATGGTCAGTTGATTCCTCAATCCGTTGCCTAATCCTATGTCCATAGAGTCTATCCAAACCAGGATTGAACTGATAGTGAGCCAAACTCCATTCTTGTAAAGTCCAAGAGTGAAAAGAGTCAGTGGAACCATCAGATAGATAATCAAGGCAGACCATCCCTTGATCAAAAACGATGCCAAGATGTTCTTTCTTACCAAGGCAGTACGCTGATCGTTGCCTTTGATTCTATCGTATAGTTCGGAGAGCATTTAAAAGGGTTATTTCAATATATTTGCCAGGGTTGCAATCATCGTGGCGATGCTGGCAACGCTGGTTCCGATGGTTAGGATTTCTGCCAAAGTCTTGCCGTCGCGTATGGGTTTGCTGGGAACAACGATTTCGCAGCCGGGCTGTGGCTTCACACCGTGTCTCACTTTGTCCACCTTTCCATTCATGTAAATGATGATGGCATGCGACTTCTTTGCCCGGTTTCCGTATCCGCCGGCCTGATTCACATAATACTTTATACTCTTTCCTTGTTCAAAGCCTACGGTGTTGGGGTACATCACGTCGCCGGAAATCTTCACTGTGTTGGTGAACTGAGGCACGATGATGCGGTCGCCTTCACGCAATACGAGGTCTTCGTCGCTTCCGGGATGCGCAAGAGCTTTGTCAAGCTCGATGCCAACGCTATAAGTATCACCAATATCCAGCTTCTTTATGTCGAGTGTATCCTTGCCGCCACTCTGACTACTCAGCAGTTTCATCAGAGATTCTGCTCTCATCCTTTCTTCCAAGGTGCGCCTACGTTCCAGTCTGGCGCCCTTAACGTATGCCCGGTCGTTCACTCCACCTGCAGCAGCGATGACATCGCTGAGCCTTTGGTTCTTCTTGGCGAGTGTGTAAGTGCCGCCAAACATGACTTCTCCTTCAACCGTGATATTCTGTTGCTTGTAATAGCCGGGGCTTTTACGCACATAAACCTCGTCGAAAGGCTCCAGTTTGAACCCTTGTTCGCCGTCGATCACGAATCCTTCTTTGAGTGCGAAGGTAAAGGTGCGTGCTATTATCGTGTCGGTAGTGACGGCTTTAGGGTCACTCAGTCGGCGCGCAACATCCACTTTCACCATCGAGGCGGTTTCTTTCAGTCCGCCGGCTTGCAGGATAAAGTCTTCAAGAGTCTCGTTGTCTGCATATTTGTAAATACCAGGATAGTTCACCTCGCCATGGATGGTGATGGTCTGTTCATGCATCATCTCTTTCTTGGTGGGGACGAACAGCACATCATTAGGTTTCAGTGGAATATCCGGGGTGGTGCCGTTCATGATACCGTCGATATCGACGGGAACCACCTCAAGGGTCCTGTCGGCTTTCATTCTGTGCATCACGGCATGTGCAGTGAATGCTTCTTCGCGCACGCCTTCTGCATGTTCGATCAAAGACTTCACGCTGCTGATGTCTCCTCCCACTTGATACATGCCGGGACGGAACACGGCGCCTTTGACTTCTGCCATATTTGAGAAGCGCGGAAGGATGGAGTCAACACTGACGGAGTCTTCATCGAAGACGTGGAATGATGCCATATCGAACTCATCAACATTATAGACAGTGTAATCGCGACCGGTTTTCCGCACCACTCTCACCGATTTTGTATAGGCATCGCCAGTGAATCCGCCGCCGTATTTGAGCAATGTGCCGATGCTTTCATTCTTTCGCATCTCATAGAACATCGGTCGTTTCACCTTTCCTGTCAGGTTAACCAGACAGTCGTAGGCACCTACGATGATCATGTCGTTGTCGGCCAGTCTTACGTTTCCTGTCTGTTTGCCGTTGAGAATATAGTCGTATACGTCAACGGTTGAGATGAGTTTGTTGTTGCGATATACTTTGATGTTGCGCAGCGTACCGATGTCGCTGATGCCGCCTGCCATGTACAAGGCGTTGAACACAGTGGCAAAGGCAGAGAGCGTATAGGTGCCCGGCACCTTCACCTCACCCATCACGTTCACCATGATGGTGCGAGTCTGCCCAACAGTGAGGCGAATCTGGCTGCTGCTGTATCTTGAACCCAGTGTTGAGCGCAGGTGACTATTGGCTTGCGCTACGGTCATTCCTGCCACTTGCACTGGTCCGTACCCTTCGATCGTCACTGTTCCGTCGGGTGAAACAGTGCTCTCAATAGTCTTTTGCGATGCACCGTAGATGTCGATATATACAGCATCTCCCGGACCGAGCCGGTAGTTCTGTGGCGTGGCGATGTTCATCGGCGGCTCAAAAGTGAGTTCCTTGTTGTTGAAGATATCGCGTCCGAACACTTTCCGTTTGTTCTTGTTCTGTTCGGCAAGCAGTTTTTCAAGCATGGCGGTGGAGTCTGGCATGATGTCGTTCAGCTCTCGTTGCATCAAGACATACTCCATGTTGGTGTCATCGTATACATTGCTTTGCGTTGCACTGGGATCCAGGTCTTTCATCCTATACGGCGACACATTGTCGTTGGTCTTTTTGCTGCCCGCATTGTTTTTTCGTGTGCGGTCATCTGTTGATCCTCCTGCCGATTCTCCAGAGATGGCTCCGAGTGCTTTCTCTTTTTGAAGGCGTTCAACTTTTTCTCTGACACGCCTCAGCTGTTGTGTGTCAACACCTCTCTGCATGAGTTTAATGACGATTTGCTGGTTTGAAGTTCCCGCTTCGCGCTCTTTCATGGCGAACTGTATGATCTGGTCGTCGGTCATTGACGACTGTGCGTTCACGGATGCGGTGAACAGGAAGATGAGCAAAGTGAATATTATTGATTTCTTCATAATCAGAATTTTTTTCCGGTGATGATTTTTATTGCAGTTTTGATGAGAATGCTCGTGTCGAGTCGCAGGGTTCGAGTGTTCATATAGTGCAGATCCATGGAGAGTCTTTTCAGCATTTTCTCCATGGTATCAGTATATCCGTTGTAGAGGGTTGCCTCCGACGTAAGTCCCGGGCGTATCTTGTAGAGCAGTTCATATCTTGCATCTTGTTGCATAATCATGTCAATGAAGTATTTCCTTTCAGGTCGTGGACCAACGAGCGACATGTCTCCCCGCAGCACATTCCACAATTGGGGCAGCTCGTCGAGATGATGGCTTCTGAGGAATATCTCTAATGGGGTGGAGTTGGTGCTGTCGCACGTTGCCACCAACTGCGGAACGCTGTCCTCAATCATCGTGCTCATGGTGCGGAACTTATAGATGGTGAACGGCTTCCCACCTCGTCCGATGCGCTCTTGCCTGAAAAGCACATTTCCATTGTGTTGCCTCTTGATGAGCAGTGCTATGGCAGCGATGAGCGGCGACAGCAACAGAATACCTGCCAGTGAGCATGTGATGTCGGCAATTCTCTTCACTGCTCTCTGCCAGACTTTCATTCCGTCGGTTGTCGATATGTCGTAGTGCTCCTTTGCTATATGACTTTTCTCTTTCATTTTATACTATAATATATAAACACAGTTTTCTCTAAAATGTTGCAGAAAGGGGCTATTTTTTTTCAAAAACAATGCTATTTTGCACTTCTTGTGAAAGATTTCTGCTTGAAAAGTGACTTTATTGAAGAAAAAACCGTAACTTTGCAGCGCAAAAATACGTTCTACTTGGGGTTGACTGGATTTGACAGCGGGTTGGAATGGTATGTAAGCACGCGGAGCGTCGGCTGTTTGCTCCTAAATATCAGCGGTCAAAAAATTAATTGGCAACAATGAGTATGCTCTCGCTGCCTGATCGAAGCACAGTAGATCATGAGCTTAATTCTGCCACCAGGTGACAGAACGGGACGTCGCTCCGAGGATGTTGTTCCGAATCTGAGGATCAAGCGGCGCAGGTAAAATCGGAAATAGCCGTTGTCAGGCCTCGATGCATCGGTGAAATTCAGAGGATAAGGCATCAGTTGGTGGTCCAGGTCTTGCTGTTGCACGAAAACCGAAGGCTGGAATAAGCGTGTAGAAAGCGTATGGTTTCCCTGTTTGGACGAGGGTTCGACTCCCTCCAGCTCCACAGACATATACTGATTTCCAGTATTTTACAGAAAAACCTCCCCCAAAACCTCCCCCTAACAATTCAGTTATGGGGGAGGTCTTTTTTTGTTAGAATGAACTATTGATTTTTTTGAGAGTTTTTGATATGCTCTTAAAAATCGTTATATAATTACATGAGAACTTTCATAATTCAAATTTATTTCTTACCTTTGCACTCGTTATCATGGGGGTGACTGGATTTGACGACAAGCCGAAATGGTACGCAAGCATGTGGAGTGAAGACTGTGTTCTCTTAAATCAAGTCGGTCGAAAAATTAATTGGCAACAATGAGTATGCTCTCGCTGCCTAATCGAAGTATAGTAGATTAAGAGCTTAATTCCGTCACAAGGTGACAGAACGAGACGTCGCTCCGAGGATGTTGTTCCGAATCCAGAGATTAAGCGGCGCAGGTTAAATCGGAAATAATCAGATTGAGCCTCGACAATCTGGTGAATAATTAGAGGATAAGGATGCAGTTGGTGGCTCAGGTCTTGCTGCATCACGAAAACAAAGGCTGAGATAAGCATGTAGAAAACGTATGGTTTCCTTGTGCGGACCGGAGTTCGATTCTCCGCACTTCCACCGAAACAAGCCGAATAATGTTTGGATTGCATTATTCGGTTTAGTCATTTTTATGTATTTGTTTATTGGCGATTCTTTTTTGTTTAGTCGTTTCAGTGAGACTTCGCTATCATTCATACTCATTGTAATTTTGCAAAAAAATTAGCAGATCAATGAGTAAGAAAAAGGAAATAGTCAAGTTGGTAATAGAACAACTGTTAACCTGCAATGCTAGAATTGCAGAAGCACTCGAAGTATTGTATGAGGATGAAGATAATTCTCCAAAACAAGAAATGGCAATAGTCAAACTGAGCGAGAATCGGCAACTCAAAGGGTTAGCGGGTATCGCTGAAATTTTTAGTTGTTCTATCGCCACCGCTTCCAGAATAAAAAAGAGTGGTATTATAGACCCTGCTATATCCCAAATTGGAAGAACATTTGTAGTTGATGAAGCAAAGGCCTTAGAGCTTGCAAAACTGAACAAGAAGAAAAATCGTTCTCTAGGGAGAAAACATTTATAGGTTGCTATTTAATTTTAGATGGATCAACATTCACAAAGCCACATTCGAGTAACAAGTCCCTCATCTTGTCGCTTACATCCTTGGGGCATTTATTCACATAAGTTTTATTTGCGTCCTTATTTATTCCTGGGAAGAAGAACTTGTTAAATGTCTTTGGATTGGGTACGTCTTTGTGTGTTCTGTAGAGCATATCCATAAGAATGGCATACTCATAATTAGTTCCTAACCAACCTATGATATTTAAATTGCTACATAGTTCAAACGACGGTAAGAAACCAGAAAGTCTGTAAACAAATAAATTCTCAGGGGTCAGTTTGTCAATAAGTCCATACTCAATAAGTTTCTTATGTAATTGTCTTAGAGAATAATCAAGACGTTTATTTGTTCCTGTCGCAACTTTTGTGGCAGGCGTTTTTCTAAACCAATCTTTATGTGAGAATTCTGTGTCTTCTTTAGGCTCTGGCCAACCAGAAGATATTTGGGACGTATTAAACAAAGGAACAATTCCCTTCTCATCGCAATACTCTTTGTACTTGTCGGCGAACATTCCTCCATATTCGTGTGCTTGCAAGTATTTGATGAGTTTAGCGATATTGACCGGGCTTGAACATATCTTGCTCAATCTCTCGCATAATAAATAATCGTTCCTATGGTCTGTATATAATGTCCTATAGGTAAGAAAGCAACAGAGAACGATTGCTTTCACCTTTATGCTCTCGTCCTTGTTGTCAAGATAACGAGCATGTCG
>JAFUVB010000029.1 GCA_017471245.1 Prevotella sp.
ATCATGCCCAGCAGATGACACTTTATATGACGGCTGGTAATCAGACGGACGAAATCGGCACAGGTAAACCAACTGTCCACCAGCAGATAGTCGAAACGGATGCCACGCTTGATGGCGTACTTTACCATGTCAATGGCCTTGTCGGTCTTCTTCATGGTGTACTCCTTGATGCGCTCCTCAACACTCTGACCCGTATAGTCGGCAGAGAAACGCTCACTGCGCTGCTTGTCCGTCAGGCCCTGCTTCTTGTCGGGCTTCCGGCCTTCCTCTCCGTGGAGAGAGAAGTCAAGGAACAGTTGGCTCATACCGTCACTCAGCAGCAGCGTCAGACACTTGTAGCCCAGGATACTCTTGTGTTCAAGGTGAGAGAAAATCTTGCCGATGAACTCACTCTTGCGACCGCTCTTCGGAGCGTCCGTATCATCAATAATCAGGCAGACAGGCTTGTCATGCGGAGCCTCTGTGCTGCGGCTGATTTTCCTCAGCAGCTGGAGGTTCATCGCATAGAGCAGCTTGCGCCACTTAACGTTACCATCATTCATAAAACGATAGAACATGTCTTTCTCACAACTGAACAGGCGGCTTAAGGATGAGCCTGAGTATTGGTATGCATTCCTGACGACGAAGAACGGGAACAGCATCAGCAGGTTCAGCACCTGCACGTTCGTGAACTTGCAGTTCTCCTTCTTCTCTGCTCCGATCTGCTTCGGACGTATGTTTATGCACTCCATGACTCTCATAATGGCGTTAATCGCACGATTTTTATCATTTTCTGAGAAAAAGCTTCTCAGATCTGAAATAATTGTAGTACCTTTGCTCACGGCTTCTAAGTTTGTACTTTATTCTTTGGCGAGTATAAAGTTACTCATTTTCAGTGAGTTGAGCAAACTTCGAAGCTATTTTTATTCCTATTTTATGTTAAATTATGCAGGTGTGCCATCACTTGCGAAACTTTAGATTATTATTTTATTTGCCCTGTTCGCCCTGATGAGCTGGGGCTTCACGGGGTGCAGCAGCGATGATTCGTACATGTCTGAAGATATATCAAGTCTGCTGCTTAGTTACAACATCAAGACTTCAAACGATCCTGGAGGGGAGTATCAAGGAACAGTTATCGATAGTTATTACGATGAGAAACAGCAAGTGTACTGGCACAGTATATGCATTGATGAGTGGACTAACCCACAGGGGGTGGACTGGGGTAATGACAAGTCACTCTATGACTATGATGAAATGACTTTCGTTCCCGTTGTTGGCAATCGGCTTTATGTTGCCTCGTCCCTCTTTCCCGCGCGGACATTCGTCAAAGGCCAGCGGCTGAAATTCAAGATAATGCAATACTTTACGTATCAGCCCAAAAACGCATACACCTTTAATTACTACGGAAGAGACTTCATTTGCATTAAAATGATGATACTGAAATAACAAATACACATGGATATGAAAAGAACATACATTTTTTTTATGACATTGCTACAACACCTATTTATCCATGCGCAATTAACTTATGGTAATGGAAACGAGGTAGTCACGCTAACTCCAGATAGTACTCAGCAATGTTTTGTTCTGGTTAATGATGAACGGAAGCTAATGCAAACAAATGTTTCTGCGACAAATGGCAAAGATTTCATATTCATGCGAAAGAAAAAACATACGAAAGAATTTGGAAGATACCGCAATATTTATTATTTTTGCAATCGAATCATATTAGGAATCACTAAATACTCACTAAAATTAACAACAAAATGAAAACGAAAAGAATACTTCTTTTTAGCCTTATCGCCTTGATGAGCTGGGGCTTTACAGGGTGCAGCAGCGACGAGGAAGACTACATTGACCCTAACATTTTTGAATTTACGGATATGAAAGACTATGTTTTTACCGTAAAGATTACTAACGATGAGTGGCCTGAAACTTTTTTTGCACAGATTATTGACGTTGCTCCGGAAATCTCTTCATCAGAGATACGACGTGAAAAGCCACATCAGTATGCATACATATGTTTTCATAAAGATAACGCAAAAAAGCTTAGTATTAAAGAAAATGACCAGCTAAAGATTCGCATTTTAGCATATACTTATTTTTACCAGGATGGTTTTATCTTTGCCACCCCCCTTCGTGATCTTAATGAGTACTTAATCAGTTATGTTAAGGTATTAGAAAAAATTAAAGAATAAATACGATGAAAAGAGTCTGCACAATCATAATTATATTAAGCTGTGTTTTGAATACTCATGCACAGTTGGGCTATTATTTAAAAGGCGAGTTTATATCGCTCACTCCTGATATGATTCCAGCTTGCTATGTGCAAGCCAAAGATGCAAATGCTGCAGATGCTGTCAAGAAGCAACTATCCAGAACAGGGGATTCTGAACTTGCATCTATAAATGCCATATCCTCACAACAGTTCTACATAAAGGGCAACATAAAAATAGAACATGAGGGAATATATAAATCTATATTCTATAAGATTGCCGACAAAGGAGGTTATGTAGTCAAACCAAGGATTTCTGTAGGTCTCAAAAAAGGTGCCGACATCAAAGACATTTTGAAGGAATATCCAGAGCTGTCAATAGCTAAGATTTTAAACACGCACTATCGTTTGCATTGCAATGTCAGATATTCTGACGATGTTTTGAAACTATCGATGGAACTTTCTAAGAAAGAAGAGGTTGAATGGTGTGAACCAGTTTTGAATGGTGGAATATCTACATTCGATACCTATTATCCACAGCAGTTCTATCTGCATAATACAACTTCTGCTGGATATGGCATTAATGCTGAAAAGGCATGGTATATAACAAAAGGAACATCTAATATAACGGTTGCTGTTATTGATGAAGGTCTTGAGCCACATGATGATTTGGGTTCCCGCATATATAGCGGTTACACATGCGGCAACGACATGGGAGCCGGTGCTCCTCAAAACTGGAATGCTAATGACCAAAAGACACATGGCATGGCTGTAGCAGGTATTATTGGAGCCACACACAATTCAATAGGAATAAGGGGCGTGGCAGACAACATTGGTTTCCTTCCTGTAAACATTTTCCCTAATGCGGTAATACAATATTTTTGGGGAAAAACCAGCAGTATGGCTGACCCTGATGAGATTGCTGATGCCATTCGATGGGCATACCCACGTGCGGATATACTTAATTGCTCATGGGGATACAACAATTATTATACAGAAATCGCCATTGCTATTAATGAAGCGAGAACTCTTGGCAGAAATGGAAAGGGATGTGTAATAGTTGCAGCATCGGGGAATTCACATATCGAAAATGCATACGTTGCTTTTCCTGCAAGAATGGACGGAGTTATTGCTGTTGGTGCCATAAAAGGCAATGGAGAAATCACCAGCTACAGTCAGCGAGGGGACAACATGAATCTTGTAGCATTTGGGGGAGAAGGTGATGAAGCAATCGTTACTCTTGACAGAATGGGAACGGTTGGAAAGAATAGTGGAAACTACGATATGACTTTCAGAGGCACTTCTGCATCCTGTCCTCAGGTGGCTGGTGTTGCAGCGTTGATGCTCTCTATACGTCCTGACCTGACGGAAGAGCAGGTAAGGAACATTCTCTATGCAACGGCGAAAGATTTGGGAGCCTCCGGATATGATACCACTTACGGCTATGGCTTGGTTGATGCCTATGCAGCTTTGGATTCTATTAATCATCCAGCACGGATTTCAGGCACTTCCGTGCTATGCTCACCTTCAACCTACGAGTTGGCGGGTCTTCCCGACGGCTATACTGTAACTTGGAATATCGGCGGGGCGGGATTCTCTATGATACCATCGCAGCAGTCGTGCACCGTATCAAGCACAGACTACGACACTTTCAAGAGTGCAATGCTGACTGCCAATATTTATTACGAAGGACAGCTCATAAGAACGCTCACCAAGGCTCTGTATACGCACGGTGAACTGTTCGTGGAGGGCAGGCAATATGCCCATAGCAACGGAACAGGCAGAAACTATCCTGACTGGGCATTCACAATACCCAATATCTCGCAGGTGGTTGACGGAAGCGAGGAAGAAGGCGAGCCCATCGACCTGATAGTATTTCCATACCCAGAAGAAGGCGATTCCATCATAACGGCAGTTCCATCACAGCCGTCGTATGCAAGCGTAGACATCAACCCGGAATGCGAAGTGAAGCTTTCATCGAAGAGTTTCTTGGGAATGAACATATCCTTCGGCACCGACAAGCCCTCGTCGTTCACGGCGGATGGGGAGCATCTAAGCTTCGTGATGCCCTATCACTCGTGGAATTATCCGTTTGTCATCAACTTCACCAACGAAGGCGGCTGTAACGAATTCAGCCTGAACTTCCACGTTAAATCAGCACCGATACACGACATGTCGATTATCTTCAACGTAGTGAAGATAGGATCGCAGCTGAAGATGAGCATACTGAACGGCTCGGGCGAGGATCCAGATACAGGAGCGATATATATCCCCGACTGGTCGTTCACTATCTACAACTTTGAGACAGGAGGTTTGGTAACGTCAGGGACGGTGCATGGCGAGGCAACAACGGTGGATGTGAGCACATGGGCATCAGGCATATACATCATCAGAGCCGTTTGCAACGGTCAGACTTACACCGTCAAGGTGTCTATATAACCGCGAGACTATCCTTTTTCAACATAACGAATAGCTGCAATGAAGATTTTTTCAGAAAGAGTTTTCTTAAAAACTGAAAAAATCTTCATTCTTCATTCTTCATTTTTCATTTAAATTCGTATCTTTGCACCCGAAATCATGTCATCCGCCCACGGCGGAAGGCTTTTTATTAACTAATTAATACCAATATGGACGATTATCCGGCGGACAGTTACGAGAAAAATTTGGGCTGAGGGTTACCTTTCCGCTGGGCTAATCCTTTGCCACTGTTGTTTAACCCACTCATTCCGAGATGCAAGGGGTGAGTAAAAAGAAAAAGGATTAGCAATATGAGAACATACTGGAACACAAGCAACGGCTTGAAGACAATTCCCGAATGGGAGCCGAACTGCTGGATACAGGTGACGTGTCCGACAGAGGAAGACCAGCGCATGCTGGAAGAGACATACCACATTCCCGATTATTTCCTTCCCGACATCAGCGATACCGACGAGCGCGCCCGCTATGAATACGATGACGGATGGATGCTCATCATCCTGCGTATCCCATACGTCAAGGAAATACGCTCACGCACGCCCTATACGACGGTGCCGTTGGGTATCATCCACAAGCGCGACGTGACCATCACCGTGTGCAATTTCGAAACCAACATGATGATCGACTTCGTGAGTTTCCAGCAAAAGCGCGGCGTGGGATTCACCGACTATGTTGACATGATCTTCCGTCTGTTCCTGTCGTCGGCAGTGTGGTATCTGAAGCGACTCAAGCAAATCAACACGCTCATCGAGAAAGCCAAGCGCGACCTCGACCATAACGTGGACAATGAGAGCCTCATCGGACTGAGCCGACTGCAAGACTCGCTCACCTATTTCAACACTTCCATACGCGGAAACGAGAACCTGCTGCAGAAACTGAAGTTCAAACTGCAGGTGGACGAGCTGGATGCCGACCTCATCGAGGATGTGAACATCGAGATGACACAGGCGAAAGAGACAACAAGCATCTACTCTAACATTCTTGAATCCACCATGGATACCTACCAGAGCATCATCAACAACAACATGAACAACGTGATGCGCACGCTCACCGTGGTTACCATCCTGATGATGTTCCCCACCCTTGTTGCCGGTCTGTTCGGCATGAACCTGGTGAACGGCATGGAGCACAGCAAGTTGGGATTCATCATTGCGCTGGTAATATCCATTGGCGGCAGTGTGCTCACCTGGCTGTTCCTGAAATACAAAAAACTGATTTAGAAAGATTTTTGAAAAAAAAATCCAATTTCTTAGGATTTTTCGTTTTTTTTTATTAAGTTTGCAGCCTATAATGCCATTTCTCGCTTTGTCCTGTCAAGGGAAAGAGCAAGATGTGGCAGGAGTTTACCTTGAATTACGAACTTAAAATCATTAAATGATGGACTCTCAAGAAAACGTCCTCCTTAACGAGGAACAGTCAGAAGTAAAGAATGTTGAAGAAACTGTCGTAAACGAACCAGTAGCCGAGGAGCCGCAGGAAGTTGCTACCGTGGAACCCGTTGAGGAACAGCAGGCACCTGTTGCTGAGGAACCAGCCGAGGAGGCGCAGGCACCTGTTGCTGAGGAACCAGCTAAGGAACCGCAGGCACCTGTTGCCGAGGAACCAGCCGAGGAACCGCAGGCACCTGTTGCCGAGGAACCAGCCGAGGAACCGCAGGAACCCGTTGCTGAGGAACCAGCTGAGGAACCGCAGGCACCCGTTGCTGAGGAACCAGCCGAGGAGCAGCAGGAACCCGTTGCCGAGGAACCGAAAGTCTATAAGACAAAGGCAGAGGTGATTGAGCGCATCAAGGAGCTGGCTCATGGTGAGGAAGTTCCCTCAAAAGAAGAAGTAGACTTGCTGAAGACAGTATTCTATAAACTGCATTTTGCCGAGCGCGAAGCCGACATGAAGGCATTTATTGAGAATGGCGGCGACGCAGAGAAATATCAGATACTTCCTGATGAAGACGAGAATGTTTTCAAGGCAGAGATGAGTCTCATCAAAGAAAAGCGTGCCAAACTGTTCCTTGAACAGGAAAACGAGAAACAGGAGAACCTGAAGCGCAAGCTCGAAATCATTGAGCAAATCAAGAACATGGCCGTTTCGCCCGAAGAAGCCAACAAGAACTTCCAGGAATTCAAGAAGCTACAGCAGGAATGGAAAGACCTGAAGCTGGTTCCGGCAGAGAAGGCCAACGAGCTGTGGAGGAACTACCAACTGTATGTGGAGCAATACTACGACCTGCTGAAACTGAACAGCGAAGCCCGTGAATATGATTTCCGCAAGAATCTCGAAATCAAGAACCGCCTGTGCGAAGCTGCCGAGAAGCTCGCAGAGGAGCCGGATGTGATCAGCGCGTTCCATCAGCTGCAGAAGCTGCATCAGGAATTCCGCGAGACGGGTCCCGTATCTAAGGACTTGCGCGAGGAAGTGTGGGCTCGGTTCAAGGCTGCCTCCACAGTTATTAACAAGAAACACCAGCAGCACTTCGACGAACTGCGCTCCAAGGAGGAAGACAATCTGGTGCGCAAGACTGAACTCTGCGAGAAGGTGGAGGAGATTGCCAAGCGTGAGCCGAAAGGTGCTGGCGACTGGGAGAAATTCACAAAGGAAATCATCGCCATACAGGCTGAATGGAAGACCATCGGCTTTGCTCCACAGAAGATGAACGTAAAGATTTTTGAGCGTTTCCGCGCAGCATGCGATGAGTTCTTTGCCCGCAAGACTGACTATTTCAAGCAGCTGAAGCAGAGATTCGCAGAGAATGCCGAGAAGAAGAGAGCACTTGTTGAACAAGCTCAGGCGCTGCAGGACAGCACGGAATGGAAGTCAACCAGCGACAAGCTGATTGCCTTGCAGAAAGAATGGAAGACCATTGGCATGGTTCCCAAGAAATTAGGCGACCAGTTGTGGAACGACTTCCTTGGTGCCTGCAACAAATTCTTTGAGGCACGCAATGCCGCCAATGCCGGGACACGAGGTGCTGAGCGCGAGAATCTGGAGAAGAAGCGCGGCATCATTGCCGAGTTGAAGGCCCTTGCCGAGGATGCAGGCGACAACATCCAGGAGAAAGTACAGGATCTGATTGACCAATACCAGGAAATCGGCCATGTGCCTTTCAAGGAAAAAGACAAGCTATATAAAGAATACCACGAGATTCTCGACAAGCTATACAAGGATCTGAACATCTCAACCGCCCGCCGCAGGCTGAACAATTTCAAGAGCAGCATCAAGAACATGGCTGAGCGCGGAAGCGATGCCCTCGACAACGAGCGTTCAAGGCTGATGCGCCGCTATGAGAGCATGAAGCAGGAAATTCAGACCTACGAGAACAACCTGGGATTCCTCAACGCAGCCAGCAAGAAAGGCAACAGCCTCATCGACGAGATGAACCGCAAGGTGCAGAAGTTGAAGGACGACTGCGAGCTGGTTCGCCAGAAAATCAAGGCTATCGATGCCGAGAATGCAGAGGAATAAATAGCATTATCATACGTCAAAAATACAGATATTCCTAATAAAAACAACGGATTTCACGGATTAAACGGATTTAAGTCTTGCTGATAATCAGAAACTTAAATAATCCGTTCAATCCGTGAAATCCGTTTTAGAAACATGAGATATTGGATAGCATTGGTCTTGCTCGTATCGCTGCCTACGTTGGGACAGGAGAAACCCGCCAGGAGTATGAACTACTTCCCCGATGGGCGCGACATCGTTTGTGTGAATGGACATAACCTCTACACCCGCGCGCTCTATGGAGGACACACGCTCTTCAGGATTGAAACCAGCGACCGCCCCCTGTTTGCGAGCTACAATGACGAGAAGAGCAAGAACTTCAGATTCTTTCTTACCTATCACGGCGTTACGCTCAGGCTCGACTCCACAGACTATTGCGAAGCCCGCTATCAAGGAGGATGGCGAGGATATAGGGTGAGAGACAAGCACTGGGGCAATGCAGAACTACTCGTTGACTGCCTTGCACGGACAGACAACGAAGGAGCCGTTTGGCAGTTTCATGCCAGCGGCTTCGGCGGGGATGCAAAGTTACGCGTGAAGATGTGCCAGACCGCCGTTCTGAAGATGAACCGTGCAGGCGACTTGGGGCTGGTGCCACGATCAAATTTTGAAGCCGCCCATGACGAGAAAGGGCTCAAAACACTGGAATGGAATGCCGATGGCGAGTCCTATCTCGTGTTTTCCGACAATGAAACACTTGAAAATCCTGTCCCGTCTATTGGCAGGAGGATCTACGAGCAGGCAGATTCCTGTCGCAGGTCTGTCATTGAAAGGGTGGAATTCAATACCCCCGACCCTTATATCAACACTCTTGGCGCCAATATATGTGCTGCGGCAGATGGCATCTGGGACGGGCAGACCTGGCTTCATGGTGCTATCGGCTGGCGAGTGCCGTTGGCAGGTTGGCGCGGCGGATATACGGGCGATGCCTTAGGATGGTTTGAAAGGCAGAAATCGCACTTCGATGCCTATGTAAAGAGCATCGTAACCAACGTTCCGCCGGTTTTTCCCCAGCCTTCACAAGATGCGGAGAACAATTTGGCACGGGCTGAGAAGAAATGGGGTACAGGAATGTATTCCAATGGCTACCTCTGTAGACTGCCGGGACGCAATAATACGATGACCCACTACGACATGAACCTGAATTTCTTCGACGAAATGTTCTGGCATTTCCGCTATGATGCCGACACCACCTATCTGAGAAAGATGTGGCCATATATCAAACTACATCTCGAATGGGAGAAACGCAACTGGGATGCCGACGGTGATCATCTCTATGATGCCTATTGCTGCATCTGGGCTTCTGATGCACTCTATTATAATGGCGGCAATGTCACCCACTCATCTGCCTATAACTATAGGGGCAATCGTTTTGCAGCACGCATCGCGGAACTGCTGGGCGAAGATCCTACACCTTGGAAAAACGAGGCAGATGCCATCCTGAAAGCAATGAATGAACGCCTATGGCTTGAGGATGAAGGCCACTGGGCAGAGTTTGAAGACAATATGGGTGAAAAGCGCCTTCATAAGAGTGCTGCTGTATGGAGCATCTACACGCCCATCGACTGCGGCGCATGCACACCCGAACAGGCATGGCTTGCAACAGGTTATGTGAACGATTGCCTGCCGCACATTCCCATCAGAATCAAAGATTCCCACTTGGACGGACGGTATTCAACCATTTCCACATCCGACTGGCTGCCTTATGACTGGAGCACGAACAATGTTGCCCATGAGGAAGTGATGAATACGGCTTTGGCTTTCTTCCAGGCAGGAAGACGGGAAGAGGGTTTTGCACTGCTGAAAGCAGATATCCTTGATGGCATGTTCTTAGGGCAGAGTCCCGGCAACTTCGGACAAATCAGCTACTACGACAAAGCACGCAGTGAGGCATACCGCGATTTTGCCGACAACGTTGGTATCTCTTCAAGAACGCTTGTCAACGGACTTTTCGGAATACTCCCAGATGCTCTTTACGGAAAATGCATCATCAAGCCTGCCTTCCCAAGCGATTGGGACAGCTGCAGCATACGTACACCTTACCTGTCTTATCGGTTCAGACGCACCGCCACCCATGATATCTATGAGGTGGAGCAGCATTTCAGCCAGCCTCTCAAGATCATCGTCAGAGCAAACACGGTAGGTGGAGCTTTCTATGAGGTGGAAGGAAACAACAAGAAAAGGCAGACGATTGTGGTTGACAGATCCAAGATACCTGCCCCACAGCTTCTGCCTGAAAGAGAAAAATCAAGCAACGCAAACGCCAATCCACAATACTTAACCCAAATGGGGCTTGACGATCCTACCCCAAATGCCGTCTATCAGTGTGTAGACATCAGCCGTCTCTTCAATTCAAATGCCGATGACATCTATAAAAACGAATATCTCTCACCACGTTCTCCCTATACGACACTGGAAATACCCATACACGGCATCGGACAGTGGTGCCATCCTGAGCGGATGGTGACAATAGAAGATGACGGGTTCAGGGCAAAGATCGAAAACGGATTGTTTGATACCGGCATAGGATTCTCTTTCCTTTCACCTGCAACGGGATATAACATTATCTATACTTCATTATGGGATAACTATCCCAATTCGGTAGACATCCCCCTCAAAGGCAATGCTTCAGCCGCATGGCTGCTGATGGCAGGAAGCACTAACGAGATGCAAAGCCGCATCGACAATGGCGTTGTCGTTGCCCATTACATCGACGGAACTACAGATACACTGCATTTGGAAAACCCCATCAACTGGTGTCCAATAGAGCAAGACTACTATCTTGACGGCTTGGCCTTTAGTGCAGCCTCGAAGCGTCCGTACAGAATACATTTGGGAACGGGAACTGTCAGTCGCCATTTGGCACCTATCGTGGGCATCTGCGATTGGGAAGGCAAGCCGCGAGAGGATTTCAACTGTGCAGAACCACATATTATAAATAGTGGTGCGGCCCAAATGCTGAAGATGCCCCTTAATCCGAGGAAGCCATTACATAAGCTGCAACTGCGCACACTCTCCAACGACGTGGTGATAGGCATCATGGGAATCACACTCGAAACATAAAAGATAACACTGGAAACATAAAAGAAAACAAGCCAACTGCTATAGCAATTGACTTGTTTTTTGTTGGGGTACTCGGACTCGAACCAAGAATGACAGGACCAGAATCTGTAGTGTTACCATTACACCATACCCCAATTCCGCGCAACATCCATCACCCTGATGGCTGAATTGCGGATGCAAAGGTACTGCTTTTTTTTGAACTACCAACATTTTTCTCCATTTTTTTGCTCCTTTTCCATAAAAAAACTCAAATTAACGCGCAATTATAGTGGTTTTCCGATAAATCAATGTACCTTTGTAGCATATTTTATACACGACATAATACATGGGAAAAGAAAAAGAATTAGTAGAAACCGTTATTAAGGGAATACAAGAGAAGAAAGGACAGAAGATAGTTGTTGCCAACCTGCAGGACATAGAAGGAGCCATCTGCAGTTATTTTGTGATATGTCAAGGCAACTCACCGATGCAAGTAGAAGCGATTTACGACTCCGTAGAGGAATTCATGCGGGTGGAAAGAGGAGAAAAGCCAGTTCATGTGGTTGGTTTGGAGAATGCTCTTTGGGTGGCAATGGACTATACCGACGTGATGGTTCATATCTTCGTTCCCGATGCCCGCGAATACTATAACTTGGAGAATTTGTGGCAGGATGCACCTTTGGAAGAGATTCCCGATCTGGATTAGGAGCATGCTGTGATATTTATTAGATAGTTTTATCAAAACAACAAATGGAAAAGAACAAGAAAACGCCCAAGATGCCCAGATTTAACATCACTTGGATTTATATCTTAGTGCTCATCAGTCTCGGTGCCATATACTTCATGGGAGGCGAAAACACCGCCGGAAGTGTCAGCAAGGACGCTTCCTATAGTCAGTTCAAGATTATGGTGGAGAAAGGATTTGCCAGCAAAATCATTGCCAACAAGGATGAGAGCAAACTCAAAATGTTTGTAAAAGCTGAGCACATACGTGAAGTATTCGGCAAAGGGACGCAGCAAACCGGCAAGGAACCGTATGTGGTTGTGGAATTCGGAAGCGTGGATCAGGTGGAGGCATTTGTGAATGAGCAGCGAAACGCCGGCAAGTTCACAGGAGAATTCAGCTATGAGAACCAACGTGGGAACGATTTCATTAACCTTCTGATCAACATTGCGCCGTTTGCCCTCCTCATTCTGTTCTGGATATTCATCATGAACCGCATGGGAGGCGGTGCCAATGGCACAGGAAATGTGTTCAGCGTAGGCAAGAGCAAGGCCAAGATGTATGAAAAAGGCGGCGAAATCAATGTCACTTTCAAGGATGTGGCTGGTCAGGAAGGAGCCAAACAGGAGGTTCAGGAGATTGTAGAGTTCCTGAAAAACCCGAAGAAATATACTGATTTGGGAGGCAAGATACCCAAGGGAGCCTTGCTGGTTGGTCCTCCGGGAACAGGAAAGACACTGTTGGCAAAGGCCGTTGCAGGTGAAGCGGGCGTTCCTTTCTTCTCTATGAGCGGAAGTGATTTCGTTGAGATGTTCGTTGGAGTAGGTGCCAGCCGCGTGCGCGACCTGTTCCGCCAGGCAAAAGAGAAAGCACCGTGCATCATCTTCATCGATGAGATTGACGCCGTGGGGCGCGCCCGCAGCAAGAATCCTGCCATGGGAGGCAACGACGAGCGCGAAAACACGCTGAATGCACTGCTCACCGAGATGGACGGATTTGGCACAAACAGCGGCGTTATCATCCTGGCAGCCACCAACCGCGTAGATATGCTCGACTCAGCACTGCTGCGCGCCGGGCGCTTCGACCGCCAAATCAACGTTGACTTGCCCGATCTGAGTGAACGGAAGGCTATCTTTGAAGTGCACATGAAGCCCGTGAAAGTTGACCAGACAGTGGATGTTGACTTCCTTTCGCGCCAAACGCCGGGCTTTTCAGGTGCTGACATTGCCAACGTTTGCAACGAGGCGGCGCTTATTGCGGCACGTCGCAACGCACAGGCAGTAAGCAAACAAGACTTCTTGGATGCCGTTGACAGAATCATCGGCGGCTTGGAGAAGAAGACAAAGGTGATGACCGCCAACGAAAAACGCTCCATCGCGCTGCACGAAGCGGGACATGCCACCATCAGTTGGTTCTGCGAACACGCCGCCCCATTGGTGAAAGTGACCATCGTTCCGCGCGGAAGAGCGTTGGGAGCAGCATGGTATCTGCCAGAGGAAAGGCAGATAACCACCAAGGAGCAGATGCTCGACGAGATGTGCTCGCTATTGGGAGGCCGCGCAGCAGAGGAGCTTTTCACCGGTCATATCTCGACAGGCGCCATCAACGACTTGGAGCGCGCCACTAAGAGTGCATACGGCATGATAGCATACGCAGGAATGAGCGACAAACTGCCTAACATCTGCTATTACAACAACAACGAATATAATTTCCAGAAACCCTATTCTGAGACCACGGCACGTATCATGGACGAGGAAGTTTTGAAGATGATTAACGAACAATATGAGCGCGCCAAGAGTATCCTGAAGGAACATCAGGCAGGCCATAACGAGCTGGCTGAGCTGCTGATTTCAAGGGAAGTGATCTACACGGAAGACGTTGAGCGCATCTTCGGAAAGCGTCCTTGGGTGAGCCGTTCACTGGAAATCATGGAGGCAAACGAAGGAATCAACGGTGAGAAAGGCGAAATACAGGATGAGCAACATCCCCTGACAGGCGACGATCTGGTGTTCTTGCCCGGTAACAACAAAGAAAACAAGGAGGACAAAGCATGAAAAACCTGATTGTGAGAGCCATCACCGGCGTGCTGTTCGTAGCTATCATCGTGGCAAGTTTCCTTGATCCCATCGCCATGGCTGCGCTTTTCGCCCTCGTCACGGGACTTACCATCTGGGAGTTCACCAGTTTAGTGAACGAGCATATACCTGCCGCCACCGTTGACCGCATTATTTCCACCATGGCCGGGGTGTTTTTCTTCCTCGCCATCTTTGGTTTTTGCTTTGACATCGTGCAGAGCAAGGTGTTTCTGGCTTACCTGTTCACCATTGTTTATTTGTTTATCAGCGAACTATACCTGAAGCACGAGAACCCGATTAACTGCTGGGCATACACCATGCTCGCACAAATGTACATCGCATTACCTCTGTCTTGCATCAACATACTGGCATTCCATGCCACCCCCGACGGTGTTGTCCACTTCAACAGTCTGCTTCCGCTCTCGGTGTTTATATTCCTTTGGGTGAGCGATACCGGTGCTTACTGCTGCGGATCACTGTTCGGAAAGCACAAGCTTTTCCCGCGAATATCGCCCGGAAAGACATGGGAAGGAAGCATCGGAGGCGGAATTCTCGTGCTCTGCGCTGCTGCAATCATCTATTATTTCGAACAAACGATGAACAGCGGGAACGCTGAAACGGCTCAAAACCATATACTCACGCTGCCGCAATGGATGGGATTGGGTCTCACCGTATGCGTTTTCGGAACGTGGGGCGATCTGGTGGAGTCGCTCTTCAAGCGCACTATCGGCATCAAGGACAGCGGAAACATCCTGCCCGGACATGGTGGAATGCTCGACCGTTTCGACTCTTCGCTGATGGCATTTCCTGCTGCCGTGGTATATATTCTTTTGCTGAACACGTTTGGATCATAAGTTAATTACCTGCAAATATGAAGAAGTATCTTGTTGTTTTCTCGCTGATGCTCTGCCTGCAACATGCCTTTGCCGGCAAGCCTGTCAAGGAATGGGGTCGCCTACAGGTGATTTCCACCCAGCTTTGCGACCAGTATGGGCGCCCGATAGTGCTGCGCGGGGTCAGCTTTGGATGGCATAATATATGGCCAAGATTTTATAATAAGGGAGCCGTGAAGGCACTTGCCACCGACTGGCATGCCACTGTGATCCGCGCGGCAATGGGCATCAAGATAGAAGACAACTACCTTGAGAACCCGTCGTTTGCCAAGGAATGCATTGAAACCGTGGTGAAAGCAGCGATCAAGAACGATGTATATGTCATCATGGACTGGCATGCCCACGAGACCTACACACAGGAAGCCAAGGAGTGGTTCGGCTATTTCGCCAAGAAATACGGCAAGTATCCCAACATCATCTATGAGATTTTCAACGAGCCGGTGAACCAGTCTTGGGAGAGTTTGAAGGTGTATGCGCGCGAGGTGATCACCGAAATCCGCAAATACGACCCATCGAATGTCATCCTCGTGGGATGCCCCCACTGGGATCAGGACATCGATATTGTTGCTGCATCTCCGCTCACCGGCTTCGACAATATTATGTACACCGTGCATTTCTATGCCGCTACCCATGGCTCATACCTGCGCAACAAGATGGTGGAAGCCCACAAGACGCTCCCCATCTTCGTATCAGAATGCGCCGGAATGGAGGCTTCGGGCAACGGACCATTGAACTATCCGGAATGGCAGAAGTGGATCGACACCATGGAAAAGGAGCGCATCAGCTGGGTGAACTGGTCGGTTTCCGACAAGGATGAGACCTGTTCGATGTTCCTTCCGCGCGCCAAGGCCGACGGCAAATGGCCTGCCGATGTGATTAAGGAATATGGAAAGAAGGTGAAGAGCAACCTTCTCAAATACAATCAGTAAAGGTTTCAGCAATCAAGCGTAAAGGTTTCAGCGCTCAAGCGTTACGGTTTCAGCGATCAAACAGTACGGTCTCATCCCGTAGCTTATCGGTTTCAGCGCTCAGCCTCTACAGAAACACAGCTTCCGCTGGTCATCGAGGAGATGCATTCCAATCGATGCCCAGCGGATTTTTGTGCATGGCGACCACGAGCGGAATAGGGTCGTGCGCCCCGCCATCAGCCTTTATGCACCGTATCAGCATCTCTGTTCCGTCGACATCGGCACGCACACAGATGGTGCCATCGCTGTTTTCGCCCGTCTTTCTCCACGTTATTCCGTCGTAAACGAAACGGTTTTGCGCCTGCAAATCGTGCATTGCCTTTTGCGAAATAAACCCGAATGTACCCTCCACCTTATTATATATATAGCCGTCGGAGGGTATGAGCCAGCAGAACCGGTCGCCGTTTTCCACCACGCTTTGCGGTATCAGATAGGTGGTTTTGTTGCATACCACCTCAAGTGTATCTTGTTTCCAGGCAAACGAAACAGGCCATGTGCGGAACTGTCGGTTGAGTGTATAGTGGAAGTCGAAGCTGGCAAAGGGCTTCGAATAGGTGCGTTTTTCCTGGCGAGCGAGGGCTTTCTGCGGTTTAAGAGCGGCCTTGCGATGCTTCACGCACTCCGTTTCGAACACCATGGTGCCACCTTCCATCAGTTCGGCATGACTGATGCGCGCGCCATTGACCACCCTTCCGTTCAGCAGAATGCGCCTCACGCGCTCCTCGCCCTTCACCTTCTGCCCAGCCCCACTGCCCTGTCGGCATGCCTTCTTCACATGCAGCGACTTCCCGTTGCATAGACGAAAGGTGTATTCGGGCACCATCGGAGCCGTGAGCAGGTAATAATCCTGACCGGCATTGGGATAGAATCCCATGATGTGGAATGCCAACCACGACGACATGGCGCCCGAATCGTCGTTGCCGGGCAGCCCGTCTGGGGCATCGCTATAGGATGTTTCCACTATCGCGTGCGCCCTCTGCGTGCTCAGGTCGGGCCTTCCTATCCAGTGATACAGGCAGGGCGTGAGAAACGAAGGCTCGTTCTGCACGTTGTAATGCCCCTCGTCGAAGAACGTGTCTAACCGCTTTCGGAACGCCTCCTCACCGCCGCAGCGGCTGATGAGGGCAGGAACGTCGTGGGGAACACTCAGCGAATACTCCGCCGAAAGTGCCTCATAGAAAAACGTTGACCACCACGGCAGATACCAAGGAGCCACCTTTGTGACCGGCGTATAGGGAATCTGCGGATGGAACACCTTCGATTTCCCCCACTCCACGCTGTCCAACCATCGCCCCGTTTCGTCTTTCGGCATGATGAAACCGCGCATGCCGCCCCATTCATAGTCATCGCGCCAGAGGTTTTTCCAGTATTCCGACCGTTTGATATATCGCTCAAACACATCCGAATGCCCCAGTCCGCGAGCCACCTGAGCTATGCAATAGTCATCGTAGGCATACTCCATGGTGCGGTTTCCCGCCCTGTCGGTGCCGTAGGGAATGTAGCCCAGGCGGAGGTATTCCGTAAGTCCGCCGCGCCCGTGCTTCTCATGTTCAGCCCCCGGATCGGCCTCGCCGTCCTTCAGCATGGCCTCTAACGCCAGTTCATAGTCGATGCCCTGCAGCCCTTTGGCGTATGCATCGGCAATCACCACCTCAGCATTCGAGCCGCCCTGTGTGCGTCCGTTGCAGTCGCCGCTGCGCGCATCGGGCATGAAACCTTCGCGCCGGTAGATGTTCAGCAGCGAGTTCACGATGTCGGCTTCCCGCTTTTCGTCAATCAGAGTGATGAGCGGCGTGCTTGTGCGGTAAGTATCCCAGATGGCATAATAGTCGTCGTAATAGGGCGAATCTGTCCATTTGGGATTCTCGCCGGTCTTGTCGACGGGCATCAACATGGTGTGATACAATGCCGTATAGAACATCCGCTTCTGCCGGAGATCCCCTTTCAGGTCGATCCTGCTCAGCAATTGCTCCCACGACTGCCGCAAGCGCCCTGTCTGCTCATCGAAACCGCAGGCAGGAATGTTGCTCCGCGCCTGCCGACAGCTGACATACGAGATGCCCACCTTGATGTTGAGCAGCGTGTCGGTCACACTGAACAGCGCGCTGCCTGGGTCTTCCTGATGGCTGATATCTGCCTGATATGCCGCGCCGCGCCCAGCTTCTGCACCGCGTTTCAGCAAGGGCTTGTCGCTCAGCAGGCAGAAATACACCGTGTAGGCATCACCATTGTTCCAGCCGCCGCGCACGCGAGAGAATCCCCTCACTTCGTTTTCGCTCACCACTTCCACCTCTGCGCCCACGAACTGCTGCCGCTCGCGCAGGTCGGGAACCGGGTCTTTGCCCAAGAAATGCGTTGCATCCACCAACAGAGAAGCCCCTGCCGACGGCGCATTCACTGCCGATTGCGAGTAGCTGATCCGATAGAATGCGCAGCGCTCAGATGCGGTAATCTCCGTCGTAACGCCGCTTTCGAAGGTTGTGGCGTAATAGCCCAGCGCGAAATCCTCCGTTTTGCGCACCTGCGGTTCTGCCTTGCCGGTGAACGGGAGTATCAGTATGTTGCCGTATTTCTGCCCTCCGCCCGTTCCGCTCACGTGGGTCTGCGAGAACCCCGACACCCTTTCTGGCATCGGCGCCCACCCTGCATTGGGAAGCACACCGCAGTCGGGACCGGGCTTGCACATACCAAACGGCATGCTCGGACCGGGAAACGTGCGCCCCACACCCACGCTTCCGATGCGCGGATCCACATATTGCCACACCTGCGCCACTGCTGCCGCCGCCTGAATGAGGCACAGCAGCGCTGCCGTCAGTAATCTCTTCATGCCCATTGTCCGTCCCATCGCGTTCTGTTTTGTTTGCTCTGCAAATATAATCAAAACGCGCGAGATGAGAAAAAAATCTGCCCTGAAAAATCGTTTTCGGTGCTCCGGCGATGGCAGAAATATGCACCCTTTTTCGAAAACCATAGGTTTCACCTTTCAAAAACATAGGTTTTGAGGCTCAAAACCATAGGTTTCGCATGCCAAAAGCATAGGTTTTGGAGGTCAAAAACATAGGTTTTGGAAGCCAAAAGCGCAGGTTTTGCAAAATTGTTGCTATTTCTTGCTATTTTTCTATCATTTTTTTCTACCTTTGCCACCGAATGAATAATCTGTGAGATGAGAGGTATCATAAGACATAAAGACGTGAAGACCACGGCAATGGAAAGCCTATATGCGACGTATTACCCACGTCTCTTCGGTTATTCATTCACACTACTTAACGACGAAGACGAGGCCGCCGACGTGGTTTCCGATGCTTTCGAGAAGGTTTGGAGCAAATGGTGCGCCGACGAATCATTCAATCCCAGCTCTGCCTACCTGTTTTCCATCGTGCGCAACCGCTCTTTGGAACTGCTTCGCCACGACGAAGTGAGGCGCAGATATGCCGCCGCGGTGGCCGCCATGCCCGAGCTTGCCTACCATGAAGGCAACGACGAACTGGAAAGAGAGCTGGAAATGCTGATCGAAGAGGTGAACAAACTGGAGGAGCCAGACCGCTCTATCCTTCATTGCCATTACTTCCGGAAGATGACTTACCAGGAAACTGCCGAGGCATTACACCTTTCTGCCGCCGTGGTAAAGCGCCACATGCTAAAAATATTCAAAGATTTGCGTGCAGCGTTAAAAAAAGAAAAATAGCAGGTGCCAAACGTTTGGGCAACACATTTAATATATACAATGAGCGAAACTACTGACATAAGAAACACAGAAGAGGCGGAATTGGATGCCGACTTCATGGAAAACATCGACGAAACAGGCCGGTTCGACGAAATCATTGCCGACGACAGCAAGCGCGAAAAGATGGCAGAAATGCTGAAAATCAGAATTGCGACTGCTGCCAATGCCGTTGATGCCGACGAAGCATTCGCAGGTTTCCGCCGCCGCCACCGCAGCATGCGCCCCCTGCTGCGCAGGATTGCCGTTGCCGCTGCTGCCTGTCTGCTCGCCCTCGTTGCCGTGCAGCTGTGGAAAAACCATGCCTCACCCGCAACCGAAAACAACATTACAGCCAAGGCAAACCAAGCCGGCGACACCGCAGCCGACGGTTCCCGCTATCTGTTGCATGCCCAATTGGAAGACACCGTCATCAGCATCACCTCCGGCGAGCATGCCGTTTCGCTCGAAAACCTCAAGGAATCGCCCTTGGCAGGTGTTTCAGTGAACGACAACAGCCAGATTGTGTTCACCCCAAACCTTGACGATTACATCGTTACATCCCACACCGTGAACATCCCGCAGGGACAAGCCGCAAGCATCGTTCTGCCCGACGGCAGCCGCGTATGGCTCAATGCAGGAAGCCGCATCGTGTTTCCCAGCGCATTCAAAGCCAACAGCGCGCGCTTCGTGAAGTTAGAAGGCGAGGCCTATTTCGAAGTGACCCACAACCCGGCATGGCCTTTCGTGGTGGAGTGCAACGACCTTCGCGCCACCGTGCTTGGCACTTCGTTCAACCTGAAAGCCTATCCGGGCGAGGAGACAATCCTCACACTTTCAACAGGAAAAGTGCAGGTGGAGGCAGGCAAAAAGCGAATGACGCTCGCGCCAAACCAAAGCGCACGCATCGCCCAAGGGCAGATCCACCTCGAACAAACCGATGCCGAGACAGCCATTTGTTGGAAGGAAGGCATCCTGTTTTTCGACGGTCAGACCCTGCGACAGATTATGACCCAGCTGGGACGTACCTACAATCTCGACGTGGTTTTCCGTAATGAAAAGAACCTCGACAACCGCATCCACTTCCGCGCAAGCCGCGATTGGACCATCCGGGAAATCATCGATCAGATGGGATTAGTGTCGGATACGCACATCGAGGTGAGGAATAATACCATTGTAATTGATTAAGTTTTTTTAACCATACCATAGCCATTCCCTGCGCATTTTATTAGTAGACCATTCATTAACAATCACTAATAAACAGGGAATTATGGACAAAAAAAGCAAAATTCTTTCTCTGCACAGACACCTGCAAAGAGGAACGAGGCTACTCATAGCATGCTTCATGCTATGCACAACCTCAGTGCTCTGGGCACAAACAGCAGGCCGCTCTGTCACTATCTCATTCAAAGATGAGCCCGCCAGCACCGCTTTGAGCAAAGTGGAAAAGATGTCGGGGAGGATTATTCAGTTCAATTACCAGGACGTTGACTTCCGTGTGACGCTTAATATCCGTAACGCCGAAGCCATCGAAGCTGTCAGGCAGATCATCAAAGGGCATCCCCTGACCGTGGAAGACAAGGGGAAGAGCCTGGTAATCTCACGAAATGCGCAGAGACAAGTGCCTGCAACCATCCGCGGACGCATACTCGATGAAAACGGGGAGCCACTGATAGGAGCCACGCTGCGCATCAAAGACTCCAAGGAAGCTGCCGTGACCGATGCCGACGGCAACTATGTGCTCAACACCAACGGCAACAATGGCGAGGTGAGCATTTCCTATTTGGGCTACGACACCCAGGAAATCTCGCTCCAGCGGCTGGCTTCGTCGAACCAGATCAGGATGAAAACGAGCAAAGACCAGGCATTGGGCGAAGTGGTGGTCAATGGATTCTTCACCCGCCAAAAGCAAACTTTCACGGGATCGGCAAAGACCTATCAGGCCGACGAAATACTGCAAATATCGCCCAACAACCTGTTTCAGGCACTCTCAACCCTGGATCCTGCCATGGTCATCACGCAGAACAATGCCGCCGGATCGAACCCCAACGTGGTACCCGACCTGATTATCCGCAGCACCACATCGCTCGCCACCAACGACGAAGTGGGACTCAACTCACCGTTAGTGGTCATCGACGGCGTGGAACAATCGCTGCAGGCACTCTACGATATCGACATCAACGACATTGAGCGTGTGGATATTCTGAAAGACGCATCTGCCACGGCACTCTACGGAGAGAATGCTGCCAACGGCGTAATCATCGTTGAACGCAAGCGAGTATCGCAGTCGCCGGTGCGCATCCGCTACACACTCACACCGCAATTCAGCTTTGCCGACCTGAGCAGCTATGACCTTTGCAACGCCGCGCAGAAGCTGGAACTGGAACGATTAGCAGGTCTTTACGACAGCGCAAGCGGCGCTCTCGACCAGTCATACTATGAGAAACTGGCACTGGTAAGCCAGGGCGTGGATGTGGATTGGAAATCAAAACCGGTGAGAAACAGCTTCTCCCACAACCATTCTCTTTCCATTTCGGGAAGGGGAGCAGGCCTTGACTACAACATCACAGGCAATTATTCGGAAACGCAAGGTGTGATGAAAGGCGACGGCCGCGACCGCCACGGACTGGGAATCTACCTCTCCTATCGCGCCATTGAGAAGCTCATACTCACCCTGCGCGCCTCTCACGACGAGGTGAACACCAAGAATTCACCCTATGGAAGCTACAGCAGCTTCATCCTCGCCAACCCTTACGACTCGCCATACGATGATGAAGGGAACTACGCACGCCACTTATCCTACAACATGAACAACCCTCTCTACGAGGCTTCGCTTAGCAGTTTCGCAAAGAGTCAGACACGCACGGAGGCGATTTCGTTGGATGCGCGCTACAATTTCAAGCCAAATTTCTATGTCACCATGCAAGGTTCCTACTCCACGGCACGCGGAACAAGCGACTCGTTTACGTCGCCTTTGTCTAACTCCTACGCCGCTACCACACAGCTGAACCAGCGCGGCTACTATGGATTAGGCAACAGCGGAAGCGACAGTTGGGCAACAAAACTGGTGGCAAACTATATCCACAGCTTCGCTCCCGAAGGCACTATGCTGACGCTGAACCTTGGTGGAGAGATCAAGCATTCTGACAGTTTCTCGAAGCTGCTCGCAGGAACGGGATTCCTTTCTGACGACTTGGCCGACATCGCTTATGCCACCGCCTACCCCGATGGAGCACATCCTTCAGGCTCTGAAGAGGTTTCTTCGAGTGTGGGAGCGTTTGCCGCAGCCAACTTTGTGTGGTGCAACCGCTACTTCATCGACGGTTCCTACCGTGTTTCCGGCTCTTCCAAGTTCGGAGAAAACCAGCGCTACGCTCCATTCTGGTCGGTAGGTCTCGGCTATAACCTGCACAACGAGGCTTTTGCCCAGCAGCTGAAGTGGCTCGACACCTTCCGTCTGCGCGGCAGCTACGGCTATACGGGAAGCGTGAAGTTCAGCGCATGGCAGGCAGTAACCACGTATGCCTACAACAGCGACTACGTTCACTACACCGGAGTTGGTGCCTTGCCCATTGCCATGTCTAACCCCGACTTGAAGTGGCAGGCAACAAAGAAGTTCAACATTGGTCTCACTTCCTCTTTCTTCGGCAACAGATTAGACTTCAATCTCGATGTCTACAACGAGAAAACCACCGATATGCTCATCGACTTGTCGCTGCCCCCATCAGCCGGAACCACAGCTGTGAAGTCGAATCTCGGCTCCCAGACCAGCAACGGTATTGAGTTTTCGCTCTGGGGAAAGATCATCAAAACGAAGGATTGGGAGTGGAATCTCTCTGTGAACGGACTGCATTCGAAGACCACCATCAATGATATATCAGAAGCATTGAAGCGCAAAAACGAGGAGAATGCCAGCAGCACCACATCGGTGGCACCACTTATCCAGTTCCGCGAGGGTGAGTCGCCAACCGCCATCTATGCCGTGCGCTCAGCAGGAATCGACCCTGCCAGCGGACAGGAGATATTCATCCGCAAGGACGGAAGCTACACCTACACCTACGATGCCAACGACCAAGTGGCTGTGGGCGACCGCAATCCCGACTGGCAAGGCAGCATTTCGTCGCTGCTGAAGTATCGCCAGTTGTCGCTGAGCGTGAATTTCTCCTACCGTTTCGGCGGAAACCTGTACAACTCCACGCGTGTTCAGAAGATTGAAAACATCAATCCGAGATACAATTGCGACGTGCGCGCATTCACAGAGCGATGGAAAGAGCCGGGCGACCTGGTGCCCTACCTCGACATCTCCACAACAGGCGGGCGCTCCTATGTATACAGCGACCGCTTCGTAGAGAAGGACAACGAACTGTGGCTCTCAAATATCTTCCTGCAATACGACGTTCCCGGCGAATGGCTGAAGACGCTCAAGCTGCAGAAACTCTATGTGGGCATCGGCATGGAAGACATCTTCCGCCTGACAGCTGCCAAGTATGAGCGCGGAACCTCCTACCCTTACAGCAGGAGCCTGAACATGTCTCTTAGTATAACTTTCTAAACAGCCTGAATCATGAATACAATTAACAACAAAATAACAGTTATCTGCCTGATGCTGACATTGCTGGTTTCAGCATCCTGCGACGATTTTCTCGACGTGCGCCCGAAATCAGAAAAGCTGGAAAGAGAGCTCTTCGAGACGGCTCAAGGCTTCGAAGATGCCATCTATGGAGTATACAGTTCGCTGCAGTCGACCAGCCTTTACGGAATGGATTTGCTATGGGCTGTGCCGGAGGTTCTTGCCCAAAACATGAGCTGCAACAGCACAGACATGGATGCACTTTCCAAATACAACTACACCGGAAACGACGCTTTGCGCCAGCGATTCTCAGGAATCTGGAACACTGCCTATCAGAGCATCGGCTACGCCAACAACATTCTGAACCAGTTGGAAGGAAAGTCGGCATCAGAGCTTCCGCTTTATAATTATTATAAAGGTGAGATGCTGGCGGTGCGCGCATTGCTTCATTTCGACATGCTGCGCCTCTTTGCCCCCACCGATCAGAACAGCACGGGCATTCCCTACGTAAAGACCTACTCGCAGGAGATCACCGAATTCTCGAAAGTGGGTGATGACTACAACAGTATTATCGGCGACCTGAAAGAGGCAGAAGGCCTGCTCGCCGGTGACGAACTGCTCATTAAATACCCGCATGAGAACACGCAGTATCATGAATTCCTCAATTACCGCGAGACGCATTTCAATCTCTATGCCGTGCAGGCATTGCTTGCCCGCGTGTATTGGATGAAAGGCGACATGGCAAACGCGGCAGCCTACGCTGAAAAGGTGATCGGCAGCGGGCGGTTCCCGTTGGTGGAAGAAACCGAAGTGCAGGATTTCCTTGCCGGAACACTGTCGCCGAAAGAAACCATCTTTGGGGTTTACTCCACAAGCTATATAGAGACATGCCGGTCATACCTGTACGACCTGGTTTCCTATCATAGCTTCTCACCCTTCGACGACGTAAGCGGCATGAAGCATCTGCTGCCTTGGAACGAGGTTTACAACTACGACGTGGAAGCCACCACGCAGGATTTCCGCCGCAACCAGTTCAACAAGGGAGGCGCATCTGTGAAGTTTCTCAAACTGGTTGACTACCACACGCTCGGAGGATACGTGCCGAAAGACCGTGCCAACCTGATTTCCGGCATCACGCTGATTCACACTTCCGAGATGTATCTCATTGCTGCCGAGGCTCTGCTACAGTCGAACTACAGCAAGGCACTCAACTATTTCAACACCGAAATCAAGTCGCGCGGCCTCACTCCGCTGGCAAGCAGCACCACGCTCACTGACGAGATGATCTATCATGAATACCATAAGGAGCTCTTCGGAGAGGGGCAAGTGTGGTTCAACATGAAGAGACTCAACAAGGATATCATATCCAATGTGGAGACAAGGGTGTTCCCCGCGAGCAACGATCTCTATGTGATTCCCATTCCGCAAGAGGAATATTCCTACAGACAAAAATAACCATCAATTCACAACGATATGAAAAATTGTAAGTTCATCATACTGACACTCTTCGCTGCACTGGCATGCGCCTGCTCCGAAGAAGACTACAAGCTCTATGATACAGGACAGAAAGATGCCGTGTTCTTCGAGTATCGCAACCCGAGAAACGTGGTTGACTCCACCGTTCTGTTCGTGTTCAACTATGATATTGCCAACGAGCATGTCATCAACCTGCCTGTAAGACTCATGGGAATGCCTGCCGACCACGACCGCACCATTGGTATCGTAGCCGTGGCCGACTCCACCGACATGCGCGAAGGCACCAACTATGTGGTTGAAGATGCCGTGCTGCCTGCTCATGAGGTGATTGCCAACGTGAAGATTAGGCTTCTGCGCAACCAGGATGATCGGTTGCTCACCGACACACTCAGGCTGCGCTTAGAGATTATCGAAAACAACGACCTGCGGCCGGAGGGACAAAAGACGTTTAATATTGCCTATAGCGACGTGCGTCCCCAAGCCCGCCCATCGTGGTGGACCACATACAGCCCGCTGCCAGTATATTCATTTGAATCCGCACAGGTGTTTTTCAAGTATTTCTACGACCTGGCACCCACTGCCAACAAGGATGTTTACGACGAGATGATCGCCCGCTACGGCGAGTATTTCGTCAATGCCACCAACATGCAGGGGCCGCTTGCCATGTACGACACCTTCCTTATCCGCTACGTGCTGATGAAGATGTACAACGACACGAAAGACCAGATGCAGTGGCAGAGCGTACCTACCGTGAGATAATTCTTTATGATAGCAACAATGAAAAAACAGATAACTATGATTCGCAACATATTTAAAACCGCACTTCTCCTGTTTGCAGCATGCTGCATTGCATCCTGCATCAGCGACGAAAGCGAATACGGCAACGAGTCGAACATCCCCACCCTGAAGGTGACAGGTGACGATCAGACCGACATGCCCGTATATAACTTCAATCTGGGAGAGACAGTTGTGATCAATCCAACGATCAACTATTCCGGCAATACCGCCGAACTGACCTACCATTGGCAGGTGGGATCGTATGCTAACAGTGTGAAAGGGGAACTGAAAGAGGCTGGCAGCGAACCCTCGCTGACCTACACTTTCGACCAGGGAGGCACCTATTATGCCCACCTCACCGTGACCGACGGCCGCGTGGGGCGCGCTGTTGACTATCAGATCAACGTGAACCGCACCTTCGAACAGGGCTACGTGCTCGTGAGCAACGACGCACAAGGCAACGGCAACCTGGCATTCGTATCCATTCCGACCAATGCCGGCGACAAGCCTGTGCTGATGGAGCACTGCCTGGAACGTATGAACGACGGCATGACAGTGAAGAACCTGCTCGGCATGGAGGTGTTTACCATCACCTGGCCCTCTACCATTACCCGCGTGTTCGTATTAGGGCAAGACAAGGGATACTGCATTGACGGCAACACCTTTGCCGTGCTCACCGACGTTGACTACTCTGAAATCTATCCGGGATTCAAGGCTACCGATGAGTCGTGCGACGGAAGCGCGCCCTTCGTATATGATGCCGCGCAGAAGAAGACCATCCACATGAACGTGCAATACATGTTCCCTTACGAGGCGACCGCCTACGTAGGGCAGGCATACGACCAATTCCAGGCCACGAAATACCTGCGCTGGAGCAGGCTCTATGACAACCAGCTCTACGTGGATTACCAGAAACCCCAAGTTGCCATCTATTATGCCTACGCCACCTATTTCGGCTATTCGTCGCCCTTCGTCTCATCAGGAGAGATGCTCAACGGGCAGAAACTGCTTGCTGCCTTCAATGCCGCCGAGTACGGAGATGCATGCTGCCCGCTCTACCTGCTGACGCAAAGTGCCGACGGAAAGACGGCTCGCCTGTATGAAAACACGCAGGACATGTATCCCGAAGAGCAGTATTTCACCGTTCAGGAACTGCAGCTGACGGGCGACGAGGCACTTCCCGCACAGGGAACACGCTTCTATGCATCGCCCACATACAAGCGCTACTTCTATCCCGTAGGCGGTCGCCTGTATGCTTTCCTCACCGAGGGAACATTCGCCTATCCCAAAACCAGCCAGTATGTGTATGATTTCGGACAGGGAGAGACCATTACCGCCATGAGCATAGACATTTCTGAGGAGAAGCTCTTTGTGGCAACGCAGACCACTTCCACCGGTCGCGGCAACTTCTATATCTTCAATTGCGCCGACCTGAGGACCGACAATCAGGGCAATGTGAAGCCTATTGAAGCCTATAAAGACTGCGCCGACCGCATTGTTTCGATAGTGAACAAACCTCGCATACAATGATGAAAATAATGAATAGGTGCCGGATCGCCGCCATGGGTTGCATGCTCGCGGCAGCCGGCACCTTTGCCCAGCATCCCTCAAACCCCGCAACACTGGTAATTGGAGAGTTGCAAGGCGAGGGATGCGATTCGCTTTTATGGCTCTTCATGCCCATGGACGGGCAGAAAGCCGACACTGTGCGCCTGACAAGACTGCCATCCCGCGGCAACACTTTCCGCATGGAGGTGACGCCCGAAGGATGGAACGCCAGCCAGATGCCACGCGACTCGCTCTTCAGCATGATAGCCATAGGAGCCTCTCGACAGATCATCCATCCCGTGAGCCTTTGTCCCGGACAGCTGCTGAAAGTCGCTTTCGCCGACCATCAGATCACCATCGGCGGCGATGCCGACAACCGCGCGCTCTCCGCCATCACACAAAAGAACATGCGCCTGAGCAGGCAACTCTGGGAGAATGGTGAGAAAATGGATGCCGACGGCATTGCATCACTCCTGAGAGAATACCGGCTTTGCGTCGACTCAATTGTTGGCAGCGAGCACTGCCGCGCAGCCGTGGAGCAGTACATCCGCCTGTTTGCCTACACTTCCATGCGCGGACAATATGACAATCTGGACTTCATCACGAAGAAAAAAGGCATCAGCCAGCAGATTGAAGACGGCGGAAGAGAGCTCTGGCCGGTGGCTGAGGGCGACGATCCGCTACGGATGTTAGACACACCCATGGCACTCTACTTCAATCCCACCACACGCATCATCATGCAGATGCTGCCCAAAGCATCGCTGGAAGAGAGGCTTGAGGCGCTGCACAGCCATTACAACAGCCAACCGGTGGTGAAAAGAGTGAGCGACCAAATGATGTGGAGCCTCATCACAAACTTCGACTACGGCAACCACTATGACGAAGGACTCGCCCTGATCAGTCACCTGACGCAGCGTTTCAGCTTAGACACCACCTACGTGGAAGCATTCAAAAAGAGGAGATATGCCACCAAGGGGGCTGCCTTCCCCGCAGAAGTGACGCTCAACGACCGCAACGGAAAGCGCGTCGACTTTTCTTCGTTCCGAGGCAAATATGTATATATCGACGTATGGGCATCGTGGTGTGTGCCGTGCATGCGCGAGATTCCCCACCTGCAGCAAATGGAAAAGGAGATAGCCAACGGTGATGACGTGGTCTTTCTTTCCATATCCATCGACCAGGACGTGAAGGCATGGAAAAGGAAAATGGACAGTATGCAACTGCACGGCTACCAGTTGCACGACACCGACGGACAATTAAGCAACTGCCTGAACATAACAGGCATACCCAAGTTCCTGATCTACGACCGTGAGGGACGGCTGCTCCACTACGATGCGCTGCGCCCGTCGTCGGGAGAAAAGCTGAAACAGTTGCTCACCAAACTGACGTCAGAACAGTAGCCACACGTCCACGCGCAGCAACTGTATCGTACGTAAAGAAGTGAGCGTTGACGCACCTGCCACTAAAAACACTGACATTCAGCCACTTAAGAGGAAAACTACCCGCACCCGATCCCACACCCGATGCCGCACCTGAGTCAACAGGTGCAGGCTCAGGTGCGGCATCGGGTGTGGGATCGGGTGCGGGTTAAATTAGCGTATTCAGCTATTACACAAAGACTTACGCTCAGGTGCGGGTTACGGCATTTTCTTAACTATGGAGAAACCGGATGGCATTTGCTGCGCAGGCGGCAGGCACAAGAAAGAGGGGTGAGCAGCTATCGGCAGGAAAAACCAATGCGCTCACCCCTCATACCTATGTTTTCAAGCTCCAAAAACTATGCTTTCATGCGTCAAAACCTATGGTCTTCATCTTCAAAAACTATGGTCTTAAGCATCAGAACCTATAGTTTCGAGCTCCGAAACCTATGTTTTTGAGCCTATTTAAGTTAAAGCTACAGTCACTTTCTACCCTTAGAATCCAGGATTCTGCTTCCAGTTGGTGTTCTTGTTCAGCACATCTGTCGGAATCGGGAACACGCGGCATTCCTTGTCGAAACGGGCTGTCGGGAATCCGCGACGGTGGAATCCGTACTCATCCTCGAAGTGTCCGAAGCGAATCATGTCGTTACGGCGCCAGTTCTCATCAAAGAGCTCACGTCCACGCTCCTGATAGATTTCCTCAAGCGTGGGAGTTCCTGAGAATGTCGGTGCGTTCACATAGCTGCGAATCTGGTTCATCAAGCTCTGAACGCTCTCTCCGTTGGTAGCACTAGCACCGCGTGCGATTGCCTCTGCCTTAGTCATGAGGATGTCAGCATAGCGGAAGATGGGCAGGTCGTTGTCCTGGTTACGGCCATTGATGAAGTTCTCGCGGGTAACGAAGTACTTCACGCTCTTGTAACCCTGGCTCCAGCCTTTCACATCCTTACCGGTGTTCAGCTGAATGACATCTTGACCTGCTGGATAAGCAGAAGGTGCTGTACCCCACTCGTAGTAATAGACTCCTGCATCGGTTCGATTTTTCAGACGGATGGTCTTGTCGAGCACCACGTTCTGACCTTGATATTTATAAGGTGTTGTAGTCTTGGCAAAGGTGGTAGCATCGAACATATAGATCTGACCTGCAAGGATATTCTCCTGACGGTCATCGCTGGGCAGTGCCATCAGCACATCGGCGAACTCGGGAGAGATGGAGAAGTTTCCTCCGGTGGAGTTACCTATATCACTGCCAAAGTAGCCTGGTCCGCCGTTTCCGTCGTTACGTCCCTGTCGCCATATACGTGGACGGCAGTATTGGAATCCCTGTGCGGTAATGGCATCGAATGGCATGGCATAGATAAAGTCCTTGATTTGGGGTCCGTTGGTGGGCCAGAACTTTGAGCGATAGCCTTTTGCTCCTTCAGAGAGGCTGAATTGACCGCTCTGGATGATATCATCGCAAAGGGTCACCACGTCGTTCAGATGTTCATTGCTATAGTTGGCGGCATCGTAAGCTGACACACTCGAAGCGGTATACACCGGCCAGTTGATGTAGAGTTTCACAAGCAATGCCTCAGCTGCATAGCGGGTCGGCTTGCCGTAGGTTGTAACATCAACGGTTGTGGGCAACTGTGGAATGATGGTAAGCAGTTCGCTCTCAATCCAACGTGCCACATCGGCACGCGGGGAGCGGTCGATCAGCTCACCTTCTGTTGCCAGATGGTCGAGAATAGGAGCATCGCCATAGCTATCCATGATAATCCAGGTATAGTAAGCACGCATGTAGCGAGCCTGTGCAGAAGCATCGCTTTCCTCACCGCCCAAGTTTACGATAGCCTTATTTGCCTTGGTGATACCGGCTGTCACGTCCTCATACCAACCGATGGAGGCGCTGCTGGGATCCCAATTGTGAAGCGAGCATTGTGCATAGATGCCACCGTCGGCATAGTCACCGTCGAAACTGATGCCTACCCATTCGTCGGATGAGAGTGCCTGAGCCTCCATGTAGCGACGGCCCAGGGTTCCACGCAGGTGGAAATACACATCAGCCAACTGCGCCTCAACAGCTTCTACACTGTTGGGATACTCAGTTAACTGTGCCTCGGGTGTTACGTCCAAATCCGTACAGCTGGTTGTAAAAGCAATCAGCCCAGCTGCGAATAATAACTTTATATTTGTCTTCATATTATAATCTATTATCTAAGTTACTTTACTTCTGAGATAATCACAGAGCGACTCAGCTGAGGATCGTTGAGGAACATGGTGTCGACACCACCCTTGGCATCCGTTGTCAATTGGTTAGTGGGAACACCATACATATTAACCAGTACGTCATAGACATTCTTGGCGCGCTGCTGCGCCAAAACGGCATTGCGCTCTGCGCTGCCGGTCTGCTTGTCGGCATAGCCCACCACGCTGAACTTCTTGCCGGGAACCGACTTGATCATATCAGCCACATACTGCAGGTTCACCTTCTCGCGGTCCTGAACGGCAGTCTCGTTGATGTTGAAGTTCACGAAGTGAGGATAGGTGATCAGTTCCTTGGTCTTGATCACTTCCTTTTCTGTCCTTACTTCCGGCTTGCGGTTCTTCAACTGATTGTTTTCAGCAATCAGGCGGTTGATTTCACCGTTAAGGCGGTCTAATTCAGCATTATTGTTAACCACGGACGGAGCTTTCTTCTCTGCCTTTTGGTTGCCGAAGTTCACCTTCACACCAACAATGAAAGAACGGGTGTGGGGATAGAACGTCTCACGATAGTCGATACCGGGATCCAATCCACCGAGGTTAACCTCTGGGTCGATACCCTTGTAACCGGTGAGTGTGAACAGGTTGTTGCAGGTTCCATAGAGCTGCAGCGACTCAGCCCAACCGCCGAGGTTCTTGATGGTGTAACCCAGCGTAAGAGAAGAGAGGCGCAGGTAGTCGCCCTTTTCCAAATAGTTGTCGCCTGGGATATGAGCGTTGGCGTCAGCCTTCCACTTTGAGTCGTTCACACGCTCAGCCAGCACATTCTTTCCACCGGCGAGATGACCCTGGAAGCTGTAGTGAGCGCGTGTGGCGTTCATGATCTTGTTGCCCAGCACGCCCTGGAAGAATGCGGTAAGATTCCAGTTCTTCCAATTAAAGGTGTTGTTCCAGCCGTAAACGAGCTTAGGCTGTGCACTACCCACCTTCGTCTTGTCACCATAAAGCGGATTAGATGTTACCCAATTGCCATCGGCATCCTGATAGGTGTCGGGCTGAATGTTGCCATCGGCTTTCTTGTGTGCATCAATATCGTGTACATAGAACACGGAGTTGCCATTGCTGTCGTAGCCTGCATGCTGATATGTCCAGAACGTACCGATAGGCTCACCTTCCATGATGCGCTGCACTTCGGCATTCGAAGAGATACCGCCGATGTTCGGGTTTCCGTAGTTCACATAGTCAACGCTATAGGTGGCGTTAGACAGTTTGTCAACGGTGTTCTTGTTGTGAGAGAGGTTAAGGGTGCTCTGCCACTCGAAGTTCTTTGTCCTTACGGGGATTACATTCAGCGTGAACTCGATACCCTTATTGGTGATGTTACCCACATTGGCCATCATGGTTCCAACAGGATAGATATTGGTGGAAACAGCATAGCTCCAAATCAGGTCGGAGGTCTTCTTATTGTAGAATTCCACGCTACCGTTGATACGTCCGCCGAGGAATGCATAGTCAAGACCTACGTTGAGCATGGCTGTGCGCTCCCACTTCAACTCCGGGTTGGGGTTGTTGTTGGCATAGATGCTATAGAATGTCTTGATGCTTCCGTCGGGTTGCACGATGTCGAATGAACCGCCACCTACACCGTAAGTCAGTATGGCATCGTATGCGCCGAAGCCCATGGCATTACCCGAGATACCATAACCCACACGCAGTTTCAACTGGTCGAACAGGTTTTGGTTCTTCATGAAGTTCTCCTCGGTGATGTTCCAAGCTACAGAAGCCGATGGGAAGGTACCCCAACGGTGATCCTTGCCGAATACGGATGAACCGTCACGACGGATAGTTGCCTGCAACATGTAGCGGCTCATGTAAGAATAGTTAAAACGTCCGTAGAAAGAAATGTTGCGAATCTTGGTGCGTGCTCCGCTTTGCACGCTGGTGATACCGTCGATGTTGTTGGCATTGCGCAGGTTCCAGAAACCAGTCTCGTCATTATAGAACTCGTTGACCGTAACACCGAAACCGTCGTTGTCGACACGCTCTTCCCAAGAATAACCAGCCATCAAACCGAGTTTGTGATCCTTATTGATGGTAACATCATAGTTGCCGTATGTCTCGAACGTCTGGTTGTGGCGGAGATAGGTGTCGCGATGAGCACGTCCGTTGTATCCTTTTTCCATCTGTGTCTGATGGGTCTGATACCAGCTCCAGGTGTTCTGACCGCTGTCGTAAGAGTAGTTGGCATTCCATGTCAAGCCCTTGAACACTTTCAGCGAAGCCTTGGTGATGTACTGGATGCGGCGCCACTCATTCTGATTGCCATCCTCATAGATCATTGACATCGGGTTGTAGTTGTTGGAACCGACATACGACTCATACCAACTGCCATCAGCATTGCGCACGGGGTTGGTGGGTGAATAGTAGTACATGGCTTCGAGCACGCTCTTGCCTGTGTTTATTCCCGATGATACATTCATGGGTACACCCTTGTCTTTACCCTGCATGGCATTCAAGCCAATAGAGAGTTCCAAACGGTCTTTCAAAATGCTGGTGGTAAGCAAGGTACGAGCGTTGACACGATTCCTGCTCGTTCCTCTTACAACACCTTCACGATTCATGTAGTTGATAGACCCCATGTACTTGGTCTGGGCATTGCCACCGGAAATGCTCACATTGTGGTTATGGCTCAAGCCGGTGCGGAGCACTTCGTCCTGCCAATTGGTATCACCGCCGCCATCCTGCTCTGAACCGATCAGGCCGGAAGAGCGCAGCTGACTGGCAGAAGCCATATCCAAAGTCTTGAGCACCTTATCGAATGCCACATAACCATTATATGTCACGTTGGTGCGACCTTCCTGTCCGCTCTTGGTGGTGATGATTATCACACCGTTGGCTGCCTTTGAACCGTAAATGGCGGTTGCAGAAGCATCACGTAGCACGTCGATGCTCTCAATGTCATCAGGAGCAACCATAGAGATATCCACTCCGGGGATACCATCAATCACATAGTAAGGAGACATGGCATCACCGGTACGCAGTGAGGAAGCTCCACGTAGGGTGATGGATGCACCACCGGTGGGGTCACCGGTGGTAGTGACAGTAAGACCTGCCACCTTACCTTGCAGCATTGATGCAGGATCGGTGAATACGCCTCTGTTCAGGTCTTCTGCCTTCACAGTGGTGATAGAACTTGTTACATCCTTGCGGCGCATGGTGCCGTAACCAACGACGACCACTTCTTCAAGAAGAGCATTGTCTTCGGCAAGTGTAACATTCATTGTACTTCCCGACACAGAAGAAGTCTTTGTGGTGTAACCCACATAAGAGAACTGCAACTGCTTGCCGGGTGCAACGTTCAGCGAATAGCGACCGTCGATGTCGGTCACAGTGCCATTCTGAGTACCTACTTCCATAACAGTCACACCAATCAGCGGCTCACCTTTGGCATCGGTAACGACACCGGAGACTCTGCTCTGTGCGAAAGCCATGGTACTACTTACTAAGAAACACATGAAGATCACTGTCTTCAGCATTCCCTGCTTAAGATTTTGTACTTTTAGCATAATTGTTAGTTAATAATGAATATTGAAAGTAATTAATCTTTAGTATATTCCGGGACACCTATCACAGTGGCATTCTCTGTATAGAGAGCCACGGGCATCTGCACGAGATCATCCCAATCGGCTTTTACAAAGCCTTCGCCCTTGCATGGGCGCTTGTCGAAGATGCCGCGCTGCTTGGTCTTCGGCTTAACGAGGTTAACTCGCACATTATTGAAATAGATGCCATGCACCTTTCCAATCTTGTCACCACCCACGAAACAACCGTTTTCGCTGGTCGCCGTGATGTTGTTGAAACAGATTCTCGCCACTTCGCCGCATTTCCCTTCTATCTGTCCTTTCGGGAAACGCCAGTTGGCATCCTTGTGGTTGCCATTGGCACGCGGATAGCTTGTCACGTAAATCGGCTCTGCCTTGCCCCACCACACATCCGACCACAGGCGGCAATCGAGCATAATGTTGGAGAACACCACATCGGTTACCGTTCCTTCGTCGCGGTTCTGAATACCTATTCCGCGATTGGATGCCGTGATGATACAGTTGTCAACCAATACACGGGCAATGGAATCCATATTCTCGCTGCCAATCTTTATGGCACATGAGCGACTTGTCATCACGCAGTTTGTCACGACGATATCGTGACAGGGTCCATATTCTTCATACTCACGACGGTTCTTCAGGCAGATACAGTCATCGCCCGAGGTGATATAGCAATTGGAAATCCTCACGTTTCGGGAATGGTCAACATCGATTCCGTCGCCATTTCGTATCTTCAGGTTGTTCAAGAGTTGTATACCTTCGATGTTCGCCCCATCACACCCCACGAGGTGAACGGTCCAATAGGCTCCGTTGCGGATGGTGACATCGCGGATGATGAGGTTTTTCACGCCAATCAGTGTCAGCACATGTGGGCGGGGATCGAAAGTGGTCACTGGTTTCAGGTCATAACTGTCTTCCAGTTCCTGCCCCATGAAAGCAACACCATTGCCGTCGATGGTTCCATTTCCTGTAATACTCAGGTTCTCAATATCCTTGCACCAAAGCCACATCATGCCTTCACCTTCGTTTTTTCCAAAGGCACTGAGATAATAGATTTCCTCGTTGGGATTAGCGAGAAGGATGGAATTTGGCTCAAGATGGAGATTGATGTTCGATTTAAGCTGAACAGGTCCTGCCATGAATGTATGGTTTGATGGCAACAACACCGTGCCTCCTCCTTCCCGGGAGCAGGCATCAATGGCACGCTGGATAGCCGCTGCATCATCTGTATGGCCATCACCCAAAGCACCAAAATCCATCACATTCAAGGTTTTTCCTTGCACTGAAATGCCCATACACAAGAACAGGCACAACAGCAATACCGACACTCTCTTAATGTGTTTCATGTGTATATTTTGGCGACAAATGTACAAAAAAAATCTGAATACGCAAACGTTTTCGTGGAAAAAACTGTTTAAGCTCCCAAGAAATTGCACCACTAATATTGAAAGTTCACAAAAAAAATGCACTTTTATCTTGAAAATTCACACTTCCATCTTGAAAGTCCGCTCAAAAATGGCTACAGGCTGCTACTTTTGTCGATGTTGCCACCCAACAATTCCACCATCAGCTTTGCTGCATTATCAGGAGCCACTGCATCGCCCAGGCAACGTCTGACCTCAGCATACCCTTTCAGCATCTCTTCACGGGCAGAAGAATCAGGAAGAATCTTCTCTAATTCCTTGTGAATATTCTTTACAGAAAAACGGTCTGCCAACAATTCTTGAACAATTTCTTTGTCTGCAATGAGATTCACCAATGAGATGTATTTGCACTTGATGACATGATTATAGGCAAAACGTATTAAATGCGGCACTGGAGTCTTGTAGCAAACCACTTGGGGAACATTGAAAAGAGCAGTCTCAAGAGTAGCGGTGCCACTGGTCACGAGGGCAGCTGTTGCATGAGAGAGCAATGCGAATGTCTTGTTATGAACAATCTTTACATGATATCCCTTCACAAAAGTATTGTAATACGACTCTTCAATACCGGGAGCACCAGCCAGAATGAGTTCATAGTCTTTGAATGAGGAGGCAGCCTGGAGCATTGCAGGAAGATTATCCTTTATTTCCTGTTTGCGCGAACCTGCCAACAATGCAATCACTGGTTTGGAAGTTGATGTGATTTCTGTTGCATCCTCCTCGTCTTCGCTCTTTTCATGTCGATTTGTTAAATACTCCCTCACCTCGTCTGCCGTGGGATTACCAACATAATGAATTGGGAAATGATGCTTCTGTTCATAGAACTGCACTTCAAACGGAAGTATGGAGAACAACTCATCCACATCGCGCCGTATGTTTTTGATGCGATACTCCTTCCAAGCCCATATTTTGGGGGAAATATAATAGTAGACAGGGATTTCCGTCTTTGCATGGATGTACTTGGCAATCGAAAGATTAAATCCAGGATAGTCAACGAGTATAACCGCATCAGGATTCCATTCCATGATGTCCTGCTTACAAAACGACATATTTCTGAAGATGGCAGGGAGGTGGAGCAATACTGGAATAAAACCCATATAGGCAAGCTGCTTATAATGCCTGACCAACGTTCCGCCTTGGGCTGCCATTAAGTCGCCGCCGAAAAAGCGGAACTCAGCCCTTTCGTCATACTTTTTGAGTGACTTCATCAAATGCGATGCATGCAGGTCGCCACTCGCCTCTCCTACTATTAAATAATACTTCATCTGCTGCCCTCTTTTAACTAATCGTGATTTAGTGGATAAGCCGCGACTACGGCATCATTCCTCCCAACCCTCCGTACGCATGCGCTTGATGGATTCGTAGGCGGTGACATCAATCTGCGTAGGCGTGATGGCAATAAACCCGTGCGTGAGTGCCCAGTTATCGGTATCACTGTTCTCGGGCTCATCATTGGCATAGGTGCCAACCATCCAGAAATAGTCGTAACCGCGCGGATGATGGCACTTCACACATTCATTCCCCCATGTGCCGTGCGCCATGCGACAAACTTTCACACCACTGTATTCAGCTACAACAGGGAAATTCACATTGAGACACACACCCGTTGGCAAGCCCTCATCGAGGATACGCTTCGTGATCTTGCGCACATACGGTCGCATTGGTTCAAAATCAGCATCTTCGTTATGGTCGCATAGTGAGAAAGCTACAGAAGGAATGTACTTCATGCAGCCCTCTAAAGTAACGCCCATGGTGCCGCTGTAGTGGGTATTCACCGATGCATTGTCGCCGTGGTTGATGCCGCCAATCACCATATCGGGCATTCGCTCTGTGCAGAACTGGTTCAATGCCAGCTTCACACAGTCAACCGGTGTTCCATTACACGACCATATCTCCACGCCGTCTTCCTTTGAACGTTGTTTCAGCATAAGATACTCTGTGGCTGAAAACGCACATGAATAACCGGAACGGGCTGAATCGGGCGCACAAACGAGAATGTCTGCGAAATCTCTAATCATGTCGATCAGGCTTCGGATGCCCTTCGACTGATAGCCGTCGTCATTCGAAATAAGTATTAACGGTTTCTTATTTTTCATAAAAATCACTCTGTTTTGGCTGCAAAAGTACGAAAAAAGGTTTTAAAATAACCATTTCTCGCATAAAATATGTAACTTTGCATCGATTTTTAATATTTAAGAATGGGAAAGATTATTGCACTTGCAAACCAGAAAGGCGGTGTGGGAAAAACCACAACTACCATCAACCTCGCCGCTTCACTGGCTACTTTGGAAAAAAACGTTCTCGTGATCGATGCCGATCCTCAGGCTAATGCCTCAAGCGGATTAGGTGTGAACACGAAGGAGGTTGACTGCTCGCTCTATGAATGCATCATCGATCATGCCGACATCCGCGATGCCATGTACACCACCGACATCGACGGGCTGGATATTATTCCCAGCCATATCGATTTGGTTGGCGCAGAAATCGAAATGCTCAACCTTGAGCATCGTGAGCAGGTTATCAAGAATTTGCTGGAGCCGATAAAAAAAGACTACGACTATATACTCATTGACTGTTCACCGTCGTTGGGACTCATTACTGTAAACGCGCTAACAGCCGCCGATTCGGTAATCATCCCTGTACAATGCGAGTATTTTGCCCTCGAAGGCATCAGCAAACTGCTGAATACGATCAAGATTATTAAGAGCAAGCTGAATCCTAAACTGGAAATCGAGGGATTCCTGCTCACTATGTACGATGGACGACTGAGGCTGGCAAGACAAATATACGATGAAGTGAAGCGCCATTTCCAGGAACTTGTGTTCAAGACCGTCATCCAGCGCAACGTAAGACTCAGCGAGAGTCCAAGCCATGGTCTTCCAGTCATCCTCTATGATGCTGAATCCACTGGCAGCAAGAATCATCTTTCGCTGGCTAAGGAGATAATCAACAAGAACAAATAACCGTGGGAACGGACTTCCCCACATATTTTATCATAATGGCAGTAAAGAAGAAATATAATGCATTGGGACGTGGACTTGATGCTCTCATCTCTACAGAGGAGGTGAGGACACAAGGTTCATCAACCATCAACGAGATAGCCATCGACCAGATTGAGGCAAACCCGAACCAGCCACGCCGAGAATTTGACGAAGCGGCACTACAGGAACTTGCCAACAGTATCCGCGAGATTGGCATCATACAACCTATCACCCTGAGACAGATTGCCGACAACAGGTTCCAGATCATCGCAGGAGAGCGCCGCTGGCGTGCATCGCAGATAGCAGGCCTGAAAGCAATCCCCGCCTATATCAGAACCATCAACGATGAGAATGTGATGGAAATGGCATTGGTGGAGAACATCCAACGTGAAGACCTGAACGCCATAGAGATTGCACTGGCTTATGAACACCTCATGGAAACCAGTGGGATGACCCAGGAGAAAGTGTCAGAGCGCGTAGGGAAAAGCCGCACAGCCGTTACCAACTACCTGCGACTGCTGAAGCTCCCGGCACAGGTGCAGATGGCTTTGCAAAACAAAGAAATTGACATGGGGCATGCCCGTGCATTGCTTTCAGTAGAGAGCCCGGCACTACAGATAAAACTGTTCAAAGAGATTGTGAAGAACGGCTACTCCGTTCGCAAGGTGGAAGACTTGGTAAAGCAATATAAGGATGGTGAAGAAGTGAAGGTCATCAAAGGGAAGGTAAAGAAGCCCAAGATGCCGGAAGAGTTCGACATCTTGAGGAAAAGGCTCTCAGAATTTCTAAACACCAAAGTGGAGATGACATGTTCTTCCAAGGGAAAAGGAAAAATCAGCATACCTTTTACCAACGAGGAAGAACTGGAGCATATCATGCACATGTTTGACCAATTGAAAGAGAACTAAGTTACATTTCGTGAATATCATCCGTCATTATATAAGGAAGGTTCTCTTGGCATGCATGATGCTGACTGCCGCCGCACAAGCGATGGCTTCAATGACATGCCCGCCAGATTCTCTGAACGCAAAAGACATCCTGCTTGTCAACGACAGTCTTGACCTGTACAACGACATCATCACCATGGATAGCGCTGCCGAGGATTCTGTAACAATAGGGGAATTGCTCAAGAAGGGAAAGGCACGGAAAACAAAACGTGACTGGAACACATGGCGACCTGAACCCAAGCGTGCCTTGTGGATGGCGGCAGTGATTCCCGGCGGCGGACAGATATATAACCGTAAATACTGGAAACTGCCCATCATCTACGGAGGATTCATTGGCTGCTACTATGCCATGCGCTGGAACGGAATGATGTACAAGGATTATTCCCAGGCATACCTCGACCTGATGGACGACAATCCTGAGACACAGAGCTACAACCAGTTCATGCACCTTGGGCGTGTCATTGATGATTCAAACAGGTCTACATACGAGAATAAGTTCAAGAAGCGTAAGGATTACTATCGCCGCTACCGAGACATGAGTGCGTTTATCATGATAGGAGTCTACGCCCTCTCGATAATTGACGCATACGTGGATGCATCACTATCAGAGTTCGACATCTCTGAAGACCTGAGCATGCGGGTGGCACCTGCCGTAATAAAGAACGGTAGCAATACATCCAATCTGTTCAAATCAGCAGCAGTGGGACTGCATTGCTCGCTGAATTTCTAACCTTTAAAAACAAATAGTTAAGAATGAAGACAAAATCACTACTAATAGCTGCCGCTTTGCTGCTTGTAGGCCACAACGCCCTACAGGCACAGAATGAAAATGAAATCAAGGTGACAACAAATGAAGGAGAAGAAGATATAATGGATGTTCCTGCGGGTATGATGCTCGAAGTGGACAGTCTGTTGAACTTATACAACACAAAGACATACCTACAGCCTGGCGACTGCAACTATCGCGACTTCAACCCAGAGTTTGACCGCGAAACATTCATCGAACGACTTCAGCGAATCCCGTCAGTGATGGAGATGCCCTACAACGAAGTTGTTCGTAAGTTCATCGACCGATATGCCATTAAGCTCAGGCATTCTGTAAGCATTATGCTGGGTACAGCGAATTTCTACATGCCCATCTTTGAAGAAGCGTTGGAAATGTATAACCTGCCACTGGAACTGAAATACCTGCCTGTCATCGAGTCGGCATTGAATCCTAAGGCGACATCACGAGTAGGCGCAGCCGGACTATGGCAGTTTATGGTTGCCACAGGCAAACAGTACGGGTTGGAGGTGAATTCTCTGATTGACGAGCGAAGAGATCCCATCAAATCATCAGATGCTGCCGCACGTTATCTGCGCGACCTCTATAAAATCTATGGTGACTGGAATCTTGTTATCGCTGCCTATAACTGTGGTCCTGAGAACATCAACAAGGCGATTCACCGGGCTGGCGGAGAAAAAGATTACTGGATTATATATAAATACCTCCCTCGGGAGACTCAAGGCTATGTACCAGCTTTTATTGCCGCAAACTATATCATGACATATTACTGCGACCACAACATCTGCCCTATGCGCACACAACTGCCGCTGAAATCAGATACGATTGTGGTAAACAGGGATGTGCACTTCAAGCAGATTGCCGGAGTTTGCGGTATCGACATTGATGAACTAAGGACCCTGAACCCACAGTATCGCCGTGATATTGTGAACGGCTTCAGCAAACCGTCTATTATCCGACTGCCACAAACATACATCAATGCCTTTATCGACAATGAAGACTCTGTATACAATTATGAATCAGACAAGCTGCTCACCAAAAGAGCCGAGGTAGATGTGACAGTCAATGATGTTGCAGAAGCATCAACAACCCGCGTGCAGTCGCACTCAAACAGGAAAGCCACGGTGAGACAGAGCGGCAGAAGCAATGCAAGAGGTAAAGGGAAAGGCAAGAGCAGCTCGAGGAGCCGCAATGGCAGAGGACAATCCGTCACGGTGAAATCCGGGCAAACCTTAAGTCAGATAGCCAAAAAGAACCATACTACGGTAGCCAAGTTGAAAAAACTGAACGGAATAAAAGGCAATACAATCCGTGCGGGAAAGAAACTGAAAGTGAAATAGACCTACACCTTAATATATATAGGAGCTTCTTCCATGAACGAGCAGAATAAAGACATAGACAAAGAGAGGGATGAAGAAAGACTTGTTGACGACGCGTTCCAACATCTTTTAGACAGTTATCTGTCATCACGCCATCGCAAGAAAGTAGACATCATCACCAAGGCGTTCAATTTTGCGCGCCAGGCTCACAAAGGAGTGCGCCGCCTCTCTGGTGAACCCTATATCATGCATCCTATTGCCGTAGCACAAATAGCATGCTCGGAAATAGGTTTGGGCTCAACCAGCATCTGTTCTGCCCTACTCCACGATGTTGTGGAAGATACGGATTATACAGTAGAGGATATTGAGAACATCTTCGGTCCGAAAATAGCACAGATTGTTGATGGACTAACCAAAATATCTGGTGGAATCTTTGGAGAACAGGCATCGGCACAGGCAGAGAATTTCAAGAAACTGCTGCTGACGATGAGCGATGACATACGCGTAATCCTCATCAAGATATGCGACCGCCTGCACAACATGCGCACGCTGGAGAGCCAACCCGCCAACAAGCAATATAAGATTGCAGGAGAAACACTGTATATCTATGCCCCATTGGCAAACCGTCTGGGATTGAACAAAGTGAAAACTGAACTCGAGAGTCTGAGCTTCCGCTTCGAGCATCCCGAGGAATTTGCCGCCATCACCAATAAGCTCGCCATCACACAGGAATCGCGCGATGAATTGTTTGAGAAATTCACTTCTCCCATCAGAGAAACCCTCGATTCGCTGGGAGTGAAATATGAAATCAAGGCACGAGTAAAAAGCCCGTACTCCATCTGGAATAAGATGCAGAACAAGCATGTTTCTTTCGAGGAAATCTACGACATACTTGCCGTGCGCATCATCTTCACGCCAAAGAACAGAGACGAGGAAATCAATGAGTGTTTCAACATCTACGTGGCTATCAGCAAGATATATAAAAGCCACCCCGACCGCCTGCGCGACTGGCTAAGCCACCCGAAAGCTAACGGATATCAGGCACTGCACGTAACATTGATGTCGAAACAAGGCCGGTGGATAGAAGTTCAAATAAGAAGCGACCGCATGAACGAGATTGCCGAACAGGGATTTGCCGCTCACTGGAAATACAAGGAAGGAGAAGAATATACAGAGGATGAGGGAGAATTGAACGACTGGCTGCGCACCATCAAGGAAATCCTTGATGACCCACAACCCGATGCCATGGACTTTCTCGATGCCATCAAGCTCAACCTGTTTGCTTCTGAAATATTTGTGTTCACGCCAAAAGGCGAAATCAAAACCATGCCTGCCGGTTGTACTGCCCTCGATTTTGCATTCCAGATTCACACATTCCTCGGCAGTCACTGCATTGGTGCCAAGGTAAACCACAAACTTGTTCCGCTAAGCCATAAGCTACAAAGTGGCGACCAAGTGGAAATTCTCACCAGCAAATCACAGCATGTACATCCGTCGTGGACCAATTATGTGAGCACTGCCAAGGCAAAAAGCAAGATTCACGCCATTCTGCGACGAGAAGGAAGGGAAATACAGAAACAGGGAGAAGCCATCCTCACCGAATTCCTGAAACGGCATGGAATGGAACCCACTATATCTGCACTTGACAAGCTGTGTGAGCTGCATGAAGTGAAGAAGCACGAAGACCTGCTTCAGGCTCTTGGAAAGAAGAACATCATTCTTGGCGATTCGGATATCGACGAGCTACAGGGAAAGAACAAGAAAAACAAAAACTCTGGATGGAGGCGCTACATTCCGTTCATTGGAAAAGAGAAAGCCAAGGTCGCTGCGCAGATAGACAAGACACAAGACTACTTCATCGTGGGCAAGGACTTCAACCGCAAAAAGCCCGTATACATCACAGAAGACAACATTACACAGTTCATATTCCCCAACTGCTGCCACCCCATCCCCGGCGACGATGCACTGGGATTCATCGACGGCAAGAACCGCATCGAGATACATAAGCGCAACTGTTCCGTAGCCAACAAGCTGAAATCGAGCTACGGCAACCGCATCCTCGACGTGAAATGGGACATGCACAAAAAGCTGCTCTTCAAGGCAACCATCCAATTGCGAGGTATCGACCGCCTGGGATTGCTCAACGAGGTAACCCAAGTCATCTCGCGCCAGCTCAGCGTGAACATCCACAAGGTGATGATCAGCTGTGAGGAAAACATTTTTGATGGAAAGTTTGAACTCTACGTTCACGACAGAGAAGATGTTCGCGTTATTCTTGAAGAACTGAAAGCCGTTGCCGGCATACAAGAAATCACACAAATATTATAACTCTTATGAAAAAACTGATTCTACTGACAATGATGCTGGCGGCTGTAGGTATGCATGCCGCCAATCCGTATGACAATCCAGACACTCTCTTTGTTGCCCGCGACGGTACAGCTGAGTTCCGCAACATCAGTGATGCCGTGGAAGTCTGCAGAGCATTTATGGAGTATCACAAAGTGATATTCGTAAAAAAAGGAGTGTACAAAGAGAAACTCATCATCCCCTCGTGGCTTACCCACATCGAAATATGTGGAGAAGATCCGGAAAACACCATCATCACCTACGACGACCATGCCAACATCGTCTATCCGCCGACGGGCAAGCCGATGGGAACTTTCCGCACTTACACAGTCAAGGTGGAGGGGAACTACATCACATTCAAGAACATCACCATCGAGAACAATGCCGCACGATTAGGGCAGGCAGTTGCCTTACACACAGAAGGCGACCGCTTAGTGTTCATCAACTGCCACATCCTCGGCAATCAGGACACCATCTATACCGGTTTGGCTAATACCCGGCTTTATTTCAAGAACTGCTTCATCGAAGGCACCACCGACTTCATCTTCGGGCCAAGCACCGCATGGTTTGAAGGATGTACGATCAAGAACAAGACCAATTCCTTTGTCACGGCAGCCTCTACACCGCAGGATGTGAAATACGGATATATCTTCAACCGCTGCAAGCTCATTGCCGACGACGGAGTGGACAAGGCTTATCTCGGTCGCCCTTGGCGCCCATACGCCCACACATTGTTCATGAACTGCGAAATAGGCAAGCATATCCTGCCGCAGGGATGGCAGAACTGGGGGAACAAAGCCAACGAGCTAACCGCCCGCTATCAGGAATACAACAACAACGGAGAAGGAGCCAAGGTGAAAGAGCGTGCTCCGTGGAGCCGCCAGCTCACGAAGAAGGAGGCCGCTGCAGTAACCATCGAGGAGGTATTCAAGATGGACAACAGCTGGATTCCAGAATAATAGACTATCAAAGCACTGATTGCCATTGATAGATGTCAGCCGTCCGCCAACAGCGGGCGGCTTTTTGCAGCCCTATATCGCAACCTGTCGAGGGTCTTCCGTCTCTGCGCGCCATCACCACCCCACAGGCATTTCATTAAAACCATAGGTTTTGAAGTATGGAAGCATAGTTATAGATATGTGAAACCATAGGTTTTGTTGAATGAAACCATCGTTTTTGTTGGGTGAAACCATAGGAATTGGTGTATAAGAGCGCCGATTGGGTGATCTATATATGGGGTATCGCGCAAAGAAATCATAACATGATGAACACATCCTTTCGAAAGTTGATATTTTTAGCGGAATTCTTTCTGCATTGCCCATATACCTCTGTCTGAAAACAGATATTAGTGTTACCTGCGTACAAGTAACTGATTTACACAAGGTTACAAAAATTTATCCGTTACTCGCTGCGTTACCTACTGCGTTACCTGTTGCGTAATATCAAATGCACAATGTTTTTACGCAGCAAGTAACGCAGCAGGTAACGCAGCGGGTAACGGACAGATTTGCATAACAGGCTTACTATCAGTTGTTTAAACACAAGTGCACGTAAATTCTACTTTCTGTCACGGGGGCAAAGCGTTTCTGCCTCTTCCGAATGGCGAATTGAAAATATTAATTTAACAATAATTTAATTAATATAGTATAAAATAATGCTTTTGTATGAAGAAATCTACTTTTTATTAGTATTTTTGCACAACATTATGACTACATAACTAATATATTCAAAACAAGAAACAATCTAATTAAGACATGCACCATGCAAATGGATGCAAGTCATACAGCAACGCTTATAATTTTATTTTTTCTAAGTATAACTAAAACAAACTTTTATGTATCTACAAATCAAAAGAGCCTCTATGGCTTTGTTCCTGAGCCTGATTTGTTTTGTGGCCTATGCCCAGAAGACAATCACAGGCAATGTGAAAGATGCAAGCGGCGAGCCGTTGATAGGTGCAACAGTTTCCATGGGGGGCGGACAAGGTGCCGTTACTGACTTTGATGGAAACTTCACGCTGAACAACGTTCACGCAGGTGCAACGCTTACTGTAACCTACGTTGGCTGCAAGAGCCAGCAGGTGAAAGTAGGCAGCGCAAACTTCTACAACATCATCCTTCAGAATGACAACACCAACCTCGACGAGGTGGTGGTCATCGGTTATGGAACGGTGAAGAAACGCGACCTCACCGGTTCCGTATCATCTGTAGGCGGCGATGCCCTGAAGGCAAACCCTGTTGCCAACGTAGCAGAAGCATTGCAAGGCAAGCTCGCCGGTGTGCAGGTTATCTCTCAGGATGGTCGCCCTGGTGCTTCAATATCAATCAAGGTGCGCGGTGGCGGTTCCATCTCGCAGAGCAATGAGCCACTCTATGTGGTTGACGGTTTCCCCGTGAGCGGTATCGATGATATTCCTGCCGACCAGATTGTATCAATCGACGTGCTGAAAGATGCTTCATCCACTGCCATCTACGGTGCACGCGGAGGTAACGGTGTAATCCTCGTTACCACGAAAGCTGCCGAAACCGGCAAGACCTCTGTAACCTACAACGGATACTATCAGGCAAAGTGGGCTGCAAAGAAATTCGATGTGCTCGATGCACAGGACTATGTGAAGTTCGTATGGGGCTATGCCACAGCAGGTAACTGGAACGTTGCCAACGTTGAGAAATACTTTGGACTTGGTGCTGCCAACGGCAACCATTTTGCAGATTATGCCAACATGACTTCTCATGACTATACCGACGATATGCTGCGCACTGCCTCTGGTTGGAACCACAACTTATCTATTAACGGCGGCAATGAGAAGACTAAGTTTACCTTCTCTGCCAACTACCTCACCGACGAGGGTATTAAGATCAACTCTGATTTCGACCGTCTGGCACTGAACTTCAAGTTCAAGCATGAATTGGCAAAGCGTCTGTTCTTCGATATGGACCTGCGCTACAGCATCATGCGTGTTAAAGGTCGCGACTATGCTTCTTCCACTCAGGGTTCGCTGCTGTCATCAGCATTCCAGTTCCGTCCCATCGACACGCCTCGTGGCGACGACACGCCCTCGCTGCTGGGTATGGGTGAGCCTTATGTCAATCCCAATCAGAATCCTGCCAATATTACGGAAACCATTTTCAACCAAGTTAACAACAACCGTTTGCGCGGCAATTTCTCTCTTTCATGGGAACCAATCAAGGGTCTCACGCTGCGCACTGAGTTCGGAGCAGGTCAAAACTACGGTTTGAACCGCTACTACGATGACGGCTCTGTGGCAAGCACGTTCACCCAGGGAGCCAAGTATGCAACGCTTACACGTAGCAATGGCATGAACTGGCGCTCGGTATCAACCATCAACTATGAGGTGCAGGGTCTGGGAGAGGATCATAGCCTCTCTGTTCTGCTCGGAAACGAGGAACTTTATTCAAAGAGCGAGAGCACTGGTCTTTACGGTAAGGGCTACCCGATGGACGATGTGTGGACAATGGACCGCGTATTCGGTTTGATGCAAAACGGCGATCCCGACCGCTTCGCCGGTGACAACCGCTATGTAAACACCTATAAGACTCCCGAAACCACGCAATCGTGGTTCGGTCGTTTGAACTATTCATGGAAAGGACGCTACATGATTACTGGTACAATGCGTGCCGATGGTAGCTCAAAGTTCGGTCCCAACCACCGCTGGGGTTACTTCCCCGCAGCAGCCGTGGCTTGGCGTATCAGCGACGAGCCGTTCCTGCAGAGCGCTAACAGCTGGCTCGACAACTTGAAACTGCGTGTGTCATACGGTACTGCCGGTAACGACAACATCGACTCATCACTTTGGCGCGAGACATGGACATCTGGTTCTACGGTTATCAACGGAGAAGCCAAGCAGACATACGCACCTTCTGGTCTGAAGGAGAACCCCGACCTGAAATGGGAGACCAACGTTTCACGTAACATCGGATTGGACTTCGGATTCTTCAACCGCATTAACGGTACGTTGGACTTTTACTGGAACACGACAAAGGACTTGCTGATGAACGCAGAGATTGATGCTTCTACTGGTTACAAGAATCAGTTCCAGAACGTTGGTCAGACTTCAAACAAGGGTGTTGAACTTGCCCTGAATGCTGCTATCGTACGGTCGAAGGACTTCAACCTGAACATGAACATTACCTATAACCTGAACTTCAACAAGGTTGACAAGCTCAGCGAAGCCTTCGGCGACGAGATTCGTTATGGTACAAACTGGGGATCTTCGGCTCTGATGCCAGGCGACGATTATATTATTAAGGTGGGCGAGCCTGTAGGATTGGTACGCGGATATACCAGCGACGGATTCTATCAGATTAGCGACTTCGACTATGTTGGAGGAAAATATGTACTGAAGGCCGGCGTGCCAGATATCGACTCTGGTATCTACGTGGCATACCCGAAGGGAAGTGCATGGAACGCTGTTATTCCCGAAGGTCAAAACGCCTTCCCCGGTGCTGTCAAACTGAAGGATTTAGACGGAAGCGGAATGGTTGACACCGGCGACATCAGCGTGATTGGAAAGATTCAGCCGCATCATACTGGCGGTTTCGCCTTCACCGGCAACTACAAGAATCTGGATTTCAACGCAAACTTCGCTTACCAGCTTGATGGAAAAATCTACAACGCTCAGGCAATGGTTCAGTACAACGGTGGTAAGGAAACTGGTCTCGGAAAGAACAAGATTGCCTTCATCAACGATGCTTTCAAGATCTACGATGTGAATGCAAGCGGCGAACTCTATGCCGTTACCGATCCCAACCAGCTGGCAACACTGAATGCCAACGCCAAATATCCTCTGCCTTATTATGAGTCGAGCATTGTACTCAGCGAGTATGTCGAGAGTGCTGCTTATCTGCGCTTAAGCAGCCTTACCATCGGTTACACACTGCCGAAGGCATGGATTCGCAATTGTTTCATTGAGAGCGCACGCTTCTATGTGACTGGCGGTAATCTGTTCACCATTACAGGCTACAGCGGACTTGATCCCGACGTGAACGCCGACCCGACCAAGAACAATTCGAAGTATCCTACTATAGGCCTTGACTACGGTTCATACCACCGTGCACGCACCTTCACTGTTGGACTCAATGTTAAATTCTAAACACATATAACACAGTACAGATTATGAAAAAGATTATATATTGCATGATTGGGGCAGCCATGCTGCTGGGAACCACTTCCTGTTCAGACTTTCTGGACCAGTCTTCCCCATCGGAGGTAGATAAGGACTTCGTCCTCTCTGGTGAGACATCGCTCCGCGCCACTCTCAACGGCATATACGAGAACTGGCGCAGCTATGGATTGTCTCACGGCAACGGCACCTTCTACAACATGATTGTGTCCAGTTCTGATACCGAACTTCAACCTGAAGGATACTCAGCTCAGATCAACCGCTGGCTCATGTCCTATTTCTGGGGTTATTCCACAGAAGATGTGAATGGAGCATGGGGTACAGAAGCCGTTAACCCTGATGGTAATGGTTCATTTGACTCTACTTGGAACAATTTCTATGACTTAATTGGTAAATGTAATGCCATTATCCAGGCATTCGAAGCACGCGAAGACTATGAGGCGCTCTTGAATGGTCCAGTCACAGCACTTACCCAGATTTATGGAGAGGCCATCGCCATGCGTGCCACCTGCTACTTCGAGCTCATCCGTCATTATGGAGACTGCGCATTCCTGACTGTTCAGGGAGAAGAGCCCGATGGTCTGACTAACCGCGATTATGTTGCAGAGTATATTCTCAACGACCTGAAGAAGGTTATTCCCGTGATGTATCGTTCTGGCGAAAGCACGATTATCAACAAGAGTATGTTCAACCGCACATATGCAGAAGGTCTTGTAGGCCGCATCTGCCTTTGGATGGGTGGCTATCAGACACGCCGCACTGATCTGGGCGACAACTTCTACACACTTGCTGATGGCACGGTGCTCTCATTCACCAAGGTGTCTGAGAATGCAAGCCGCAAATGCTTCTACGGTCGCCGCAACGATTGGCGTTCTCTCTATGAGATAGCAGAGAAGTATTTGGGCGATGCTTATCAGATTCATGGAGATGTAGTTTTCCAAAGCAGCGATCCCCGCTCGGGTGACCGTCAGTACGGAAATCCTTTCCAGTACGTGTTCCAGCAGATGATGGTGGGTTATGAGGTGGATAACACCTATGCCGATGAGAGCGTTTACGAGGTGCCTGAGACCAATGCCAACGGCAACAGCGAGCGTCCTTACGCCTTCGGTCGTCCGTCAGAAGGTGGTGGTAGCGACAATTATCCTTGCAAGAGCTACAGTCAGGCGCGCCTTTCACCGATGTACTATTATGGCGACTTCGATCCCGAAGATATGCGCCGCGACGTAACTTGTGTCGTAACAGGTTCAACAGGTCAGGGTGCAGAGCAACTCATCAACTTCAAGAAAGGTTCACGTACCACTGGTGGTATTCCCTTGAACAAATGGGATGAGAACCGTATGACCTTACCTTGGACTGTAAAACAGCGTCAGAGCGGAATTAACAATCCCTTCATGCGCTTCTCCGACATCATGCTGATGCTTGCCGAGGTACGTGCTGCCCTGCACGGCGATGGTGATGCTACGGCAAGGAGTGTGTATACAGAGGTGCGTGCTCGTGCTTTCGGAAGTGCTGCCAAGGCAAAGGTTGACGAGCAGATCAGCAAGTGGGGTTCACTTGAACGTGCCGTCATAGAAGAGCGTAAGTTCGAGTTCGGCGGTGAAGGAAGCCGTCGTTGGGATCTCATCCGCGCAAACCTGCTTGAGACTACTGTTCCTGCATTCTGGTCGGCATCTACACAGATGATCAACGACTTGCGTACCAAGGGATACCACGAATTTGAAAACGGAAATGTTATTTCCAACTATGTATGGACAAAGTTAGTGGATGCAAAGAGTTTGTATGGCTATCGTTTGACAACCCAGTGTCCTGCTGATAAGCAGAACGACCCTGTGCTCTATCCCGGATGGCGCGGTCAGAATGATGATTGGGCTTCTGTTGGTCAGAAAAACAACGCCAAGGCAGCTGGTCCTACAGCAGGCGACAAGACAAACCTTGCCATCAAGGGTCTGTTCACCTTCATTGATCCTGATGGAGCAGAAGCAGCTGCACTCGAGGCTGACGGCTATACAAAACAACCTTGGGGTATTGACATCGCGAACAACGAGAACCAGTATAACAGGTTTGTGTTTGCCGGTTTCAAGCAGAACGATCCTCCTGTGTATATGCTGATGATGGGTCCCAACACCATCAAGAACTCCAACGGGAAGTTTACAAATGGCTACGGATTCCGCAACAATTAAACGCTGTTTCATTACAAATACCAAAGAGGCTTGCCACAAGCGAGCCTCTTTTTTGTGTTTTTTCTTCCTCTCAATGAGTATAAAAAACGCGTTTTTGCGTTCTAATTATGTATAGAAAACTTTTCATCATGATGCAGAGAACAACACGAAGAATCACAAAAAGCATGGTGGTCATGGCATTGGTATTCCTCGCCATGACCACCACGCAGGCTCGTAACGTATATCTATTCTCCTATTTCGTAGGTGAAAGCGATGGTCTTCATTTAGCCTACAGTTATGACGGACTGACATGGAAGGCATTGAACGATGGGCGCCCGATGATGACACCAACCATAGGCAATGACCGATTGTTGCGCGACCCGAGCATCGTGCAAGCACCCGATGGTATGTTCCACATGGTCTGGACATCCAGCTGGACCGACCGCATCATCGGATACGCGTCATCGCCCGACCTTATTCATTGGAGCGAACAACGGGCTTTGCCTGTGATGGAGCACGAGCCAGAAGCAATGAACTCATGGGCACCCGAACTGTTTTACGACGAACCGTCGCGTACCTATTATATATATTGGGCAACAACCATACCTGGCAGACATTCGCCCGTAGCTTCCACCGACCACGAGAAACAGTGGAACCACCGCATTTACTACTGCACGACGAAGGATTTCAAGTCTTTTTCAGAAACAAAGATTTTCTTCAATCCTGATTTCAACGTCATAGATGCCGCCATCGTGCGCGATCCGAAGACGCGAAAACTCATCATGGTTGTTAAGAATGAGAACTCTCTGCCTGCCGAGAAGAACCTGCGAATAACCACAACGAAGCACATAGAGAAAGGATTTCCAACGAAAGTCTCAAAGCCCATCTCACCTGAAGGCATCTGGTGTGAAGGACCTGCTCCCCTGTTTATCAATGACACGCTCTTTGTTTATTTCGACATGTATCGCAACCACCGTTATGGAGCGGTATGCAGCACCGACCATGGTAAGACCTGGACGGATGTTTCCGGGCAGCTTCACATACCAAAAGGAATCCGTCACGGCACTGCATTCTGCGTTGATGAGTCTTATCTTCAACCATTGCTGATGCTGCATGAATACAATCCTATCATCCCCGACCATCTCGCCGACGGCTCAGTGTCGAAATTCGGTGACACTTACTACTTCTACGGAACAACGGATATTGATAAGAAACTCGAACAAAGTGGCGTGCCGGTGGTTTGGCAATCGAAGGATTTCGTTAACTGGAGCTTCGAAGGCTCACATATCAGTGGCTTCGATTGGCACACACCTGTGGCATGCACAGATAAGGACGGTAACCCAAAGACCGGATATTGGCGCTACTGGGCTCCGGGAAAGGTAGTGGAGAAGGAAGGGAAATACCTGCTTTATGTCACCATCGGCCATCCTGATGACTACACCATGCCCACCTACGTTATGGAAGCAGACCACCCGGCAGGACCGTTCCGATTCGACAGCACAGCCGTGGTATGCCCTGACATCGATGGAGAACCGTTCATCGATGATGATGGGAAAGGATACATCTATTGGCGACGCAGGAAGGCAGCACGACTGACAGACGACCTGCGCAGCATTGCCGGTGAAGAAATCACCATACCAACCAAGCAGAAAGCCTATAGCGAAGGACCGATGACCTTCAAACGAAACGGCATCTACTATTACTGCTACACGCTGAACGGACATGAGAAGTATCAATATGCCTATATGATGAGCCGGAAGGATCCGCTCACGGGATACGAGGCTGCACCAGAAGGCGACATATTCCTTGTATCTGCACCTGAGAACAACATCTGGGGACCTGGACATGGAAATGTGTTCTATGATGAGAACACCGACCAGTATATTATGCTTTATCTGGAATATGGTGACAGTTGGACCACCCGGCAGATGTATGCCAATCGTCTTGAATTCAACGACGATGGCACTATCCGCCGACTCGTCCCCGACCGCTATGGCGTGGGATACCTTGCCAAGCCACAGGAGCTACGTACCAATGTGGCACGACAAGCTTCCATGCAGGCATCCAGCAAACGTAAGAAACTGGAAAGTAAGGCTGTATACAGAACACGCCATTTCGATGCCGCTTTTGCTGCCGACGGCAACAACGGCACCTACTGGGAAGCAGATGCCAACGACCCTTCACCCTCTCTGACCATGGATTTGGGTAAAGAGATGTACGTAGACGAGTGCAAGCTTTATTTGCTGCACCCGTCAGAAGGCCACCAATGGCACTTGGAAGGTTCTGTTGACGGCAATACATGGAAGGAATATGACCGACAATCAGAAACTGCAGCCCGCGCACCTTATATTGCAAAAATAAATACGCAAGTGCGCTTTTTACGCCTGACCATCGACAGTGGTGCCCGCGGCGTATGGGAGTGGCAAGTTTATCAGTAACAAAGAACAACTAAAACAAATATTAACATGAAAAGAAAGAACAAATGGTGTCTCACAGCCTTCTTATTGGGCATAGCCATGGCCACAATGGCACAGAAGAATGTGAAAACCTATCCGTTGGTAGGAGCCAATCTGAAAGCTGGTGCTAACATGTCGGCACCAGGTGATGAGAAAGGACAGACAGTGGTCTTCGAGATTAAGGATCGAGGGATTCTGCCATTTAATCAGGCTGCCGTGAAACAAACAACCGAACAGGTGCAGTATGCTCCTCGTGCAGACAAACCGTATTTCACTGTGCGCTATGCCCTGCCCATTCCTCCTTCATACACAAAGACAGAAACAGCAGCCCTGACAGGCATCGATTTCGGAGCCTATCACCATAATCACTCTCCAGGCTTTGAAGTGCTGCCCAACGGCGATGCCTTTGCTATATACTTCAGTACACCGCGCGGACTGGCAGAGAAAGACACCGCCACCACATGGGTGCAGGCGCGTCTGCGCTACGGAAGCGAGGAATGGGACATGCCCGAACTGTTTTATACGACACAAGGTGGCAACGACCAGTCGGGCTTGCTTTGGAACGACAACGGGAAAATCTGGTTTTTCGGTGGTGGCCGCAGCATATCCGACTACGTTCCGTTCCGCATTGCCACGTCAACAGACAATGGCGTACACTGGGATATTCTGATTCCAAAATTCGACAAGCAGCCAACCGACTTCACGGCACAACCTATCACCAACGCCTTCCGCGACCCGAAAGGAAATATATACATGGCAATGGACGCTGACGGCAGCGAGAGTTTCCTCTGGCGAAGCAGCGATGAGGGCAAGACGTGGCACGACATGGGCGGGAGAACAACAGGACGCCACTCTACGATTGTGCCGCTCGACCAGCAGGGAACGCTTCTTTCTATCGGCGGAAAAAATGCGAATGTTGACGGATGGACCCCACAGAACATCTCTAAGGACTGGGGCAAGACATGGGAGAAGGCAACAGCTGCTCCTTTCCCACAGTTAGGAAGCGGACAGCGCCCCTCCATGATCCGTCTGCAATCAGGCAGCCTCATCTTTGTGAGCGACGGCTACCTGCACAAATACAGCGTTGCACCTCCTGCAGAATGGGGTAAACCTCACGATGCCTTCGTTGCCATATCCAAGGACAACGGAAAGACCTGGCACTACAAGACCCTACCAGCCGGACTGCCGCAAGACGGTCGCCCGCCCTACACGTCTTTGGGATATACCACTATCCGCCAATCTTCCAATGGTGTCATCCACGTGTTGGCAACAAAGGACTATCCTGGATTGCACTACGAATTCAACGAGGCGTGGGTATGGAGCAACGACGGAGACATTCTGCCGGAGTCTACCGGAGGCGAGATCAAGTCGTTTAAGGAATACTATCCCAGTGGGCAACTCAAATCAGAATGGAGTGCACGCATCTGCCCCAATGGTCGCTATCTGTTAGAAGGCTTACAGAAGGAATACTTCAGCGATGGAAGCCTGGAGCATCAAGCACTGTATCAGAACGGTCGCAAGGTGGGACGTGAAGTGCTGATGAACAAAGACGGCAGCATGCGATGGTCATGGGAGCGCAGCGTGGTGACCAACCGCGGCACTTGGACCATCTACTGGCCTAATGGAAAGAAGAAGATTGAGTCGCGCTGGCTCACCAATCCCACTGCACGCGATGCCGCACGCCAGTTCTTCGGCTACGTTGCCGACGGTCCCAGCGTCCACTTCGATCAGGATGGCAAGCCCGCAAAGACCTATCTCTTCAGGAATGGCGTATTGATAGAAGACAAGTTTTAACATGAGAAACAACAACAGATATGAACATGACAAAAAAAATGATGATGGGTTTGGTGGCTTGGCTGATGACCACCACGTTGTTTGCCCAGCAACAGGTTCCCATGTGGGAGCGTTTTGAACAGAGCTATAAATGCCAAACTGAGAAGAATCCGTTCACCGACGTTACGTTGACCGCTGTATTCAAGCACGCTGATAGTGGTGAGACGGTGAAAGTTGACGGATTCTACGATGGCGACGACACCTTCCGCATTCGCTTTATGCCGATGAAGAAAGGCAAGTGGACTTTCACGACCCGTTCTTCTGAGAAACAGATGAACATGCAGGAAGGTTCGCTTCTGTGCACTGATGCAGTCAACAAGGGCATGGTGCAGGCGAGCGGTCAGAGTTTCGTCTATCCCGATGGCACTCTCTACCATCCCGTAGGCACCACGTCGTATGCATGGATTCATTCCACGAAGGAGCGTCAGGAACAAACCTATCAGTCTTTACAGAAAGCCGCATTCAACAAACTGCGTTTTTGTGTGTTTCCCAATAACAGTGTATATGAACTGCCTGAGATATATCCGTTCAAACTCATCTCTGCCAAAAAGGATGCAGAAGGGAAGACTCACTACATTTGGGATTACACACGCTTCGACACAAAGTTTTTCCAGCATCTCGACCAGGTGGTGGAACGCCTGCGCCAGCTCAACATTGAGGCAGATCTCATCCTGTTCACTCCCTACGATGCAGGCTTTTGGGGGTTCGACCGTATGACGATGGAGAACAACAACCGCTATCTTCGCTATATCGTAGCGCGCCTGAGTGCTTACAGCAACATTTGGTGGTCAATGGCCAACGAATGGGATCTGGTTCGTGCCAAGACCCATGATGAATGGATTGAAATGTCAAAGTTAGTGGCAGAGAAAGATCCCTACCATCATCTGTTGTCTATTCACGGAGGCACTGCCGTCTATATCGACTACAACCTGCCGTTCTATACGCATGCCAGCATTCAGGATCAGGGACCGCTCTACAATTTCGAGGGTGCTGCCACCGTGCGCAACATCATCCACAAACCGATAATCTTCGACGAGGTTTGCTATGAAGGCAACCACGCCTCACGCTGGGCACAGCTCAATGGCGAACAGATGCTGCAGCGAATGTGGACTGGCATCATCGGCGGCGCGTATGTCACCCACGGCGAATGCTTCGTGAAGGATATGTATAACGACAAGAACTACACGGGCTTTGCTTATCTGGCAACAGGCGGCGACTTCGAAGGCACCTGTCCGGCACGCATTCCTTTCATGCGGAAGATTCTTGATGCACTGCCCAATCCGCTCCGCCTTGCCGACCAAAGCTGGGATCCGAACACAGCATCAGCAGGACCGGGCGAGTATTACATCTATTTTGGTGCAGAGAAACCTGCCAGCTGGACATTCAACCTGCCAGCAAAGAACAGCCGTTGGCCGCGACTGACGGAGGGAATTCGTTTCAAAGTGGACATTATTGACACTTGGAATATGACCATCACCACCTGCAAGGACGTTTTCGAAACAAAATTCAACGATGGGCGTTACCGCTTGCTCGACAAGAATGGCAAGAGCGTGAAACTGCCCAAGAAAGCAAACATCCTCCTGCATGTATACCGAGCAGAATAAAGAATAGCATTCAGAAGAATAAGGTTGTGTGTCAAAATACAGATATTCCTATATAAACAACGGATTTCACAGATTTTACGGATTCAAGTCATGCTGATAATCAGGAACTTTAATCATCCGTTTAATCTGTGAAATCCGTTGTAGTTTCTTTTTGAGACGCCCTCTTATCGGTTATGCGATGCCCTTTGCATCCTGCTCAACTTATAAGCCTTATAGGGACTTATTATGTCCTATAGGTCTTATAAGACTTATAAGCCCTATGGCAACAATAGCTTGAAATGATCACGTCAGATAGTCTAATTGCTTTTTCAGTTCTTTCAGTTCGTCGCGGACAGAGATCAGCGTTTCCATCAAACGTGCATTCTTGTCAACTCCTTCCTTGTTCTCACGCAGCATCTTGCGAGCGGCTGCAAGCTTAAACCCTCTCACTTTCACAAGGTTATAAATCACCTTGATGTCCTCAATGTCCTTCTCTGTATACTGGCGGATATTATTACCCGTCGTCTTCGGCTTGATGGCGGGAATTGCCTTTTCCCAGAAACGCAGCATACTCTCCGAAACGTTCAGCATTTCGGCAACCTCCTTGATGGAGTAGTATAGCTTCAAGTTCTTGTCTGTATTCAGTGCCATAATCATTCTGTTTGGTGCAAAGATACGAATTTTCGGGAACAGAACAAAAAGATTTGATTCTTTTTTTACTGAGATGCTGCAACCGCGCCTCTAATTTGCTCTTTTCAGCAGCAATCGCCTCAGCACCATGCTTGGATTGTGATGAAATCCAATCACGGAAACGATGCATTAGTCTTTCGAAAAACGCCGTTTTTCTTCCTCAAAACCAGCGTTTTACAGATGTCAAAGCATTGTAATTGAAGAGCAAATCAAATTGATTTGCAAAGTAAATTAAATTGATTTGCAAAGTAAATTAAATTGATTTGCAAAGTAAATTAAATTGATTTGCAAAGTAAATTAAATTGATTTGCTGAGTAAATCAAATTGATTTGCAAAGTAAATTAAATTAATTTGTTGCGCCATTATGCCGCATTACTGGCTCGAAAGTAACACTTTCAAACGAGCAAGAAGGCACTTTTGCATCAGTAGGAAGGTGCTTTCGCATAAGTAGGAAGGTGCTTTGGCATGAACATGAAGGCACTTCCGCAAGCCGAAAGCATTTGTTTTGCATTTGTTTTGTGAATGAGTTCATTCACTTTTTGATAAAAACTTGCATAATAGTCAACAAAAATGAGTAACTTTGCAGCCGCAATAAAGAGATAACACAACAATCAATATGATGACAGCTAATGAAATTCGCGACTCGTTCAAGAAATACTTTGAGTCGAAAAGCCATACCATCGAGGCTTCAGCACCGATGGTGATCAAGGATGACCCCACACTGATGTTTACAAACGCCGGAATGAACCAGTGGAAAGACATTATCCTGGGAACACGCGACCCGGAACCGCGCCGCCGCGCAGACTCTCAGAAATGCCTTCGCGTAAGCGGTAAGCACAACGATCTGGAGGAAGTAGGTCACGACACCTACCACCATACCATGTTCGAGATGCTCGGCAACTGGAGCTTCGGCGACTATTTCAAAGAAGGTGCCATCGATATGGCGTGGGAATATTTGGTGGATATACTGAAACTTAATCCTGAAGACCTGTATGTTACAGTGTTTGAAGGCGACAAGGCTGAAGGACTGGAGCGCGACGAAGAGGCTGCCGGCTATTGGCTGAAGCATGTTCCCGCCGACCATATCATCAATGGAAACAAGCATGACAACTTCTGGGAGATGGGCGACACTGGTCCTTGCGGCCCATGTTCAGAGATTCACTTAGACTCACGCACTGAAGAAGAGAAGGCAAAGGTGCCTGGACGCGAACTGGTAAACAAAGACGATCCTCAGGTGATTGAGATCTGGAACCTGGTGTTCATGCAGTTCAACCGCAAGGCCGACGGTTCTTTGGAGAAGCTGTCCATGAACGTCATCGACACGGGAATGGGCTTCGAGCGTCTGGTGCGCGCCCTTCAAGGCAAGCACTCCAACTATGATACAGACGTGTTCCAGCCTATCATCAAGGAGATTGAGCGCCTGAGCGACATGAAATACGGTGAGAAGGAAGAAACGGATGTGGCCATGCGCGTTGTTGCCGACCATATCCGCGCCGTCAGCTTCTCTATTGCCGATGGTCAGTTGCCGTCGAATGCAAAGGCGGGCTATGTCATCCGCCGCATTCTGCGCCGTGCTGTGCGCTACGCATACACCTTCCTCAACCAAAAGGAAGCGTTCTTGTATAAGCTGATTCCCATGCTTGTTCACGAAATGGGCGATGCCTATCCCGAACTGAAAGCGCAGCGCGAACTCATCACCCGCGTCATGAAAGAAGAGGAAGACTCATTCCTCCGCACGCTGAGCAATGGCATCAAGATGATCAACGATGCCATGGACGTGATGAAGAAAGAAGGAAAGACAGTGCTCGATGGCGCTCAGGCATTCCGTTTGTTCGACACTTACGGCTTCCCGCTCGACCTCACGGAGCTGATATGCCGTGAAAATGGCTTCACTGTTGACGAGAAACTGTTCAACGAGGAGATGCAGAAACAGAAAGAGCGCGCCCGCAATGCCGCACAGGTGGACAATGGCGACTGGGTGGAACTGCAGGCAGGCGAACAGCGCTTCGTGGGTTATGACTTCACGGAATACGAGTGCCACATCCTCCGCTATCGCCAAGTGACTCAGAAGAAGAACACTTTCTACGAGCTGGTGCTCGATAATACGCCTTTCTATGGCGAAATGGGCGGACAGGTTGGTGATCAGGGTGTGCTTGTCAGTGAGCACGAGACGGTTGAGATCATCGATACCAAGCGCGAGAACAACCAGAGCATTCACATCGTGAAGAAACTGCCGGCTCATCCAGAGGCAGACTTCATGGCATGCGTAGATACCGACAAGCGCGAGGCAAGTGCCGCCAACCACACGGCAACCCACCTGCTCGACTACGCACTCAAACAAGTGCTGGGCGACCATGTGGAACAGAAGGGTTCATTTGTTTCGCCCGACACCCTCCGTTTCGACTTCTCTCATTTCCAGAAGGTGACTGATGAAGAGATTCGCCAAGTGGAAAGAATGGTGAATGATATGATTCGTCAGGACATTTGCTTGGAGGAATTCCGCGATACCCCCATTGAGGAAGCCCGAAAGATAGGAGCCATCGCTCTGTTCGGCGAAAAATACGGCGATAAGGTACGAGTTGTGAAGTTCGGTCCGTCTATTGAGTTCTGCGGTGGTATTCACGCCCACTCAACTGGTCACATCGGCATGTTCAAGATTGTGAGCGAGGCAAGCGTGGCAGCAGGTATCCGCCGCATTGAAGCAAAGACCGGCAAGGAATGCGAGGAGCTTCTCTATAATCTTGAGGATGCTATCAAGGCGATCAAGGCATTGTTCAACAATGCAAAAGACCTGCAGGGTACGCTTGAGAAATACATCAACGAGCACGATGCCATGAAGAAGCAGGTGGAAAGCTTCCAGGCCGAGGCTGTGGAGCGTATGAAGGAGAAGCTGCTCAGTCAGGTTCGCAACGTCAATGGCGTGAAAGTGTTCTGCGCTGTATTGCCCATCAAGCCCGAAGTGGCTAAAGATCTGGTGTTCAAGGTGCGTGCTGCCGAACCGGAGCATTCTATCTGTGTGGTGGGAAGTGTATTCGATAACCGCCCGATGCTGAATGTTATCATCAGCGAAGACCTGGTGAAAGAGCAAGGACTGAATGCCGGACAGCTGGTTCGCGAGGCAGCCAAGCTGATGCAAGGAGGCGGTGGTGGTCAACCGCACTATGCTTCTGCGGGCGGCAAGAACGCCGATGGCGTGAACGCTGCCGTGGATAAAGTCATTGAACTGGCACAGCTTTAATCAAGACAACGTTAAAGGCTGCATAGCAGCGACGGTCTTTTCAAAGAAGTCTTTTGAAACAACTTTCCCCCGCAAGGTGCGCGACTGCGGAAAGTTTCTGAAATAATCATTCGTGGTGACATGCCACGAATGGTTTTTTATGAGCATGTTTTTCGATGCCATCCTGTCGATTGTCCTCACATATCGCGGACTCACGACACTGAGAAAGCACTTGTTCTCGGTGGTGACACCTGCCAGGACGATGCGCGGCTTCCCCTCATTGCGCCGGGCAACAGGCCATCCTTTGGTATCGGTGCGCACGGTAATCCCCCACCCTTTTGCATTCAGCTGATTCATCAACCGGCGGAATGTGGTGCCATGAACGCTGGTGTCACGCAGGTTTTTCACGGCAATGTAATAATGAATCATCTCATGAAGCAGCGTGTTTTGGTATTCCCTCTCAGGAACGTCATAATAATTACTGATGCGAATCTCATAATCGTAACACTGCCTCTTGACAGATGAAGAGAAGAAACCCGTGCGCACGGCTTTCCATTTGAAGCGCAATGCTCCTAAGCGCGTGCGGGCATTGCACACAGAAAACTTCGGCAGAGGGAGTTCTCCACCGAAGTATTCTCTATTGAATTGACAGAAATGACTCTTTATCCAGTCAACAGTAACCTGCATTAATCTTTCCTGTCTGAAATGGCTTGCATAATTTTTGCTTCCAGTTCCTCGCTGAGTTCTGGATTATCCTGCAGGAGTTTCTTCACGGCATCCCTACCCTGAGCCAGCTTGCTGCCATCGTATGAGAACCAGCTGCCGCTCTTCTGGATGATGCCATATTCCACACCGAGGTCTACAATCTCACCTGTCTTTGAGATTCCTTCGCCAAATGTGATTTCAAACTCGCACTTGCGGAATGGAGGAGCCACCTTGTTCTTCACCACCTTCACACGAACCTGATTGCCAATCACCTCGTCTCCGTCCTTGATACTGGTCACGCGGCGGATGTCAAGGCGCACGCTGCTGTAGAACTTCAAGGCATTTCCGCCCGTCGTTGTCTCAGGATTGCCGAACATAATACCGATTTTCTCGCGCAACTGGTTAATGAAGATGCACGTGGTATTGGTCTTTGAGATGGTGGAAGTGAGTTTGCGCAGGGCCTGGCTCATCAGTCGTGCCTGCAATCCCACCACGTTGTCGCCCATGTCACCCTCGATTTCCTTCTTCGGAGTGAGTGCTGCCACGGAGTCGATCACCAGGATGTCGATGGCAGAAGAGCTGATCAGCTGATCGGCAATCTGCAGTGCCTGCTCGCCGTTATCAGGCTGCGAAATCCACAGGTTATCGGTATCCACGCCCAGTTTCTCGGCATAGAAACGGTCGAAGGCATGCTCCGCATCGATGAATGCGGCGATGCCGCCCGCTTTCTGCGCCTCTGCGATGGCATGGATGGCAAGAGTTGTCTTTCCGGAGCTCTCCGGACCGTAGATTTCAATGATTCTTCCGCGCGGATAACCGCCCACTCCGAGGGCTGCATTCAGTCCGATGCTACCCGACGAAATTACTTCCACGTTCTCCACATGCTCATCACCGAGTTTCATGATACTTCCCTTTCCGAAGTCCTTCTCTATCTTCGACATCGCCGCCTGCAGCGCTTTCAGCTTCTCACTCTGAGGATTGCCTTCCTCAATTTCTTTTTTTGCCATAACTTTAGAATTCTTTGTGGTAGTAGAAGCAAGAAGCAAGATGCAAGAAGCAAGAGATTACTTCTGCTTAAACCACCTTATTATACATTTATTTTTATTCTCTGTTGCTTTTATCAACCAATGTGTTTCTTAATCCAATAAGCATTCGAGCAATTTCCTTGATATTCTTTTCCTGCTCATTTAGCAATTCATGGGATATATAATTCAAGCTTTCAGCAATTTCCAACTGGCACATTACTTCTGACAAAGAGCCGTAAGAGATTTCCAAGAAATGAATTCTTTCCTTTATTGAAAAGCGTCCCATGCCCTCTGCAATATTCGATGGTATGGATATAACTGCCCTTTGAAGCTGATTGGATAATACCATCCGCTCATTAAGCGGAAATCCGCCTGTCATCAGATACACATCTTTTACTAATTGTTGAGCCTGATGATAAACCTTCAATTTCCGATAATAGAAATCATCCATCCTATTTTTGTCAATAATGTAATCTCTTGCCTCTTGCTTCTTGCCTCTTGCTTCTTACTATAATTCCAACTCCCCGTCGAACACTTCCACCCAAGGCAAGCCGTGGATGTTGAGCTGCTCCATAAATGGATCGGGGTCGAAGTCCTCAACGTTCCACACTCCGGGTTTCTTCCAGATGCCCTTCACGAACATCATAACACCAATCATGGCGGGAACGCCCGTGGTATAGGAAACGCCCTGCATGCCTGTTTCCTTGTAAGCCTCCTGATGCTTACAGTTGTTGTATACGTAATAGGTGCGCTCCTTGCCGTCTTTGATGCCACGGATGCGGCAGCCGATGGATGTCTCGCCGTCGTAGTTCTCGCCCAGGTCCTGCGGATTGGGAAGCACAGCCTTCAGGAATTGCAGCGGAACAATCTTCACCGTGACCGTCTTTCCTGAGCCGTCGGCGAGCGGAGCCTTGTATTCAATCTCGTCGATGCGGCTCATTCCGAGGTTCTGGATGCAGTCAAGATAAGTGAGATACTGCTGTCCGAAGGTCATCCAGAAGCGAGCCTGCTTGATGGTGGGATAGTTTTTCACCAAGCTCTCCAGCTCCTCGTGGTGCATCAGGTAGCTCTCGCGCGGTCCGATGTTGGGATAAGTCAGTGGCTTATGTATCTCCAACGGCTCCGTCTCAATCCATTCCCCGTCCTTATAGTAGAGTCCTTTCTGGGTGATTTCGCGGATATTGATTTCCGGATTGAAGTTGGTGGCAAATGCCTTGTGGTGGTTTCCGGCGTTGCAATCCACGATGTCAAGATAGTGAATCTCGTCGAAGTGATGCTTGGCGGCATAAGCTGTGTAGATTCCCGATACTCCCGGGTCGAAGCCGCAGCCGAGAATGGCTGTCAGTCCGGCCTGTTCGAAGCGCTCCTTATATGCCCATTGCCAACTGTATTCGAAGTGGGCCTCATCCTTCGGCTCATAATTTGCGGTGTCGAGATAGTTGCATCCGCACGCCAGACATGCCTCCATGATGGTGAGGTCCTGATAAGGCAGGGCGAGGTTGATCACCAGTTCAGGCTTGTAATCACTGAAAAGCGCCTTCAGTTGCTCCACATCATCGGCATCCACCTGTGCTGTCTTGATGTCCATAGTGTAGCCTTTCTCGTGGATGGCAGCCACCAGCTGGTCGCATTTCTCCTTTCTGCGGCTTGCAATCATGAACTCTGTGAACACATCAGCGTTCTGCGCAATCTTGAACGCTGCCACCGTAGCGACGCCTCCGGCGCCAATCATCAATATTCTGCTCATTGATTCTATCTTGTTTTAGTTAATAATAAAGGTTTTCCGCTCTGTTTTGATGTTTGCAAAGATAGCGAATAATTCGCTGTCTGCCAAATTTTTCATGCCAATAATTACGGCGCGTCGCCCTATCCCCTGCCTTCCAGTTCATCGCTGCTTATGCCCAAGGCATTCATCAGTGAGTAGCCGAGAATGTCCTGGCGGAAATTGCCGCCCGGCATGGGCTGCATGGCGAGCACGGTGATGCGCTTTTCGTCGTCGGCATGATGAAGGCTGCGGCGCACGCGCTCATAAGCGTCGCCCTCTTCAGTATTGGGAACGACGACCAGACGCTTCACTTCCTGCCGCCGCAACACATGTTCCACCACGTCGGTGAGCATGTTGCTCTTCGTGGTGATGCTCTCCACCGGCACGGCATGGAGCACAAACTCGCCCAAGGAACTGCGGAATGCCTGCGCGTTGAGGTCGGTCTGATAGGCCGAGGGAAGGAAATTATCCATCCCCTTACGGTCCTTGTCGTGAATCAGCACCACGGTAATCTCCTGATGGCTGCTGCTCTCGCGCACGCCGCCGTCTAAGGCAACGCACTCCAACCACCGCGCCATGTCGGCCTGCGGAATGCGCCTGCCGAGCATCCGCTCGAAGTTTACGATCAGGTTGAACGCCACTTTATCCACGTAATCGGCATCTGCCACCACCACGTTTTCGCCCCAAACGGCTCCGCTGATGCCCGCTGCCGCCGTCTCAAATGCCTGAGCTTGCCATTCGTCTTGCTTCATTCTTCTTCAAGTTTTTACACCTTATTTATATATGAGGATACAAAGGTACGAAAATAATTCATAAATCATCATCCGTAGTTCATAATTTTTTATTACCTTTGCAACATGACAAGCAGAACAAGAAACCCACATAAAACAAATCAAACATGAAGAGTATATTGGAAGGAAGACCTGCCCTGAAGCAGGAAATCGAGAAGATTGCCGAAGTGGCAGGCTATCTGTGGCAGAACGGATGGGCTGAGCGCAACGGCGGAAACATCACGGTGAACATCACCAAGTTTGTGGACGACGACATCAGAAAGATGCCTGCCATCAGCGAAGTGAAGCCTATAGGAGCCGCGCTGCCGCTGCTCAAAGGCAACTATTTCTACTGCAAAGGCACGGGAAAGCGCATGCGCGACCTGGCACGATGGCCGATGGACAACGGCAGCGTGATACGTATCCTGGACGACTGCGCCAGCTATGTGATCATTGCCGACAACCTGGTGCAGCCCACAAGCGAGCTGCCGAGCCACCTCACCGTGCATAACCACCTGATAGAAAAGGGAAGCCCATACAACGCAACGGTGCACACGCACCCCATCGAGCTGGTTGCCATGAGCCATAACCGCGAAATGCTGGGCAAGGACGTGCTCACCAAGATTCTGTGGTCGATGATTCCCGAGACCAAAGCATTCTGTCCGTTAGGCTTAGGCATCATTCCCTATCAGCTGCCGGGCAGCGTTGAGCTGGCAGAAGCCACGCTGAAGGAGCTCGACGACTACGATGTGGTGCTCTGGGAGAAGCACGGCGTGTTCGCACAAGGTCTCGACGTGATGGACGCTTTCGACCAAATCGACGTGCTTTCCAAGGCTGCCAAGATCTACATTGATGCCAAATGCATGGGCTTTACGCCCGAAGGCATGAGCGACGAACAGCTGAAAGAAATGACCGTTGCATTCAACCTGCCGAAGTAGCTTCTATGTATCACACAAAAAAAACTATGGTTTTGACCCTCAAAACCATAGTTTTTGAAACGCAAAACCTATGCTTTTGAGCGTCAAAAGCATAGGTTTTAAGACATTATTGCTATCATGTTGAAAATCAACAACTTAGATTTTCCATTTCCAATCCTCAATCCTCATCGTCGTCATCATCCCAAAGCGACTTTTTGGTTGTGCCGGGCTGCCAGTCTGAATCATCGTCATCCCAAAGACTCCGCTTAGCTGCCTCATCATCAACGAAGCTTTCCTTGACAGGCAAATCCAACATCAGTCGCTCGGAATACTTGAATACTGCCGTCAGGGGCTTTATATATGTCTCTTTATTCTTATTCATTCCGACCATTTTACTTTACAATAAACTTTTTTCCTTTACTGATATAGATCCCCTTCGGGAGAGCATTCTTTCTGCGATGATCAACCTTCTGACCGCTTATATGATAGATTGGAGAATCCTCTGAAGTAGCATATTCATCTGAAAGAGCTATGCCTGTAGGTTCATTTTCTGACGAAGCGGCCTTCGGTTTGAACGAGAAAGTGGTGCTCTTAGCTGTTTCTGCCACGTCATCCGGCAAGTCTGGAACATAAAGGAATGCTTTGTTTGCAGTCATCGCAGCACTTGTTGAGTGATAGAACCCCAGTTCGCCGCCCTTTGAAGAGAGCACATACATGTGTTTTTTATCATTTTCCTCGGTGGCTCCATCAAGAGAAATATACCCTTTCAGATAGTTGTCTTCTTCATTTTGCAGTATCTGAGGAACGTTTTCTGTCAGGGGAAGCAATCGGTTTTTCACACCTATTGTTTCTCCATTCTCATTCTGAACCTCCTGGCATTCTAATACCACAGGCATTCGCGCAGGCACTTTTCCACTCTCAATCTCCTGGAAATGCACCATGTTGTTTTCTTTGTCGTAAGCATCTTCGGTAGTATGAAGATAATAAGCCCTCACACCATCGAGCAACTGATATGGGAAATCGGTGTACATCGTGGTGTAGTACATACCATCTTTTGTGTACTTGGACTTTGCATTAGCTCCGAAAGCGCCGTCAACAGTGTTCTCATCGAGGATATAAACGGTCCATTCTGAAGACTTAATAACGTCATCATCAAGACCGTCTGTAGTCTTCATCACCAGCCAATCACCGCCTTCATCGCAAAAATAAGAATTCATTTTGGAAATCCTTGGATCAAGCGTAAACGGCGTAAAAATGCGGCTCACGCCACTACTGTTTGTTTCAATCATCAGGTCGTAGTTATTATTATTATCCACGTAATTAAGGTAAGAAACGCCCTGAGCTGTTAAATTGACGCCCACAGACGTACCTTGCCCCGTGGCACTGCCTTGCAATTTAAACACAGTCGTGGGGTTTCCCTGAGCCTGATCTGCACTGATGAGCTTCAAACAGTCATTAAAAATAAAGCCGTCACTGCCAGAATAGTCTTTATAACTTCTGGTATGAGATGGGGCTCTTTTATCTGAGCCGCCATAAATGCTGAGAAACCTTTTTGTTTTATTGTTTTGAATCCTGCAATATACCATTTCGGCAGGCTCGCTAAAATAAGCATAATAAGTGCCTGCTGTTTCTGCTGAAGCTGTCAGAGTATATGGATTGTCGGTCGATACATAATCTCCTGTATTGTTTTTCTTCCATCCAAGAAAGCGAATACCATTCTGAGCATCTCCTGTAGCACGCAGTTCCACTTCATCACCCATAACATTTGCTATTTTGCTGATAGAAACAGTCCCTTTTGAAGCATCAGATGTTTGTACTTTAATAATACCTGTTTGCTTTTCAAAAATGGCAAATGTCTGGAAAGTTGTAGGATTTCTTTCGTTTTCACTGGTATACGATCGATTTGTATTAAAGTAGCTTACTCCATCCGTGCTATTCTCCGCATGGGTTGAATTATTCCATGAACCATCAGTCCAATGCGAGAAAATATAGCCATCATCGGCTGAAGCGTAGTAATAAAACGTGCTGAAACCGGCGTTTCCAATTTTTTTGTCATACCCTGTTATCGTTTTACCCGTCGCTGTATACTCAGGAGTATCACCTGTAGTTGCCGTAACATACACTTTACCACCTCCGGTTGTCCCATCGGTTAACTTGGCTGTTACCGTGGCTTTATAATAATAAGTGGAGGTTGCCATTGCGGGAAGCACTCCGAAAAGCAACATGACCATGGAAAACAGCCCATTCCGTAGCTTATTTTGACTCATTTGCATTAACATATTATGATTTGACTTCATTTTACTACTACATTTCGTTTTAAGTTTATCAGATATCTCCAGAAGCTCCTCACCATGATTGAGCATGTGATAAGCTGATGGGGCATGTCGAGAACACCGATAAACGGCGTTGACAAGACAAAGAGCAAGAGCAAACAGCTGTAAAACAGCCACCAACGGGGTGAATTCTGCCTATCACCAGCGATTAAAATGACGAGCGGAAATGGGAAGAACGCGATGAAATACCAGTTCCATACTTCTCCGAAAATCTCAGAGAACAGGCACACATACAACATCAATGCAAAGATGAGAGCCTGAAAAGAAAAGAGGAAAAGGTCGAACCAATGTGCCGTTGTATCCCATTTCAACATCCATTGAGCCGCTGTAACCAACAGCGTCAGCAGAAACAGGATACCAAATACTACGAGGGGCGACCAAAACGAAGCCCTATATTCATGCTCTGCTTTAACAATGGTCACTCCATCACCAGCAATAACAGGCCGCCATTCTCCACTTGCGCTGTCTACAAACCTTGCATCTTTCAGCAAGCCGATGATGCTCTCAGGGGTCATCCGGTTTTCTTCCGGGGAATGTTTGCCGTATAATGAGCCGCAGAAAGAGACAAAAATGAACTCTGACCAAGGGGCTTTCTGCAATGAATAGCGCAGGAAATCACCGTCGCAGAGTGTTCTCGGGAACTTCATCTCGCCCCATTCAAAGTGGTCAAATGCCAAACAATTCTGCACTGCCTGTATGGCAACAGACAGGCAACTGTTAGTTCTCAAGTTAAAGTTACCATGGTTTTTGTTGGCTATGTTTTCGTCAAGCAACCTCCATAATTCTCGTTTCTCCTGAAGATTAAGATTCAATTCATACTGCACAAGACCGCGTTTGAACGACTTAGCATCGTTTATATACACGCTGGCAGGCACAGCCACATAACAAGCTGGTGCTTTTGCCATTATCCCCGTTGTGAAAGCATTTGCATTTGGGTTATTCTCCAACGTGAAAACATAGTCAAGGTTCTCTGATGGACACTCCATTCGAACTGCAACATGCCCGAACACGGAGACAATAGCATTAGTCGGCTCCAGAATCAATATGCTTGCGGTCACGAAATTGCTGCTGTCGGCCGCCACAGTGACAGAATCATTGCGCTGCGCATGCACTCCGCACGCACAGAATACTAACTGCAACAGTATGACAACAACTCTCCGCATCCTATCAATCCTTATTCTTCTGGAGAGATTAACTCTTCATAGCTCGCTGCAAAGGTACGAAAAATATTATAAAAAATCTTCCATAGAGGATAAAATATGCAATTCTATAGACGAAATCATGCAAAAAACCAACATATCTAATAAGCTACACGCAGAAAAACAGGAAAAAATGAAGGTGTGAATAGATACAGATATTCCTATAGAAACAACGGATTTCGCGGATTTTACGGATTTAAGTCATGCTGACAATCCGTAACTAAAATAATCCGTGAAACCCGTTGTTGTTTCTTTTTTGGCACGCTCTCAATACCGGTTGCCATGCCTCTGTCATGGCAGAAACTGATCAATAGTTGTCGCCGTAGCGCTCTTCGGTGATCTGTGCAAGCGACTTTCCGCGCGTGTTGGGGCATCCGATGAAGCCCACAATCAGCGAAATGAGCAGCAGCGCTATCATGCAATAGGCTGCAATGGTGAAGCCCTCGCCGTTCTCGCCATAGATATAGGTGAAGATAAGTCCCCACAATGCAGAGAGACCGCGCACCACGAAGAACATGAAACCTTGCGCTCCGGCACGGAACTTGGCAGGGAACAGCTCCGTTCCCCACAGGGCATAGAATATCTGAACGGATGTTCCGCCCTGGATTCCCCACAGAATGGCGAATGCCCAAAGACCCACCTTGCCGTTCACACCGATGGTTACGATGATCACCCACGCACTGATGGCAACCAACAAACCAAACACATAGATGAGCTTGTGGCTGGTCTTGTCAACGAGTTTCGACACAATGAACGTCACTCCCACAATGATTGCCCACTGAATGCAGTTCATCCAGTTGGCCTGCTCATTGCTCACGCCGCCCGCCGTCTCATAGATGTGCGGCTGGAAGAATCCCATCACGGATGCCACAAGGTTCCAAGTGAGATAGATTCCTGCGAGGAAGCACACGGTCTTCACGGCTATCTTGTTGGAGAACAGCACGCCGAAGGCATGCATAAGTCCCGTGTTCTCGCCCTTTGCCTTCGCTTCTTCGCGCGAAGCCTTCCATTCGGTGCTCTCCTCAAGCTTGCGCTGCAGGTTCCAAGCTATGAAAGCCACAACGAAAAGGGAGAAGAACACAAGGCGCGAACTGAACACATTGAGCGCGTCGTCTGACAGGTTGCTGCCGCCGATGGCATGACCCAGCGACTCCACCCAGCCGAAAAGATAGCCACCAGGGGCAAAGAACATGCCGAGCAACAGGATAATCATCGGGCCGATACCCCACGACATCTGCGAGATGCAGATATTGCGTCCGCGGTTGTTGATCTCTGAACTCTCAGAGATATATGTCCAAGATGCCGGCACGCCGATACCTACGGAGATGCCCGTGATGAGGAATCCGCAGAGCAGCATGGGGAAATTCACTGAGCACATCACAAGCAGCACGCCCAGCATATACACCAAAAGGTTGTAGGTATAAATGAACTTCCTGCCGTATTTGTCGGCAAGGAACCCGCCGATGATGGCTCCGAGCGCTGCACCCAAGCAGTTGGCACTGATGAAATTCAACCATCCGAGATGCACTTCCGTCAGACCTAAGTATTTCTGCCATAAGGTAAGGCCGCTGGCACCTGCAACAATGGCTCCTGCATCCAAGTAATTTGTGAGAGACACGGCTATCGTGCTTCTCAGGCTTCCTTTATTATTTGCCATTTTCTTTGATTGTTTTTTCGTTATTATTTCGTTATCTGCAGACGACATCACACTGAATGTTGAAGATCTTTGCCACCTTGAGGATGGTGTCGATGTGATGACCAACGGCAGCCGCCATGTGGTGTGTGGGGCCGGCTTCGCTCCAACGGTTGCAGAATTCGCGTGCTCCGATGGAGAAGCGCGTGCGCATGTTGGTATCGCCGAAGGTGAAAATCGGACCTTCTTCATTCACTCCCTCTGCCACGACGAACTTGAAAATGCCGTTCTTGTTTTGGGTAATGGCGAGATAAGTGACAGGACCCGTGGGCGGATAGAACTGCGTCAGGTAGCCGCCGCCTGCCTTGCCGTGGAACACCGGCACAATCTTCATCGTAGGTTTCTTGGCCTGCGAGATGTCGAAGTCGCCTGAACCGGAGTGGCCGATGATGCAGATGTCCTCGTTAAAGTCGATGGAATACATCTCAGAAAGTGTTCCCGTGCCGGAGATTGTCTTCAGTATCGACATCGCCATTGCCACCTTCATGTCGCCCTCAACGGCGCAGGCGGTGTGCTGCTTGATGAGCATGGAGAACGCGGGGATAAGCATGGAGTCGAGTTTTCCGGCAATGCCTTTTGCAAAACCGTCGTAATGGGATGCTATCATGCCCAACTGCTCGTCCTTCACCCACTGTTCGAAAGCCACTACATATTTCGCCATGTCCCACACTTTCTCTATTGTGCCACCGCCTTCAATATCGAATGTGTCGAGAATATCCTGAGCCTTTGCCTTGATAGCTGCCTCGTCGGTGATGTTGTCGGCAATTGCCCACATCTTTTCCCAGTCGAACTGCTTGGTGTAGAGCCACATGCGGTGATACAGGTTCGTCTCGTCGATATACAAATCCATCATTCCCGGATAGGGGCGACCAATCTGAGCAATGTTGGTATCGCGGAAACGGCGGCGCACTTGGGCAGCACGGCACCAGTCTTCTATCTCTGCCTGCACCTGCGGGTCGCCACCTTCCACCACGCCGGTAATCACTGCATGACGCTTTCCGGCACGCTCCAAGTCAGCAACCATCTCACCCACGGCACCGCAGGCATACAGCTCGCCCAACCAAGTAGGTATGTCGGTGTTGGGATAGTCGGGGGCTTTCTTCTTCTGCACGTTCACCAGAACCACCGGCACATCTAAGTCGCGCACTGCCGGCAACATATTATAAGATGTGCAATAGGTGAGCAACTGCAGGATGACGAGGTCTACATCGGCTGCGCGGAACTTGTCGCCGGCTGCCTGCGACATCTCTTTCGTGGTCACCATACCGCCATCGATGATCTCCACCGTGTCGGGTAGTGTCTTCTTGAATGCCTCATATTGAGCCTCAAACTCGGGAACGAGCTGTGGGAACTGTGGCAGGTATGCTCCTAATGCAATGGAAAACACGCCTACCCTTGCTTTTGTTTCTACTAATGGCTTATTCATTTTTTGATATGTTTTTAGTTTATTCTGATTGTTGTTTCTGCTTTACGATTTCCAGATACCTGCTGAACGCGGCATCCCAAGCGCCTTGGTCGTGCGGCTCGAAGCGCTTCAGGTCGAGACTGTTGGCAATAATCCGACGCATGTCCCATATATCTTTCACCATGCCTGATGCCTTGGCCTGCACCATGATGTTGCCCAATGCCGTTCCCTCTGTAGGTCCTGCCAGCACAACAGTACCCGTTGCATTGGCAGTAAACTGGTTCAGCAAGTCATTGCGCGAACCTCCGCCGATGATGTGAAGCGTTTCGATGGGGAACGATGCCATTTCTGCCAGATAGTTGAATACCTGTTTATAGCGCAATGCCAACGAATCGAAGATGCAGCGGGTGATCTCTGCATAGTCGGCAGGCACGTGCTGACCGGTCTTCTCGCAATATTCCCTGATGGCTTCCTGCATGTTGGCGGGGTTGGCAAACATGGCATCATCGGGATTGATCAGGCTTTGGAAAGCAGGAATCTTCACCGCATCGGCTATCAATACGGAATAATCCTGCGGCGCATCCGTCCATTCCTTGCGGCAACGCTCTAAGAGCCACATGCCGCAAATGTTCTTCAGAAAGCGCGTCGTACCCTCTATGCCGCCCTCGTTGGTGAAATCGCGCTCATAGCTCAGGTCGTTGATGATGGCTTGTTTCGTCTCTATTCCCATCAGGCTCCATGTGCCTGACGAGAGGTAAGCGAAATGCTCGTCCTTGGCTGGGACTGCTGCCACGGCACTTCCTGTGTCATGACCAGCCACGGCAATTACGGGAACAGGTCCCAATCCGGTCATCCGTTGCACTTCTTCGGTCAGGGTTCCGACCAGCTCACCCGGGAAAACCATCTTTCCAAACTTGGAGCGGGTGAGACCAACACTGTGCAAAAGGCGCTCATCGAGTTCCTTTGTGCGCGGGTCGAGCAGCTGCGAGGTGGAGGCAATCGTATACTCGCACACCTTGTTTCCTGTCAGCATCCAGCTCAGAGCATCAGGCATGAACAGCACGTCGGATGCATTCTTGAAGGCACTGTTGCCCTCCTGCTGCATGGCATACAGCTGGAAAAGACTGTTGAAATACATGAACTGGATGCCCGTCACGTCGTACACTTCCTTCTTGGAAACTACATTTTTCAGGTAGTCATCCATGGCATCAAAGGTGATGGGGTCACGATAGGCGCGCGGATTACGCAGGATGGCATTGTCGTCGCCTACGAATACGAAGTCAACTCCCCATGTATCGATACCGATGCTCGTTATCTCCACATGGCGCTTTGCCACATCTTTCAGTCCGCGAATGATTTCGAAATAGAGTGCGTGGATGTCCCAGTAGAAATGCCCGCCCTGCTCTACCAGGTTGTTGGGGAAACGGGTTACCTCTTCCAGTTCGATACTTTCTCCATCGAGAGTTCCGAGTATTGTCCTGCCACTCGTTGCCCCGAGGTCAACGGCAAAGAAATATTGTTTTGCTTCCATTATAGTGTTCAAGTAGATTGATTCATTGCATGCAAAGATACAAAAGTTTTTCTTATTAATGTGGTAATTATTATTTTTTATCACTTTGTTTGCCTAAAAAACTGGAATCCGTCTCCGTTTCTCCCGTCTTTTATACTCATTTATCACCAGTTTTCGCATCTCGCGACTGCTATCACCACATTATTATAATCACTTTACGCTCAGAAATAACGAAGTTTTTTGCTTTGCTCAAGGAAACTTCTGCATCTCGGAAGAAAAAATAAAGGGATTTGTTTTGTTCTTCTCATGACTTTTTGTAACTTTGCGCCATCAAGTCAAAACTACTAACAATCATCAAATGACAACTATTACTTTATTGATTATCATTGCTTTCGTGATTGGCTATGCATGTATAGCCACGGAAAGCGTGCTCGAAATCAACAAGGCAGCCATCGCCCTGCTGATGTGTGTGGCCTGCTGGACACTGTTCATGATGTCGCCCGAGACATATATCCAGGGCAGCGACGTGCTGGCACAGGTAAGTGAGAAAATCAAGGTGAGCCTGGGCGACACCGCAGAGACACTGTTCTTCCTGATGGGAGCCATGACCATCGTCGAAATCGTAGACTCCAACGGCGGTTTCAACTTTGTGCGCGACACCATCAAGACGCGCTCCAAGCGCAAACTGCTCTGGCGCATCGCCTTCATGACATTCATCCTGTCGGCCATCCTCGACAACCTCACCACCTCCATCGTGATGATCATGGTGCTCCGCAAACTGGTGCAGGAGCGCAAGGAGCGCATCATCTATGCTGCACTGGTCATCATCGCTGCCAACAGCGGTGGAGCCTTCTCCCCGATTGGCGACGTCACCACCATCATGCTTTGGATCAAGGGCGTGATCACCACTCAGGGTGTCATCACCGAGATATTCCTCCCCTCGCTGGTTTCCATGCTCATTCCGGCATTGATTCTTCAGTATCAACTCAGCGGCAAGTTCGACAAGGAGCAGAACCTGCCCAAGGCTGCCGTCAGCGCATTCACACAGACACAGCGCAACGTTATCTTCTGGCTCGGCGTGGGCGGCCTCTGCTTTGTGCCCATCTTCCGCTCGCTCACCAACCTGCCCCCGTTCATGGGCATCCTGCTCGTGCTGGGCATTCTCTGGACGGTTACCGAAATCTTTCATCGCAGCATCCATAAAGACAGCGAAGAAGACACCATGGCCAAGCGCGTTACCGACCTCTTGTCGCGCATCGACCTGTCCACCATCATGTTCTTCCTCGGCATCCTCATGGCCGTGGCTTGTCTGGAGCATGTAGGTGTGCTCACCGCCCTGGGCGAATGGCTCGACGGTGTTTCAGGCGGCAACCACTATCTTGTAACGGGCATCATCGGTGTGCTGTCATCCATTGTCGACAATGTTCCCCTTGTGGCCGGTGCCATGGGCATGTATCCCGTTGCTGCCGTTGGCGACATGGCGGTTGACGGAATCTTCTGGCAGTTGCTGGCCTACTGTGCCGGTGTCGGCGGTTCCATGCTCATCATCGGCAGTGCTGCCGGTGTGGTGGTCATGGGACTAGAGAAGATCACCTTCGGCTGGTACATGAAGAAAATCACGTGGATAGCCTTCGTGGGCTACCTTGCCGGCATGGGCTGCTATTGGTTAGAGAAGCTGGTGTTCTGACCTGAATTCAGCTTTCGAAAGTTTAAGAAGCAAGAAGCAAGAGATTAGAAGCAAGAGGCAAGAAGCAAGAGAAATGTACTGAGATACAATGCTCTATGCTAATGCCTTTATCAAATCTCTAATCTCTTGCTTCTTGCCTCTTGCTTCTTGCTTCTAAAAAAATGCTTCTTGCTTCTTGCCATTACTCCACCTTCCAATTCACAAGAAACAGCTTCTTGGTGGCTCGCGTGAAGGCGGTATACAGCCAGTGGATATAGTCGGGTGTCAGCATGTCGTCTGTCATATATCCCTGGTCGATATACACATGCTCCCATTGTCCGCCCTGCGCCTTGTGGCAGGTAACGGCGTATGCGAACTTCACCTGTAGGGCATTGTAGTAGAAATCCTCCCTCACTTTTTTCACGCGGTCGGCTTTCAGGGGAATGTCGGCATAATCGGCCATCACCTGCCGGTACAGCTCATCGCTCTGTTCGTGGGTCAGCGCCGGAGCATCCGTGGCAAGGCTGTCTAAGTTGACCGTTGCCTGCAGTTCGTAGTCGTCGTAATCGGGGAACTGCAGCCGCACATCGGCGAAGGTGAACCCGTATAGCTCTCTCACGTTCCTCACCTTCAGCACCTTGGCGCGGTCGCCGTTGGCGATGAAGTCCATCGGCACCGTTTCCTCCTGCCGTCCGTTTTCCTCTGGTTTCACCCAGAAATAATTGTTTTTCACCACCATGAGCAAGTCGCCGCTGCTCAGTTCATCCTCGCGGTCGAGTATGGTGTTGCGTATTCCCATGTTATAGATGCCCGCCCGCTTGTTGCTCCGCGTCACCACGATGGTCTCGTCGAATCCCACTTGCGAATAGGAGGTGTTCAGCTGCTCTATCAGTTCGTCGCCGGGAACCACCTGTATGTCGGCAAACGAATGGAAACGGATGCGCGGCATGGTGATGTCGCCGCCGAGCATATTGCGTATCATGGTGGCATTGTATAGGATTCCCGACTCAACGCTCTGGCGCAACACCTCGTTGAGGTCGCATTCATACACTTTCAGCCCGTAAGTGGCAAGCACTTCCCTGTTCAATGCAGGCGAGTCCTCCTCTCCCACCGGCGGCAACTGCGCCCTGTCGCCAGTCAACAGCAGTCGGCAGTTGCGACCGCCATAGACAAACTCTATGAGATCGTCTAACAAGCGACCGCTTCCGAAAGAGAGATGATGCGAATCCTGCGGTTGCGGATGGTCAGACCAGCGCGTTCCGCCGGCAATCATCGATGCCTCGTCCACCATAATCAGCATATCGGAATACTTGTTGAAGTTCAGGCTGAAGGCAGAGTCCTCACCGTTGAACGTTTTCTGGCGGTAGATGCGGCGGTGGATGGTGAATGCCTCATGCCCGCTTGTCAGCGAGAACACCTTGGCGGCACGCCCCGTGGGAGCCAACAGCATCACCTTCTGCTTCAGCTCCCCCAGCGCGCGCACGAAAGCGCCTGCCAGTGTTGTCTTTCCCGTTCCGGCGCAGCCGCGCATCACCATCACCGCCCGCTCGTTGCGGTCGGTCATAAAGCGGCAGAACACGTCAATGGCGTTGGCCTGTTCCCTTGTCGGTTCATAGCCGAGTGCCTGCCGGATGCGGAAAGATAATTCGTCGCTGATCATTTTGATAGAAGCAAGAAGTAAGAAGCAAGAGGCAAGAGATTAGAAGTAAGAGGCAAGAAGCAAGAGGCAAGATGCATGAAGCAAGAAGCATGAAGCAAGATGCAAGATGCATGAAGCAAGATGCGCTCTCCCCGATATATCTCTGCATAAAACGTTTGCAAATATAGTTGTTTTTTTCCAAACTGCCATGAAACAATGCGGCTTTTCTTTTTGACATAGCAGCAACGGGGATCCCATAGCGGCTTCTTTTTTATAAAGTGGCAAAAAGCGGCTCTATGTCACTTTCTGCTATATCCTGCTGATTACAAACAATTTACACGGAGTGACATTGAATTTTTCAATGTCACGCTGGCATTCACCATTTTTAATAGAGGTGAAAGAGAAGAAGCAAGAAGCAAGAGGCAAGAAGCAAGAGAATACATTCGAGTACAAAAAATCTGTAGCAAAACAATCCTGTAGCAAAACATTTGTCTTAACTCCTTCACTCCTTAACTCCTTAACTCCTTTAATAAAAAAACATTTACGAATAATTCGCGAGTCATTTACGTAGATTTATGTTTAAAAGAGAAAAACGCGGATAAGCGTGAATGATACGCGAATTACTCGTAAATAATCATTGTTCTTCTTTCGCGAGCTATGTAGACCATATATTTAAAAAAAACGAATTGGAATAATTCGAATTAATTACGGCCACAAATGTGGCCTCCCACAAATAATTTATGCGACCTTCTCACGAGTTATTATTATAATTTGTGGATTAATTAGTGCCAATTAGTGCCAATTCGTTTCAGAGAAGAAGTGAGAGGAGTTTTTAGAAGCAAGAAGCAAGAGGTAAGAAGCAAGAGGTGAGAGAATACATTCGAGTACAGGCAATCTGTAGCAAAACATTTGTCTTAACTCCTTAACTCCTATACTCCTTAACTCCTTTAATAAATAAAACAACTTGTTTTACTGCGCTGAAACATGCTTTCAATTCGGGATAAGCGGCAATTTGAGAATGCAAAACAAGTTGTTTTGCTTCAATAAAAATAGAGTGACATTGAAAGATTCAATGTCACCCACCCTATCATTCTGTATATCAGGCGATTAGAGCGAAAAGTGACATTGAAAGAAAAAAAACAAATAGTTAAAACAAGAACCAATCTCCATTTTCCTATACACCGCCCTTTGTGATGCATTGAAGGAAAAAACACGTTCCTATTTCTCCCCCCCAGCTGAGACACTTTGTATCATTCAATGTCCTCCTATTCTCCTGCATGACGTCGGGTTCTACAGCAGATTCAGCAGTCAGCGACTGCTGTTTTGTCTCAATACGCAATTCTACAATACCTTAATTCGAATCCATATCACTCTTTGTTAATTGCGTTGCAAATATAACAATTTTTTTGAGACCAAACAACAGCCTTGAAGAATATAATCATTATTTGAAAGAATTCAAGAACATAAAGTGCGCGCCCTCAGCACCCCGTTAACCACTTTTAACTACTGAAAGAACGGGGGTTGGGCGAATTTTTCGTATATTTCCAACGTATTATATACCAAAGAATTACTAACCGCCAGAAGCTGAACGGCAGACGGCACAAAAACAAAGAGATATGAAAGCAAAAACCAGATTTATCAAACAACTCATGCTGCTGTGCATGATGCTGCTCGCAGGAGGAAGCGCCATGGCACAACGGACACCCATTGAGCAGGACGGTGTGATATACAGCGTATACACCGACAACGGCAATAACAAGGCCGGAGTTGACGGTGTGAGCAGCAGCTTCACCGGCACCACGCTGACAATCCCCCAAACCGTCACCTACAACGGCACAGCATACACCGTTGATGAGATCGGCGCACATGTATTCGAAAACAACAAGAAAATCAAGACGGTAAATCTGTCTGGATCGCAAATCACAAAAATCGGCGACAGTGCCTTTTACGGTTCCGTAATCACTGGAATCAGTTTCCCGTCAACCCTCACTACCATTGGCACAATGGCATTCGCAAATTGCGCGTCGCTGTCATCAGTCAACCTTAAAAGCACCAGTATTACCGACATTCCCTACCAATGCTTCGCAGGCTGCACAGCCCTTGAACGGTTTGTCCTCCCCTCAGGCGTGAAGACCATCGGTGATGAGGTGTTTAAGAATTGTACATCGCTGCGTGAGGGTGAATGGGGTGGAATCTTCATTATTCCTCAAACGCTCACCTCAATAGGCTCTGCCGTGTTTGCCCATTGCGACAAGCTTGCATTCGTATTAAGCAATAAGAGCTCTGCGCCCACGGCAAACAGCAATGTGGCAGACGATTCCAACATCACGCTCATGGTGTATAACACCTCTACATATCAAGACGCCACAGGATGGAAAAACTTCGCATACATCGAAACATTCACTTGCAGGACCACGAGCCGTGCTTTCGCTTACGAGGGGATGGAGTTCAATGTGCCAAATGCCGACAACACCGTTACCATCGGTTTCAATGTCAGTGGCTACACCTACCCTGAGAACTTGGTTCTTCCCTCGCCGTTTGAATACAACGGGCGCACCTACAGCATTGTTTCTACAGCCAACTTCGGCGGAAGCGAAGTCAACGGCGTTTTCAGGGGACATACCGAAATCGAGAGCGTGACGCTGCCACCGACGTTCAGGACCTTTGGCGGCAACGCGCTGCTCGACTGCTCCAACCTGAAGAAGGTGATCATTCTGTATGAGAGCGGAGCGCCAAACGTGGGCGAGGATGCCCTCACCGGCATCTCACCGGCTGCCGTGTTCTATGTTCCCGAGAGCCAGAAGAGCAGATACACGGATACGTTCTGGAGCGACAAGACGGTGAAAGGCTGCTTCGTGGTGGACGGATTGATCTACTCAACCCTGCTCGACGGCAATGATGCGGTTCTGATTGGAGCCACCTACGATGCACTGCACACTGATGAGATCACCATTCCCGAGACCGTCACCTACAACGGCACAGCATACACCGTGACTGAGATCGACAAGAATGCCCTGCAGGGCAGCACATGCACCACGGTGAACCTGCCGAAGACCATCAACAACATTGGGGCCAAAGCCTTTGCCGACTGCACGAACCTCGCCACCGTGAACATCGCGGCAATGCAGAGTGGGTATATCCACCCATCTGCCTTCAACGACAACGAGATTAAGTTCTACGTGCCGCTCACCACGAAAGACTATTATAACAGTTTTAATCTGGCAAACGGTACGAATACCGTGGTGGAAGCCGACCTGATCATCAACGAGGAGAACTTCCCCGATGCCAACTTCCGCAACTACCTGCTGACACAAACGTATGGCCAAGACGAGAAGATCACACACGATGAGATATATGGAAGCGACAACAGAGATCCCATTATCCTCATAAATGTTTCCAGCAAAGAAATCGCTTCGCTCAAGGGCATCGAGTATTTCGTGAAACTGCAAAAGCTCAACTGCAGAAATAACCAAATAACAGAGCTCGACTTGTCGCGAAACACGGAGCTTACAGAACTGTTAGCCTATAACAACCAACTGGAAGCGTTGGATTTGAGAGCATTAGGAAACTTGGCATATGTCTATATCCAGAACAACCAGATCAGTTCGCTCACGCTGCCAACAAACCTGGTAGATCTCATTTGCTACAACAACCAGCTGACATCTCTCTTATTAGCATCTTTCAATTCTCTGGAAACTCTTTATTGCCAAAATAATCAGTTAGAAACTCTGCGCTTTCCTTCCGGAACGAACAATCAGCTTCAAACGGTTAACTGCTCAAACAACCAACTTACTTCGATCAGCATTACCCAAGGCGTCAGTCTGAAGGAGCTGAATTGCAACAACAATTATATTAGCTCGCTGAGCATCCGAAATGCGGATAATATGGAAACGCTTTCCTGCAGCCACAACAAACTAAAGTATCTCCTCAACATACCCACAAGTCTGAAAAACCTCTATTGCGACCATAACGGAATATGGATAGGATATTTAAACCTGTCAAATATGACGCAACTGGAAAACTTCTCAGGCGAGCAGGCATTCGTAGAGACCCTCACCCTGCTGGCAGGCAACAAGCTGGGATTGAGCGGCTATAGAGATAACGTAAAAGAGAAGATCATGTCGGCCACCTTCGACGGAGAAGCAGTAAGAGAGCTCGAATACAGCGACAACTACCTGATTGTCGGTGCCATCAGCGGTTCCACAGTTACATGTCCCGAATCGATAACCCTCATCACAGACCCCGGCAAGGAGGGATTCACTATGCCCATCACGCTGGTAATGACCGACGTGCCGACGGCAGAGATTTCCTATACCACCCCGTCATCGGGCGTTGGAACCTACTCCAGCAGTTATCCGTTAGACTTCACCAATTCTAACCTGAAGGCATACATAGCCAGCGGCTTCGGTGAAAACAGCGTGCTGCTCACCCGCGTCTATAAAGTGCCGGCAAATACAGGCATCGTCGTGAAGGGCGGAAAGAGCACTGCTTATCAAATACCGGTGAACTATTGCAACATGCAATATGCCAACATGCTGGTTCCCGTGGTCAGGACAGTAAACGTTCAACCTACAGTTGGCGACAAGACAAACCTGAGTTTGTCAAGCGGAAAGTTCCTGACATTCACAATCCCCAGCAATATAGGTCCCAACCGCGCTTATCTGCAAGTCCCCACTTCAACCCTGCAAACCATCACCTCTTCTGCCAAGGAGTATCTCACCTTGCAGTTTGACGATGAAGACTCCGAGGCAACGGGCATCCAATCTATTAGCAAGGATGCTGAGGAAGGCGCATGGTATACCATCCACGGCGTGAAGCTGCCCGCCATGCCAACAGCAAAGGGCATCTACATCCACAACGGCAAGAAGGTGGTGATTCCATAACCCGCTCATACACCTTATTATATATATAAAGATTATCCGAACAATAAAAACGACAAAAGATATGAACACGAAAAGATTCAATATCAGACACATGCTGATTGCCTGCCTGATGATGGCAGTGAGCAGCAGTGCATGGGCTGCCTCCGTTGGCGACACCTTCACACAAGGTGTGTTGCAATACAAAATCACCGAAAGCAGGTATGTGACAGTGAGCGGCACCACCATTGATCACACGTACGATGGCGTCATAGAAGTGCCGATGATGGTATCCCACGACGGCAACGACTACATCGTGAATGCCATCGGCGACGAGGCATTTGCAGGTAAGGACTTTAAGGGCATTACGCTGCCGGCGTCCATCAAGACGATAGGAGATGATGCCTTTAGGTTCAGCAGCGGCTTCACGGAGATCAGGCTGCCCAAGAATGTAACGTCTATCGGAAATACCGCTTTCGGAGAAAGTTTAGATTTGACAGACATCTACATTCTCTCAAATCCCTTGCCCACAACTGCAAATGATGCATTCGCTGATTTTAGTGGCACCATCCACATCCCATACGTCAGCACCGGCTATCAGTCCACGCAGCCATGGTCGCAGGCATCTGCATCCACATTTACCATCGTCAACGATGCCGACGTCATAGACATCAACGCGACGAACTTCCCTGATGAAGCGTTCCGCAACTACCTGCTGGCACAAACGTATGGCACAGACGGGAAGATCACTTTAGGTGAGATCGAAACAATAACGGAGATTAACGTGGATGAAACAGATATTGCATCGCTCAAGGGCATCGAGTTTTTCACCGCTCTGAAAATATTAGAGGCAAGGTGGATCCCCATTGAGACGATAGACCTTTCAGGAAACACGAATTTGGAAGAACTCTACTTGCAAGATAATAAACTTACAGCACTCAACGTGTCATCCAACACCAATCTGAAAATACTCGTGTGCAATGCAAACGAACTGACAACTCTTGATATCTCTAATAACATTGATTTGGAATATCTAACCTGCTCTAATAATAAGATTACCTATATCTCTGGCTTGAATGGTACTGAGGGCGTGGCTTTGAAGGGGCTGTATTGCAGTAACAACAAACTATCTTATTTGGAGCCTAATAAGGAATTACAGGCACTCGATTGTAGGAATAATAGCATCACATATCTTTATCTTAACGACTACAATAAACTTCAACAAGTGGATTGCAGCGACAATAGCATTGGCGATAGTTACAGTTTCTCTAACTGCCCCCTGCTTTATACAATTAGTATGAACAATTGCAATACTACGACTATGGATAAGATATCCAACTGCAGTTCATTGAGAGATTTATATGTAAACGACAACGAACTCATTCAAATCAATCTCAGCAATGCCGGTTGTGAGGGAACTCTGGAAACCATTGAGTGCCAGAACAACCAGCTGACATCGCTCAATCTCAATGCGTTCACCAAATTGAAAAACCTGAACTGCTCAAGCAACCAGATTGAAAGTCTGGAAATAAGCAGCTGCAATATTCTAAGGAAATTAATATGCAAAGACAACCTGATCAGCAATTTGACTCTTACAGGCTTCAGCAATATCTATACCATAGACTGTAGCAAGAACAAACTGAGTTGGATCGACATATCCGGGCTTGATGATCTGATTTATTTCAGCGGCGCTGAGAACGAATTAAACGTATACTTTAGCGCAGTAAACCCCAAACTGGAGATGCTCAACTTAAGGGACAACAAAATAACAGGAATGTATTTAGACTGTCCTAAGCTGGAATATCTGAACATACAGAACAACAGCATGACCAACATTGACCTTTCGCAGTGTCCTAACCTCGGAGCTAACGAAGGCATCAACAACTACGGAAGCCAGATGAAACAAAGCCTCCTGACGCAGCAAATTGAAACCGATGGCCAGGTGCTCTCTGACGGCAGGCGTGCCATAGACTTTCAGAGTTGGCTATGGACGGGAGAACATATTGAGTATATGTTTTTCTTCGTTGACTTCGAAAAAACAATCGGATACACGATTACTGATCCCGTTTTCGTTGGCGACAAACTGGTAATCGAGCATGGAGGGGATGCCAGAAAAAATATTCTTTATCGCTACAGGACGGGCAATGCATTGTATAGCGTCATGACTGTATACATCACCGTCAACGACATTCCACCGACGGAAGTGTCTTATACCACACCTGCATCGGGCGTTGGAACCTATAGCAGCAAGTATCCGTTAGACTTCACCAATTCCAACCTGAAGGCATACGTAGCCAGCGGATTCGGTGAGAACAGCGTGCTGCTCACCCGCATCTACAAAGTGCCGGCAGGAACGGGCATCGTGGTGAAAGGCGCAAAGAGCACCGAATACCAAATACCCGTGAGGGGCTGCAACATGGCTTATGCCAACTTGCTGATTCCCGTTGTAGATCAGACATTAGTACAGCCGACCGTCGGAAACAGAATAAACCTGAGTTTGTCAAGCGGAAAGTTCCTAACATTCACAATCCCCAGCAATTTAGGACCTAACCGTGCATACCTGCAAGTGCTTACTTCTGTTATGCAAGGTTCCGGAAGCAGTTCCGCCAAGGAATACCTCACCCTTGAGTTTGAGGATGAAGACTCCGAGGCAACGGGCATTGAGTCTGTCGACAAGAGCCAGACGGACGAAGGTGCCTGGTACACCATCCACGGCGTGAAGCTGCCCGCCATGCCAACGGAGAAGGGCATCTACATACACAACGGAAAGAAAGTGGTGATTAAGTAGCGATAGAAAAGTGACCCCTACATTAACGAGGGGTCACTTTTTTAATACAATAGCCCGAACATCCACAGAGGTATGCGATTCCGATACCCCACTTCGGTATTGTCAACAGCCAGAAAACTATCGGGTATATCTTTAATCTGGTCGAAGTTCTTTCCTTTTCCGCCTACCTCAAACAGATATTTCCTATCAACAAGAAAATCTCCAGCCTTCGGATAACGCACCTCATGGCTTTGTGACACCTGATTGCAGAAGAAGGTTTCACGAAGAGTGCCGGTATCCACTTTGGGGGAAAGGGCATACATCATGGTGGGGTTATTGATGTAGATCTTTTCAGGACGCGACAGATTGTCTAAGCTCTTCGCATCGTCGCTCAGCAGCAGGAGCAATCCTCCACGCTGAAGTGCATAAAGCATTTTCAATCCCTGGTTTCTGTCCGTTTCCAATTCCTTGTAGAGCTCGTTCATCTTTGGCAGTTGTGGAACCCTTTCTGCAAGAATCATCAACAGTTTCTTCGTCTTGCGAATCGTAGGCATCGTTACGTCTTCAACATTGGGATAATCTGCCTCTATCACCTGATTTGCTACACTCTGCAGCCTCTGGTAATAGCCGTGATGCACACTCTTATAGAATGGATAATACCCCACTTCAAGGTATTTCTTGAAGTGCTCCAGTATCTTTGTTTTTCCACAAACATCCATAGCTATGCCGACGTGCTCTGAAAGCAATTGTTCAAGGCTGACGGGCGGCATCTGCATAACTCCTTCATATTCCAAATACTCCCGCAGCGAAAGCCCTCTCATCTCATACATCGTCAGGCGGCGCGAGAGGTCTCCTTCACTTCTTTCTAACTGAAGCATTGATGAGCCTGTATAAACCACATAAAGACCGGGGTAGTTGTCGCTGATATTCTTAAGAAGTGTTTGCCACTGCTTGTAATAGTGGATCTCGTCTATAAACAGATGTGTCCCTCCACGCACGTAATGATACTCCACGACATCGATGACATCGTGAGTGCTAAACCACAGATTGTCAAGCGATATATAAAGCACCTTATTCAGGTCTTTTCCTTTAAAGGTCTCCTTGATATGCTGTAACATCAAGGTAGTCTTGCCGCACCCCTTCGGTCCCTTAATGCCAATCATCGTATCGTTCCAGTCTATCTTTCTGTACAGATAACGGAAAAAAGACATTGGGGTAGCTGCCAGCCTGCGCTGGAAGATGGTGAAAAGATAGCTTATTGTTTCTTCCATACTGGGTTTTTTATTCGTTGCAAAGATAATAAAATGTTTGGAAACATCAAAACATACGCAAAAAAAATGTTTGGAAACACTAAAATTGCATCAAAAAGAATGTTTGGAAACACTAAAATTGAATTGAAGTTCAAGTTCCAAATAAATTATTGTAGAGGAGAAAGAGAAGAAGCAAGAGGCAAGAAGCAAGAGAATACATTCGAGTACAAGGAATCTGTAGCAAGACATTCGTCTTAACTCCTTTACTCCTCTACTCCTTAACTCCTAAAATATTTTGTTCGCAAGTTATGTAGACCACATAGGTTTTTTGGAAACGAATTGGAATAATTAGAATAAATTACGGCCACAAATGTGGCCTCCCACAAATAATTTATGCGAATAGTTTATGCGACCTTCTCACGAATTATTATTGTAATTTGTGGATAGAATTCGTTCTAATTATCCCAATTTGTTTCCGAAAGACGTTTGCGGCGGTTATAGAAGTGGGAGTTTTTAGAAGCAAGAAGCAAGAGGCAAGAAGCAAGAGAATACATTCGGGTACAAGGAATCTGTAGCAAAACAATCCTGTAGCAAGACATTCGTCTTAACTCCTTCACTCCTATACTCCTTCACTCCTTTACTCCTTAACTCCTAAGAAACTTCCTCCTCAACTCCTAAACTAAAAGTAAAGAAACATGAATGAATGACCCTGATTTCACCGATAATTCAATGAAAAACGGCGGAATTAAGTTTTTTTAATACAATCAGGAAACAAGGCAATTACCATTTTTCGTAAAGTTGCCGCGACTATAGAGAAAGCGCACTAAACTGATTGCGAAACAAGAATAAAAACTTAATATAAACAATTAACTTTTGACAAAATGGAAAAAAAGTATGTAAAGCCAGAATTGGCTGAAGTGGAAGTTTGCGGAAAGAAGGATATTCTGCAGAACACAGGCGGAGATGATGCATCGACAACTACCATGGGAGCCGGACAAGGAGATGGCGAAGGTGGCAATGATTCCAAGAAATCCATCTGGGAGTACACCGCAGAGTAATCCCTTACTTTCCCTTACTCACGCAAATAGGGGCGGCACATCAGCCGCCCCTATTTGTGTTGAAGAAAAGCGGCAACCGCCCCGCCAAGACAGATAATGCCAACAGACACCATAGAGCCTATTGGCATTGAAAAGGCTTATAGGGCATATATGGCATATAGGGCTTATAAGCCTTATGGGACTTATAAGGCCAATAGGGCTAATAGCGATGTTGGGCTTACTCTCCCTTGCCCTTGCTGCTGCGATAGTTCAGGCGGGCGCGCGTCATCTCTTCGCGGATGCCGCCCTGCTGCACAAACTGCTCCTTGAGTTTCTCTATCAGTCGGAAAAGCATCGTGTCGGTCTGATGGATGAGCGTGATGGCGATATTGGCAATCGTCTCGTCGGAGCGGACAGCTATTGCCTCACGATAGTATGCCGAGTCGTTGTGCTTGGTGGCGATGGTGCGCGTCTGCTGATAGCGTGAATCAGAAGGTTTCCACTGCTCCAGCCCGCGCACGCGCAGATAGTCTTCATAGTCGATCAACAGTTCCTGGAGGCTTGCCTTTGCCACATTCACCAGTTTGAGTTCCGTCTCGCGCGAAGTGGTGCTTGCAGCACTGCCTTCGGCGATGTTCTGCTTGCCCGAGCGCGCTGCCTGCATCATCTGGTCGATGGTGCGATCGCCTTTTTCGAGAAAGCGATGCACAAAATGGTAGGTGATATCGAAGATGCACTCAGCCTTCTGGTAGACAATCAGCTGGCGGTAGTTGCCGCGCAGCGGCAGGAACGACTGGTCGGTGGACATGATGTTTTCATTTTTTATTGTTAATAATATAAGGCTTATAAGGCTTATGGGGCTAATAAGTCCTATAGGGCCATAGAGCTTTTAGGGCTTATGGGGCATATTGGGCATATAAGTCTAATAGGGCTTATAAGCCCAATAAGACTGTTATGGCTCCAACTCTTTCGCCTTTGCGACTGCAAAGATACAAAGTTTTTTCGAAGAAAAAGCCTTTCGGCTTTGAAATAAAAGAAAAAGCGGGTTTTCCTTTTGCATTTCGCTCGTTTTTAGTAACTTTGCAGCAAGAATCTTTTCTATTAGCTGCACAAGCCATGCAACAGACAGAAAACCATATCATTGCGAAACGCCCACGGCTGACCATCCGCATCGCCGGCGGCACCATTTCGTTCTCGGCAATCGACAATACCGCCGTGAACCAAATAGTATATGTTCCTTACTCGGTGAGGGGCGGTGTCTCCATCGCTGCCAACCTGCGCGAGGCGTTCAATGCCTTTCAGGGTGGAGGAGAAAGCGATACCGTTTATCCTCTATCAGTGAGCGAAGCCAACAACGCCATGGTGATGCTCGACACACCCGTGTTGATGGTTCCCCTTGACGAATACTTTGAAGAGCGCGGCGAAGAGAGCGACCGACGCGATGCCACGCTTTACCACCATGCCATCAGCGGACATGAGAACGACGTGATCCTGTCGTCGGTGCTGCCCACACTGAATGCCGTGGCACTGTTCAGCATCAACAAAGACCTGAAGCTGGTGATTGACGAGCGCTTTGAGGAGGTGAAATACATGCACCTGTGCATGCCCGTATGGAAGAATCTCCACCGCAGGAGTTTCACCGGACCGCGCCGCAAGCTCTACGGCTATTTCCACGAGAAACGGTTGGAGGTGTTCAGTTTCCAGCAGAACCGTTTCAGATTCTGCAACAGCTTCGATGCCTCGCACACGCACGATGCCGTGTATTTCCTGCTTTACGTGTGGCAGCAGCTCGGCATGGACCAGCGGAAAGATGAACTGCATTTGGTGGGTAGCCTGCCCGACCGCGATGTGCTCATGGAGGAACTGCGGAAATTCCTGCAAAACGCATACGTGATCAATCCCGCCGCCGACTTCAACCGCGCTCCCATCACCAATATCAAAGACCTGCCCTACGACCTGATGACGTTCTATATCAAGGGGAGGTGAGAGGTGAGAAGCAAGAGGCAAGAAGCAAGAAGCAAGAGATTAGAGGTGAGAGGTGAGAAGTGAGAAGTGAGAGGTGAGAAGCAAGAAGCAAGAATGAGAATTATAACAGGAATATACAAGGGACGGCATTTCGAGATACCGCGCTCGTTCAAGGCGCGACCGACGACTGATTTTGCCAAGGAGAACATCTTCAACGTGCTCAATGGATACATCGACTTTGAGGAATGCACAGCATTGGATTTGTTTTCCGGCACCGGCAGCATCTCGCTTGAACTGCTTTCGAGAGGCTGCAGACAGGTGGTGAGCGTGGAGGCCGACCGCGACCATCATGCTTTCATCAAGCAATGTCTGAAGAAACTGAATACCGACAACTGCATCGCCATCCGGGGTGACGTGTTCCGCTTTATGAGAACCTGCCATCAACAGTTTGACCTGATCTTCGCCGACCCGCCATACGCGCTGCCAGAACTGCCCACGATACCCGACCGGATTTTTGAAAGGGATCTGTTGAAAGAAGGCGGCGTGCTGGTATTCGAGCACGGGAAAAACAACGATTTCTCACAGCATCCACACTTCAAAGAGCACCGCAGCTATGGCAGTGTGAACTTCTCTATATTTAGCAGATAAGGCTTATAGGACTTATAAGGCGAATAAGGCATATAAGACATATAGGGCTAATAGGACTTATGGGACTAATAGGGCTAATAGGGCTTATAAGCCCTATAAGTTTTGCAAGAGATCAGAGCAAGGGGGCAAGCATGCGCATGGCGCTCTCCCACAACCGCTTGAAGAAGGGGCGCTTGTTCACATCCTCGGCATCATCCCACAGAATGCTCTGTGCCACATCCTGCATGAAGACTTCTTTCATGCGCAGTGCCATGTCGTGGCCATAGATAAAGGCATTGCTCTCGAAATTATTCTCAAAGCTGCGGAAATCCACATTGGCAGAACCGCACGAGCAGAGGGTGTCGTCGCATACCAACAATTTGGAGTGGTTGAAACCAGCCTGATAGAAATACACCTTCACGCCTGCCTCCACCGTTTCGTGCACGTATGATCGGCTCGCCCACTCCACAAACTTGGCATCGGTCCTTGCAGGAACCATCAAACGCACATCAACACCCGCCAAGGCTGCCGTGCGCATGGCAAAGAGCACTGGCTCTGTGGGCAGGAAATAGGGAGTCTCCATATAAACATATTTCCGTGCTTCCAACAAGATGCGCACATAACCCTGCATGATATCAGGCCATTTGGCAATGGGACTGCTGGTAACAATCTGAATGACGCAATCGCTGGCAGGTGAGGTGTGGTCAGCGTTTCGAGAAGTGAGACTCATTTCGGGATAATAGCGGCGATTGGAGATGAGCGTGCGGTCAACGAAATACCAGTCGACGAGGAATGCCCTCTGAATGCCATAGACGGCACCGCCCCGGATGCGCAGGTGAGTATCGCGCCATGCCGTTACTACGCGTTCTCTTTTCTTTGTCAGTCTGTTTTTCTTCACCTTCACCTTTCCCTGTACATAGCGGGTGGCGATGTTCATGCCTCCGATGAAGCCCACCTTGCCGTCGATCACGCACAGTTTGCGGTGATTACGATAGTTCACCTTGCTGGTGAAGGCAGGAAACTTGACGGGCATGAATGCGTGCACCTCAATGCCGGCATCGCGCATGCGCTCGAAGAATGCGTTGTCTACATCCCAACAACCCACGTCATCGTAGATCACTCGCACCTCTACCCCACTCTGCGCCTTGGCAATCAGTGCATCGGCAATCATATAGCCCAAGGCATCGTCGTTGAGGATGTATGTGTCAAGATGGATATGGCTACGAGCCATGGATATATCACGCAACAGTGCATGGAAGAACTGATATCCGTCGGTGAAGATGTCCACCTCATTATCCTTGAAGGGCAACGCCCAGTTCTGGCTTGCAAAGAGTTTGATAAGTGCGTGGTGGCTCTCGGGCAGCAGCAAGTTCTTCTGTTCAGCAAACTCAAGCATCGACCGTTTGGTGAGCTGATCGAGGCTCTGCTGGGAAATGAGTCGCTCCTTGCGCGTGTTCTGACCGAAGAAGAAATAGAGCACGATGCCCACCACTGGCAGGAACACCAGCACCAGCATCCATGCCATGGTCTTGGCGGGCTGACGGTGATCCATGAGCACGGTGACCATCGTTACCACGATGGCGAGGATGTAAGTGGTCAGGATGAGCCAATGAATATATATCATAGCATGGTTGATTATTAATAATAGAGCTAAACCACAATGTTGCTGCCCAGCTTCTTAGCCATTTTGTTGCGCAGCTCCTGCATGTCCTTGTATTCGCGCACCAACTCCATCATTCTCGAAGGATCGGAAGCAGCAAGCGAGATCTGGCGCTGCAGGTCTTTGAGGTGATGCTCCACATAATCCTTCCTGAAATCCAGAATGAGATGTTCCACCTGCGTACGCAAGGAATCTTCCTCCTCCTTGAGTTGCAGACTCTTGCTGAGCTGCACGGGATCGAGCACCATCTCGGAGGCAAGGTTGGAGATACTGATGTCGGGATGGCGGGTGAAATAGTCGGCTGCGCTGAAACCAGACTCACCCGAATGCTGGACAGCCTCATCCAACACCTTATTATATATTGGGATGCTGAAAGAAAGATTATCGGCACCCAAGTCGTAACTGATAAACTGCGCCACGGTGAGGTCGATAGTCTTACCCTCGTCGGTCTCCACGTTCTTGTAGATCACCTCACCACCATGACGGATCACCATGCGCATCAGCATGAACTCCACCTTGGATGCCTGCTGCAACGGAGTGGCAGGAGTCAATGGCTGTGACGTGGGAGCAGTGGCATTATCGGCATTCTGACCAACGGAATTAACAGCCCGCTCTCGTTCTGCCGCTTTCTGCTGCGACTCTTTCTCCTGTCTCACCATCTTGTTCATCGTCGAGATGAGCGTGTTTTCATTAATGCCCAGACGATGCGCACAGTCGGTGAGATAGGTGGCACGCACAATCTGATCAGGAATCACACTCACACTCTTGACGATACTGTTGATCGCCTCCGACCGTTTGATGGGATCAGTGACATTCTTCAGCAGCAAGTCACTCTTGAACTGGATGAAATCTGCCTGATGCTCCTCGATGAACTTGCGGAAATCTACGGCAGTGTGCTTGCGGGCAAAGGAATCGGGATCGTCGCCATCGGGCAGCAACAGCACTTTAATGTTCATGCCTTCGGCCAAGAGCATGTCCGTGCCGCGCATGGCGGCATGAATACCAGCCTCATCGCCATCATAAAGCAGCACGATGTTGGGCGTGAAGCGATGGAGCATCCTGATCTGGTGAATGCTCAGTGCAGTGCCGCTGTTGGCAACAACGTTCTCGATGCCGCACTGGTGCATGGAAATCACATCGGTATATCCTTCCACCATGTACACACAGTTTTCCTTCGCGATAGCCTTCTTTGCCTGATAGATGCCATAGAGGTTTTGTTCCTTGTGGTATATCTCGCTGTCAGGCGAATTGACATACTTCTGCTGTACACCTTTCGTGGCCTGATCAAGTTTACGACCGCCAAAAGCAACCACCTTCCCACTCATGGCGAGCCAAGGAAAAATGACACGTCCGGCAAAGCGGTCAACCAGTTTTCCGTCTTTTTCGCGCTTGTAGCAAATGCCCGTTCCAAGCAGGAACTCTTCCTTATAGCCTTTCGACATGGCAGCCTGCGGAAGTGCAAAGCCATCGCTGAGGTCGAACCCCAACCGGAACTTGCGGACAATGTCATCGCGGATGCCACGCGAACGGAAATACTGCATACCAATGGCTGTGCCATCAGGATGATGATGGAGCGTATCTTCAAAATAGTTGGCTACCCATTCGTTCACGATGAACATCGACTCGCGCCTGTTCTCTGCCTCACGCTCTTCGTTAGTGAGCTCGCGCTCCTGAATCTCGATATTGTATTTCTTTGCCAACCAGCGCAGAGCCTCGGGATAGGTCATCTGCTCGTGCTCCATCAGGAAGCCTGCCGGCGAACCGCCTTTACCGCAAGAAAAGCACTTGCAGATGTTGCGGGCGGGCGACACATAGAACGAGGGAGTGCGCTCATTATGAAACGGGCACAACCCTTTATAGTTCGCCCCACTCTTGCGAAGCGTCACGAACTCAGACACCACGTCAACAATATTCGCAGCATCCAGAATCTTGTCTACGGTCGATCTGTCAATCATTGCATGCAAAGATACTTATTTTATTCGGATTTGAATGTCATTTATTGAAAAATTATTTTCAATACCTTATTTTATGATTGAAAAGAAATCCATAGACTTCAAAAAACTGAGTGATGCTTTACCCAACTTTTTTTGCACAAAACCGAAAATGTGTGCACAAATAATAGGGATTTGTGCAAAAAGCATTGTATTTCTTTTGATATCCGATAAAAAAAGTGTACTTTTGCACCCGGTTTTATTGAATCAATAGGATAATACATTATTTTTTTATATTATATGAATTTAAAAATTGTAGTACTTGCCAAGCAAGTACCTGACACAAGAAATGTGGGTAAGGATGCCATGACTGCCGAAGGAACAGTCAACCGAGCCGCCCTACCTGCTATCTTCAATCCAGAAGATTTGAACGCCTTGGAGCAGGCTCTCCGTCTGAAAGAGCAAAATCCAGGCTCTACAGTAGGTATCCTCACGATGGGTCCCCCACGTGCAGGTGAAATTATCCGCCAAGGTCTCTACCGCGGTGCCGATACAGGTTGGCTGTTGACCGACCGTCTGTTTGCAGGTGCCGATACACTCGCTACCTCATACGCGCTGGCTACTGCCATCAAGAAGATTGGCGATGTGGACATCGTGATTGGCGGTCGCCAGGCTATCGATGGTGATACCGCCCAGGTGGGTCCTCAGGTTGCCCAGAAGTTGGGATTGAACCAAGTGACATACGCAGAGGAGATTCTTTCTGTTGACAAGTTGAAAGCTGAGAGTAACAACTCGTCAACTATAACCATCAAGCGCGTGATCGACGGTGGTGTGGAGACCGTAGAGGCTCCGCTGCCAGTAGTGATCACCGTGAACGGAAGTGCAGCACCCTGCCGCCCACAGAACGCCAAGCTGGTGATGAAGTACAAGCGTGCCACCTGCCCCATGGAGCGTCCTGCCGAAGGTACGGCCTACGACTATCTGTATGAGGAGCGTCCAGAACTGACACTGAACCAGTGGAGCGTAGCCGATGTTGACGGTGATGCTAACCAGTGTGGTCTCGCAGGTTCGCCTACCAAGGTGAAGGCAATCAAGAACATTGTGTTCCAGGCCAAGGAAAGCAAGACCCTCACTGCCTCTGATGCTGACATTGAAGGAATGATTAAGGAGTTACTGGAATAGAAAATAATTGGCTAATAAAGAAACGAATGAGAATAATGAGAATAATTTAACGCCGATAAATCGGCTTGCACAAATTACAATTAATATAGATTTGTGGATAGAATTATTCCAATTATTCCAATTTGTTTCCAAAAGAAAAAGAAAAGACTATGAATAATGTTTTTGTATATTGCGAAATAGAAGGCACATTGGTGCAAGAAGTTTCCCAGGAACTCCTGACAAAGGGTCGTAAATTGGCCAATGAACTGGGCGTAGAGCTCCACGCCGTTGTTGCCGGAACGGGCATCAAGGGTAAGGTGGAGGATCAAATTCTGCCTTACGGTGTTGATAAGCTGTTTGTGTTCGATGGTGAGGGTTTGTTCCCCTACACATCGGCTCCCCACACGGATATTCTCGTGAACCTCTTCAAGGAGGAGAAGCCTCAAATCTGTCTGATGGGTGCTACCGTTATTGGTCGTGACCTCGGTCCACGTGTTTCGTCATCGCTGACCTCTGGTCTGACTGCCGACTGCACAGAACTGGAAATCGGTTCATACGAGGACAAGAAGAACAACAAAGTATTCGACAACCTGCTCTATCAGATTCGTCCTGCCTTCGGTGGTAACATCGTGGCAACGATCGTGAACCCCGAGCACCGTCCCCAGATGGCTACCGTACGTTCCGGCGTGATGCAGAAGGCTATCTATGAAGGAGATTGCAAGAAGGAAGTGGTTTATCCCGAGGTTGCCAAATATGTGGACATGGCTGTTGCCGGCGTGGTAAAGGTGCTCGACCACCACGTACAGGCTGCCAAGCATAACCTGAAGGGTGCACCTATCGTGGTTGCCGGTGGCTATGGTGTTGGTTCGAAGGAAGGTTTCGATCAATTGTTCCAGTTGGCCAAGGTGCTTCATGGTGAGGTAGGCGGAAGCCGCGCTGCCGTGGATGCTGGCTGGTTGGACCACGACCGTCAGATTGGTCAGACGGGTGTCACCGTTCATCCGAAGGTTTACATCGCCTGTGGTATCTCTGGTCAGATTCAGCATATCGCCGGTATGCAGGATTCTGGTATCATCATCTCTGTGAACTCCGATCCCGATGCTCCCATCAACAAGATTGCTGACTATGTGATTGTGGGTACTGTAGAAGAGGTAGTTCCCAAACTGATTAAGTATTATAAGCAGAACTCGAAGTAAGATGACTACCAAGACTAAAAAAATTGTTGCCCTTATAGGCTTGCTGGCTTTCATCATCATATGGAACATGCTTCCAGCTTACGACATTGTTCAGTACAATTTCGTACTCGCCAGAGTGGTGGATGTCATCATTGTATGTGTGGGGGCATCAATTTTCACTTGGATCATTAATCCTGATTTTTTAAAGAAGAAAGATAAAGAATAAGATTATGGCAAACTATTATAGCGATCATCCTGAGATCGGGTTCTACTTGAACCACCCCCTGATGGCTCGTATCGTTGAGCTGAAAGAAAAGGGGTTCGCTGATGCGAAAGAATACGACTATGCTCCCGTTGACCTGGGCGATGCCATCGAGAACTACAAGCAGATTCTCGACATCACCGGCGACGTGGCTGCCAACATCATCGAGCC
>JAFUVB010000072.1 GCA_017471245.1 Prevotella sp.
AGCTGGAACAGCAGGTGCAGTTCACCCACTGGGGACCTTTAGACAACGAGCACACCATCTGCCGTTTCGTCACCAGCTGGGCAACGACCGATGATGATCTCCGCACATTAGAGGGAATCTTGTAGTATACAGTCAACCAGCAAGTGCAAGTCAATTGGCTCTCTGCACATGCTGCTTATGTCAACTAAATAAGAGAATGTCAGAGAGCAACCCGACCGATACCCTTCATTTCCAGAGCCACCTGAACGCCCATTGCTTTAAAAGCCCGCATCATGGAAGCAAAGGTGATGCTCTTACCACTTTCGATTCGGCAGACCTGCGCCCGCTGTACTCCCATCCTCTCACCGAGTTCTTCTTGGGTCAAGGACTGCGACTCACGAGCCATCTTGATAGCCTCGCCTATGTGATAGGCGCGAAGTTCATCAGCCAACTTGCGCTCGAACTCGTCACGTTTCGGTGTTCCGATAGGACCAATATCCCTATCAGTCAACTCGTCCAAAGTGTGAAGTTTCATTGCCATAACTACCTCCTATTTTGATTCGTAATACTTCTTTCGTAAAGCTTCAGCACGAGCAATTTCTTTTTGCGGCACTTTCCATGTCTTCTTGACAAATCCATGAGTCGCCACAACCAACCGCTTCTCCTGCTCGTCCCAGAACGCCAAAAGGCGGTATTGCATACCATTGTACTTTGTACAAAGGTACGAATTGTTTCTCAAATACGCAACAAAACAACTGATTATTTTTCTTGCTTTTGGTATTGATACAACCAGCAAGTGCAAGCTAATTGGATCTCGGCACATGCCGCTTATGTAAACTGCGATAAGAAATAATTCCTGGAAACCTTTGGATATTCGGGGAATATTCGTATATTTGCAAATGAATAATACAAGATACGCATGAAAGATAAAGAAACGATAATACGCATTGCCGCTGACTATTTCAAAAGCCAGCCCGTTGTAAAAGTTTGGCTTTTTGGCTCATTCTCGCGAGATGAGCAGACAGAGGACAGTGATGTAGACATCCTAATAGCGCCTGAGAGCAATGTCGGCTTGTTCAAGTTAAGCGGTATGTATCTTGACTTGCAACAATTGTTGGGCATGCCGGTTGACCTGATTACAGAGAAAGGTCTTATGGATTTTGCCCGAAAAAGTGTAGAACGCGATAAGATCCTGATATATGAGAGAGCGGCGTAAAGATAAATTTCGGCTAACGCATATTCTGGAAGCGATAAATCGCCTTCAGGTTCATGCCGGTAATCTATCAAAGGAAGAACTTGAGAATGACGTGTTACGCTATTATGGCATCGTTAAGAATATAGAAATCATTGGCGAAGCCTCCCGGATGCTTACCGAGGATTTCAAGCTGCAGCACACAGAGGTTGAATGGCTTCAGATTTCCAATATGCGTAATTTCTTAGTCCATGAGTATTTTCGAGTTGACAGTGATACTATATGGGCTGTCATACATGGTGACATAGTAATGCTAAAAGAACAAGTACTCAATATCCTGAACAATACCGATTGGGATAAATGGAGCGAAGGCAATGAGAGACAGACCTGAAACTTTTCGTTTTTGATAGTCAAGCAAATGTTTTATCCTAACATGTACACATAAACAATAATCCCCGAATATCCAAAGGTTCCGGGGATTATTTAGTTTATAGAATGCTATTCTTCTATTTTCTCTAAAGTGATGTCGTACATGCCGTCGTAAAAACCTCCGATGGAAGTTCTATCCTCGAATTTAGTGATACTGGCTGGCGAACATGCTATAAAATATAAGATGTTAGTCGTTACCCCATTAGGCCAGGAACCATTGTCTTCTATCTTGCCAACTATCTTACCATCCACAATATCAAAGTTCAGACTCAAGGAGGGACCACTGAAAGCATTTATTTGATAACCAGTGCCTACTGATGGAGCATACTGACATATAAAAAGTGAGTAATTCCGATTGTCTGACTTTCCTATTCCCAGAAAGGAACCATTATTTATGTAACAAGACAACTTTCCGTTTAATATATTTAAAGGAATAGATATAGAGGACAGGTGTGCAATAATGTTTTCATTTGGAGAACTTCTAAAATTACAAATGCAAAAATTTCCGTTATCATCATGCGTTATGTCTGTTATAAAACTATAATCAGAACCATATTGAGGGTTAGTCGCTTTTTTAGATGAAAACTTATATTTTCCAAGTAGATTTTGGAATTCACCCTGAAAAATGGTTAAGGTATCTTTTACTGCCCCTTTTTCAAGAGTGACAGATGCTTTTCTTATTCTGGTTGTAGTATTACTGTTTACACTAATCTTTAACCCTACTGCTGAGATTTCAGCTTGCAACCAGCCCTCATCACAGCTCACTGAAATTGCTTCATCTGCGTGAATGGGAATTAATTTGTTCGAAGCAGAGTTATTGAAATAAATACTTTTATGTTCAGGATAAAGATAACAACCAGCTTGTGTAACTCCAAACTGATAACTATTGCCATGGGCATCATTGACCTTCACTTTTGCTACTCTTCCTTCAACAGATGAGTTCTTTGATACACTAACCGTAATATTATCATTACCCTTAGTTGTGACGACGCACCAGGCTGCATCGCTTTCTGCCTTTATGGTAGAATTACATTCTACTATAATTGTGCCAATACCACTTGAGGAACTGAATGTAATATTCGACTCTTTTATCCTCAAATACCAAGATTCTTCATCACTATTATTAGAGCATGATATAACAGCGATACATAATACAATCAATTGACAATACTTTATCATGACAAAACACCTCCATTAATAAAAATCGAAACCGTATTTATCCGCAAATTGCCGAAGGGTAAAACCTTGTTGCTTATTTTCTCTTTTAAAGATGAACCAAATATTTGGATTACTCACACTCTCAAATCTTGCAACTGAAGGAACAGTGTCATCATCATAGGTTACCTTATATGGATTGTTATTCACGAATCCATCTAAGAATCCATAAAAACTTTGATACCGTGTTCCATCATCAAGAATAACATTATTACCACTACATCTATCCAGTTCTTCTATACGAACTATACTATTACCTGCATCTTCCTCAACAAAATTAATAGCAAGCATACTTTCGGCATAGCCTGTTACAAAAAAATACTGTAGAGAAACAAATCCTAAAAACTGATGATGTTCCTTATACTTTTTACCCATAAGACCACAGGATCCTTTTAACCCCAAAAAGAAGAAATCGGCATAGTCACCAAAAGACCCCAAATAGTGTACACCTGTTTTAAATAATCCAAATAATTCCTCACTCATATCAACATAATCATATCCAACATATATAAACCATGGGGTAATGCTAAGTTGACCAAAAGGAGATGGATATTCCATAACAGCTCGCTCGTCATGAGAGACGAACCTTTTATTCTCCTTTTCTAATCTGAATGATTTTAGGTGCACATTGTTTGCAAGTATTATTTCATTCCTCAAAATAAGATCGTTGTTATTTATTATGATTAGACTTTCATATTCTGTGCTATCTTTATCTGTTATAAAAAATTTTCGACCTTCAACCCTTGCATGATATGAATTTCCATCTATGGTGCATGCTTGAATTATTGAACTTGTTTTTAGGACGGTGGCTGCTTCCTCCATATACTTCTTTGGACTTTCCTCCAATCTCGTCATGGTCATTTCCTGACCGTATTTCTTTCCCCGCAGGACGATGGTGTCCTGGTTCTCGCTGGCACGGAGGAATACGAATTCATAGTCGCTGTTGTAGCCGGAGACGTTAGAGGAGCCTTTCGGCTCGGAGAATTTGTGGAACATTGGGTTGTAGGTGTCGAAGGTGAGGATGGTGCTCTGCTCTGTCTTAACACTGTAGTTGGAGGAGAATACATCGCCCGGTGTGTACGTCTTACCGTCGTAGGTGATGTCCTCCTCGCCGCACATCTCCACGTCGCCGTTCTCGGAGAACTTCGCCGTGAAGACATAGCCGCCCATGGTGCCGTTGTTCGGCCAGAACTCCATCACCCATCCGTATTGGCTGGAAGTGAGCAGCTCACGGTAATCCTTCACCGATGCGTTGAGCCGCTGTGCCGCCGACTTATCGAAGAGGTCTTCCTCCTCGTAGGTACAGGCGGAGAAAGCCATGCACAGGGCTGCCATGACGGGGATTGCAAATCCCCTGAAATAGTTATGCTTTATTCTTTTCATGATTTTGAGAATTAATAGTAATTAATGATAGCTACTATGGTTTCCGTAGCAGCTATAGATATAACAGTTTTTCAGAGGGCATCGAGGTTGATGTCTCCATTCACGATGTGGCGCATGCGCGACTGCACGGAGGAGCGCAGGCGATCCATATCGATGCCCCAGCTTTCGCTCATGTATTTCTTCACGATATTGAGCTTACGGGTGATGATGGCAGCCCCCTCGTCGCCGGCACCTGCCAGCAGGGCTTCCCATGCCTCCGGGCTCTTACAGATATAGGTGGCCGTTACCTCTGCAATGTCTTCACGAGCCTCATTGCGCGCATACTGCGATACGAAGCCTTTCTGCAGTGCCGCGCCCGCGTCGTAGAGATACCAGTCGCCCCCCACGTAGTCAGCCTCAGAGATCAGGTCGAATGCCGGATCGTAGTTCTTCGTCTGATGCAGGATGTGTGAGAACTCATGGTGCATGGTGTGGAAGTAGTATGTGTTGAGGTAGCTCTCGTCTATCTTCAGGTTGTTCACCATATAGAGCGTCACCTTCAGTCCGCCCTCCGCCGTGCCAAGCACCATCGTACCATTTTGGTTGTAGGCAGGCGATCCGATAAAGTGCAGGATCTTCGGCACATACTTACGCGTGAAGTTAATGCCTGCCACTTCGTCGTAGGCCTCTAACCACGCATACTTCACGATATGCGCCAGTTTTACGCTTTTGCTGTAGTCGGCCGGAGCGAGGGTATAGGTAAAGTCGCTCTCGATGTCCTCCATCTTATACATCAGCTTGATGTTGTAGGGCAGTGTATAGTTCTGGTACTTCCAGCTGTCGAAGGCATTCATCTGGCTCTCGTCCTCATCCACGAAGATGGTGTCATCGGATACATCATCGTTGCTGCATGCGGCAAGCGCGCCTGCCAGCAGGATGGTGAGGCAGAGGCAGAGCCAGGGAATATTGAGAAAAGATTTCTTTAGCATAAATAAAAAAGATATAATGTATTCAATAGAAACTATATATATAAATAATGTGTCAGCGGGGATTGGCAGGCAGACCGGCCTTGATGACGGGTGCGGGCAGCTGAACAGCGCGGCGCGGGTCGTCAACGAGCAGCGAGTCTGTCAGGGTTACGCTATTGTCGGTATTGATGGTGCGCCGGTATATCTTGATGCCGTAGCGCTTGATGTCGAACCAGCGCAGCCCCTCATGCAGCGTCAGGATACGACGGATGTGGAGCAATCCATGGATAAACGTTTCTTGCGTACCCTCCTTCACCTCGAAATCCGGGTGCAGCTCCTTCTTGGGAGTTGCTGCCTTACGTGGCAACGGCTGATAGTATTTCATTTTGGAACCGTAAACATTGTTCATGGTTGCCTCTGTCACAGTGCCGGTGAACTTGGTGAAGTTGTGGGTGAACGTATTGATGTCCTCCAAGGCATGGTCATAGTCCTCAAGCATCACATACGCCTCTGCCCTGTTAAGGAGTGCCTCATCTGAAGTGAACGGCAGGAACATGATGTGCGGATATCCGATACCCTGCGTCACATCAGTATATTCGAAATACTCACCTGTCTTTGCCATGATGACCTTCGGCGTGCCACTATACTGCGGAATGGTATAGTGCAACTGTGTAGCAGCTCCCCACACACTGGCTCTTCGGCATGACTCATATTGCGCGATGCTGGGGTTATGACAGTATTTCTCGGCGATGCCATACGGCCCGTGGTAACGCGCCCATAGGGAGTAGGTGGAATACATCATCAAGTTGGCATTATGCTCAGCCTGAATGAATTCATTGGGTCGCACGTTGTTGTTTGGTGTCAGCGCTCCCACAGTAGCCCAGTCGCGCAGCATAGAAACAGGATTCTCAGTGAGCACCTCAGTGGCATAGTCGATCACCTTACGGTAGTTGCTTTTATCCGGCTGCACATAATAGAGCCAGAAGCGTGCGGCGAAAGCGTTGGCCGCCTTACGGTTGAACTGATATTTGGGCACCTCATAGGAAGCATCGTTGATCAGCGGCAGTGCCGTCTCGATATCCTGACGGATATTCTCATAAACCTCCGCCACCGTGCCACGCTCATAGTGGGGTGCCACCGTTGTCTCTATCTCCTTGGTATAAGGGATGCCCATATCCGTGGTGCTGGTCTTCGGGCTGTAGTGCTTGCAGAAGATATTCACCAGCACGAAATGGTTGTATGCCCGGCACATCAACGCCTCGCCCCGCTCTGCGTCGAGTGAGGCGGGATTCCCCTTCTCCTCTATCGCTGCCAGTGCCGTATTGGCAGAGACGATGGCCTTGTAGCTTGCTTCCCACAGCATAAACGGGCTGTCAAGATCCTCGAAGGTGGCATCCTGCCAGCGGTACATCTCCTCCTGCAGTTTGTTGATGGTGGTGTAGTTGCCAGCGTTCTCGTCGGTGTTGTCCGACATCATCTCGGCAATGACGGCATAGTGTGTGGTGGGGTATGCTGACACCAGCACGTCGCCAATCTTCTCCTCATTGTCTATCTCTGTACGGTTGTCGGGCATCTTGTCAAGGTAGTCGTCACACGAGGTGAAGACAGGCAAATGGAAGATGACAAGCGCCAACCCTATCATGAGACCATGTTTCTTTTTATTCTGTCTTTTCATAACTATGAACTATGAATTATGAACTATGAACTAAACTAAATTCCCAGTTTCAGCGTTAGGGTGAACTGCTTAGGCACGGGAGCTGCCACACCGCCGGTGCGGAAGAACTCCGGATCCTGCCCGTTGAGTTTCTTATCCGCATAGATCAGGAAAAGGTTTGTGGCCTGAAGCTTGAGTGAGAGATCGCTCAGGCGGATGCGCTCCACCCATGTTTTGGGAAACTGGTAGCCCACTGATATTTCTTTCAGTCGGATGAAATCACCCTTGGCAATGCGTGCCGTTGAATAGTTATAGGCATTGTAGAGGGTTGCCAACTGATAGTCGGCGTTCACCTGCCGGGCTGTCAGGATTACGGGTACATGGGTTATCTGCTCATCGTCTGCTTGCACCCATCGGTTCTTGAACTCCTTGGGCATGGCAGTGAGATCGCTGTAACGGCTCTTGAATACCGGGTCGAGGCGAATGACATTGCCAAAGCTATAGGTGATGAACACGTTCAAGGTGAACCCTTTGTAGCGCAGGATGTTTCCTAACGAGCCAGTGACCGTAGGATCAGCCGGTCCCTCATAGATGAGGTTCGACAGCTCCTGACTCTGGAAATTGATGTCGCTGCCATTGCTGGTTTCCTCGCCGTCTTCCTCCAGGATAATCGGCTTTCCCTCATCGGTCAGTCCGCGGAAGCCGTAGGAGAAGAGCGAGCGCACTGGATAGTCCTTCAAGGCAAATCCATAGCCAGTCACCACATCAATGACCTTGGCGTTAGACTCCAGCTCCGTCACCTTGTTCTTTGCATAGGAGAAGATGAAGTCGGTGTTCCAGGAGAAATCCTTTGTCTGTATGTTCTTCGTTGAGAGGGTCAGCTCCACACCGTGTGAACGCATGGTTGCCACATTGGCGAGTTTCTTGATCTGTCCGCCCACGCCCGGTGTATAGGCAATGCCGATAAGGTCGTAGTTATTACGCTTATACCAGTCGGCTGCCAAGTTGATACGATTGTTGAGGAATCCGGTCTCAATCCCGATGTTCAGCTCATGCTTCTTCTCGTATGTCAGTTCCTCGTTGGGCAGGTCCACCACATCGAGTCCACTCTGCTGAATGCTCGTGAAGGGTCGATAGGGTTTGTAGTTCTGGAGGATCATCGACGAGTTCGTCACCGATGCCGGTCCGGGGTCACCTGTCAGTGAGTAGGAGGCCTTCAGTGCCAGATGAGACAAAGCAGGCCGTAGTCGTGCAAAGAACGCCTCCTCGCTGACATTCCATGAGCCGGAAATGTTCCATGTAGGCAACCATCTTGCCGAATGGCTCTTGCCAAGACGGTTGGTACCCTCATAGCGATAGGTGCCGTTCACGACATAGCGCCCTTTATATGAATAGGTGGCATTGGCGAAGAATGCCGTTGAGCGCACGTTGGTATTCGTGAGTGAGTAGTAGTCGGTGCTTGCCTCTATGCTCTTCTTGAGCCACTCATAGACATAGAAAGGAATCTCACCTTTGGCATACTCCATGCCCCATCCGTTGAAGTAGTCGTTGCGCCTTTGTATGTCGTTCACCTCCATACCGCCAAACAGGTTGACGATATGCGTGCGGTTGAACTCATGGCTCCAGTTGGCGGTGGCGCGGAAGTCGTAGCTCTTCATCGAATACTCCTTCTTCTGATACATGCCACCCTTGGGCAGAATGCTGACGGGCAAGGCGTAGGGATTGTCGGGATCCTTATACAGATAGGGATTACGGTCGCGCACGGTGGCATCGGGCATGGCACGGTAGGCGAGAGCCTGGTTGCTGTATTCCGAAATCTCGTGCTGCTGCGACGTGGTGGAATACTTGATGGCTCCCAGTGCTGAAATCTCCAGATTACGCATAGGCTTGTATTTCAGTTCCGTCTGGAACTTCACATCCACCACATTCAGGTTGATATAGTTGTTTTCCAACTCATGAAGGATATTGAAGTCGGCGTAATTACGTGTGTAGAACACCGTGGGATCAAGTGTTCGCGATGTGTTGAGGGCATACGAATAAGGGTTGATGTCGAAGTCGCGCTTCACCTCTCCATAAACCGGATCAATGGTCTGGCTGAGCGTTCCGGGTGCTTTCTGCTTACGGTAGGTTCCGCTGGTGATTACGTTCAGCGACAGCTGGTTGGATATATTGTAGTTGGTGTTCAAGTTGGCCGTATAGCGGTTCACCTCACTCGCCTTGTACCATCCCGGATCTACCATTGCACTGACCGACCCGTAAGTGTTGAACTTCTCCGTACCGCCAGAGATACTCACCGAATGGTTGTGCATGATGTTGGTGGCGAAGAGTTCCGAAAACCAGTCGGTATTGCGATGCTCCGCCTCATAGAGATACTTGTTCTCAGCATTGGTGGTGTTCTCAATGAGGAACATGCCCGTAGTCTCATCGAAAGTATTCATCAGCTGGAACATCTTTCCATAGATGCCGCTCTCTGAGGCGCGGTAGGTGTCAGAGAAGTTGAGCCATCCCTTCTGCTGCATCTCCTTGTAGATACCCATCTGCTCCTGTGAGTTCATGATGTTGAACTCCCCGTAATGCGGGATAAGGCGCATGGTGTATTCACCGGTATAGGATATGCGGCTCTGCCCCATCTTGCCTTTCTTGGTGGTAACGACAATCACTCCTGCCATGGCACGCGCACCGTATATAGAGGTGGCGGAACCGTCTTTTAGGATCTGGAACGACTCAATGTCGTCGCTGTTCAGACCGGCAATGGCACTGGAGATAAGCGTCTCGGCATCACCCGATGAGAGGTCGTCGGCAGAGATGTCAGTCACATCCTCCATAATCACTCCGTCGACCACCCACAAAGGCTTGGAACTGCCATAGATGGAAGTGGCTCCACGCACACGAATCTTTGGGGCTGTGCCGAAGGTTCCACTGACATTCTGCACGCTGACACCCGCCGAGCGCCCCTCTAATGAGCGACTGATGTCGGCCATACCATTGATAAGGCTTTCCTCGGCATTGATTTTGTCGGTAGCACCGGTGAACAATCGGCGGTCCATCTTCGTCATACCCGTTACCACAACATCGTCGAGCACATTGTTCTGGTCGGGCTTCATGGTGATTTTGCGCATCCCTGCGAAGCGCTCCAACGGTATCTCCTGGGTGGTGTAACCGATGTAAGAGATGGTTACGTTGCCTTCATCCACCGACGGTGCAAGATGGTAGTTTCCGTCGATATCGGTGATGACACCTTTCCCGGATTCCTTCATCTGGACGGATGCACCGATCAGCGGTTCGCCATGCTCATCAACAATCTTTCCTGTAAAGACACTGCCTTTGAACTGTTTCTTGCTGATGGGTGTGATGACCAGATACTTGCCCTTGCGTTGCACTTTCAGGCTATGCTCCTTAATCATTTCTGTGACAATCTCAGTAGCCGTGGCCTTTTCTGCCTTGTAGGTTACCTTGAAGTTCACATCCTCATAGTTGTACTGCAACTTCTGTCCTGAGAGCTGCTCCACCTTTCGCAGTGCCGAAACAGCATCTTCGTTCACAAAAGATACAGAAATCCGTTTGTCGCTCTGCGCATAAACCGAGAGGCTGACAAACCAAAGAAATAGGAAAAGAAGTTTCCTCATAATGGAACCACTTGTCCATTGTACGATAGGTAGACATTTACATTCCGCCATAAAACACTTCTTTTGGGTTACGATTAACAAATTATTGATGTTCTTTTCCGTTAAAACGTAACTGTACGGCGGATTACCCCTTTAATAAATGTTAATTATCGTATAGTATGGATACACCTCCGCATGGAATGTAAGTGCTTACCGCAAAAAGAGGGATGCGCCAAATATAGGCACCCCCCCCTGCTATAAAAATCTTTGCTTTCTTTTTTCAGTACACCTTCAAAGAATCACCTTCAATGCGTATCTTTGTCTTGCACACCATGTTCATCTGCTCGACAAGTTCTTGCACTGTCCAAGCACGCTCACCATTGAAATGCAGACGGTCGTTGATATGTACATTATTGTCGAGCAGCACGGTCATGTTATACCACCGTCCGATTTCGACCATGATTTCACGGAGAGTCTGCCCGTCGAAATAGAACAGTTCATCACGCCAGCAGGTGAAAATATTGGTATCAACATCCTTGGTTGTCCATTTTCCCTCGCTCATCAGCCATTGCTGCCCGGGCTTAAGGATGGCAGATAACGACTTTCGACCGAAACCTTTGGACACGGAAACCTGCACGCTGCCACTCACCAATGTCACAACAGGACTCTCTTCATTATAGCTACGCACATTGAAAGTAGTTCCCAACACACGGGTCTGCACCTTCTCGGTCTCGACAATAAACGGGCGACTGTTGTCGTGAGTAACCTCGAAACAAGCCTCACCGTTAAGCTTTACCTTACGGGGCTGCCCGGCAAGGAACTTATTGGGATATATCAGACTGCTTCGCGCGTTGAGCCAAACACGAGACCCATCAGGCAAAACTATCTTTGCCACCTTGCCTTGTGGCAGCACAATGGTGTTGGATGAAATCTCATAATCGTCGAAATCAATGGAACTGCACCTGATTTCGTCACCTTGCACGGTGATGCCAAGCGACTCAGCCGTGTGGCGGTTCTGTGCAAGGGAAGCCATGTCGATGGTTTTCTTCCCGGCTGTGATGAGGATATCATTGGTTGTTTTCTCGGCCACATACAGTTCGCGTGCAGCCTGCTTCTGCGCGATGTCCTCACCTTTGCCGTCAACGCCACTGTCGAAAAGCGCATGCCTGAAGGTGAAAACCAACAACGCGGCAACACAGGCGGCGGCAATCACCACATATTTATATATAGGAATGAGTTTCGAGGAAATCGGTTCTTTTTGATGCTCGTCGTTGTCTTCATGAACAGGGATGTCATACCGAGCAGCAAACTCACGGTATGCCTCATCCACATCCCTCACTTCACGGTCTTCGGCAATAGCCCGCTTCGCATCAAGAGCGGTCTGCCACAAACTGACAAAGCGCGGATTGCTCATCAGCTGCTGCAATTCTTCGGGATTCATCGATTCCGGATGAGTCATCAAAAGATTGACCTTCTCTATCAGGATATCATTATCAATGGTTTCATTCATGATGTCTTTATATTTTCTTATTAACGGAATACCTGCATGGATTACCCCTCAAGAAGCTCTTTATTTAACGAATTATGAATAATTTTAAAGACTTTAAGCATATTGCGCTTAACAGTCTTCAGACTCAGATGCAACGAATCAGCCGTCTGCTGATAGGTCATTTTTCTGAAATAAGTACAGTTGAGAATGGTCTTTCCCGGTTCGGGCAACCCGGCAATCACCTTTGACAGTTCCTTGATGCGCCGCTCATACTCCAAGGTTTCCTCATAGCTGTCTATCGGACTTGACAATTCCATCAGCGCGGTATAGTTACGCTGTGCCTTGTCATGCCGCAAGATGTCAAGACAGTGGTTGCGCACGAGCGTATACAAATAAGACAGATTGGGCTCTGAGTCATCGTCTTTCTCCTGCCACTTGCGCCAGACAACAGCGAAGACGTCAGAGACGGCATCGTTGGCCTCCTCATCTTTCTCTAAAAAAGTGAGAGCATAGAGAAACAGTTGACGATAGAATTTCTTGTAAAGAGATTCCATCCTCTTGCTCTTGCTGCTTTCTTCTCTCGCCATTTTTTATTTATCAATTGCAAAATTAACTGCAAAAGTAACAAAATCTGATTAATAAATAGTACTGGTGCGATAAAATCGCGTTACGTTTTACATATCTTTAAATAGAGACAATTCAGTGAGATTATGATTGAGACTGACCGAGATGTTTGGCTGAGTAATAAGTTCTCTGAGTGGTGTACGCTCCAATGCAGAGATTC
>JAFUVB010000006.1 GCA_017471245.1 Prevotella sp.
CTGGGGCCCGGCGGGCACGAAGGAGTATGCCACGGGCATCGCCGTGGTGAACCTGCGCACACGGGAGCTGACCATGGAGGGTCAGGTGCCCGGCGACAACTTCTGGCATGTGGCAGGCTCGCAGGACGGCCACTGGGTGGCCGGCGACGACTTCGCCCGCGAACTGTGGCTCATCGACCGCCATACGGGCGAGCGCATTCTGCTCTCGGCCGGCCATAAGACGACCGCCCGCGACCACGTCCACCCGACGTTCAAGCCTGACGGCACGGAAATAGAAATCCAGTCGGCCATGCTCAGCGACGACGGCCGCTCGATGAACATCTGCATCGTGCGCCTCCCTCAGCACCTCATTGACCGCTATAAAAAAGAGAAAAAATGAAAGAAAGATTAGTTGCATGGTGTGCGGCCGCGCTGATGCTCATTGGCACGGCGGGCTGCGACAATAACAAGAAAGAAGAAGCTGCGGCAGAAGGCCCGCACCTCGAGAAGCGGGGCAACGTGACGCAGCTCATCGTCCAGGGCAAGCCATGGCTGGTGCTGGGCTGCGAACTGGGCAACTCGACCTCGTCGAGCCGCGAGTATGTGGCGCCCTACTGGCAACAGCTGAAGGACGCCGGCGTGAACACGGTGCTGGCCGTCGTGTCGTGGGAACAGACGGAGCCCGCTGAGGGACAGTTCGACTTCACCGTGATTGACAACCTGCTGGCCGACGCACGGGCACACAACCTGAAGCTGGCGCTGCTGTGGTTCGGCTCGTGGAAGAACGGCATCACGAGCTACACGCCGACGTGGGTGAAGCGCGACACGAAGCGGTTCCCATTAGCTGCTACGCCGGAGGGCAAGCCGCTGCCCATCCTGACCACGCTCGGACAGGAGACCTGCGAGGCCGACGCGCGGGCCTTCGCCGCCATGATGGGCCACCTGAAGGAGGTGGACGCCCGCGAACAGACGGTGGTGATGATTCAGATGGAGAACGAGGTGGGCCTGCACGGTCATCCGCGCGACTACTGCGAACTGGCTAACGAAGCCTACGACGGCGCCGTGCCACAGCAGCTCATCGACTGGCTGACGGCCAACAAGGAGAACCTGCTGCCCGAGACGCGGCTGGCCTGGGAAGCCAACGGCTGCAAGACCAGTGGCACGTGGGCGGAGGTGTTCGCTCCGGCCGACCGCGCCGCCGAAATCTTCATGGCCTGGCATTATGCGGCCTATATGGACCGCATCACCGAGGCGGGCAAGGCGGTCTACGACCTGCCCACGTTCGTCAATGCCTGGATTGTGCAGCCCGAGGACACGCGGCCCGGCAACTACCCCTCGGGCGGGCCCCAGGCGCAGAACCACGACATCTGGCGGGCCGCCGCACCCCACATCGACATCCTGTCGCCGGACATTTATTTGAACGACTTCCCCACCCTGCTGCAGCTTTACGCCCGCTCGGGCAACCCCGTGTTCATTCCCGAGTCGCGCAGCGGACAGAACGGCGCGGCCAATGCGGCCTACGCCATCGGGGCCATGGGGGCCATCGGCTATTCGCCCTTCGGCTTCGAGCGCAACTGCTCGGACGACGTTAACCGCACGTTCAGCGCGTTCTATCATAAGGCGGGCTGCATTGCCGACACGATTCTGGCCGCGCAGGCTGAGGGCCGCATCGCCGCCGCCTGGCTGAAGGGCAGCGAGCCCATGCGGGTGAAGGATACGCTCGCACTGGGCAACGTGCGCATCGTCTGCGAGCTCATCTCGAGCGGCATGCGCAACGGCGGTGCCCCGCAGCTGACGGGCGGCACCTACGCCCCCGATGCCATTGGCTATGCCATCGCCATCCGTCAGGCGGCCGACGCCTATCTGTTTCTGGGGTCCAATGTGCGCGTGACGTTCCTGCCGGCCGACGGCGAGGGCATCATCGGACTGGCCAAGGTGACCGAGGGCGACTTCGACGCCGTGGGCCAGTGGCATGAGGGCCGTTGGCTCAACGGCGACGAGATCCAACTGCGCTACGACCTGCTCTATGCCGTCGACGAAGGTTTCTCGGGTCAGGGCCTCAACTTCGGCCGCCCGGAGCCGTCTTTCCAGCGCGTCGAACTGTTCCGCTATTGATTGTTTCTACCACGGATTTAACGGATTAAACGGATTGCCGATGAAAAAGGTCTTGCTTCTTTTTTCAAATATCCTTATAGCGACAATATCAGCCCTCGCAACTAACGAAGCCCCCTCGGGGGCCGTAGGGGGGGCCTCCACCTCTGGACCCGTAGGGGGGGCCTCCCCCTCGGTCCAGGAGCCAGGTTTCCGCGTGTTTCAGTTTCCACGGACGCAAATACCGCGCATCGACGGCGACTTCGCTGACTGGGACATCGTGCCGGAGAGCTACGCCGTCACCATCGACGAGATGCACGACGACACAGGCAGGCACCCCGCCGTCGACCGCCAGACGCTCGACGTGAAGGTGAAGGTGGGCTGGGTTGAGGGGCTCAACCGCCTCTACTTCCTCTACGAGGCCTACGACGATTACTGGGACTTCGACCAGCTGGGCCTGCGCAACGACACCTACGAGGTGGTGGTCGACGCCGACCTCTCCGGCGGGCCCCACACGGATGAGTTCCGCCAGAACCCCGACGTGAAGAGCCGCATGGACGCCTTCTTCGAGTTTCAGAACCAGCACGCCCAGAACTACCACATCATGACGCCGCCCACCGAGGGCAAGTCGTGGACGATGGTGTGGGGGCCGCAGCAGTGGCTCAAGTACCTGCCCTACGCGAACTACGCCTACGACTACGCGTTCAGCCACGGTCAGAGCGGTCGCCTGCGCCTGGAGTTCTACATCACGCCGTTCGACTACGCCAGTCCCGACGGGCCGGAGCGCTCGGTCGAGAGCAAGCTCTACACGGGCAAGAAGATCGGCCTGAGCTGGTGCGTCATCGACTACGACGGCGGCAAGGGCAACAACGGTTTCTGGAATCTGTCGCAACATCATGAGGTCTATGGCAACGCCTCGATGCAGCGCCTCTTTACGCTGATGCCGCTCGAGAAGCAGTTCCGCAAGGCGGTGGAGTGCGACTGGACCTTCACCGTGGTGCCCGACACGCGGACGGTCAGCTTCCGCGACCGCAGCTACGGCCACATCACTCGCTGGCACTGGGACTTCGGCGACGGCACGACGTCGGACGAGCAGAACCCGGTGCACACCTACGGCCGCGACTTCGCCCACTACGTGGTGACGCTCACCGTCGAGGGGCCCGAGGGCATGGCCCGCCACTGCAAGGTCTGGGAGGTCTGCGTCCGCGACCGTGAACATCCGTCGAACACTTCGTATGATTGAAGATTGAAAATTGAATATTGAATATTGAACTGACTATGATGAGACGATTTTTTCTTATTGCTTGCATGGTTTGTTGCGTGGCAGGCCTGTCGGCCCAGACGGCCGTCAACGACAACAACACGCCGCTGCACCTGATGAAACCGGCCTACCGCGTGGGCTACGGCATACCCACGACCGACGAGGTGAAGACCGTGATGGACCGAGTGCTGCACTACATCGACGCTGAGACCCCCGCTGAGCTCGTCGACAGCCGCACGGGCCAGCCCGTGACCGACCTGAAGCGCATCGACGAGCACACGCAGCTGAAGCAGGGCGGATTCCGGCTGACCAGCTACGAGTGGGGCGTCACCTACTCGGGCGTCCTGGCCGCCTATGAGGCCACGGGCGACGAGGCCTACCGCGACTATGTCGTCAAACGCCACCGCCTCCTGGCCGACATTGCGCCCGCTTTCCGCCGCCTGCACGCCGCTGGCAAGCATATCGACGGCAACATCCGCCGCGTCATTGACCCGCATGCGCTCGACGATGCCGGGGCAGTCTGCTGTTCGATGATCAAGAGCGGACTGCCCGAGTTGCGCCCGCTCATCGACAACTACACCGACTACATCATGAACAAGGAATACCGCCTGAGCGACGGCACCTTCGCCCGTCTGCGCCCGCAGAAGAACACGGTGTGGCTCGACGATATGTTCATGGGCATCCCCGCCGTGGCCTACATGGGCCGTCTGACGGGCGACAGGAAATACTTCGACGAGGCCGCCCGCCAGGTCATGCAGTTTGCCGACCGCATGTGGGTGCCCGAGAAGAAGCTGTTCCGCCACGGCTGGGTAGAGCACCCCTCCCTTGGGGAGGGGCTGGGGGTAGGCCCCTTCCACCCTGCCTTCCACTGGGGCCGCGCCAACGGATGGGCCATCCTGACCATGTGCGAGGTGCTCGACGTGCTGCCCGCCGACCACCCGCAGCGGCCACAGATCCTGCAGCTGCTCCAGCAGCACGCCCAGGGACTGGCCGCCCTGCAGCACCACGACGGTTTCTGGCATCAGTTGCTCGACCGGCCCGACACCTATCTCGAATCGTCGGCCACGGCCATCTATGCCTACTGCCTGGCTCACGGCGTCAACCAGGGCTGGCTCGACGCCAAGGCTTTCGGTCCCGTGGCCCTGCTGGCCTGGCATGCCGTGGCCTCGAGCGTCAACGACCGCGGACAGGTGGAGAACGTCTGCGTGGGCACCGGCATGGGCTTCGATCCGGCCTTCTATGCCTACCGCCCCGTCCACGTGATGGCCGCCCACGGCTACGGGCCCGTCGTCTGGGCCGGCGCCGAGATTATCCGGCTCCTGAAGCAGCAGTACCCCAAGCAGAACGACTCGGCCGTGCAGTTCTACGACGAGGAAGTGCCCACCGACCAGCCCATCTTCAACTACGACGGCAAAATAAGATTCTGAGAAAAAGTCGGGTTTTCTGCGGCAGTGTCGCGATTATTTCGTATCTTTGCATGCACTTTCTAAAAACATCGAGCACACCGACATGCTACAGATACTGAACATCATTGAGGACACGATGGTCGACGGACCGGGATTCCGCACCTCCATCTACTGCGCTGGCTGCCGCCACGGCTGTGCGGGCTGCCATAACCCCCAGTCGTGGGACTTCGAGGGCGGCCACGCCATGACGACCGACGACATCATGCGCATCATTGAGCAGGATCCCTACGCCAACGTCACCTTCAGCGGCGGCGACCCGATGTACCAGCCCGAGGGCTTCGCCGAGCTGGCCCGTGCCATCCATGAGCGCACCGCGAAGGACATCTGGTGCTACACGGGCTTCACCTTTGAGACCCTCCTCAACATGCCCCGCCAGCGCGCACTGCTCGACCAGATCGACGTCCTCGTCGACGGCCCCTTCATCCGGGCCCAGCGCGACGAGACGCTCATCTTCCGCGGCTCGCGCAACCAGCGCATCATCGACGTCCAGTCGTCGCTTGCCCAGGGCCGCGTCGTCACGCTCAGCTACAGTGCCGCTCTGTAAGCAGACTAATCCATTTTTCTGAACACCAGCCAGGGGATGACGCCCTGCCATTTCGTGTGTGGATAGTCGGCCACATCGCCAATGTCGTGCAGCCGCCCGTCGGCCGAGCGATAGAAGCAATAATCCGTTCCGCCGGTGATGTAGATGGCATCGATGAACCCATATTCGCGGAGGGCGTCGGCAAAGTCCCAGAGCGTCTCCTTGTTGCGCGTGGCAATAAAATATAAGGTGTCGTCAATACGGCCTATGGCGCGGCGCTCCACCTTGCCGTGCAGATAGAAGCGCGAGGGGATGACGCCGTCGCTCACCAGGATGAACTGCCGGAAGAACGAGCCCCCACGGCCGGCAACATAGTCCTTCACCTTCTCGCTGCGCGACACGCCGATGACCATTCGCCCGTCGGCCATTGCCATATAGCCCAGGCGCGAGCGGTCAGCCTCCAATTCTTCACCTTCAACGACCAGCGACCCTAAGTAGGTCTCGTCGGGCTTATGGTCGGCCGAGCGACAATAGAGAAAAACCGACGCATCGGCCGTGTCAGGCTCCTCGAACGAGAGGCTCGCCTGCAGGCCATGGATGGCATAGAAGTCGAGCGCCACGCCCAGAACATCGTCGCTGGTCATCACCACCTCGGGCGTCTCGTTCACGATTGGCGCCTTCAACTTTGCAATGTTCTCTGACGGCGTGGTCGAGACGGGCACCCCAATGTGATAGTAATAGCGCCACAGGTGGTAGGCTGCCAGCACGCCCACAGCGACGGCCAGTATGGTCGCCAACATCAGCAGGCGGCGCAGCCAGCGGGCGCGGCGGCTGAGGGGCTTTACGCCGCTGACGCCTTTCTGCTGCTCGTCGTCATCACGCTCGATGATGATGACGGGCACCTCAGGTTTCTGTTCGTTGAAGCTTATTTCACTCATTGTCAGATCCTTTCTCTTCTCCAAGAAGTTCCATCAGTTCCTTAAGTTTTTCGCGGGCGACACGCAACGGCTTGCCCTCGCTGTCCTCCAGTCTCAAGTCTTTGTCCATCCCCTTGCCAGTGAACAGCAGTTCCTGATTGGTCAGGTTAATGACGTGGATGTAGTCTTTATTCACAATAAGGCTGCGCCCCACCCGCACGAAGGGATTCCTGCGCAACAGCTTGAACCAGTCGTCAAAATGGTGGAGCTGGAAGGTCAGCTTACGCCGATTCCCGTTGATGAGCACAAGGTCAGAGTAGTTGCCGTCGGCCAGGACATAGGCAATCTCGTCGGTAGCCACCCGCACCATTTCTGTCGATGTAAATATTCGAAACCATTCCATATATGATTAAAAACGCGACACCCCGTTGTTTTATTGTTGATTATCAGTATAATAATTCCATAGCAACAGCGGTTTCTGTTCTCCGTTGATGAGCGTATACAGATAGTCCATGCCTCGGCACGACACCGTGACACAGCCCTGGCAGCACTTGCCGTTCATGGGGATATAATTGCGCCAGCAGTTGCGGTCCACCCATTTGGCACCGTGTATCATCAACCCGCGGGCATAGGCCGACTGATTGTCCAAATCAAGTCCTTTTATCCGGAAACCCCGTTTGTTGCGCGTGCCGTGAACTTTGGTCACCTGAAAGCGCCCCAGCGACGAACACTTGCTGCCCGGACGGTTGCTGAAGTGCGGCCGTTCATCCGTGCTGCCCCCGCCAGGCCCATGCATCACATAGGTGCTGGCCACGGCCCGGTGCTTCTCATAATCCCAGACGAAAAGCCGGGGCTTGCCCGAGGCGATGGCGTAGTCCACGAACAGCGCATAATGCTCGTTCATGCGATGCCTCTTGGCAAAGGCCAGCGCCTTCTCTGCCCGTTCCTCTATCGACTTATAGTCGCGCCGGTCGGGCAAGGCCGGCAGACCGTAGTATTTCCATGCCCAGTGCAGGGCAAACAGCGCCACGACGACTATGACGGCCATGACAGCCGCGAGTTTCTTACACTTCATCATCATTCTCTCCCTTGTGCTGCTGTGAGTACCGCAATGGATACGCACAGCAGCATGATTTCAATATACACCATCACATTTTTAGAGGTATTTGTTCACCAGTCGCTTCAGCAGTCGGGTCACTTCGCCCAACGAGGCCTTGCGATAGAGCTTACCCTCTACGCGGTCCACGCGTTCGAAGTTGGTCGACTTGATTTTCTGGGCGTCACTCAGGTCGTAGTCCTTGGCGTCGCACGGCGAATAGACTTCGCACTGCAGCCCCTCCTTCTTATAGTAGATGGTCAGCGTACGCCCGTCAGTGAACTCCGTGGTCTGCTTCACCACCAGGTTCTTGGGCATTTGTTCCGTCACGCTCTTTTTCTCGGTTTTCGCACCGGCCGGCGTTGATGCCATTGCGCTCATGAGCACAATCATCAAACAAATCATCAATTTCTTCATTGTCTTCTCGTTTTTTGAGAAACTATTGTTGGAATCCGTCGGCAAAGGTAAGAAACTCCCTGGAAAGGGGCAACAAAAAAGGTGTCCGTTGTACGAACACCCCGTTTCATTGTATGACTTCCCTCAGCCCCATCTCCTCGTTCAGGAATTTCAGGATGCTGCTGGCCTGATGCACCATGATATAATGGTTGTCGCGCTCGTCATAGAACAGCGCAGTCTGGGTGCCGCTCCGGCTCAGCCGCTTCGACGCGGCGGGCAGTCCGACGGAGCTGCCGTCGCGCCCACCGCCAATCATCAGGACCTTCGCCTTGGAATGTTTGATGACATTGCACGGCGTGGAGATGAACGTGATGGTCTGGAAACGATCCGAGAAGCTGCGCAGCGCCACGTCGGCCGCAGTTCCGCCGTTCGACAGGCCCATCAGGTGCAGCCGGCTCTCGTCGATGCTGTAGCCCTCCGCCTTCAGCATCGGTAGGTATTTCGTGAACACCTTGTTGATGTCCTGATAGCCGAAGATGCCCGAGAGGTCGCGCGTGCCGATGCTCACCACGAAGCAGTCGTCTAAACGCGACCACAGCCCCTGGTAGAGCTCCCAGCTGCCCAGATAGCCGTGGGCAAAGAACACCACGGGATAGGCCCGCCGGCGGTCGTAATGCTTCGGGCGGGTGATGTAGATGCCGTCGTAGCTCGTGCCCAACTGCTCGTTCATCAGCTGCGCAATCGTGAAGGAGCCGGGATTGCTGCCCTCGAGCGACAGCCGGTTGTAGGGCCAATAGAACGTCAGGCCCATGCCGGTCCAGAAGTCGCGCTGCGCATCGCGGATAAGCCCGCTGCCCAGCCGCTTGAACACGGGGCTCAGTTCCTCCGGCGGCAGCACCGCCGTGGCCTTCATGCCCGCGTTCATCAGCTCCTCCTCAGGCAGCAGCGCATTGACGGCATACACCGCCAAGGGCGTGCTGATGCGCTCCCCCTGCTCATTCAGATACACCAGCTGCGTCCGCCCGTGGTGGAAGTAGTTAGGCACGGCAATGACGATGCACGCCAGCAGGCCCCACACCGCCGTCCGGTAGGCCCTGCGCCCCCATCTCTCGCGAATCCGGCTCCCGTTGAGCCACACGGCCATCAGCACGCACAGCAACCGATACTGCCACGTGGCGAAGACCAACAGTGCAAAAAACACCAAAACAAATGTCAACAGTTTTTTCATATTCTCAAATTCTAAAACGGCACTTCTCGAAGGTAATATAGGGGTATATTACTTCAAAAAAGCGCCATTTCCCCTTTTTTTCGCTCCGACAACTCGGATCGGGAAGCTTCCGATAAAGAGCTGTCCAATGCACAAAATCCTGTATTTTTTCTCATCGCCGCTCCAGCTCCTTGATCGGGTTGATGAAGAACATCAGCTGCTTGGACGACCAGCGCCAGTCGCCTTGCGGGATGATGCTCGAGATGCTGTAGTGCAGGTGGGCAGGCTTGCCGGCCGCGTTGCCCGTGTTGCCCACCCGTCCGATGACCGACCGCCGCGTGACGACGGCCCCCACGTGCGTGTCAATCTCACTCAGGTGCGCATAGTAATGCAGCCGCAGCCCCGAACTGAACACCAGCACGCAGTTGCCGCCCTTGCCCCAGCCGTGCGCCGTAGCCACCACGATGCCCCCGATGGCCGGGTGCACCGTCGTGCCCTTACGCGCAAAGATGTCGATGCCCGCATGCCTGTGGTCGCCCCACGGGTGCCAGAACGACGCCTGGTTGTAGCTCTCCCGTCCGCACCCCTCCACCGGGTTCTTGATGCCCGTAGGCAGCACGAAGATGATGGCCAGCAGGCCCACGAAAGCAATCACAATTCTCTTGATAATCTTTTTCATTTTGTTTTATTCCTTTTTTTTTATTAATGACCCTGCAAAGTAAGCCATTATTTCAGGAATCTCAACTGTCAACCCCACGCCATTATATGAACTGCCGGTTTAATTGTACGAACCGAGGAACCTCCTCTTGATTCAAAAACGAATCAAAGAGTCCCTCCCGATTTCAAATTGTTATTTGCATATTTCTTTTGTATAATCATATACACACTAAAATTAAATAATAGAATCAAGATAAATGCGACTACATATATCAACAGGTTTATTTCAGCATACGTGACACCGCAATACGCAGCCAAAGACTTCAGATCTGTCATGCAATTCATAAAAGATGCGGGGTTACTGATAGGATAATGGTTGATTACATCAATTGTAAAATATACATACACAGATGTATACAGCAAGGAAACAACAGACAAGATCCATTTACGCCTTTTTACGCTAATCCACAATATAGGAATTGTGGAAAGAGTGCAAAGCATCGGCCACAAATAGATACACACATAGATGGATGTTTCCTGATAGCTCCATCCGAACGGAAGCCCCACCAAGTAGAGCAGTCCGCATAAAAACTGAAATATAAGTTCCATTATCATCTATTTTATTTGAGCCTCAGTTTTTCTATTGTCATTCCGTTTTCGAAACGGTTCAGGTCTACGCCTCCGCATATGCCATCGACGCGTCCCCGCTCTGTGAACTGCCAAATGTTCAGTTTCGTCGCACGACCAATATTGGGCTTACCGGTGAAGTTGCTGCCCCAAATATAATAGTTGGCAAAGTCACGGGCCAGCCCTTTTTTGAAATAGTGGCCAGGGCCATAGATGACAGGCTTCCTGCCGTAGCGCTTCTCGCACAGTTGGCAGAACTCAGCCACCATCTGCTTCACATCTTCCAGGCTGCTGCCCCGCAAACCCTGTTCCTCCACGTCGAGCATCGGGATGAGGGTCATGCCACAGTTGACTGTAGTCTTCCGAAAATGTTCGAACTGAGTTTTAACGGCCGACTTGTTGGTCAGGAAGTGGTAGGCTCCCACGTCGAGTCCAGCCCGCCGGGCCTCCTTTGCGTTGCGCTTGAAGCGACGGTCGCGGTGCGTGCTCCCCTCGGTAGCCTTCAGATAGGCGAACTTGATGTTCTTGTTCGAAGCCACCTTTGGCCAATCGATAGTGCCATTATGGTGCGACACGTCAATACCGTCGACTTCCACTTTGCGGGCATCCACGTTTCCCATAGGGATGCCGACACACCTCCGCTGCAGGTAGCGCAGGCATTGGTTAAACGCCGATGGTGCCACAAGCCAGAAGATGATGCCCATCACGATGATGGCCATGGGCGAGAGCATGCAGCCCAGCAACAGTTTTCTTTTCATTTCTTTCCTTTCAGCAATGACAGTATTACGTTCCCGATTAGATCCTGTTTATTATTTTTTGCAAAGGTACGAATTATATTTGGTTCCCAGATAATGTAGCTACTCCCATTGTATGAACTGCACAGTTTACTGTATGAGTACCATCTTTTGGGTCAGTTAATTGACTCAAATAAAAGCTCAGTTCATCGAGAGCCTTCTTTTTAGAATCGGGATACAGCAAGGGTAGTCGTTTGAATTGTTCTTCTGAAATATCATAATCCAACATTCTCAATTTGTCATCTTCAGGATAATGTGAAAAAATCATCCATGCAGGGTCTACGTCAAACCACGTGTCTCTGTTCACGCCTTGTACAAACCGGCCATTGCTAATTCCTCCCGCTCCCCACGTCGGATCTATGAAGATGCCGTCATAACCGGCGGTATAAACGTAAAGCCATGCATGTGGAGCGTCTGAAATGTCGACCTCTATGGTTTTGCATTTGCCGACGACGACTTCCACATTCAGTCGTTCACCTGCTATATGGCAGAACAAATCACAATATGCCTGACACACGCCTTTCTTTGTTCTCCAGCATGTGTCAGCGTCATGTATAGACTTGGTCGTGTCATACTGAACGTTATCACACAGCCAATCATATATCCGTCTGGCTATGTCAATCGGTGTTTGTGCGTCTCCAATAATATGGCGACATTCTTGTTCGAAATTTGGGTCTTGGGGCTTCGCTGAGATTGGAGTTTCTCGTTTAGGGGTAAAGTCGTTCACATCTGAAATGGGGTCTTTAATTTCCATCACTTGTACGGCGCACAGAGAATTATGAAACTCTGCCAAATATTTTGGGCACAATGTGCCACTTGCAACAGAATATTTGGCCCTAAACTCAACCGGGTCTTTTTCAATATTTGGATTGTTAAAGAAGAAATAATCAGCTATCTGATTCTCTATAGCATTCTTAGCTATGTTCTCATATTGAACGAATGGCTTAGACTGTACAGAAACATGTTCCACGATTTGATGAATCTCATCATCAGATAAATCTTCTTTGACAAAAGGATTTGTATTATCCCATGTCAGAACAGAGTATTTATTCCTGAGTTGAACTAATATTTCATCATTGATTAACTCCTTTATTGATGGGCGCTTTTGCAATGCGGAATCAAACCATATAGACAGTACATTCAGTACCTGTTTTCTATAGCTCTCATTGTTTCTTCGATACGAGTCTACAAGTTTTATATCAATAAGGGTTCGCGACTTTCTGTGATTAGGTACACTGTAGGTGTTAATCTTTTCAATACATTCCTCCAATATCTTCTCGTTATATGAGATAGACGAAAGTAGCGAATCCCACCATTGTTCTACAGCAGGTATTTTCGTTTTCAGTGCGTTGATAGCCTTGCCTGCCTCTTTTGCGGTATCTTTTGTTATGATAATTGCAGATGCGCTTATCGTCGGTTCTTCTGCTTCGGGCTCTATCACAGGAGATTTTCTCCGGCTGCTAAAAAGCCAAGACCAGGGAGCACATCCTTTTCTTGAAGACAAAGGATTTGGTTCAGCCGCTGCTGTCGGGGGGATAGTCGCTGTTGGGGGTGGAGTAATGACGGTTATTTCTTCAAGCCGCCCAATACTATCTAAATCATTCTTAGGAAAAGCAGCGCATGCTTCGCCAGAAGACTCTGAGATTGCTGTTTTTATGATTCTTGCACAGGTGTCACTTTGTACATATGATTCCAGTTGTTTATATCTTCTCAATTCCGAATCGTACTTTTCCCTTTCTTCGTCAGTAACCAAGGCTGTCGGGTCATACTGTTGGGCGATTTCGTCGGCATTTTTAAAGGTGTTGTTCTTTATCTCATCGTTAAGATGATTGATGATAGAATTAAGACGCTCGATGACGCTACGTTTTTCGTTTATGTCGGAAATGATGTTGTTTAAAGTCTTTTGTATTTCTTCGGATGGATCTTCTGCTGAAAGGTTTATTTGTTCTTGGATTTCCGTTTGTTGTTTAATAAGATTTCGAAGTGATGATTCTTCGGCAGCGAGTTCATTTTCGCGTTCTGAGAGTTCCTTATTGCAATTGTTCACATATATTTTTAAGAATCCGTGAAGATATGACACAATGTGCTTCTTTTGCTTTTCCAGACAATAGACATGGCTCTCCGATGGCAGGGCAAAGTCGTATTTAGTTTCACAATATGTTTTCCATGTGGTTTTGATTGCCTTTAACCCGTCCAGCCAAGGAAGTTTCAGGTCAATATCGAAGCAACGTTTTTTGTCGAGTAATGTCTGAGTTGCGAGCGAAGGTTGTACATTAAGTTTACGCTCAACAATCGCTCTTTCAACATCAAGTTCAAAGTATTCTTCTAAATCCGCCAAATCATACTGGTATTCGGCTAATCCAATAGAATACACACCGCTATTTCTACACCCAGCATCAGCCATTATTGCCCAATGGCCAAGGAATCTTCCCAGCAATTTATCATCGATATTTGTTGCCGCGCCACCATAATCCATATTGTTGATATAGAGCAGATTGACTTTCAAATGATTACTGTCTAAGAGACCCTTTACTCTTTTCAGGATTCTCCAATGGGGGCGCAGTGTTACATCGTGCTCTTTTGATAGCTCATAAGCAACGAGTACTATATCAATTTGAGTCATAGAAAAAGCACCGCCACTTGTGGCGACTAACTCTTCCAACATCCATTCCAGTCGCTTTTCATCCTCTGCATCCATGCAATTTGACACCAACATCACTTTGGGTGTCTCATGCAAAGGTAATATGGTTCTAAAATTTGCCAAGTGGTTAGTGAGCAAGTTCTTCAATGTGGAAGCTTCATCGTTTTCGTCTTTTTTGTCTCCACTCAATGATTTCCACGTGTAGGTTAGTTTGCCATCTTTTTTCTTTGTGATACAACCTGAAGATATAGTATTGTGTAGTTGATGAGATTTCTCTATCTCACCAACCACACCATTCACTTTTTCATTTGTACCTATAACTATGAAATAGGCCATACATCTAATAATTCGTTATAACTCAAGGCTTTCAATATACTCGATTTCCTCAATAAGTTTATCTGACACCATCTTATAGGCAGGGTCTTCGACAGAGACCCGGTCTAACTCAACAGGACTAAGCCCGGCATATTGAGCAACATAGTTGATGATGTCGTCCTTAACAGCCTTGAGTGTAGCCTCTACGGCTGGGCGTCCTTCTTGGTCGATTTTTTTCTGCATGAGTTCTTCAATCTCTTTGTCAAGACCTCTCGTTTGGAATGCATCAAAAGCAATATCCCTTCGGGCACCTAAAGCAAGATAGCCGCCTTTCAATTTGTTGCCTTGCTTAGAACGCATATAATAATTATGCATGCCCTCGTCATACTTGATATATTCATAAACAATTCCGTTAACCCAATTGGGAAGAACGGTGTCTGTTTCTGCTTGTGGGAATATATCAAACTTCTCAACTTCCATACGCTGGAACCATTTCTCATCCAGATAGCAAACAGGATATTGCTTTTCAACATTCAGTTTCCTGTTTGCATCTTGCATGTAGCCTGGAAGATTGTTAACAGCATAAATAGGACTGAAGCATTCCGTTTGGAAGAATGTGATTCTGTCCGTCTGGCGTGTTGCGGCAAAAGTTGGTCTATTGCTGCCCACAGTAAACATATCTGTATATTTGTTCTGAATGATACCATTTTGAGCATCATAACAACCAATGGTGAAAATCGTTGTCAAAGGTTGGGCGTGGTCAAGGTAGCCTCCTGCGTTTGTTGACCATAACGGACTTGACATTTCCTTCATTTTTTCAAGGTAACTCAGAATTTCATCTTCACTCATAGATGCAAGTTTTTGCTCTATCGTGACATTGACTGCTGTATTCACATCGTCATGTTGCTTTGCATAGTTCCACATTTTTGCTTCTATTGTCTCCCAAGAATCCTCAAGTAGCGTACTGATAGGAGTCATGCTGCGCAACTGCGCTGAAGACTCTTCTACTTTCGGGTGGGCAAATGCGCTTACATCATTCAGATGCAGATACAACTGGAACTGAGAGCAAGTCGCAGCATTATGCTGAATGGCTGAAATCTCCTTTACTTGCTTACGACTCACCGAGGCCACATTTGTTTTAAGCAGAACAACTTTTTCATGATATTGTTTTACGTCAGACAACAATTCATTATAAAACTGGATGGCATACGTGTGTCGCAGCAAATCACGTTGTTTTGCAATAAACATAGAAACTTCATTAGCTAAGATATCTGCATCATCTTGAGACCACCTGCTAAAGAATCCTCTTGGCTTAATATCATTTAGTTTGCCATTCCAATCTATAGTGTATGCCAATTCGCGGGTAAGATCTTCTTTCTCGTGAATCATTTCACTCAGACACACGTTTATGCCATCCTCAAGTGCTTCTATGAAAGCTTCGGCTTCACCAACACCGCATTGTTGATTTAAGACCTCATCCACCTTTCTCTTAAGGGCATTACGAACGGACTCGATTTTTTCATCATACTTACCCTTTAGTTCCTCCAACACATTAGGGGCCTTGGCACCACTATAGATGTTTGCCTCAATTTGTGTGGCATCATCGTCTTTGCCAATCGCCACAGAAAAAGGAGCAGTCATAGACAACAGGTCATCTGTCAACATATCTTCATTGTGCTCCTGGATACGCACTTGTGTCATCCATGACTGTGCATCGTTTTCTGCATTAACAGAATTTCTACGGCATAGTTCGTCACAAATATCTGCTATTATTGCACGGGCAATAACATTACCTATTGCCTGATTGTCATAAATGAGTTCAGCACTCCCTGATGATTTATAGTGGGCCTGTTTGTTTCCAACGCCATAGGATTCAATTTCCTCAATATTATCCATAACGCTATTAGCACTATTAACCTCATTGCTCGGTAGGAACATACATCGCCCTATCGAATCTGTGATGTCATCAATGTTTTGTAAAACTACCCCTGCACGATTGCCATTGTTTATGACAAATGCTTTTTTTACACCTTCGGCTAAGAAGTTGATTTGCGTGAATCCGAAATCAACCGGATTGGTGTTATAAGAATGAAGGTGATACAAATAATCTAGTTCGCGTAATGCACCATATGAGTTTTGATAAACATTAGCGGAAGGGGGACCAGGATTCATAATACGGAACACCTCTGGCAATACAATCCATGGTTGAATATTAAACTTTATACCTTGCGATTTGAGTGTTTCCGAAGCAAGGACAATCATATCAATGATAGTACCGCTTCCTGTTCCTCCTGCCACAGAACCAACGATATTAACAATCGTTGGATATTCTATTCCATCTTTGTTGTTGTCATATACAAAACGACTATTGAAAGGCAATGGCCTTGCTATCTGGGCGACCTTTCCTGCAACTGCCTTACTTAGAGGGTCTGCATTATATCTTATCAGAAAACGGCCATTACTTCTTACCTGCTTTGCACCTTCATTTTGTAGCCCTTTCAAACTGTCTACATTTCTCTCGGGAACCCACGAAAACCGATTTGGTGCGTAATTGTAAATATCCCTAGCACTACTCGTAATTCCGCAGAAGCAAAATTCATTGTCGCTCAAAGTAACATCTTTACCTGAACGAGATTTTAGGGCAACATGTCGGATGCGTTTATCTGTATCGATAGCAAGGAATGCAATCATGGGAGGAATTTCTCCGTATGCATCCATAAAACATTGCTTAGTCCGCAGAATAGACTTTACGCCTGTTCCGCCAAGCCCTATAAAAAGGGTCTTCGTTAATTTGATAGCCATAATTATTGAACTGTTATTTTAAGGTTATTGGTAATTTCGATAATTTCGCATGCTCCAATTCTTGGAATGGGATTCACTGAGACTTTATATTTCGCAAAATCGGTTTTCACAAGAATCCCCTTTTTCCTTGGAAGTAAAGATATAGAGGTGTGAAATGCAGGATGCGTCTTATACAGTACAGGCCCCTTAACAAGCGTATCCCAAAACGTATCTTTATGTGGCTTGTCTGAAATTACAACCATACGTGCCCCTCCCATCTTTACGACTAATGGTGCTTGTCCTGGAATAATGAACTGTTTGGTGATTGTTGGAAATTGAGGATAGATATATCTTCTGACTCCTATAAACCAAACAAGGCTTACTATTGCCAAAGCTGACAACAACCATGACAACCAATAAAGCAACGGGTTCATGTGATGTGTAAAGAATATATGAGTAATGAGTGGGCCTCCACCTTGAACACGTATATACTTTCTGCCAGCCCTCAAATCTGTAGAACATCTAATAGAGACATTCACTGCTCTGGTGCCATTCCCCCTAAAAGAGGCACCAGTCGGTTTCCCGTCTACACTGATAAAGTATTTACTACTTTGCAAGGGGTTGCCTTTTTCGTCGATAAGGATAAGATTTCCAGAGAATGGGCTCTTAAAGCGAATGGTAAAGTTGGCACTTTTCGCAGGTATGAACAAAAACTTGTTGTAGGTATCGCCACACGAAACGTATGGCCCTTTGGGGCCAATGCCGACGTTCAAAATCAACAGTATTAAAGCACAAACTGCGCATATGGCAGGAATAATCCATTTCTTCATATCACTTTATCTCTATGTTAGTTCTATTGGTTAAATCATTCATAATTGCAGTTCCGATTTTGGGCATCGGATTGGGCGTTACTATGTATTTTGAGGTATCTGTAACTACCATTACTCCACGCTTATGCGGTTTCATGGTGATTCTTGTTAGTAAGGCAGGGTGCTGCTTGTATATAATTTTTCCCTTAAACAGTTTGTCCCAATTTGATTGCTTGTGTGATTGATTATCCAAGACTACCAAACGTGCTCCTCTGAAACTAATCGTTATAGGTGGGCAATCCTTTAGGTAAACTCCTTTTCTGATGCTCTTGAATCGTGGATAGAAAATTGGACGTAAAACCACAAGCCATGTCATAAGAGCTGCCAAAAGGCAGATACTCAGCCATATAAGAACCACTTTCAGTGGATTCATGCAGGTGTCGTGCTCAAAATATATGCTGCTGGCATAAGAATTGTTTTCCTCTGAGTTGATGGTTTCCAAGTTTTCAGATGTACCATTCAGCGCTATGGTGAATGCCTTTCGTGGCAATTGGTGCGGCACTTCCAAGACAAGCGTACTCTTAACATCCGATGCCTTGATTACAAAGGTGTTGCTGATTATTTCCCCATTATAATACAAATGGCACTTGTCTTTAATATCAGTTGGGATATTCAAAGATACATTTAGAGTACAATTATGTTTTTGGGCTTGCCCGTTAAAGACAGCCCCCAAATCCACTTTCAGACTATCCGTTTCCTTACCTTTCCAAAACAAGAATGACGGATAGGTCTCTGCCTCTCCTGCATCGTACTGACCTTCTGTTGCTCCCGAGGGTTGGCCCAGGTCAAGATTTGCCAAATCGCGGGTATCAACGTTCACGTAAATATCTGGATTGCAAATGTTCAAATCTTTGTGTTTTGCCTTTATCAAGCAATGTATTTGGTGGTTGCTGGATGGCTGGCGGATCTGTTTCAGAATGAATGTTGCTTTTCCGTCTTTGATTATTCCGTCTTTCAACGTTACGCTATAGTATTCATCCTGACATTCCACAGCGACATCAAATGATCCGCAATCAGAAAAACCTGTAGACAATTCACGTAGCGAATGACAATTGACATTGAAAGTGGTTTTATCGAACGCACCGAAAGGGGCAGGGTGATTGTTGTCTACAAAGAATGTCCTGTCGCACGATTTTGTAGCTTCAATCAGTTTCTTTACTTCTGGCTTGTCCTTCATTTCCTTGCCGAGGGCAACGAAGAACGCATAATTGTTGGGGGCTTGTCTGCACCAATTTTGAATGCGTTGGCATACTGCATCGGTCCTTTGTGGATGCTTGTTCTCTAAACCATCGGTGAAAAGGTATAAATAGTTGTTTCGGTTCTTGTCAATATACTTTAGGCCTAAATCCCATGCTGCGCATATTCCCGTATGTGTTGATTCTTCAAACATACTGTCACATTTCGCTTCAATACAATTCCATTTGAAGTCTTGAGCCTTAAACTGTATGGGGACTGCGGTAGACTGATGAAACAGGATAATATTCACTGTGGCGTTTTTGTCGAGCTGCGCAATGTCTTCTTTCATAAACAGTTTGGCAGGCTTCCATATTTTGTTTTCTCTCTCCATGCTTTTTGTGCAATCGAAAATATACACGTAATTGCGCTGCCGTTGAGCCAATAATGTCAATGGGGCAAGCAGAATTACTAATATGAACAGCCGTTTCATTCGCGAATCCTTTCTATTTGCCCTGACCCCTATGGCAGATTTTAATTGTTTCAGGTTTGTTACATACACACAAAAAACGTGGAGCCAGTTCTGTGCCCGGTCCACGCTTTGAAGGCTCTCGCATCGCCCTGATTGTCCAACCGAGCAACGCTGAAAGCCCCACGCCGATGTATATAAGCATACACATATTATATATGCGTATGGATACTACACCTCCAAGGGGCGTTCCCGTTGCTTTGGTTTTGACAATCAGTTTGAATTTGCGAGATTCTTGTCGTTTTTCTTGGGTGTGCTGACTCTCAGCGAGTTACACCGATTCCTGCGGTCAAATTTGGAAAGGAATTGAAAGAAAAAGAACCAAGTTAAAGAACCGTAAC
>JAFUVB010000007.1 GCA_017471245.1 Prevotella sp.
AACTCTTAACTCCTAAAAGAATTACGCAGCAGGTAACGCAGCGGGTAACGCATCTGATGACAGATAAAAGTCTTCAAGCACTTGATATTCAGGGCTTTGAATGCAAATACGGCTGATTATTTATTTTTGTATAGGGATGTGGGAAATTTTTATTACAAATAGACGGGTGCACACGGCCATCAAGTTTTTATTAATAGAATTCAATGACAAACCCGCTTTCATTCAACATATTCTCCCCTCTGCTTGAAAACCATAGTTTTCACATCCCAAAAGCGTATGTTTTAATGCTTAAAAGCGTATGTTTTGAACGCCAAAAACATAGGTTTTGAATGCCAAAAGCATAGGTTTTAAACATCAAAAACATAGGTTTCAGCATTCAAAAACGCACTTTTGCCTAATCATGTCACATTTTTTCAAAATTTGTGAATGCGAATACAAAAATTTTCGTTATATTTGTAAGCTGTAAACAATGGATAATCTTTAAAACTACTATAATATGTTATCAAAACAAGACTTAGAACAAATCGCTCTGAAAGGAATTACAGAGGATCAGATTAACACTCAACTTGATGAGTTCAAAACAGGTTTCCCATTCTTGAAACTCGAAGCTGCGGCTGCTATCGGCAACGGAATCATTGCCCCCGATGAGGATGCGCGCAAGCAGTATGTGGATGTTTGGAATGCGTATAAGGCTGAAGGAAAGAAAATAGTGAAGTTCGTTCCTGCAAGTGGCGCTGCCAGTCGCATGTTCAAGGATATGTTTGCATTCTTGAATGCTGATTATCAGGAGCCTACAACTGATTTCGAGAAGTGTTTCTTTAACAACATCGAGAAGTTTGCTTTCTATGATGAACTCGACAAAGCTTGCCAGCAGAACGAGGGTAAGGGCATCAAGGTGCTCGTTGCAGATGGCAACTACAAGGCTGTTGTTGCAAACATGCTCAATGCGCAAGGCTTGAACTATGGTCAGCTGCCCAAGGGAATGCTGCTGTTCCACAAGTATGCTGACGGTGCACGTACGCCGATGGAAGAGCATTTGGTAGAAGGTGCGCTCTATGCATCCAGCAATTCGGAAGCCAATGTGCATTTCACGGTGAGCCATGAGCACATCGAGTTCTTCGAGAAGAAAGTTGCCGAGAAGAAAGACGGATTCGCACGCAAATACGGCATTAAGTATAATATTTCATTCTCTGAACAAAAGCCGAGCACCGACACCGTTGCTGCCAATCCAGATAATACTCCATTCCGCAACGATGATGGCTCGCTGCTGTTCCGTCCGGGTGGTCATGGTGCATTGATTCAGAATCTGAACGATATTGATGCCGATGTTATCTTCATCAAGAATATCGACAATGTGGTTCCTGACCGTCTGAAGAACGACACGGTTGAATATAAGCAAGTAATTGCCGGTGTGCTTGTCTCTCTTCAGAAGAAGGCTTTTGCCTATCTGCGCATGCTCGACGGCGGTGATGTTGACCATGCAAAGCTGGAGGAAATGGCATCATTCGTGGAGAACGAACTATGCTGTAAGAACGCAAATATCAAGTCGTTAGACGATGAAGCACTGAAGGCTTATATACGTAGCAAGCTGAACCGCCCGATGCGCGTGTGTGGCGTTGTGAAGAATGTGGGCGAGCCGGGTGGCGGACCGTTCCTTACCTATAATCAAGATGGCACTGTTTCATTGCAAATCCTTGAAAGCAGTCAGATAGACAAGAGCAATGAGGCGTATATGAAGATGTTTACTGAAGGCACTCACTTCAATCCGGTGGATCTGGTATGTGCGGTGAAGGATTACAAGGGTAATGATTTCGACTTGCCGAAGTTTGTTGACAAGTCAACGGGATTCATCAGCAGCAAGAGCAAGAACGGAAAAGAACTGAAGGCATTGGAGCTGCCCGGATTGTGGAATGGTGCAATGAGCAACTGGAATACCGTGTTTGTTGAAGTGCCGCTGTCTACTTTCAATCCAGTGAAGACCGTTAACGACCTGCTTCGCGAACAGCATCAGTAAGAGGAATTTTTAAAGAAGCAAGAGGCAAGAAGCAAGAAGCAAGAGATTAGCTTTTATAGAAGCAAGAAACAAGAGAATAGTTTAAAGAAGAAAGAAGCAAGAGATTTTGAACTAATCTCTTGCTTCTTGTTTTTTAGCAACTTGCTTCTTAATTCTATTCTCTTGCTTCTTGCTTCTTGCCTCTTGCTTCTTTTATACCGCCGTCATGGCGGTATCAACAAGAATCTCGCCAAGAGTGGGATGGATGTGAACCATCTCTGCCAGCTGCTGCACCGTGGTTTCGCGGCACATCAGGGCGCTGGCTTCTTGTATCATGTCAGCAGCATGGGCGCCATAGGCATGGCATCCGATGATTTTTCCCTCGCTGTCGGCAATGAGTTTCAGCAAACCGTCGGTCTCGTTCATGGCAAGCGCCTTGCCGTTGGCACGATAGTATCCTTTCTTGCATGTGTAGTCTATGCCTTGCTGCTTGCATTGATCTTCAGACAATCCCACGCTGGCAGCTTCCGGATATGTGAAAATGGCAGAAGGCATGATGTCAAGACGGATATTGTCTGTGATGTTCAAGATGTGGTTCACGGCATGAATGCCCTGGAATGTAGCCGCATGTGCCAACATGCAACGGGCATTCACATCGCCGATGGCATAGATGCCAGGCACGTTGGTCTGCATGTTGTCGTCAACAGGAATACCTTTGGGCGAGTATTCAATGCCTGTGTTCTCAAGTCCCATGCCGTCAACATTGGCACCTCGCCCTGTTGCCACTAACACAACATCTGCTTCCACCTGCTCTTCTTTGCCCTTCCGCTCATACACCACGATGGATTTTGCTCCCTCTCCTTCGGGATGAAGGATGCGCTTCACACCTGACTGCATGATGAAGTTGACACCTCGTTTTGAAATAGTCTGGCGAAGTCGCTTGGCAATGTCAGAATCCAATACCGGAAGACATTCCTTGAGGAATTCGATTACTGTAACTTCGGAGCCGAAACTATTGAAAACGGAAGCCATTTCCATACCGATCACACCTGCACCAATGATACAGAGTTTCTTCGGAACTTGTTTAATGTCAAGCAGTTCTGTAGAGGTGATTACGCTTGGATGCTGGATGCCTTCGATGGGAAGCATTTTGGCATAAGAGCCCGTGGCAATGAAGATGTTGTCGGCGGTGTATTCCTCGTCATTGACAACCACGGTCTTGGAATCCTTGAATACCGCACGACCTTGCACAAAGGTAATGCCAGGAGCCTTCATCAGTGTTTCAACACCGGCGCGCAATTGTGATACTACACTGTCTTTGCGCTCTTTGATGCTTGCATAGTTGATCGAGAAGCCTTCATGGTGTATGCCATAGGTTGCTGCTTCTTTCATGCTGTCGATCATTTCGGCATTCCTGCATAGTGTCTTTGTGGGAATGCAACCACAGTTCAGACAAGTGCCGCCTGCATGCTTTTCTTCGATAATGGTCACGGAGAGCCCTTTATGTGCAGCATATTCTGCTGCACGGTAGCCTCCGGGACCACTACCAATAATCATCAGATCATTTTTCATCCTGCATTTGTTTAAATGTAACGATAGGATGCTTGGCTGCCAGAACATCGTCGACACGGCCTATCGGGGTGTTGTGAGGAGCACTCTTTACGATTTCAGGTGTCTCCCTTGCCTCTTTGGCTATCTTTTTCATCACCTCGATGAAACCGTCGATGGTTTCTTTGCTCTCGTTTTCCGTCGGTTCAATCATGAGACTCTCATGGAACAGCAACGGGAAATAGATGGTGGGAGCATGATAACCATAGTCGAGCAGTCGTTTTGCGACATCCATCGTTGTAACGCCAGTAGACTTATCCTTCAATCCGTCGAAGACAAACTCATGCTTGCAGAGTCCGCCGATGGGGAGTTCGTAGTCGTCTTTCAGGCTTTCCTTGATGTAGTTGGCATTCAGTGTTGCGAGCGGACCTACCATCTTAATGTTCTCCTTGCCCATTGTGAGTAGGTAGGTATAGGCGCGGAGGATCACTCCAAAGTTGCCAAAGAAGTTGCCAATGCTGCCTAATGACTTGTCATAGTCGCCTGTTTCAACTTCGAGCATCTCTTCTTTCTCGTTGAGAACAACACGTGGAGTGGGGAGGAATTGCTCCAAACCTTCACGCACTCCTACAGGTCCTGAGCCGGGACCGCCACCGCCATGAGGCGTGGAGAATGTCTTATGAAGGTTGATGTGCATCACATCAAATCCCATGTCGCCAGGGCGGCTTGCCCCCAACATCGGGTTGAGGTTGGCACCATCATAATACATCAGTCCGCCACAGTCGTGAACGAGCTTTGCAATCTCTGGAATTTCCTTTTCAAACAGACCGAGCGTGTTCGGGTTGGTCATCATCATACCTGCGATTTCCTCTCCGTGCACTTTCAGCAACTCCTTCAGGTCGGATACTTCCACAAGTCCTTCTGCCGTGCTCTTCACCTCAATGACATCAAGTCCGCAGACTGCTGCCGATGCAGGATTGGTACCATGGGCAGAATCAGGAATGATAACTTTGGTGCGCTTGAGGTCGTTGCGGCTCTCGTGATATGCGCGGATCACCATCAGACCTGTTAATTCACCATGAGCACCTGCACATGGGTTCAATGTGAATTCTTTTAGTCCGGTGAGAGCTGCCAATGACTGTTGCAATTCATAGTAGATCTCGAGCGCGCCCTGACATGTCTCTGCCGGCTGCAGCGGATGCAGGCCAGCAAATTCTTTCATGGCGGCAATCTCTTCATTGATCACGGGATTGTATTTCATTGTACAACTGCCCAATGGATAGAATCCGTTGTTCACTCCAAAGTTGTTTGCGCTGTGGTTAGTGTAGTGGCGCACCACTGTCATCTCATCACATTCCGGCAGTTTGGCATCTTCGCTGCGCTTCAGAGTATCAGGAAGCTCTGCGATATCATACGCTCCAAACTTGTTTTTCGGTAAGGAATAACCTTTACGACCTGCATGTGATAACTCAAAAATCAGATTTCCATATAACTTGTTATTCATGGCTATTCCTCCTCATTGTTTTCGTTGATACTCAAAATGACATCGATGAACTCGTCAATTTCTTCTTTCGTGCGCTTTTCTGTTACAGCGAACATGATGGTATGCTCATCAATTTTCACTCCAGCCAGATAGCCGTAGCCGATACATGTGTCTTGAAGCTCTGTGATATCACCGTCGTAGGTGAGGCAGAACTCGTTGAGGAATGGCTTGTCGAATGTTTTCTTGAAATGACCGCTCTCTATCAGCTTGTCACAGAGGTAGTGGGCACCGGCATAAGACAGGTTTGCAGCCTCTTTGAGTCCCTCTTTGCCCATGAGTGACATGTAGATGGTGACGAAAAGTGCCATCAAACTCTGATTGGAACAGATATTTGAAGTGGCTTTCTGGCGGCGGATATGCTGTTCGCGTGCCTGAAGCGTGAGCACAAATGCACGCTGTCCACGGTTGTCTTGTGTCATTCCGACGATGCGACCTGGGATCTTGCGGATGAGTTTCTCCGTGCAGCACATGTATCCCACAGATGGACCACCGAATGTCATAGGTATTCCAAGGCTCTGACCGTCACCAACAGCAACGTCGGCACCCCATTCCTTCGGAGTCTTCAATACAGCGAGGTCGGCTGCAACACTGTTCATGATGAACAATGCCTTTGATTCGTGAGCAGCATCAGCAAAGCCTGTGTAGTCTTCAACAATGCCATAATAGTTTGGCATCTGCACTATCACACCGGCAACACCACCCTCATTGAGTTTCGACTTCATGTCTTCAAAATCGGTAACACCATCTTTCTGGTTGATGTTGACGATATCTACACCATGGTATTTTGCATAAGTCTCAACCACACGGCGTGTCTTGGGATCCACTGTCTCACTAACGAGCACCTTTGTGGCTTTCTTGCCGGCAGCATAAGCCATGAGCATGGCTTCGGCTGTTGCCGTTGCGCCGTCATACATGGAGGCATTCGACACATCCATGCCCGTTAGCTCAGCCATCATGCTTTGATACTCAAAAATATAATGCAGTGTACCTTGTGATATTTCAGCCTGATACGGCGTATAGCTGGTCAGAAATTCTGAACGCTCAATGATGTTTGGCACAACGGCAGGTGTGTAATGGTCGTAAACACCGGCACCGGCGAAGCACGTAAGCTCATCGTTCATCAGGCCGAGCTCATTCAGCAGCTCTCGAATCTCTAACTCGCTCATCTCTTCGGGAATCTGATAGTTTCCCTTGAAGCGCACATCCTCAGGAATGTCGGCGAACAAATCGTCTAACGACTTGACACCGACAACCTTCAGCATTTTTTGTAATTCTTCCTCAGTATGAGGAAAATACTTGTAACTCATATCAGACAATTAATGATTATTACAGAACTCTTCGTATGCTTTTGCATCCATCAGGTTGTCAAGTTCGCTCTTGTCTGAGAGCTCTACTTTGATGATCCAGTTTTCAAAAGCATCTTTGTTGATGAGTTCAGGTTCGTCTTCAAGAGCCTCATTCACCTCTACCACAGTACCGCTTACAGGGCTGTTGAGGTCACTTGCAGCCTTTACGCTTTCCACTGCACCGAATTCTTCTCCTGCAGTAACATCATCGTCTACATCGGGCATGTCAACATATACAACGTTGCCCAGCGCATTCTGAGCATAGTCGGTGATACCTACATAGCCGAAATCTCCGTCTACTTTAACATACTCGTGACTCTCTGAATAATAGAGCCCTTCTAAAAACTTTGCCATGATTATTGATTTTTTTAATTTTGTTGATAATAATATTTGTTGTTTTTTATTTAATCACTCCGTAAAAAAGGCTATTGTTGCGTGATAGCATTATTTCTTGTAGTGCTTGTCGTAGAAGCGCTTCTTGACTACAACACCCGGGAATGTTCTTTTGCGTATCTGAACCTCCAGTTCTGTTCCTAATTTTGCATGTGCGGTGTCAACCAATGCCATACAAACACTCTTGCCGGTGGAGATAGAGTTATAGCCAGTTGTTACTTCGCCTACCTTCTCTCCATTCACGACTACTGCATAGCCGTGGCGAGGAATGGCTTTGTCTTTCAGCTCAATGCCGATAACACGCTGCTTAACGCCTTCTGCCTTCTGCTTTGCCAGTGCTTCTTTTCCGATGAACTCTGGTTTATCGAGTTTGCAGAACATGCTTAATCCTGCCATCACAGGCGAAATGTCGTCGCTCAGTTCGTCACCATAAAGTGGAAGACCTACTTCGAAGCGTAAGGTGTCACGACATCCCAAGCCGCAGGGCTTACAACGGCCGCTTTCCATCAGCTTGTCCCACTGGTTGCAGATGAAAGTCTTTGAACCATAGATCTCGAATCCGTCTTCGCCGGTATAGCCAGTGCGGCTGATGATGATAGTCTCGTTGTCAATGTCAATAGTCTTTGCGGTGTAGAACACCAGTTCTTTGCATGACAAACCAAGCACTTCTTCAACAACTGTTTCTGCTTCTGGACCTTGAACAGCCAGCTGTGCATAATAGTCGGAGCAGTTTTTCAGGTCAATATCGAAACCTTCTGCCTGCTTTTGAATCCATGCCCAGTCTTTGTCGATGTTTGCAGCATTGATAACAAGGAAGAAATCTTGCTCATCCATCTTATAAACCAGCAAATCATCAACGGTTCCACCGTTTTCATAACACATCATTCCATAGAAAATCTGTCCTTTGGGGGCATTCGTCACATCATTTGTAAAGATGTGGTTAACAAAGCGTTCCGCATCGTTTCCCTTGACTGTAACTTCGCCCATGTGAGACACGTCGAATACTCCACAATGCTGACGTACGGCATTGTGCTCGTCGATAATATTGGAATACTGAATTGGCATGTCAAACCCGCCAAAAGGGGAGATCAGTGCTCCCAGAGCTACGTGCTTGTCATAGAGACACGTTTTCTTATTCTCCATTTTTAATCAATTATTAAAGTTAGTAAATCGTTTTTATTCAGATTAATTATTATTTCATTCAGGTTGTCGGGCAGGGCGGCAAGCAGAGAATCCTTGTCGATGTGTGTGCCATTGATGGCGTTGCACAGCTCACCGATGTCACCTACGAGGAAGAAATCTCCCTTGAAATCGATATCTTTGATGACATCGTTTTTGATTTCCATTCTTGCCTCTATAGTACCTACTCCGTCGAAACGCTTCTTTTTGATGACGGAGTGCTTGGGATTGTTTCCGAAAATGAATTTTTGTGAAGTGTATTCTTTCTCTATTTCTTCAATTCGGCTGATGTCGCTGCTTGTGAGAACATACTCATCATCACAGAGGAAATCGATGATGGAGTCGCGAATCTCTTCGAGCGACATGTTGGTGTGGTCTTTCAGCAAGGTGATACGCTGCCGCACACTCTTCACTCCTTTGCTCACAAGTTTGTCATCGTCGGGTGTGATGCAGCTTACCATATTGCGCATGTCTGTGTCGTAGAGCATGGTGCCATGAACAATGCTTCTTCCCGGAAGATGATAGAACGCGTTTCCGCTCACTTTTTTGCCATCGATGAGAATGTCATTGCGCCCGTTGGCTGTCGCGGGTATTCCGATTCGCTTCAGGGCGTGTGTCACCATCGTTGTGTATTTATGGTATGTGAAGTTCACGCTGTCGCTTTGGGTGATATAAGCGAGCATCATGTTGCTCATATCGGCATAAACGCAACCGCCGCCGCTCTTTCTTCTGAACATCTTGACGTGGTGTTGCTCACAATAGGGAATGTTTACCTCGTTTTCAATCAGCTGGTTTCTCCCGAAAATCACACTTGGCTGAACTTGCCATATAAAGAATGCATCCGCAACATCGAGATGCCGCGCTACATATTCTTCCATGGCAAGATAAAAACTCAAATCCCTGCATTTTTCTTCTTGCAGGACAATATGAACCATATCTGTTTTATATTATCGATATTATTTTTGCAAATATATGAAAAACCTACGATATGACCAACAAATTCAGCACGAATTAACAATAAAAAAGGTATCTTTAGCAGATACCCTTTTTATGATGCTGGTTTAATAATCATCATCGTCGGCCACGTCTACGGCATCAATGCTCAGGTCATTGGGGTCTTCCTCGATTGTAGTCCTGTAGCTTTCCTCCGTCAGCTTGTCTTCATCGTAGTCGTCTTCATCGTCGTCATCATTGTAATGGTCGTCGATTTCACGTGCGTTTTCATCATCGTCATATCCATCACCCTCATCATCGACATCATATTTCATACGCGGTTTCTCTGCAACCGGCTTAACCTTGGCAAAGATTGCCTCCACCCATGTGCCTTTGGGAATCTCCAATACTTCAAAACCATCGGCGATTTTCTTCTCATACATACCACCGGGGTTGTGAAGGCGGTCTTTTGGAAGCGTCGTTGTGCTGATGTCGAATCCGCTCTGGATAATATCTTGAATGCTCTGCGGCAGACTGTCCCATCCGCCACCGAAGTTACGGTCGATCACTTCCATGAGTTTGGCGGCGCTGATATGGCGAATGTTTTCGTAGGTAAGGTCGGTTACACGTACGATGGGGCGTTTCTTGATAGCCCATTTTATCTTGGTGGATTCATCAATTCTTATCTGTCCCACCTTGTAACCACGCGCTTCGTATTTCTGAATTACTTCAGGCTTGTCAACCGTGATTTCTTCTATTTCAAAAGCCGCGCGCAGAATGTCGGTATAATGCCTTACGTTGTCTTGCAGTTCTGATTCTTTCTCAGCGGCTTCCCACATCCTGAAGATGTCGTTTTCCTGGATGTTCCATACATTTCCTTTGGTCAGTGACTTTAGTGTAATGGTGTTCTCTGTGTTCTCTTTCATATTTTTATCGTTTTTAGTTTTCAAATGTGAACAGGTCGCGGTCGGTCAGCACGGGGAATTTCTGCCTGAACCGATTCTGATGCTCAAAGTCCAAATCGGCGAATATCATCTGCTGGTTGGCATCTTCTGCTTCTGCAACGGTGCGACCGCGGCTGTCGATGACGGCACTGTGACCGATGTAACTGCATTTAGGATCTTCACCCACTCTGTTGCACCCGATGACGTAGCATTGGTTCTCAATTGCTCTTGCGCGTAACAGTGTATCCCAAACATGCTGACGGCTTTCGGGCCAGTTGGCAACGCAGATGATGGCATCGTATTCGTCGGTGTTTCTTGCCCATACGGGGAATCTCAGGTCATAGCATGTGAGCAGCAGGAATCTGGCTCCTTGATATTCTGCAACCGTACGGCTGTTTCCTGCATGGTAGAACTGGTCTTCACCGCCATAGCTGAACAGATGCCGCTTGTCGTATATGCTTACCGTCGTGTCGGGTTTGACGAAATATTGGCGGTTATAGCTCTTTCCGTCGTTTGACTTTACAGAGAGACTGCCGCAGACAGCAGCATTTTTCCGTCGTGCTATTGATGTCATCCATTCGAGCGCCATGTCTTGTTGCAAGCCTTCGTGGGTGGTGATGAATCCGGTATTCCACATTTCGGGCAATACGAACAAATCAGTTTCCGGGCATGAGTTAATCATGCTCTCTGCATTTTTCATGTTTTGTTCCGTTTCCATCCACTGGATATCGGTTTGCAAGAGTGTCACTCTCATCGTTTTCTCCCGATTTTGTTTCTTCGTCTGCAAAAGTAATACATAAAATTTTATTTGCAAGTTTTTTATCATGAAATTTTTGTATTTATGCAATATATTTTTTAATTTTGCACAAAAGATAATATGTCACAGCCATTAGCAGAGAGATTACGCCCCCGTTCACTCGACGAGTACATCGGTCAGAAACATTTGGTGGGCGAAGGAGCCGTGCTTCGTAAAATGATAGAGGCAGGGAGGGTGAGTTCGTTTATACTATGGGGACCTCCCGGGGTAGGCAAGACCACGCTTGCACAGATTATTGCAAACAAGTTGGAGACTCCTTTTTACACGCTGAGTGCCGTTACGAGTGGTGTAAAGGATGTCCGTGACGTGATTGAGCGTGCAAAGAGCGGCCGTTTTTTCAATTCATCAAGCCCCATCCTGTTCATTGATGAGATTCACCGTTTCAGCAAATCGCAGCAGGATTCGCTGTTGGGAGCAGTTGAAAAGGGAATTGTGACCCTGATAGGTGCCACCACCGAGAATCCGTCGTTTGAGGTTATACGTCCGCTTCTTTCCCGTTGTCAGCTTTATGTGTTGAAATCATTAGACAAAGAAGACCTGATGATGCTGCTGAATCGTGCCATTCACGATGATGTGGAGCTGAAGAAAATGAATATTGAGTTGAAAGAGACGGGGGCAATCCTCAGGTATAGTGGGGGAGATGCCCGCAAGTTGCTCAATATTCTTGAGTTGGTGGTTGAGTCGTCGGGAGAAAACCATGTGGTTGTCACCGATGAATTGGTGGAAAACAGGCTTCAGCAGAATCCGCTTGCTTACGACAAAGACGGGGAGATGCACTATGACATCATCTCTGCATTCATTAAAAGCATACGGGGAAGTGACCCAGATGCCGCGCTGTATTGGATGGCGCGCATGATTGAAGGTGGTGAAGATCCGCAGTTTATAGCACGAAGAATGGTGATTAGTGCTGCTGAGGACATCGGTCTTGCCAATCCCAATGCATTGTTGTTAGCAAATGCTGCCTTCGATGCCGTTATGAAGATCGGGTGGCCTGAAGGAAGGATCCCACTTGCCGAATGCGCTGTCTATCTTGCCACCAGTCCTAAAAGCAACAGCGCCTATATGGGAATAGGAAATGCCCTCGAACTGGTGAAAAAGACTGGTAATCAGCCGGTTCCTCTGCACCTGCGCAATGCTCCGACAGAACTGATGGCAGAACTCGGATACAGCGACGGTTACAAATATGCTCACGATTATCCCGGACATTTCGTTCATCAGCAGTTCATGCCCGATGCTTTGCAAGGCAGCAGATTGTGGCATGCGCAGCACTTCCCTTCAGAAGAGAAGCTCTATCAGAGAATGCTGCAGTGTTGGGGAGACAGGTTTAAAGACCGTGAGGGTGAATAGGTTTTAACAAGAATACGAATCAACGCACTATAGGAAGAAGAGAATGTCGTTAATTGATACAGATACCATACAGCTATTCATAGAGTTTGTCGGCACACTGGCATTTGCCATTTCCGGCATCAGGTTGGCAGCTGCCAAGCAGTTCGACTGGTTTGGCGGCTATGTGGTGGGGCTCACCACTGCCATCGGCGGAGGAACGATGCGCGATCTGATGCTCTTCACCACACCTTTCTGGATGACCAACTCCATATATATAATATGTACGGGCGTTGCGCTCATCGTGGTGATTGTGTTCAAAAGGCAACTTGTCAGGCTCAACAACACGTGGTTTATCTTTGATACCCTCGGACTGGCACTGTTCACGATAGCAGGAATACAGAAGACATTGGATTATGACCATCCGTTTTGGGTGGCAATCATCATGGGGTGCATCACTGGTTCCGCAGGCGGAGTGATACGCGACGTGCTCATCAATGAGGTTCCGCTGATATTCAGGAAAGAAATTTATGCCATGGCATGCATTATCGGCGGAATGATCTATCAGGTATGCATTCTGCTTCATGTAGGTCGTGAACTGACAGTGCTCATCAGCTTCATCACGGTGGTACTCGTAAGGGTGGTGGCAGTGAAATATCACATCACGCTTCCGCACCTTAAGAAGATTGAATGAGCAGTGCGCAGATTGTAAAATGACGGTATACAAATGAAAGAAGGCTAACATGCTTGATTGCATATTAGCCTCTTTTTCTTGTGACTCCCGCGGGATTGAATCTCGGCTCAGTCGATAATCAGTAGGGGTAAGCATAAATCATAGCGATCCTGTATAGGAAGAATTTCTCGTCCCTGATACCTCTGAGTGCAGCCCTGAAAGCCTTGACCTTGGCATTGAAAGCCTCTGCCGCAGCATTAG
>JAFUVB010000008.1 GCA_017471245.1 Prevotella sp.
CATGGACTTGAAGAGCAAGCATCCCGACGCGCTGATGCTGTTCCGCACAGGTGACTTCTACGAGACCTATCAGGAAGACGCACGGAAAGCCTCGAAGATTCTGGGCATCACCCTGACCAAGAGCAGCAAGCAAAACGGGCCTGACGGCAAGCCTGTACAGATGGCGGGATTCCCTTACCATGCCCTCGACACCTATCTACCCAAGCTCATCCGTGCCGGTGAGCGTGTCGCCATCTGTGACCAGTTGGAAGCACCGAAAGCTACCACCAAGCGCAGTGCGGTTGAGTCTGCAATGGAATCTCAACAGGAAGTGAAAGAAATTGTTGCTCCAGCCAAAAAACAGGAAGAGGAACAACATAGAGGTATGCACCGATAAGGAGAAGCTATGGCAAACAGTTCAAGACAACAGTATATAGACCAGTATGCTGAGTACGCGATGGAGCAGATGCGCAGATACGGCATACCTGCCTCTGTAACCCTTGCCCAAGGCATCATTGAGTCAGCTAATGGCAAGAGTACCCTTGCCAGAACCGCCAACAACCACTTCGGAGTGAAGGGCGAGTTCAACGGTGCCTACGTCCTTGCCAACGATGACAAGCCCAATGAGAAGTTCAAGAAGTACGATAATGTGGGACAAAGCTATGAGGACCATTCCAAAGTCCTCATGGCTTCGCGTTACCAAAAGTATGTAGGCAACCTTTCGCCTGACGACTATAAGGGATGGGCTGCAGGAATTAAGAAGGGCGGCTATGCCACCGCCTCCAATTATGTTTCGACCATCGTAGGTGTTATCGAGGGGAGCAACCTCCAGAAATATGACCAGATGGTTATGGAGCAGATGAAGAGGGAGGGGCGGCAGTTCGGTACAGCAGCCAACCCTCTAAAGGCTGGAACAACTACAGGCCAGACTAATGGCAGCGACCCGAAATCAACAGGAATGGACTTACCACAAGGTGAGTACAGTATGCCTGTCAAACGCGATGCCTTCATGCTCATTACCTCTCCATACGGGCCTCGTAAAGATCCGATGGACAGAAGCAAGACTCAGGTGCATCATGGCATAGACATCAAGACCAATAGTGATGCGGTTCTTGCCACGGAGAATAACGGAAAAGTAGTGGCAGTCAACCACAATACCAATACGGGTGGTGGAAAGACGGTCACGGTGGAATACACCCGTGCAGATGGCAGCAAGACCCATGTACAATATATGCACCTTTCACAGATCGACGTAAAGAAAGGCGACACGGTGCAAGCAGGTCAGAAACTCGGTGTGTCGGGCAGTACCGGCACACGTGTAACGGGTGAGCATCTCCACTTCGGAGTCATCAATATCTCTGCCGACGGTAGGCAGCAATGGCTCAATCCAGCTGCCTATCTCGCTGAAATCAACCAGAAAGGCAACTTGCAGAAACAAGCACAGTACAACGGTAAGGACCTGCTGACTCAATACCAGGCAGGAGGAACACAGACGGCACCGGCTGCTACCGAACAGCAAAAGGAGGTGTCGCCCAATGATTGGCTTGCGATGCTGATGTCTTCTGATGACTCAGCCCTCGGACTTGGAGGACAAGGGGAGGGTGGCGGTTTGTTGGACTCCATCATGAAGATGTTCTTGACGATGCTTTTACTCACCATGCAGATGGAAAACAAGAGCAAGGAGGAAAAGGTGCAGGCCGTCACAGATGCTTTGGTAAACAGAAAGATAGACATCAGCAGTTTTACGCCCAATCTGAAATCAGCCGTAATGACCGTGAAGGAGAACAGTACTGCCGTGCTGACCACCGATGACGGAAAGCAACAGTACAGCCATGAGTTGACTGCTGCCGAACAATCCCGACTGTCGCAAGTCTTGGGCAGTGATGCTGACGATGCCACCAAACGCCAGCGTATCGGTGCGATGGTCAATGCCATCACTTTCTCACAACAGGCTTCGCAGAACTATGAGCAGATAGCTTCTCAGCAACAATCTCAGGAACAGAATTTACAGAGAAAATAGTTACCATTAAAATTTCAAGACAATGATTAAAGCAGATGTGAACATGACAGGCACCGTCAAGAAGAGTGCCACCCTCCGTACAGACAAGAATGACAAGCCTTATCTGTCGTTTGTAGTGAAAGTGAACCTTCCCGATGAAAAGGGAGGCGAGGCGGCTTTAGACGTTCTTGTCAATCTCAGGGGAGGTAAGAAGAGTGACATTAACCATTATTCGGAAGGGCGTAGGGTTACTGTACAGGGTGTGCTCGACATCCGTAAGAAGGAAGAAAACCTTGCTTTCTATCTCACGGCAAACAAGGTCGCCGTCAAGGATGTTTCGGAGCTGGATTCGATAACTGGTGAACTCCATTTCAGAGGTCGCCTGAAGAACGATAACATCTACGAGGAGAAGAATGACCGCAAGGGCAACCCTTACCTTTTGTTCTCGGCCTATTCGTCGGAGAAAGTCAAGGAAAACTTTGTCAGTACCTGGGTTCGCTTCCTCCGTTTCCCAGAAAAGGACGCAGGTATTGACACCATCAAGCCGGACTGGATGCAGCCCAAGGCCAAGGTGTGCATTGATGGCGACCTGCAGCTGTCAGTCTATGACAGGCAGGTACGACTTTCTTGCCGTGTCACGGACATGAAGGAATATGTCAAGGAAGAGTCCCATAACGAGTAAACAGGAAAGACAATGGCAAAGAAGAACTATATCCCCAATACCGATGGCAGGAGTGCAGAGGACAGGGCTATGGATAAGTTCGCCGAGCTGATGATTGAGAAAATCTCCAATCTGCAAGGCGACTGGAAGAAGCCCTGGTTCTCTCCACAGGCGGCACAGATGCCCCGTAATCTCAGTGGTCGGCAATACAACGGCATGAACAGTATTATCCTGATGCTCATGCAGGAGAAGAACGGCTGGCAGACATCCCGATATGCCACCTTTGACCGAATCCAGGGGTTGAACTTCACCAAAGACAAGCAGGGAGCAAGGACACCAGCCCTCGATGACCAAGGCGAAAAGCTTCCCATAGTGACCGTGAACAAAGGCGAGAAGAGTACGCCCGTCATGCTGACTACCTTCACGGTGGTAAATGCAGAAACCAAGGAATGCATCAAGTATGAGGACTACAAGCAGATGAGCGAGGAAGAACGTGCCAAATACAACGTCTATCCGAAGCTTCAGGTTTATAACGTCTTCAATCTCGACCAGACGAACATGAAGGAAGCTCGACCAGAGATGTATGAAAGTTTCCTTAAAGAGGCCAAAGGCGAGTCGCAGAACACCGACAAGGAAATGGAATCCTTCCCGGCCATCGATGCAATGATAGAGAAAGACCTTTGGGTATGTCCCATTAAGCCAACTAAAGGTGACAATGCCTATTACAGTATCAGCAAGGACATCATTGTAGTGCCAGAGAAACAGCAGTTCATCGATGGGGAATCTTTCTACACGAACCTTCTGCACGAAATGAGTCATAGTACAGGTTCCGAGAGTCGTTTGAATCGTCTGAAGCCAGGTCAGAGTTTCGGCAATGCCGAATATGCCCGTGAGGAGTTGGTGGCAGAGCTGACGGCAGCCTTGATTTCATCACAGTATGGGATGACAAAGCATGTGAAGTCTGACAGTGCCGCCTATCTGAAGGGGTGGCTCTCGAACCTCAAAGAAGATCCTTCCTATATCAAGACAACCCTCTTGGATGTAAAGCGTTCCGCTTCGTTTATCGGTCAGCGTGTCGATGCTGTCAATATGCGCATAGAACGTGATGGCGTGAATGCGGACTTTAGCGACATCAGGGAACAGAACAAGGCGTATGCGCCTACGCATCAAGCTTCGGCTTCTACAGGTCAGGCTGTCAAGCCAGAGGAGAAAACGCAGCAGACAGAGGAGCAGCCAATGGAACAAGAACAGTTAGCGGCACGCGGGGTTGACCCGCCCCGATTTCACCGTTGACAGCATATCCGTCAAGGATGGTCACATGGAGGTGCTGTTCACGTTCCATGCCGATGATGCAGAGATGTACCTCGGAAATACACCCGTCAGCGTGGATATGGGAACAGCCCTCTATATGCTTCAGCAGAGAGACACAATGCCGGATGGTATGGCATGGGGAAACAGTTTTCCTGCCGTCATCAACCATACGTCTTCCAGCGTGGCTCGCCATCATCCCGATTTCAATGCAGCCAAGTGTGGGGATTTCGACGCAGCCATCCGTCTGGTCGATGACCTGGTGAAAGATGAGAAGGTGCTTGATGTTGCAACACGCTATCCAAATGCCCATGTCGCCTTTATTCACAAGAGAAACAGCGATGGCACGAACATGATACCTGCCGCCTTTGCCGCCAAGTTCTCAGCAGCTGGCATGACTGTAGAGGATGACATTATTGCCGTGACCACAGTTTCACATACTAATGCCTCGGACGTGGCCCGTCTCGGTCGCCGGATGCGTTTCGAGGGAGAGGTCACCAAAGGAGCTGACTATGTTATCCTTGATGATTTCATCACTTCAGGCGCGGAACTGAGGGATATGCGTGACTATATCTCCAGCAAGGGTGGCAATGTGGTGATGATAACCACCTTCGGACATGGAAGTTTCGGAAGGCTGAGTGACATTAGGATTAGCAATGACTATAAGAGTAAACTAAAAGAGGCCGGTATCACCGACCTGGATTTGAGAAAATATGGAATCGCATCAGAAATCGGTTGCCTCACCCTCAGTGAAGCAGCCAAACTCAGCAGAGTGGTTAACGCCAGTGCAAAGAGAGGACCTTCGCAAGTCATCGAAAGATTTTCAGCGGCACGTCAGGAACAGTCCTCAGTTTCAACGATGGCAGGAGAAATTCCAAAAACGGAAAGAAGAGACACAGCTTTAATTGTGCCGTCAAACAACTCTTTTATGCGAAGATAATAATGCGCCGTTATTCATTGAGTAACGACGCATTTTTTTAGATTGCCATGATGTATTAATGTTCCTCGTGAAAGGGCATAGCGCTCCATTCATATACTGGTCTTATAGAAATATGATGACCTTCTTTCTCGATATTGTCGAATTCGTGGTCTGTTAGCAGAAGTAAGTTCTCACATTTGGTTTGCTTGTTAGCCAATAGCAGTCCATTAACCTCACGTTTGTATGTCTTTTCTGATGAGATATCGTAAGACACCTGTATGCACTGTAGAACTTTATTCCTATCACATATAACAAAGTCGCATTCACCAGAGCGATCTTTGAGATAGTACATGTCCCATCCTTCACACTGACACTTGCGGATGAGGTGACTCATTACAATAGTCTCCAGTCTCCAACCCAAATTCTCACCAGCAAATGCATTTTCCCTTTGATCCATTAAAGCAACATCTACTGCATATACTTTCTCTTGTGTGACACGCATCTTGCTTTTTTGCGAATACTTCTTGATTCCAATCAGCATATAAGCCTGTTTGAGATAAGATATATAGTTGCGTACTGTATGAGGTGACTTGAAGTTGAAAATCGTGGCAAGGTCTGATGTTGATACTACGTATGGGGAGATATTTAAAAGGTGATGAGCCATGTTCTCAAATTGAGCAGGGTATGCAATATGATATCGTTGTTCTATGTCGCGTTTCAGGATGTTATCAACGAGATTAGTTATATATTTCTTGTTATTCTTAATGCTAATCAGTTCTGGAAATCCTCCTTTCAGGACGTATTCGTCAAACGTTTTTCTCAAGTCTGCTATACCTTTGGTGGTGCGTAGTTTGTTATCGACACCTTTCATTATGCAGAATTCTGTGAAAGAAAAAGGATATAGGTTGATTTCGCTACTTCTGCCCGTAAGGTGTGTTGCCAAGTCACTGCTCAACAGTTTGGCATTGCTGCCAGTTAGGATTACATGCATTTTGGTTCGAAGGAGACGGTTGACAAAGAGAGGCCATCCCTCAATGTTCTGTATCTCGTCAAGGAAAATATAGTTGAAGTCCCCATAAATCTTATATAAGACTTCAAGGACATCGTTTAATTGTTTGGTGCCAAGACCAGCAAGACGTTCATCGTCAAAATCTACGTATGCAAACTTTACGTCTGCACCAGAAAGTGTTTGTAAGCAAAGTGTTGACTTTCCACTTCGACGGACACCAATTACAACTTGGGCCTGTGGACTGTTTAGATCCACAAGTATTTCTTCGTTACGAGAACACAGATAATCATCTGACCAATTATCTATCTCGGTTTTCTGGTCGTTAAGTATAATTTCCAGCGTTCTTTTATCAACAATTATTTCTTTCATAGGTGCAAAGGTAGTGAAATAAATTATAATAGCGCCTTATTTTGCAAGAAAAAGTTATTTATAATGCCTTATTTTACAAATATTATAACAATCCAATGCCTTATTTTACAATATTACTCTTAGTTAAATGCCTTATTCTACAAAATCTATCTGTGACAACACTTGATAACCAACTTTTCTTCATTAGGTGGTACGATTGTATTCCTTTCTGTTGTTTGGCTGTTGTTATCTGTCCAATTTTTCAGAGTCGTGTTAATCACAGATACCTCCAATCCTCTTTTTCTGGCAAAGTTTATCATGTGCCTGGTTCCACGGCTTTCGCCATCCCAGAAGGCGATTAGCGCATCAGAGCACTTGGCCATCTCTGCATTTCTTACCATGCCAGCAGCCTTGCCAAGTAACCGCCAATTGGCAGGATGAAGTTCAAAAGGAAACCCTAATTCATTTGCAAACCTTTCCCCAAGACTGTCTGCACCACGGGCATGACCAGAGACGATGATGACCCTATGCGTCTTCATCTTCTCTAGCAAGAGGGAAAGGCAATGCTCCCTCAACAACGCATAGTCGTTGAAGGAGCGGCTGCCTGCTATGATAACTCTGTAATCCGGCATGAATATCCGTCAGTCATTTAGTTGCTCTTCATCAATCTCCAGATAAAGTGAGACTTTACTATATCTATTGTCTTTGGGATTGGAGTATTCGTTGATTCCACCAAGTGACACACCTTTCATACGTTCCGTAGGTACGCCACGTTTCTTCAGTTCCTTGGCGATGAACCTTGTACGTTCCTTGCTCAATTCAGTATTCCCATTCTCAGAGCCAGTGGCACTGTCTGCTGCTCCTGCTATATGTACTTTCAGGTTGTGCTCAATAGCTACCTTGGCCAGTTCGTCCAAATTGATAAGCTGGGAATCGTCCGTCAGCTGTGCCTTTCCCAACTGGAAGAAGAAATAGATGGGGATATTCAGGATGTTTGGCTGTGTTGCCAAATCCTGTGGCATAGATATGGGGTTCATGCCCTTCATTCGGGAACGGAGTGAAAGCAGTCCCCGGTAATTGTTCTTGCCGCTGCCGTTTTCATCAAACAAGTAACCGTACTTGCCCAACAGCCCCTCAATTTCCAATATCTTCTTCAGTTCTTCAAGTGTCTTGCGGTCGATGTTATGTTGGCTTGTCAGGTACTCGTTATCATGCTCCAACCTCTTTGTGTATGACAGCAGGTAGTCGTTCTGGTTGATATAAGGAAGGGCATCGATGGCATGTTTCCATTTTGGACTTCCCAGATTAACGCCAATACCGAATGAGAGTGAAAGCATGTTGTCGCCCAGCTTGCCACGTTCTCCATAGCCGTCGAAGTCACGGAACGTGGAGAACCCTCCCAACTCTCCAGACAGGAAAAAACGCTTACCGATATGGTAGCGTGAATAGATGCCGTAGGTCAGTGCAAACTGGAAGTTTCGCAGTTTCCCTTCAACTGATGAGATATTGGAGCCATGTGCCAGTCCAGCCCCTATATAGGGGACAAAATCCCATTTTGGCATATGCTCTGACGGACTACGGAACAAGTTCGCCACGTTATACATCAGGTCGGCATGTGCCAACTGGTAATTGATGCTTTGCAGTTCGCTGTTCTTGTACTTCAGACCTTGGAAGGCTGCTCTTGCACCCACATTGGGTGTGAACCACTTACCAAGATACGCATTGAACGCAGGAGTCGTCCTGTCGAACAGATCTCCGCATCCCAGAGGTTTCCCCAGGAATGCAGACGCTCCACCTTGAACACCTATAAACCAGTGCTGGTGTACCTTTCCAAGCTGTACATAGTCAGATGTCAGCGTCGGTGTCAACCGCTGTAAAAGCGGGGTGTCAACTGTGGGATGGTAAAGGCTGTCAACAGCCCATTCTTTTGCGCTTGCAGTCAGTGAGGCAGCAAGCATAGTAATCATCATTGCTTTCTTCATTGTGATTTTGTTTTTGTTATTAACGTGAGTTCGGCGTAAGATTAGGCAATAATCCTGCTTTTGTCAATAATCTCAATGTTCATCTGCGGCTTTTTGGGCATGAGATTGTATGCGATGAGCGCGGCGAAGAGGTTGACGGCAAAGTTGTCAATGGACCTGTGCCTTGTATGTTCGATGCAGCAGACGTTCTTGAGTTCGTCGTTGACGGTCTCGATGACGGCTCTTTTCCTGAGTATAATCTTGTCGTAGAGGTTCATGAGTGAGTTCTTCATGTTTTTTTTGATTTTTGTGACGAGGTGAAGCCCGTCGACAAAGAGCATATCGAAGAGGCTCTGGCTGATGTATCCTCTGTCAGCAAAAAGCTTTCCGAACAGGCACTTGGTGAACTTCTCGTTCTTGAGCGGTTCGCGGTCATCCACGTTGCCCGGAGTGAGCATCCACTGTATGATCTCGGCCTTGTCGTTGATAACAAGGTGCAGCTTGAAGCCGTAGAACCATCCCATCGTACACTTCCCCTTCGCCGCCCATCCTCTCATGGTCTTGTGCATGTGTGCACGCTTGATGTGGCAACTGACAAGCGGGGTGGAGTCAATGACGGACATGCCGGTACACTTGCCCAAGGCGCAGGTCTGGAGGAACAACAGCAGGTGCAGTGCTACCTTCGTCTGACGTTCTACGAAGCGGTTGTAGGAGATGCTGTTGGGGAACTCGCTGCGCATGTGCTGACAGATGTACCCGAGGTAGAACGTCTTCAAGTCCCTGAAGTGGGAGGTGTGAAAGAGAACGAGCATGGTCATAATCTCGGCATCCGAGACACGGCTTTTTCTGTTGCGGCGGTGCTTGCCTGGTACGTCAATCAGGTGTTTTTTTAGCTCTGGATCGAAAATTTTGCAGAATTCGTCGAAAATGCAGTAGATTTCTACTATATTTGCAGTGTTCATAGGAGTGATGAGGTTGTTTGTAAGTATTTGTTTATCACATGTAAAGTTACAAATAAATTCTCACTCCTACAACTTTTTCAACAACTTTCTTACACCGAACTCACGTGTTATTACTCATGTTACTGATATTATTCGTATTACTTGTATTACCGATATTACCGTCCACGTTTGATTTTTCTTGCCGACGGTTTCATCATGGCAGCGGATTGAGCGATGCACTTCATCCACCAACGCTCGTCATCATCGTCTTTGTCCCGTCCCCAGCCGGAGAGATTTCCGCTGCCTCCGCCACCATGTGATTCGGCATATTCGGTTGCAGCCTGAACATAACGTAATGCCAGTAGCAGGGCACAGTTGATGACATCCTGAGAGTTTTCCGTCAACTCAACAAAACCAGAATCCTGTAAGATTTCTCTCTGCCTGTCGCTAAGGGTCGGTTGCAACGGCTCTATGGTTTTCATCAGCATTTTATTATAGGTGATGTTCATATTGGCTTTGAGGTAGTCAGCCTCCCTGTCGATGTCATCCCCATAGTTCTCTTGTGCTTGCTGATGCCTTATGATGACCTTTTCAAGTTTCTCTTTGGCCTTGGCAATGTCATTGTTAGTGTCGTTGAGCATCTGCTGTCTTTGGGCAAGCTTATGGTCTATTGAAAGCAGTTCCTTCCTGAGTTCGGTCATACGACTTGCCAGTTGCTCGTTGTCCTGTCCTTCTTCACCGAATTGACTGGCTATGAGTTCTATTTCCTCATTTATCTTTTCTTTTCGTACCTGTAAGTTCGCAATCATGGTGGAGATGCTTTTAAGTTTGATTTCCATCCGATGTATCTGCTTCTCCAGACCTTCTTTGGTATTCTCCAGTGACTGTACCTCTCTTACCAGGTCACGCTTATATTCCTCGGTTGAGCGATGCTTTGCACCAGTCTCTGCCATGTTGCTGCCACGTTCCATTCCCCAATGACTGCCTACCTCTTTGAACAACTCATTGTGCAAAGTAGTGAATGTGGAGCTTTCCTCAGCAGGCGTTTGCCCGAAGACGTGCTTCCAGCTGATGCGTTTCTTCTCCTCATCGACAGGAATTACCGTACAGTGGCAGTGGGGATTGGTCTCGTCCAGATGTACATAGAAGCTGACAATGTTCTGCTCGCCGAACCGCTTTGCAACGAAATTATACACATCAACAGCCCATTTCTCAATGTCCTCGCTCCTTGTCAGGTGCGAATTATCTGCACCTTTGGTGAAATCAAGCTTTTGGTCGCCAAAGGCAATCTCCAGCATTCTGTCACGGCTGCCACCGAATATCATCTGTGCGAGTATACGCTGCTTGCGTCTGACATTCTTTCTGGCATTCGGGTTCTTGATACCACGAGCCAACAAGATGTCCTCCATCTTTTGCTGGATGGATTTGGACGTGTCAATGGGCTGAACCTTTCCGCCTATTGTTACTTCAAAGTTCAGATGCGCCCGTGACGGGTCATAGTTGGCCAGACCATCTTGGGCTTTCTTGTCCCATAGATTGTCCGACCATTTGCGCTGCTGTTCATTGCTCTCCGGGGTGCTGATGCCGTCGGTGTTTGAGCGCATGTCCATGACTTGTTTTCTTTCTGCCATATTCGATGTTTCAATGATTATCTGCCTGAGCTTGCTCCCCGTAGGAACTCCTTTGGAGAGGCAGCCTAATGTGTTAATGTAAGTTAACGCTTATTAGGCTAAGCGTTTTTAACGCATTCCTTCCCTCTATTCGATTTTCGCTTCCTTCTGTTCGATGAAGCAAGCTCACCGATGGGGAGTCTTGAATTGCCGGTGCAAGCACCGTGATTGTTGATGGAAGGGTGGTGGCTGGTACAGCATTTGAACTTTGCAAGTGTGTCATCCTCTGGAAGAGACAAGGCAAAAGAGTTGATGTATTTTTCCTTGACGATGACAGACAGGCTTTCAGCCCCTCGATGAATTTCTGGACAGTCGGACGGCTCCAACGCCATGTCTTGGCAAGGTCAGTATATTTGACCAGATACTCTTGGCGAGGGGAAGATGGTATGTCATCCCGTTTGCCATTTTTTGCCTCACAGATGCGCTCGATGAGCCAGACGAAGGCATCATAACGGGAGAACTTGTGGTTGTCCTGTGTCTTCAGAAATGAAATCAAGTCACTGTCAAGTGTGATGCTTTTGTTGGTTCTGTTTGCTTCCTTGTTCATTGCGGATATGATTGATACGTTTTACAAATACCTATATGGGAAATGGTTCACTTGAAATATGCCTCGACGAATTTCTTGTCCACATCCTGTTCCTTGACGTTGTTCTCGTAGAAGTCAGTCAGACCTTCAGCCGGAAAGAAAAAGGATGTTTCAAGAACGAATGCCAGGGAAATGGCTGTTGAAAGCATATGAGGTACAAAGGGCAGTCCAAGACATAGAATGGCAAGCCCCCATCTGAGTTTCCGACCTTGACGAATGCCCGTCAGTAGGCGAACACATCTATTGGTGGAAAAGAGTAGGAACAACAACAGCGTTGAGATCATAATTCCCTTGTCTGAAGGGAATACTGCATAATAGGCCAGATGAAACAGGATTAGAATCATGGTCATAAGGTTCGCTGCCATTTTTCTTGTGTTCTGGTCATAGGCCATTCGCAGCCACAATCTGACCATGAAGGGGCTGTTTCTCTTGTACAGGGTTATCGGCATTAATACCAGTAATATGGGAAATATGAAGAATATCAGTTTCGCTGTCATTGTATGATGGTAATATCAGTAATATGGATAATCTTGCCTAACTGTTCTCCAGATAGATGTCGTATGAGGTCGTTACGAGTTTCAGCTTCAGAGCCTGGAACGATGCCCTGCGCACAATCATTTCGATGTCAAACAGGGTCGGCTCGTTGTCGTCAATTCGCTGTGCAAAAGCCTTGTCTCGCCGGGCAATCTTTTTGATGATGCGGTCAATGTCATTCTCATAGATGTTCCACATACTGCGGTGTATATGGTTCTTCGGTCGGTATGTCACCATGATATTGAGGACAAGACACGTTGACTTGACAAGGCTGTTGCCCTGTTGGGTCATATACTGTCTTCTCACTCTTGGAATGACGGCACGGTATTTCGTGCTGTTGGAGTTGATGATGTCTGCTATCTTGTATAGTAATTCGGCTCTCATTGCATGGTGCAGAACAAAGACAGCAATTCCGTGACCTTCATTGCCTGTATGAAATCGAAGTTCCCTCCGTGCGCAGAAAGGTCGGCTTCAAGGTCGCTCTCAAACGTGTCGAGTGAATCGTACACTGTCACATTCAGTCCGTCAACCATCTCATGCCCGTCTGTTACCAGGTTGAACTTACACAGGACCTGTGACCCTACAGGGCTTGCAAAAAAACAGCAGTGATGCAACTTTGGATTGTCTTTGCCTGTGCCGTGATAGAGGAGGGTCAGTTCCATGCCATCATCAAGATCGTCCATCACAAGCCCGATGGGCAGTCGCTCTTCGAGTGAAAAGAACAGGATGGCCGAGTCATCCGTAATGTCAGTATCATCGGGACCGTTTTTTCCGATAAGGCTTGGCAGCATCAAAGGTGCCAGCGCCATGAATTTAGTTACTTCTTCTTGTATCATAGTCGTATCAATTATAATGTGAGTACATACATTTTCAATAGTTGTTGGGGTAAGAGGTAGTTCAATGCCCGTTGGTCGATGTCGAATGTCTTGGCGAACTTCGTTGATTTAGGCAGCTGCGCAATGACATAGTTGAATTGACTGCGTTCCTGGGGAGTCAGCGTTGCTATGGAAAACTGGTCAATGCTGATGAAGGGCTGGATAATCATCCAGAGGTATGCGTTGCCCTGCGCCTTGCTTTTCATCTGTTGCCGGTTGATGTCTGCAATACATGCGGTGGAGTTCTGAAGCAATCGTCTGACAGTCCGCATCGACATATATACCATTGCGTCACGGGCATTGATTTTTCCTTCTTTTGCAGCCAGCAATATGTTGCGGCAGATACTCTCCGTTTCCTGCGTGATGTCAGCCAGCGGCTCATTGTCCATTTCGTATAGGTGGGCCAGGAAGGAACGAAACAAAATGTCCTCCTTGCCGATAAAGTCCAGCATATCGTTCTTGTTGCTGATGCCTGTAACTTTTGTCTCCTTCAACAATTTCCTGTAGGCAGATAGAATTGTGCCTTTGTCGCCATCTATTATGGTAATACTGTCCAGTGCCAAGAAGAATGGCTGCGCTTCGCTGACAGCTTCCTGCAATTCCTTGTCATCGTGAAATGCCGAAGTCTGCTCTTTTATCTTCAATACGTCATCGTAGGAGTATCGCCATGTTTCTGTCAATCGCAGAAACTCAAAGCGGACAGAGTCGTTTATGGCTGTAAACCTGTCCGCACAGTGGTTGTCTTTTAGAAAGACGGAATCTTTCATCAGATAATGATAAACCGTGTCTGACATTTCTTTCCACCGATTTGCATCTTTGCAGAAATTGATTGTGTTGGATGTCTTGATGGCTTTCATTTCAGCCAGGAAACTCTGGTAGGCATCCAAGGCATCATTTGGTGACGTGAAGTTTAGCTTGTCCTTGTCGGAGCAGGATAAGCATACGGGTAATACCATCCATACGAGCAATACAGGCAATAGATTCTTGCGGAGCATCTTTCTTGCTTGGCATTCATAGACAATACCACCAGTCGATTTTTGCTTTTTTCTTTTATTTGTCATCATACAGAACTTTAAGTTTTTCTTTCGGGGTGCAAAATTACAACTTTTTCCTCAATATTTTGTTTGTTATGCTCATTATTTTAATATTTGGTATCATTTTTCTGAGAAGTAGAACCAAATAGAACCAAATTGCGTCTCAAATTGAGGATTAGTGTGTTAAATACCTTAAACAATGGTTTTAATTGAAATATAAGCGTTACCTTTGCATAGGTATTTTGAGCGAATTTCAAAATTATGGATTATATTGGTTATATAAATACTGCTTATTATTTTGAGCAAATAGACGAAGTTGTGTCAAGAATGAAGCAACTTCCTTGCACGGCTATCTATTACGATGACAGGGATGATGTTGCCAGAGAGCGATGGAAGGCATTCATCGGTCAGTTGCATACTGGAGATGTTGCGGTCATTATGTCATTTGACAATGCTTGCAAGAACTTTAATGATATGATGTTCTTCCTGAAGCTTTGCTCCAGCAAGGATATTCGTATCATATCCCTGAGTGATGCTTTAGACACAGCTGATGAACTATTTCCAAAGTCAAGCACGAAAAGTACCCTTGCTGCCATAGCCAGGATGTCGGCCAACAAAGGAGAGGCTTCCTTTGATGACTTTCAGGCAGAATTGCTGTCTGACAAGTTCCACGAGAAAAAACTGAAGAAATACAGGATGGTCATCAATATGTACAATGCCGGTTACAGCATCAAGGAAATCATGGCTCGCACTGGCTATCATGGGAAGAGTAATATCTACAGGATTCTTCACCGCTTCAATGTGGACGTGGAATATCCGACGATGGTGCGTTCCAAACAATCAGGTGAGCACATGATCATGCGAAATCTTTAACCGAAATACCTATGACTAAGTTACGTCTCAGTAAGAAGGGATTTTATCTCTTCAACATTTCACTCTTGATAGTGGGAGCCATCATTACTGTGGTGGGAGCGGCCAATCTCCTGTCAGGACAGGTGCTGTCACCCCACGCCATGTTCAAACTATGGACGGTCATTGTCACATTCTTCTTTGTGGCCATCCTTGCATTGGTCTGGCTGTTGCTCGACATGCTTTCATTCATCATCAATCACTATAAGAATAAGAAACCATGACAGTTTATATTGCAGAGAAACCAGACATTGCCACGGCGATGGCTTCCTTCCTTTGGAGCGACTATTCATCGTATAAGAACAAGCATTGCTATCAGAAGGGTGATGTCGTCGTGACGTGGGCATATGGTCACATTATGACGACGGCTATGCCAGAGGCATACGGCAAGGAATTTGCCGACTTCGGTAAGTACCCCATTATTCCAACAGCATGGAAGAAGCAGCCGTCGCCATCGGCGAAAGAACAGTTTGAGTATATCCGCAGCGTCTTGAAGAAAGCGGATGTAGTGGTCAATGGCGGCGACCCAGACCGCGAGGGACAACTTCTCATAGACGAGATACTGGAGTATGTCGGCTACAAGGGAGAGGTGCGTCGCATTCTCATAAATGCCAAGGATTCAGAAAGCATGAAACGTGCCTTTGAGCATATAGAACCTAATGAGAAATACAGACCGCTGTATCATGCAGGATTGGCAAGGGAGCGTGCCGACTGGCTGGTGGGCATCAATCTGTCACGGGCATACACCATTACTGCCAGAAGGCATGGCGGTTATGGCGTGTGGCGAGTAGGTAGGGTGAAGATACCTACGCTTGCCCTTGTGGTCAATCGAGAGAAAGAGATACTGGACTTCCATTCTGTGGAGTTCTATGAACTTACTGGCAAGTATTCAAAGAATGGCATACCGTTCTCGGCAACCTTGAAACCTACGGATGATGCACCACTTGACAGTGAAGGGCGTATCATCCGGCGCGACTATGTGGACAGAATAAAGGAGGATGTTAAGAACCTGCCAGCACGTGTCACGCAGAGTGAACGTAAAAGCCAGACAGAGAGCGCACCATTGCCGTATTCCCTTGACACGCTTCAGGTGGAAGCCAATAAACGCTATGGCATGTCGCCGTCGAGTGTGCTTGCCAAGGTGCAATCTCTCTATGAGAAGAAATACGTGAGTTATCCCCGTTCTGACTGCAACTACATTCCAGCCAGTCAGCATGGCGATGGGAAACGCATACTAAAAGCCCTTGCCGACAATGGTTTTGATGCAGCAGCAAGGGCGGACGAGAACATTCAGGGTCGTTGTTTCAATGACGGCAAGGTCAGCGCACACCATGCCATCATCCCTACAGGTGTCATACCGAAAGAACTTGAAGAATGGGAGCGCAAGGTCTATGACATGATAGCCATTCGTTATATCATGCAGTTCTACCCACCATGCAAATACGACGTGGTGAAATATGAGCTGACAAGCACCGGCTACGTGTTTGCCGGTAGCGGGAAGTCTATAGTCAGCCCTGGATGGCGCAGCGTCTCCAAGTCCATCGAAAGGGATGATGACGTAAGGGAGATACCGATGTTGTCTGTCGGTGATGAAATCCCGATACCTTTATATATTATAGAGACCAAGAAAACCACACCGCCCAAGCGTTTCACGGAAGGTTCTCTGTTGGCTGCCATGACCAATATCTGGCGTTTCGTCAGTCCAGACAATCCCAACAAGGACAGATTGAAGGAATGTAAGGGCATCGGTACTCCTGCCACTCGTGACAGTATCATAGCAGACCTCCTCGCCACCAAGTCTGGTAAGTCTGATATTCTTCCCTGTATTCAGAAGAAAGGCAAGGAACTTGTTCCGACTGCATTTGGAACGGCTATGATTGAGAGCATACACGAGTCCTTGACCAAACCTGACCTGACGGCTGTCATGGAGTACAATCTCTCGGCCATAGCCGATGGCAAGATGAATCTGGAAAACTTCATGGAACAGACCAAGAAGATGGTTCTGGAGAACATCGCTTTCGCAGAAGAATCAGCTCCGATTATATCGGATGCTTCCAAGGGTGGAATGGAAGAGCAGGAAGTTCCTCATGAGGAATGTCCTGTCTGTCGTCGCAAGACGTTGGCACGCAAGTATTCTCCCAAGACTAAGGAGCATTTCTGGGTCTGTGAGGAGAAGTCTTGTGTGCATCCGACTACGGGAAAGCCCATCTTCTATGCCGACAATAGAAAGAAACCCGTAATAAAGGTTTGTCCGCAATGCGGAGACCCTTTGAACCAAGTGTACAGTAAAAAGAGGAAACAGCTGTATTGGTTCTGTTCCAAATGCAATGAATTCAAAAATTTGCCATAACACAACGTCAATATCGGTAATATGAGTAATAGCAGTAATACGAATAATACAAACTGATTTTTTTCATTCGACTAAGATTGGATTAGACAAGGGCAGGGGTCGCTGGGAGGTGGCTCCTGTTTTTTTGAAATCCCCATACTTGTAGGGAAATTTTTGCAGTTGAAAATGTAAAAATCACTTAATATTTATAGTTGGAACTGCAAAAAGCATGATAGCATGTAGCGAAATTTGGATTGATACAATCGGTGTAGCGAAATATAACACATTGAAATACAGATAATAATGATGCAAATAAAGTGAGTCGCTACACCGCTACAAGAAAATTTGGCATATCTCATATATAGAGATATTTTTTTGTTAAGGTGTAAGTCTGCCAATGATGTGGTCAATGGTACTGCCGTGAAGCTTCCTGACTAACAAAGCAACTTCCATTGCGGTGCTTTGGGCGTGTCATTGGATAAGAGGCTCCGTGATATATGAACGAAACAGGAGAAGGTGTGTCTGCATAGACTTACCTTCTCCCGTGAATACATTACAGAGCCTCCCGATGACTCTCCCAGGGCATTGTTCAGTCAAGAGATTGCGGAACGGTCATAATACCATTGGTGCATCATGGCAAAAGCCTTCGAGGTCTTCGTTTTAGTGAAGCCTGCCTTTGGGCTTTCATTTCCGCCGTAGTCATAGGTTGCGTGTTCTTTCGGCCTGATTCCAGCCAAGAAACAAGTTCATCCTTGAAGAGGATGTAGTTCTTACCACGTTTGGTGGCAGGAATGTTGTCTCGCTCAATGTGATAATACATGGTCGATTTCTTCATCTTCAGGAACTCACATGCCTCGTCGATGGTCATGGGAGTGTGTTCCGAAGCTGGAACATTCCTCTTACACACTTCATCTCTGATGATGTCGATAACTCTCTCCATTCGTTCCACTTTGTTGAACATCTGAGAGACGACCTTTGGAAGGTCATTGAAAGTCATTTCTTCTTGCATATTCTCAAACTGTTTATGAATTTGAGTGCAAAGGAACTGACTGATTCAATGCTGAACTAAGTCATTTCAAAGTAAGTTTGGAATAAGTAGGGATAAGTGTGACTATTCCCCTGAAACCGGCTTATGAAAGGCGAAGTCTCGCTTGTCTGGAATATCAATCGGGATTATACTGTCGCCTTGCTGACGGAGGTTTCTGCGGATGGAGGAAACGTCAGAGTCCCTAAGCTCATGGGGAAAGGACAACTTTATAAATGTAGCCCGTCGTTCTCCAGGCCACTTCAAGCGTTCCCCGATGTTCCAGGCAAGATGGCGCAAGTCCAATGTCGATAGCCTGCCGTCGGTGATAGTGGGAGATAGTTCCGGCTCATTGGAGTATTGCCAACGCTCTACATTCTTATAGAGCGTGTCAATATCGTCGTTCTTCATATATGGTGCCAGAACCTCATACAGATAATCACGGATGGCAGCCATCACTTTCTCATGATGGATTTCCTGTTCATGCCGATGCCTATCTCGTATCGTCTGTAACTTGTCCTCACTTGTATCTACGGACTCCAAGACAACCATATCATCGCCTCGTGATGCAAAGGACGAAACAGAGACGGCGTTATCTTGCAGACGAGAGGGGAGAAGTCTTACTTCGTGCGAAGTACCCAACAGGGGAGCTACAGGTGTTCTCCCCATCTGGAAACTGACGCTTACGATCTTGAAGATTTCTATCACCGCCATTGTGATAAACAATACAGGCAATAATAACCTGGCAGTTTCTGCATAGCTGTATTCATAATGACATATCTGCTGTAGCCACTGGTGCAAATCTATCCAGCCGAAGGAGTCTGCAACATATAGACATATTGCAAGACTTCCCCAAAATATTAAAATAATCTCCTTAATTTTGTCGCTCATGTTTACTCGAATATATTAGAGTTTTGTGGGTGCAAAGTTAAGGAGATTTTCTGAATTATTGAAAGATAACTACACTATTCTACAAATTATTACGCATTTTTAGTAAATTCTTCATTTATTCTCTTCATTTGTTTACTCTTTAACATGATGTTATTTTAATATGCTCAATATATAGAGCAATTATTTTACTTCCTTTTCACTCCCAAGTACTTTCGATGAAATCTTTGTAGCCGTTTCACGTCTCTTCGGGTCAGCGTGGCAAGCATATATTTGTGTCGTTGTCACGCTCTTGTGAGCCAGCAGCTGCATGACAGTGTAGAGGTCTGTACCAAGTTCAACTTGCAATGAAGCGAAAGTGTGCCGGAAAGAATGGAATGTGATATGCTTCTTGATACCAGCCTTTATGAGCCATGTCTTCAATGGCTTCTGCGCCATGACTATTTCAAAACCATCGAATACGAGGCCATTAATAGTATTCCGGTTTTCAGAAATCAACTTGTATGCCTCTTCGCTGATTGGTATGATATTTCGGGCTTTCGTCTTTTGGGCGTAAAACTCCACATATCTACCACCATCTGAGTACGTCTTGATATTTTCCCATCTAAGGTTAATGATGTCACTTCTTCGCATACCTGTGAGACAGGCGAAGATAGAGGCTCGTTTGAGAACATCTATGTCACATGGCGTATTGTAGAGGTTACGCAGTTCATCAAGTGACAGGCTCTCCTTATTTACAGGGACTGTAGGAATTTTCTCCAGATAGTCATTAGGATTGGTCCGAATCATCTTATCCCGATAAGCGAGATTGAGAAAACCACGGAATGTTGACCAATAGCCTGCTACGGAATTGATATTCATAGGTTCGCCATTGCGCAGGTTTTTGGCTTTCAATAGATAATCGCGGAACTTGTTGCATAGGTCGAAGTCAACTTCCTCGCAACGGCATCTGCCATCTACAAAGAACTTGAAGTGCTCATAGACAAACTTCCATTTCGGATCTTTGTCCTGAAGCACTCGATTGAAATACTCCAGGAAGTCACCATTCATCCTTGACTTATCAAAGAAGTCGTAGCGTTCATTGACAACGCTCTCGAATCTGCGGCAACGTATGGCTTCCGCCTTTTCTGTCATGATTTTGTTGAATTCTTTCTCCCGCTTATTGAGTGGCTTTGCATAGATGTAGATGCCCAATGATTCATGTCGAATGGTCTTCATTGTCATCTTGTCACGATAACCAGGATAGAAATCCAGATAGTACGACAGCATCCCATTCTTGATGGGACGTGTCCGAAGTTTAACTGTTTTACAATACTGCATAGTCTTTTCTTTTTAATTTGTTTGCAAATGTCTTGAATTACTTGATACTGAAATATATCATTATTGAATAATTGCTCTTCATCTTGAAATAAGCATGAATAAGTTTGATTTATGTGTTATCATCGACTTTAGATGCAAAGAACTTGTCGATGGCCGTTTTGAGATAAAGGCTGTACTGACCGTCCTTGACACTTGGGATTTTCTTATATCTGACGATGCCATAAACCGTTTCTCTGTCCACATGATACTTAGCCATTATTTGCTCGACCATATAGTAGTCCTCGGCATATTGCATCCCCGGATTACGAGCAAAGTCAACATGTAATTTGGAGTAGTATGTGATACCATATTCCTTCTTGGTGGGGATGTTGTGCCTGTGGGTAAAACTGCGCCTTGCAACAGCAGTCATGTTGTATTTCTCCTCTATGTCATCAGTCGTGTACCATTCCGTGATGCCTTCGACAGAAGCATATTTGCCGAACAACTCTTCAATCGCCTTCTCGTCATAGAACAGGATGCCAGCCTTCTGTATCCTGGGCACTTTCTTTTGCCGTGTGAGGTAGTGAACCCATTTCTTGCTTTGCTTGTATCTCTCTGCAATCTCTTCAGCATTGATATAACCCTGAGGTTTACCATGATTGATAGATTCCTCTTCGGTTGCTTCATCATCAAGGTAGGGGATGACTTCAATGTTATCAGAACCAGAGTTATTCTCAATCTGTTCTATTTCCATCCGCAGGTCTCGTGCATCTTCAATTTTGGAGTTGATTTCAGCAATGGTCAGGCTGCCGTTCATGCGCTCAGATATGATTTTGTCAAAGTCCTTTCGGTTAATCATTGTCAATGAACCGCGCTTGAACCGGTCAATATGGTAGGTGTGGAGGTAATAGCTTACCTGGTCCTTGCTGAAACCATATTTCACCATTACCTCTTTATATGTATAGTATAGAGGATCGATGGCTTCACCATTTCCCTTCAGGCTATCCACATGTGGCTTTGAGTAGAACACTTCACGGTGTCTCGTTTCCCTTGGAATTTTATGTCGGGCGGCAAATGAGATGACTGCCGTATAAGACATGTCGTATTTCTCCATTATCTGCTGGATGGTATAATAGTCTTCCTTGTTGAAGTCCTCAATAAGTTGGGCAAAATACCTATCAACGGCAGTCTTGGAGAAAGACACGTTCCGGCCTTCATATATCTTGGGAATATCGAAATGCTCAATGCGCCTCATGGCAACCTTTCTTGTCACTTGAAACTTCTCGCAGATTTCCTTCATGGTATAGGAGTCCGAATCAATCTTATGCTTGCGATTGTTTCGCTTGACGTAAGCAGGTGCGTTGTCAAACCACGCTTCGAGGTCACTCCAGCGGATAATTGTTCTGGCAGGAGTCCTCATAGCTTTAAACATTCCCTGTGCCATATACCTATATATAGTAGGTAAGCTTATACCAAGAAGTGCAGCGGCTTCCTTTGGCGACAGAAAAGGCTTCTGCCCAATACTCTCTACAATGGGCAGCGTTGCGTGTTGCTCATCTTCAACTTGTTCTTTAATTTTCTGTCTCTTTTTTGTCTTGTAAGCCTTGTCTATGCAGCTTGTAGAGCAGTAAAGAGTCGTCATTTTGTGCGCGATAAATGGTTTCCCGCACCACTGACAGCGTTTCTGAATATCCATAAATGTCCGTCACTCTGATGTTTTAACTCGGCTAAATATTCGCCATTTTTGTATCACTCTTTCTCGCAATTTCTCACTGTGTATCACATTGTCCCGTCGATGGCGTTTTTGGACTTTCTCATGGTGTATCACCTTTGTTCCAAATATTGCATTTTCAAGGACGATTTTACTTTCCATTTTACACTCGCGGTAGAAATACTGTGCAAAAATAGCTCGAAAAACTGGTACTAACAAATATGCAACTTGAAGTGTTAAAATACAAGAAGTCCCTCATATAGAGGGACTTAGTTCAAATTACTCCAAGTTGTTCAGAGTTACTTATAAGGCATCATTTGCCCACGCAGCATTTATATAATCTTCACTTACAGCACTTTAAGCATTTAAACGGTACAAAGCCGCGAGTAAGCGAGAACCATGCAAGCTTGCTTGCAAATGGTCGAGCGGGAGCG
>JAFUVB010000030.1 GCA_017471245.1 Prevotella sp.
GTAATGTTTGCGCTTAGGGTAGCTCGCACTCCTAAATCATCCACGAGAGCACTCGAATTCGCTCTTTCATTTTTTCTTAATTCTTAATTCATATTTTCTTAACTCTTAATTCTTAATTCTTAATTATCTAAAAACGCGCAGTTGGTAACGCAGCAGGTAACGCAGCAGGTAACACATAATTTCTTCCAAACAGCTATCTTTCAACACTTTACGTACAAATACAGAACATTTCTTTATTTCGCTTAGGGGAAGCACTTAGACGCGCTGACTAAATTGCCCCTGCCCCGTATCGCTACGTGGCAGGGGCTTAACCTTAAAAAACCAACCTATCGAATTGAAATAGGCTATGATGCAAGCATGTGTGCCATATACCTCCGAATCTCCTTCCGGGCAGAACCCAACCGGTTCTCCACGCTCTTGTAGTTGAGACTCAAGGTTTTTGATATCTCAGACACTTGCATGCCGTCAAACATATTCATTCTTAACACCACGCGCTGGGTATTGCTCAAACGCGCAATGCCACGTTCCAGCAATTCCGTAATCTCCACGGCGCTGTAAATGGATGCCACATCCAAATCCTCATTCCTGCCTGAATACGCAATGAAATGCTCATATTCCTCCACGGAACGGCGGTGGCGCCAATAGTCGTATATCAAATTGCGCGCAATAGTGTAAACAAGGCTCGGCATGGTGACGGGAGTGATCATCTTTTCAGTGCGCAATAGCCTCACGAAAACATTCTGAACCACGTCTTCAGCATCGTCTGCGTATTGCAGATGTTTGCTGACGAATCCGAGAATCTCCTCGTAATGCTGCTTGTAATAGTCAGCTACAATGTTGAACCTTTCTTTTTGTTCTTTCATGATGATGCCTTGCGCATTTTTATATGTCAATGCAAAGATAGTCATTTTTTCTTTATATTTCATGTTTATTCCACAAAAAAAACAGAAATGAAACAAATTAATAACTTTTTGACATCATTTGACACTGGATTCTGCCTTTGGCATGGATTTTGCTCAATATACAGATGAAAAATCAAACAACAAGATAAATATGCAAAAAGGTAACATCGGGGTTACTACTGAGAACATTTTCCCCGTCATCAAAAAGTTTCTCTATTCCGATCACGAGATTTTCCTGCGCGAAATGGTGTCGAATGCCGTTGATGCAACCCAAAAGCTGAAGACACTTGCCGACAGAGGCGATTTCAAAGGAGAGATGGGCGACCTTACCATTCACGTCTCCTTGGACGAAAAGAACGGAACGCTTACCATCAGCGACCACGGAATCGGAATGACAGAAGAGGAAATCGACAAATACATCAATCAGATTGCTTTCTCCGGAGTGAACGATTTCCTCGACAAATACAAGGACAATGCCAATGCCATCATCGGCCATTTCGGACTGGGATTCTATTCTGCTTTCATGGTTTCTCAGAAAGTGGAGATCATCACTAAGAGCTATCAGGACGGCGCAAAGGCTGTGAAATGGACATGCGACGGCTCTCCTGAATTCACCATCGAGGATGCCGAGCGCGAAAACCGAGGCAGCGACATCATCCTGCACATCGCCGACGACTGCAAAGAGTATTTGGAGAAGAGCCAGATTGAGCAGCTGCTGCAGAAATACTGCAAGTTCATGCCCGTGGCCATCGCCTTCGGCAAAGAAACAGAGTGGAAAGACGGCAAGCAGCAGGATACCGACAAAGACCATATTATAAATAATGTGGAGCCGCTTTGGACAAAAACACCGTCAACACTCAAAGACGAAGACTACAAGAGCTTCTACCGCACACTCTATCCGATGCAGTTCGACGAGCCGCTGTTCTGGATCCACCTGAATGTTGACTATCCGTTCAACCTCACGGGAATACTCTATTTCCCGCGCATCAAGAACAACCTTGACATCCAGCGCAACAAGATTCAGCTGTATTGCAATCAGGTGTTCGTCACCGATCAGGTGGAAGGCATCGTGCCGGAGTTCCTCACCCTGCTCCACGGAGTGATTGATTCTCCCGACATTCCGCTGAATGTTTCAAGGAGCTACCTGCAAAGCGACCGCGACGTGAAGAAGATCAGCACCTATATCACCAAGAAAGTGGCTGACCGACTGAATGGTATTTTCAAGGAAAACCGCAAGGAATACGAGGAGAAATGGGACGATCTGAAGATTTTCATCCACTACGGCATGCTGTCGCAGGAAGATTTCTACGACCGCGCCAAGGATTTCTGCCTGCTGAAAGACATCGACGGAAAGTATTTCACATTGGATGAATACAAAACGCTCATCAAGGATAATCAGACTGATAAGGACGGAAACCTGGTGTATCTCTATGCCAACAACAAGGAAGAGGAGTATTCTTACATCGAAGCTGCCAAGGCAAAGGGATATAGTGTGTTGCTGATGGACGGTCAATTGGATACTCCCACGGTGTCACTCTTTGAGCAAAAGTTGGAGAAGAGCCGCTTCGTGCGCGTGGATTCCGACATCATCGACAGGCTGATCGTGAAGGAGGATGCCCCGAAGAACGAATTGGACAAGGACCTGTCTGACAATTTGTCAGAGGCCTTCCGCTCACAAATGCCGACAATTGAGAAGGCTGAGTTCATGGTAGAGGTTCAGTCGCTCGGCGAAACAGCACAGCCTGTCATCATCACTCAGAGCGAATACATGCGAAGAATGAAGGATATGAGCCGATATCAGCAGGGAATGAGCTTCTACGGACAGATGCCCGACAGCTACAACCTCGTTCTCAACAGCGACCATCCACTCATCAAGAAGGTGGTTGAGGATGAAAAGGCACAGGTGGCAGAGACTCTGAAGCCCATTGAAAGTGAAATCAAGGGACTGGATGCACGTCTTGCTGCCATCCGACAGGCTCAGGACAAGAAGAAATACGACGAGCTGACGCAGGATGACAAGGATATGAAGAGCAATGCCGAGAAAGAACTCAACGAGCAAAAGGACAAGAAGAAGGCGGTTATCGCAGAATATGCCAAGACCAACCCTATCGTTCACCAGCTCATTGACCTGGCTTTGCTGCAAAATGGTATGCTAAAGGGAGCAGCCCTCGACATATTCCTGAAGCGAAGCGTTGATCTCATCAAATAACAACCGCCACAAAAAGGTGATCTTCAAGAATAGAAACCTGCCCGAAATAGTCTCCACTGGCTATCCATCGGGCAGGTTTTTGTATTGCGATCGGTCTGTCGTGAAAACACAATAATACAGCAATCCACCCAAATACTTTCTGAAAAATGCTTAACAATGCAAAGTCGGGAAATAGAAAATAACAAAAAAGTTTGGTGATTTACCGATTTCTTCGTACCTTTGCACACGATTTGAAAAATATCCCTTCGTTTCCACTCGTGAAACGATATTCATCAACAACAATTCTATAATAAAATAAATACATATATTATGTATAGTAAGGACGAACTATTATCAAAGAGTATCTCCGATTTGGAAGATATTGCAAAAGAATTGGGCGTAAAAACAAGCTCAAATAATGATCAGGAAACCATTGTTTATGAGATTCTCGACCAGCAAGCCATAGCAGAAGGCAACAAGAACCCGCTCGGAACCAAGCGCCGCCGCACGAGAATCGTGAAGAAAGACACTGATCGCGTGTATTCAGTAAAAGGTAAAGAAGGCGAGAATTTCGACCTGAAGAAAAACAAAAGTGCAGCTTCTGTAGAGCCTGCACCACTCTTCAAGGATATCAATAACGAAGTTGCCAGTGACAAGGCGACGGAGGAAACTGTCAATGAAGCACCGGCTGTGAATACAGAGGTTCAGGAAACACCAGCCCCCCAGCCACCAAAGCGCAGGGGAAGAAGGTCGAAAGCCGAGCTGGCTGCTATGGAAAAAGCAGAAGCCGAAGAGAAAGCCCTGAAGGAAAAGGCATCAGCAGAAACCCAAGAAACCACTGACAATCAGCAGGAAGCACCCATCTCAGAAACAACAGCAGAAGAAAAGCCCAGCGATATCCAAGATATTGTTGTGCCAGAAGCTGCATATTCGCCAGAAAACCAGCAGGAAGAAGATAACTCCGATTTGATTGCACAGCTTCAAGCCAAAGTGAAAACGCACAATGAAATAGTTGATGCGCACAACGCACCTAAGCTGGAAGATGGCATTTGGGCTGGCGATCCCGGCGACGGAACAGATTTCATCCCCATAGTTGACCTGCCCATCGAGGATCAGTCTGCGTTACCGAACTATGATATGTTCGACAATCCTACTGTTCCCATACAGCCTGTTGCCGATAACTTCAGAATGCCGGCACAGACTCCTACAGACAACAAGTTTGATTTCACCGATATCATCTCGGCAAACGGCGTTCTTGAGGTGATGCCCGACGGTTACGGATTCCTTCGTTCCAGCGACTACAACTATCTTTCATCTCCTGACGATGTCTATATCTCAGTAGCACAGATCAAACGATACGGACTGAAGACAGGTGATGTGGTAGACTGCCATGTGCGTCCGCCGAAAGACGGTGAGAAATACTTCCCGATGACAAGCGTGGACAAGATCAACGGTCGCATCCCTTCTGAAGTTCGCGACCGCATTCCATTCGAACACCTCACCCCACTCTTCCCTGATGAGAAATATACACTGTGCGGCGACCGTGCCACAACCAACCTTTCCACTCGCGTCGTCGACTTATTCGCTCCTATCGGAAAAGGTCAGCGCGCCCTGATCGTGGCACAACCCAAGACTGGTAAGACCATCTTGATGAAAGATATTGCCAATGCCATTGCAGCAAACCATCCTGAGGCTTACCTGATGATGCTGCTTATCGATGAGCGTCCTGAGGAAGTGACAGACATGGCGCGCACTGTGAATGCCGAAGTGATTGCCTCCACCTTCGACGAACCAGCAGAGCGGCACGTGAAAATCGCCGGCATCGTGCTGGAGAAAGCCAAGAGAATGGTTGAGTGTGGGCATGACGTGGTGATCTTCCTCGACTCTATAACACGACTTGCACGTGCCTATAACACCGTGGCACCTGCCAGCGGCAAGGTGCTCACCGGTGGTGTCGATGCCAATGCCCTACAGAAACCGAAGCGTTTCTTTGGTGCCGCGCGCAATATTGAAGGCGGCGGATCGCTGACAATTGTAGCTACAGCCTTGATAGATACTGGTTCAAAGATGGACGAAGTGATCTTCGAGGAGTTCAAGGGAACAGGAAACATGGAATTGCAGCTTGACCGTTCATTGAGCAATAAGCGCATCTTCCCGGCCGTGAACCTCGTTCAGTCGAGCACACGCCGTGATGATTTGCTGCAGGATAGGACTACACTCGACCGCATGTGGATACTTCGCAAGTATATTGCCGATATGAATCCGATTGAGGCAATGAATACAATCCACGACAGTATGGAACGTACGCAGAGCAATGAAGAGTTTCTTCTCTCGATGAACTCGTAAAAAAACAGCAAAATATTTGGTAATAAGCTTAAAAAGCAGTACCTTTGCAGTCGATTTTTTCGTAGGTTCCGTAGCTCAGTTGGATAGAGCAACAGCCTTCTAAGCTGTGGGTCTTGGGTTCGAATCCCAACGGAATCACGAAAAAGGAGACAAAAGGAGAAATGCTTTTGGGTGATAATTCACAGCGGGATGAATCTAAATTCTCAACGAGATCAATCAAATTTCTCAACGAGATTATACAACAATCGCAATAGAATTAAACAACAAAAGCATAAAAACTGGCATCCAAACAGACATGGATGCCAGTTTTTTTTGTTAAAGCATGTCAACAAAATATACAACCTATCAATAAAAAACGTAACTTTACCGCCAGTTTTACAATCAATTATTATTAACTAAAAACAAAAAAACAATGAAGAAAGTCTTATTTATGGCACTTGCAGCTGCTGCCTTCACATTTACAAGCTGCGGAAACAACAAGGCTCAGGCTCCTGTTGAAGAAGCTATCGACTCTACAGAAGTTGCTCTCGAAGAGGCTAATGCTGCTGCCGATGAGGTTATTGCTCAGCTGGCAGACGCTCAGGATGCCAATGCATTGCAGGGAATTCTTGAGACTGTAAAGGCAAAGGTTGCCGAGTTCATCTCGAAGAATCCAGAGATTGCCAAGGAGTATCTGGCAAAGGTTCAGGGTTTCTTGAAGGAGAATGCAGACAAGATCAAGGCTGTTGTTGGTGAGAATGCCGCTGTTGCAGGCTTGCTGAATACCGTAACAGCAATTCCAAGCGAGAGTGTAGATGCACTGATGAATGCCGGTGATGCCCTGAAAGCTATCGGTATCGATGCTGCTTCATTAGCTGGCAAGGCTGTTGACGCTGCCGGTGATGCTGTAGAGAATGTAAAAGACGCTGCTGTTGAGAAGGCTGCCGATGCTGTTGATGCAGTAAAGGACGCAAAGGATGCTGCTGTTGACAAGGCTGCAAATGCTGTTAACGAAGGCAAAGAGAAGGCAGGTGAAGCCATCGACAAGGCTGCTGCTGATGCAAAGAAGAAGTTAGGTCTCTAACCGACTGACATCATACAAAAGAAATCCGCAGCCAATTGGGTTGCGGATTTCTTTTTTTATGCGTTTATAAATGTCATCTTATTCTGTCCATCGACCTGACAAGGCGCTCATCGGCTATGATTCCGCGATGAGCAAGGAAATGCAGAATCAACGAAATGAAAGGCAGACATGCTGCAAACATAGGCTGGAAGGTTGCTTGCTCCCCCCTCGTGAATGAGAATACGGCATAAACGATGATCCAACCGAGCAGCAGCAGCATGTTGAAAAGGCAGAGCCGCGCCTGCAACATCCGGTTGTGATACATGAAGATGGCAGCAATGGCTATCGGACAAGTAAGCAGCAGTATGGCAAAAAGCGCCCACACGCTGAAATCACGCACGCCGCTGCCTGTGACAATCCACAGGTTGAACATCTGATCGGCTACTCCCATGCCCTCCGGAATGAACTTCCCGACGGGCAAGCACAGGCAGATGATGTTCACGATTACTGCCAAGAGCAAGAAGAGAGTCTGCTTACGCTGTATCATCAGTTCAGATTTTCCTTTGACGGATCGCGATAATACACCTGTCCTTCAAGGAATTCCTGCGTTGCCAGCAGTGAAGCCTTGGGCAGTTTCTCATAATAGCGCGAAATCTCTATCTGTTCACGGTTTTCAAAAACTTCCTCCAAAGAATCGTTGTAAGAAGCGAATTCAGCGAGTTTCTTGCTCAGATCCTGCTTGATTTCTGCGGAAATCTGATTGGCACGCTTAGAAATAATGGCAACGCTCTCATAAATGTTGCCGGTATCCTTACAAAGATCCATAATGTTTCGCGTCACGGTGTTCACCGGAGCCTTTGATTTTTTGTAATCCATTCTCTGTTATCTGTTAATTGTTTATTGCTTCCTGATTATTATCACTGTCTTCCTCACCCGTATATTTCTTGCAGGTGTTGATGTATCTCTCAGCTGTCTTGCGGTCTTTGCTGTCGGGATACTCATTGATAAAGCCATAACACTCGTCTTCAGCATCGCGATAGCGGTCAACGCGCTTGGATTCCACGCTCTGTTCAGCCAGTTCGAACTTGCTCTTCATGATGAGCAGCGCAAAGTCTTCGCGCATACTGCTGTACGGATAGTCCTTCAGTGCATTCTGTGCAGTGATGATGCAAGCCTCATAATTGCTTCCGCCGGTGAGGCAATTGCCGAAGTAGGTACCCAGGTTGTAATACAACTGCGCCGACAACAACTCTTTCTTCACCAGTTTGTTTTGGAGTTCAATCAGTCTCGACTGTGCTTCCTGCTTCATCAATGCCTCTGGATAGAGGTCGAGATATTCCTGATAGGCAGCAATGGCATTAACTGTTGCGGTCTGATCAAGGCGCGGTTCGGGCGTGCTCATATAGAGACTCTCGCCTGCATAGAACGATGCCATCTCTGCATAAACGCCCTTGGGATACGACTGATGGTATTTCTTGAACCATTCGGAGGCTGTTTCATAGTCTTTCAAGCAGTATTCCGCCATGCCGAGCATATAGACACACTCCTGCGCATTCTCGGTTCCCTTCAACATGGTAACCATGTCTTGCAACAGTGAAGCTGCCCGCTGGTATTTCTGTTTGGCGAAACACTCCTTGGCATACTCATATTTATAGTCATAGTCCTGCGATTTATACACCTGATTGAACTCATGCGCACAACCAGAAAGCATTATCGCAGCGCAAACTGCAGCCAAAATATTCTTCATTTTCTCCATATCAAGGTGCAAAGATACGTCAAAATCCACTAATTACAAAGTCATGAGATAGTTTTTTAGCAAAAAATTGCTATAGATTAGTTCTTTTTTAGTAATTTTGCAGTTATGGATTTCAAGTTGACATCAAAATATCAACCTACGGGAGATCAGCCAGAGGCAATCAGACAATTGGTCGACGGCATTGAAAGGGGCGACAAGGCGCAGGTTCTCTTAGGCGTGACGGGTTCAGGAAAGACGTTTACCGTGGCAAATGTCATAGCCGAAGTGAACAAGCCCACCCTGATACTGAGCCATAACAAGACACTTGCCGCTCAGCTTTTTATGGAAATGAAGGGCTTCTTCCCTGAGAATGCCGTGGAATACTACGTTTCCTACTACGACTACTACCAGCCCGAGGCCTATCTGCCGCAGACCGACACCTACATTGAGAAGGATCTTGCCATCAATGATGAGATAGACCGTCTGCGGCTTTCTGCGGTTTCGTCGCTGCTTTCAGGCAGAAAAGACGTGGTGGTGGTATCTTCCGTGTCGTGCATCTACGGTATGGGCGGTCCGGTGGCTATGGCAAACAGCGTGATTACCATCAAAACGGGACAGAAATTCGAGCGCAATGCGTTTCTGCGCCGCCTTGTCGATGCGCTTTATGTGCGCAACGACCTTGAATTGAAGCGCGGAAACTTCAGGGTTAAAGGCGAAACGGTGGATGTGTTCATGGCTTACAGCGACAACGTGCTGCGCATCACGTGGTGGGATGATGAGATTGATGCCATCGAGGAGCTGGATTCGGTGAGCTTCCACCGCTTAGCTTCTTTCGAAGAATATCAGATTTATCCAGCTAATCTGTTCGTTACTTCAAAGGAACAGACCGAAAGTGCCATCCGCGCCATACAGGATGACTTGGTGAAACAAGTGGATTTCTTTAATGAAATTGGCGATACCATTAAGGCTCAGCGCATTAAAGAACGCGTGGAATACGACATGGAAATGATCAAGGAGTTAGGTCACTGCTCGGGAATAGAGAACTATAGCCGCTATTTTGATGGCAGGCAAGCCGGTGAACGGCCTTACTGCCTGTTTGATTTCTTCCCTGAAGACTACCTGCTGGTCATTGATGAAAGCCACGTAAGTGTGCCTCAGATCAGCGCGATGTATGGTGGCGACCGCTCACGCAAGACTAATTTGGTGGAATATGGCTTCCGTTTGCCTGCTGCATTTGACAACCGGCCGCTCCGTTTCGAGGAATTCAAGCAGTTGGTGAAACAAGTGATCTATGTTTCTGCCACTCCTGCCGACTATGAACTTGCCGAATCAGAGGGCGTTGTGGTGGAACAGCTCATCCGCCCCACAGGTTTGCTGGACCCGGAGATAGTTGTTCGACCGAGCGAGAACCAAATTGACGACTTGATGAATGAGATTTACATCCGCAGTGAGCGCAACGAGCGCATTCTCGTGACCACTTTGACCAAGCGAATGGCCGAAGAACTAACCGAGCACCTGCTGAACCACGGCATCAAGGCGAACTACATACACAGCGATGTGGCAACTCTCGACCGCGTGAAGATAATGAGCGACCTGCGGGCAGGCGTGTTCGACGTGCTGGTAGGTGTGAATTTGCTTCGCGAGGGATTAGATTTGCCCGAAGTGTCATTAGTTGCCATCCTCGATGCCGACAAAGAAGGCTTCCTGCGTTCACACCGCTCACTCACCCAAACCGCAGGTCGCGCCGCCCGAAACGTGAACGGCATGGTGATTATGTATGCCGACACCATCACGCAAAGCATGCAACTGACCATCGACGAGACCATTCGCCGACGCAGTAAGCAGCTGAAATACAACGAGGAACACGGTATCACGCCTCATCAGATTGTGAAAGACATCAAGAACAGCACCTTCGGGCAGCATGAATCGGAATCTGCGGCTGCAAAGAAGAAGGAAAAGGCGGCCACCACCTACATGCCGTATGTGGAACCCGACCCGATGGACATGGCGGCAGATCCGATTATCAGCAAGATGAGCGAGGAACAGCTGCGCAAGAGCATAGAAAACACCACCAAGCTGATGAAGCAGGCCGCCAAGAACCTGGACTTTATCCAGGCTGCACAATACCGCGACGAAATCATCCGCTTGCAAGAACTGCTCAAATAAGGCAGTTCATGTCTCTCACCTCTAAGATGCTCACCTCTCACCTCTAAAATACTCACCCCTCACCTCTAAACTTCTCACCTCTCACCTCTAAACTCCTCACCTCTCACCTCTAAAACACCAATTTGAGGAAGATATTATCCGGCTGAAAAAAAACTATGGTTTTGGGGTTCAAAAGCATAGGTTTTGAGGCTCAAAAACATAGGTTTTGAAGGGTGAAACCATAGGTTTTGAAAAATGATTCGTCAGAAAACGCAAAACCATAGGTTTGACAACGTGAAACCATAGGTTTGGTTTCATCGGGCCGTCAGCCACTCAAAACCACCCTAATAAACCCACTCTGCGATTCTTAAAAAGAGTCGCCTACGGCGAGAAATCTTACAAATCTATTCAAAATCGTTCAAATCTCCTTTTCTTTTTTTGTAAGATTTGGTCAGATTTATATGATTTCTGCCCCTAATGGGGGCACTCTTCTTGAGGGTGCTGAGTAGTTACGTGCCGCTCCTTAAAGGTTAAATTATGCTTAAACTACCAATTATCGCATATTATTTCGTAATTTTGCAGCATGAAAATGAAGAAGTATATCATATCGATAATGCTGTGCCTTCCACTCACAGTGATGGCGCAGAACGTGTGGGAACGCCCTGAATCGAAAACCACAAAGCCTGCTCCCGCTGCAAAAGTGAAGAAAGTGAAGAGCGTTGAAGACCCGAAATATCTCGAAGGAGCAGTTCCCGAGGTTGACGGGAAAGTGGAATGGACATTAAACGTGGATGTTCCGGGCAAGAAAGCGCAAGAACTCTACGATGCCATGCTCAAATACATGGACGAACTCACACATGACGAGAACCAGCTTGAGGGAAGCGGCGTGGCAATAGTGAACAAACAGGACCACGTGATCGTCACTAACGTGAGAGAATGGCTGGTGTTCAAAGACCAGTTTATTTCGCTCGACCGCACGAAATTCCACTATAGTCTGGTGACGACATGCACCGACGGACACGTGAAAGTGCTGATGGGGCGCATGATCTACCGCTATGAGGAAGAACGCGGAAACGGCGGGCAGGTGATGAAAGCAGAAGAACTGATCAACGACAAGAATGCGCTGACCAAGAAAAAGGACAAATTATATAAGACAACAGCCAAGTTCCGCCGCAAGACCATCGACCGCAAAGACTTCCTTTTCGGCGATATCAGCAACATGCTGAAGAGGCTGTAACCGAGAGAGAGCATATATTATAAAAGAATTAATCAAGGATATAAAACCGCAACGAGACATGGACAACAACCGTATATTGATGATTCGCCAGATATTGAACGTGATATTCATGCTGGGTGCCGTGGTGGGCGTAATCGTTTATTTCTACTCCAGCCACGACATAGGCACCTACATCATCCTGGCTTCGATTGTTTTCAAGATTATTGAATGCGCTTTGAGACTGATTAAATGGAAAGACTGATTGCGTTGCTGGCTTCTTTGCTCCTCTGCATGGCCGGTATGGCTCAAGACATCAACGGTCTGGAGGACGGCAACATCAGGGATATCGGCAGCCCAGGCATGAACGGGAGGAGAGATTCTTTGGGAAACAACGGCAAGGAGATTCCCAAAGGGTTGAAGGTATGGACTGTGGATGAACGTTTCGGCGACCGAATTGCTGCCGAGATCGACACGATGTCGCACATGTTTATGAACACACCGTTCACCACGGGCATGCGTGGCGAATACAATACCACAGGAAACCTGGGCGCACCACGTATCAACAGGATCTTCATCGACCGCATGCAGCCTGCCCAATTCATGTTTACCCAGCCTTACGACTACTTCATAACACCGGTGGAAAAGTTCCATTTCACCAACACCTTCTCCCCTATCACCAACCTCAGTTTTAATGAATGCGGTGACAAAAACAACGGTGAAGACCACCTGAAAGCCCTCTTTGCCGTGAATGCAGGCAAGAGATTGGGCGTGGGAATGAAATTCGACTATATCTACGGGCGTGGCTATTACCAGAACCAAAGCACCGCCCACTTCAACTATACCTTGTATGGCTCCTACTTAGGCGACCGCTATCAGGCTCATCTGCTCATGTCTACCAACCATCAGAAGGTGGCGGAGAACGGCGGAATCACCGATGATGAGTATGTAAGCCATCCCGAAATATTCCAGGATGACTACCGGACGGATGAAATACCTACCGTTTTGCAACAGAACTGGAACCGAAACGACAATCAGCATGTATTCTTCAGCCATCGCTATAATATCGGCTTCAGCCGGAAAGTGCCAATGAACGAAGAAGAAATCCAGGCAAAGAAATTTGCCATGGAGGCACAAAAAGACAAAGAAATGCGCGACCGCCGGAAGAAAATGGCAGAAGAAGGCATCGAAATGAATGAAGACGAAGAGCAGAAGACATTTGCCGGAAGGCCTGAAGGTGCCAAGATAGTGGGCGCGGAGCCTGCCGGCGAGGGCGCAGAGAAGACCGACAGCACCCGCATTGCAGTGAATAGCAAGGAGATGGCCGACAGTTTGATAAGCGCCATGGCTAAAACCAACGAAGATACAGCATGGCTTAAGAACGAGTTTGTGCCTGTCACCAGCATCATACATACGGTGAAGTTCGACAATTACAGGAGAATCTACCAGGCATACCAGACTCCGAAGAATTATTATCTGAACACTTACCCGCTCATCGATGGCATCAGCGGCGACAGCATCTACGACAAGACGAAGCATTATGAGCTGAAAAACACCGTAGCACTGTCGTTGCTCGAAGGTTTCAACAAATGGGCGAAGGCTGGAATCAAGGCGTTCATCACGTCAGACCTGAGACATTTCACGCTGCCCGACTCGCTTGAAACCAGATTCCAGTCATATAATGAGCACAGCCTGAGCATCGGAGGACAATTAAGTAAGACCGAAGGCTCACTCCTACATTATATAATAGGTGCAGAGACATGGCTTACCGGTGAAGATGCAAAACAGCTAAAGATCGACGGAACCGCCGACCTCAACTTCAAATTCCTCGGTGATACCGTGCAACTGGCTGCCAAGGCATTCATCCATAGCACACATCCCGAATTCTTCAAACGCCACTACCACGGCAAGCACCTGTGGTGGGACAAGGATTATGACATGGAATACCACACCAGAATCGAGGGGTCTTTCACCTACAAAAAGACACGTACGAACCTGCGCGTGGCAGTAGACGACATGAAGAACTACACCTATTTCACGCAGAGCTATACCAACGACGACAATGCGCGCTCAGCAACCACCGTGGAGGCAAGGCAGTGCAGCGACAATATCAGTCTGCTCACGTTGCAGCTAAACCAGGATGTTACGCTCGGACCGCTCAACTGGGAGAGCCAGATAACCTATCAAGAAACCAGCAAGGCGGAAGTTCTTCCCGTTCCGAAACTGAACATCTACAGCAACCTCTACCTGAAATTCCTGATTGCAAAAGTGCTGACCGTCAACCTCGGAGGCGACATCAGATTCTTCACAAGCTACCAAGCCCCTGAGTATAGTCCACTGATTGGACAATTCACAACGCAAGGCAACGGAGAGAACAACGTGGATATCGGAAACTATCCCATCATCAACGTCTATGCCAACATGCACCTGAAGCACACACGCTTCTACGTAATGATGAGCCATGTGAATGCCGGCGACGGCGGAAAGCGGTTCTTCGTGCCGCACTATCCACTGAACGGCATGGTGCTGAGATTCGGTGTTTCATGGAATTTCTTCAATTAATGCCACTTTTCTTTTGTGATTATTACAAAATATAGTAATTTTGCATCGAATTTGAAACTATAGAAGTATATGCCCCATATATCAGTTCGCGGCTTGGAGATGCCCGAAAGCCCCATCAGAAAACTCGCACCCTTGGCTGCAGCAGCCAAGAAACGAGGCACCAAGGTATATCATTTGAATATCGGACAGCCCGATCTGCCCACGCCGAAAGTGGCACTCGACGCCATCAAGGATGTTGACCGCACCATCCTGGAGTATTCTCCGTCGCAGGGTTACCTGAGCTATCGCGAGAAACTGGTGAGCTATTATGCGAAATATGATATCAACGTAACTGCCGATGATATCATTATCACCTGCGGAGGATCTGAAGCGGTGCTGTTTGCATTCATGTCGTGCCTGAATCCCGGTGATGAAATCATCGTGCCTGAGCCTGCTTACGCCAACTATATGGCATTTGCCATTTCGGCAGGAGCCAGGATCCGCACCATAGCAACGACTATTGAAGAAGGATTCTCACTGCCAAAAGTGGAGAAATTCGAAGAACTCATCAACGATCGCACAAGAGCCATCCTGATTTGCAACCCGAACAACCCCACAGGATATCTCTATACACGCCGGGAAATGAACCAAATAAGGGATTTGGTGAAGAAATACGACTTGTATCTTTTCTCTGATGAAGTCTACCGAGAGTATATTTACACAGGTTCACCATATATTAGTGCCTGCCATCTTGAGGGTATCGAACAGAATGTGGTACTCATCGACTCGGTGTCAAAGCGTTACAGCGAGTGCGGAATCCGCATTGGCGCACTGATTACTAAGAACAAGGAAATCCGTCAGGCAGTCATGAAGTTCTGTCAGGCACGCCTTTCACCTCCGTTAATCGGTCAGATTGTTGCCGAAGCATCGCTCGACACGCCGGAAGAATACCTGCGCGACGTTTATGACGAATATGTGGAGCGACGCAAATGCCTCATCGACGGACTGAACCGCATCCCCGGTGTCTACTCACCTATTCCCATGGGAGCATTCTACACCGTTGCCAAGCTCCCGGTAGACGACAGCGAGAAGTTCTGCAGATGGTGTCTTGAAGAGTTCAACTACGAAGGCGAGACGGTGATGATGGCTCCTGCAAGCGGGTTCTATACCACACCGGGTGCCGGAATCAACCAGGTGCGCATCGCATACGTGCTGAAAAAAGAAGATCTTACACGGGCACTTTTCATCTTGCAGAAAGCTCTCGAACAATATCCCGGCAGAGTGGATGAATAAAGAAATTAGCTGAAAACGATGAATTTCCCTCTTTTCATAGCAAGAAAGATATATCATGACAAGGGCGACAAACACATGGTGAGCCGCCCTGCCATACGAATTGCCACCCTCGGCGTTGCCATCGGACTGGCTGTCATGATAGTATCTGTATGCGTGGTGCTCGGTTTCAAGCACACCATTCGCGACAAGGTGGTTGGCTTTGGCAGCCATATCACCGTGGGAGAATTCATGACAGTGAAAGCAACCGACCAGAATCCCATTGTGATGAACGACAGCATGATGAGCGTTCTCAGCCATGCATGGGGCGTGAAACATGTGCAGCGCTATGCAATGAAACAAGGTATTCTGAAAACCGACCAAGATTTTCTTGGGGTGATGTTCAAGGGAATCGCCCAGGAATATGACACGACGTTCATCCATGAGAACCTCATTGAAGGCAATATCCCACATTTCAACGACGAATCAAGCAAACAGATGATTGTCATCTCAAAGATGATTGCCGACCAGATGAAGCTTCATGTGGGCGACAGAGTATTTGCCTATTTCCTTCGCGACAATGACGTGAGAGCCAGACGATATACGGTGGCTGGCATATATCAGACAAACCTGACCATGTTCGACAAAATGACCTGCCTTACCGACCTGTATTCCACGGTGAAGCTTAACGGATGGGAACCAGATCAGGTGAGCGGAGCCGAAATAACCGTTGACGACTTCGGCAAATTGGACGATGTGGAAGATGTGCTGGTGCAGAAAGTGAACAGGACAACCGACCGCTTCGGCCAAACCTACGTAGCTCAGAAGATTCAAGACTCATATCCCCAAATCTTCTCATGGCTGGATTTGCTCGACCTGAATGTGTGGATAATCCTTGCACTGATGGTATGCGTGGCCGGATTCACGATGATTAGCGGTCTGCTTATTATTATACTTGAACGCACGAACATGATCGGTGTGCTGAAAGCATTAGGTGCCAAGAACAAAACAGTGAGGCACACGTTCCTCTGGTTTGCCGTATTCATCATCGGCAAAGGACTTCTGATTGGCAACATCCTTGGCATTGGCATTGCCTTGTTGCAACGTTTCACGGGTATTATCAAGCTCGACCCGTCAACATATTATGTAAGCACCGTTCCCGTTGAGATTAATATTCCGCTGATCATTATACTAAACATTGCCACTTTGTTGATTAGTGTTTTCGTGCTCATAGCGCCCAGTTATCTCATCTCTCATATCCATCCTGCGAAGTCGATGAGATACGAATAGCACATCCTAATTCGTTGGTTTGCGAGCATAATTGTCCGATAACGGAATAATCATACTATTATGCAATAAAAAATGCACAAATAATTTTGAAATGTGCAGAATTTCCATTAACTTTGCACAAAATATTTAAAATTGTGCAATGGAAATAATACCATCCTTCAATTCATATATCGAAAAAACAATCATTAAGAATTGGGATCAGGACGCATTGACCGATTATAAAGGTGCCACGTTGCAGTTCAAGGATGTTGCCCGAAAAATAGAAAAACTGCACATCCTGTTTGAGAGCAGCGGCGTTGAAAAAGGTGACAAAATAGCTTTATGCGGAAGAAACAGCGCTCATTGGGCTGTAGCATTCCTTGCTACACTCACCTATGGAGCTGTTGCTGTTCCAGTATTACACGAATTCAATGCAGAACAGATACACAATATCGTGAACCACAGCGAAGCCAGGCTGCTGTTTGTGGGTGATGTTGTGGCAAAATCCATAAAAGCAGAGGAAATGCCGGCACTTGAAGGCATCATCCATCTGCCTGATTTCTCGTTACTTGTCACTCGTTCCGAGTCGCTGACATACGCCCGTGAACATCTCAACGCACTTTTCGGTTCAAAATATCCCAAGTATTTCAGGCCAGAGCATATCTCCTATCATCAAGACATGGCTGAAGAGCTGGCTATCATTAACTATACAAGCGGAACAACTGGGTTTTCAAAGGGCGTTATGCTACCTTACAGAGCCATTTGGGGCAATCTTAGCTTCTGCCTCAACCGTCTTGGCAACAAGGTAGCCAGCAGAAGCAATGTGCTCAGCATCCTGCCCATGGCTCACATGTATGGACTCGCCATAGAATTCATATTCCCCTTCTGCCACGGATGCCATCTGTTCTTCCTCACACGCCTGCCTTCACCGGCTATTATTGCACAAGCGTTTGCCGAAATAAAGCCTTCTGTCGTCATTTCCGTTCCTTTGGTCATAGAAAAGATTATTCGCAAGAAGGTATTCCCAAAGATTCAGAACAACATGGTGCGCCTGCTGCTGACCATGCCAGTGGTAAGCAAGAAAGTGAAACAGAGAATCTGCGAGCAGGTGTATGAGGCATTCGGCGGTAATCTCTACGAAGTGATCATCGGCGGTGCGGCACTAAATCAAGAAGTGGAAATGTTCTTGAAGAGCATTGACTTCCCCTTTACTGTCGGTTACGGTACCACCGAATGTGCACCGCTTATCAGCTACAGCGACTACAAAGACTTTGTTGCTGGCAGTTGCGGTAAACCCGTTGACAACATGGAAGTTAAAATCAACAGCAGCGATCAGCAAAACGAACTTGGAGAAATACTGACTCGCGGTGTGAATGTGATGCTCGGGTACTACAAGAACGAAGAAGCAACCTGCCAAGCCATTGATGAAAATGGCTGGTATCATACTGGCGACCAGGGAATCATGTCTGAAGACGGACGAATATTTATCAAAGGACGTATCAAGAATATGCTCTTGGGCTCCAACGGGCAGAACGTGTATCCTGAAGAAATAGAAGACAAGCTTAACTCCATGGCACTGGTGTCGGAATGTATTGTCGTTCAACGTAATGAAAAACTGGTAGCCTTGGTGTATCCCGACCACGAAGAGGTGACAGAAATGGGATTTTCGGAAACAGATATCGAAGGTATCATGGAACATAATAGGCAAGAACTGAACTCACAGCTGCCCAGTTATTGCAAGATTTCTGCCATACAATTGCACGGCGAGGAGTTTGCGAAGACTCCAAAGAAGAGCATCAAACGATATCTTTACCACTAATCATCCTAATATTCATCGTAACAAAAAAAGAAAATCTATATATGGACGTACCAAGTTTTAACGGAATCATCCAGAAAAGCATCATCAACAATTGGGATCTTGACGCTTTGACAGACTACAAAGGGGCTACTCTACAGTATCATGATGTTGCCCGCAAAATCGAGAAGCTGCACATTATGTTTGAGAACAGTGGTGTCAGCAAAGGTGACAAAATAGCACTCTGCGGGCGAAACAGCGCTAATTGGGCTGTTGCCTTCCTTGCTACACTCACTTATGGTGCAATTGCCGTTCCAATACTCCATGAATTCACTGCCGACCAAGTGCATAACATCGTGAATCACAGTGAAGCAAAGTTGCTGTTTGCTGGCGATGTGGTATCCACAACCATCGATGCAACCAAGATGCCACTGCTTGAAGGTATCATCTATATACCCGACTATTCACTGATACTCTCACGAACAGACAAGCTCACGTATGCACGTGAGCACCTGAATGAGATGTTTGGCAAGAAATATCCGAAGTATTTCCGCAAGGAGCATGTGAACTATTACATAGAAAACAATCCCGATGAGTTGGCATTGATCAATTATACCAGTGGAACAACAGGGTTCTCAAAAGGCGTGATGATTCCTTATCGTGCCATGTGGAGCAATTATGACTTTGCAGAACATGTTCTCGGCAAGACCATCAAGAAATCAGACAATACCATCAGCATCCTTCCCATGGCTCACATGTATGGTATGGCATTTGAATTCATGTTTGAATTCCTGCATGGATGCCACGTATTCTACCTGACACGCATTCCGTCGCCAGCCATTATCGCACAAGCATTTGCCGATATCCGCCCAGCAATCATCATTGCCGTGCCTCTGATTATTGAAAAGATTATCAGGAAAAGGGTATTTCCCAAAATCCAGAATAACCGGATGCGCCTGCTGATGAGCATGCCGATGATAAATAAAAAGGTACGCGAGAAGATATGCGCACAGGTGGTAAGTGCTTTCGGCGGAAAATTCGAAGAAGTTATCATTGGCGGTGCCGCTTTCAATCAAGAAGTTGAGCAATTCCTGCACGGCATCGGATTCCCATACACGGTCGGTTATGGAGCTACTGAATGCGCGCCGATTATCTGTTATGAAGACTGGCACAGGTTTGTTCCGGGTTCATGCGGCAAAGCGGTGCTGCACATGGAAGTTAAAATTGACAGCCATGACCCGGAAAACGTTCCCGGAGAGATTCTTGCGCGTGGCTTAAATGTGATGCTCGGCTATTACAAGAATGAAGAAGCTACCCGAGAAACACTCGACGATGACGGATGGTATCATACAGGAGACCTGGGAACGATGGATCATGAAGGCAATGTATTTATCAAGGGACGGTCGAAAAACATGCTCTTGGGCGCAAACGGGCAGAATATCTATCCTGAAGAGATAGAAGACAAGCTCAATTCATTGGCAATGGTTGTGGAGAGCATTGTGATCCAGAAAGAAGATAAGCTTGTAGGATTGGTGTATCCCGACTTTGATGAAGCCAAGTCTATGGGATTCTCTAATGAAGACTTGGAGAAAATAATGGAAGAAAACCGACAGCAGCTGAACAGCACACTACCAGCATACTGCAAGATATCTTCAATCAAAATACATGAAGAGGAGTTTGCCAAGACTCCAAAGAAGAGCATCAAACGATACCTGTACTACGAATAAGTACAGGTATCATCAGAGTAACACGGTGGATCGTACACGACTCAGCGTTTCGGGAGTCATCTGCAGATAGCTGGCAATATACAGCAGCGGTGCGCGAAGTGCTATCTGAGGTGACAATTTGCACAAACGGCGATAACGGTTCTCTGCACTCTCAAAGCGCACAAGGTCGGCATGAATCTGCGAAACAATGAGTGATTCCTCCAGAATCTTGCGATAAAGAATCTGGATGTTGACATTATGGAGAGCCACCTCTTCTAATTTCTGTTTCGGCAACTCATAGATTATCGTTGGTTCCAATGCCTCTATCTCCTGTAGAGATGGGACTTCCTTGAACAAACTCTCTATTGACATCATAATACTTCCCTCAACAGCAAGATACTCTGTTACCTCCTTGCCGTTTTTCAGATAGTATTGGCGCATGAGACCTTTGTCGATATAGATGATACTCTTACAGATATCCCCTTCATGAAGCACTCGTTCTCCTTTCGCAATCTTGCGAGGTACAAGCACACTTTCAAGAATATCAAGCTCATCGTGCGTCATCGTACTGTACTTTCTTGCCAGTTCTCTGGCCACATCTCGTGTTGTGTTGTGTAGTTCTCTCATTGTAAATCCTCCTTATATTCGATTTTGTTTGCCAAAAAGTAAACTAATATCTTGTCAGTCAAGTTTCAAAACGGCAAGGAATGCTTTCTGCGGCACTTCCACATTACCGATTTGTTTCATGCGTTTCTTTCCCCTTTTTTGTTTCTCTAACAGCTTTCGCTTTCTGCTCACATCACCTCCATAACACTTTGCAGTTACATCTTTCCTTACCTGCTTCACTGTTTCACGTGCAATGATCTTAGCTCCGATGGCAGCCTGAATGGCAATGTCAAACTGCTGGCGGGGTATCAGTTCCTTTAACTTCTCACACATTCTCCTTCCAAATGACACGGCATTGTCCTGATGCGTAAGGGTTGACAATGCATCAACGGGTTCTCCGTTCAGCAGAATATCCAATTTGATCAATTTCGAAGGCCTGTATGAATCTATGTGATAATCAAATGAAGCATAACCCTTGGAAATACTCTTCAGCTTATCGTAGAAATCTATGACGATTTCGCCAAGTGGAAGCATGAAATGCAACTCCACACGGTTGCCGCTCACATATTCCTGCTTGATGAGTTCGCCACGCTTATCAAGGCATAGCTTCATTATCGGACCGATATAGTCAGCTGCTGTAATTATGCTCGACCTGATGTAAGGCTCTTCGATGTGGTCAATCATCGTCTGTTCAGGAAGACCGGAGGGATTATGGACCTCTTTTGCTCCACCCTGCTTGTCGTAAACCATATACGAAACGTTGGGAACGGTGGTGATCACATCCATATTGAACTCGCGGTCGAGGCGTTCCTGTACAATCTCCATGTGGAGCAGCCCGAGGAATCCGCACCTGAATCCGAATCCCAGCGCCACGGATGACTCTGGCTGGAACGTCAGCGAGGCATCATTCAACTGCAGTTTCTCTAAGGACGCACGCAGGTTCTCATATTCCGTAGGGTCAATCGGGTAAACGCCGGCAAACACCATAGGCTTTACTTCCTGGAATCCTTCAATGGCTTTCGTGCAAGGGCGCGCTATATGAGTGATGGTATCACCGACTTTTACTTCCTTTGAATCTTTGATGCCACTGATGATATAGCCCACGTCGCCTGTTCCCAATCGCTCGCGGGGAATCATATCCATCTTCAGCACTCCTATTTCGTCGGCATCGTATTCCATTCCGGTGTTGAAGAACTTCACCTTGTCGCCTTTGGCTATGCTTCCGTTCACGATTTTGAAATAGGCAATGATGCCGCGGAACGAATTGAACACTGAATCAAATATCAAAGCCTGCAAGGGCGCTTCGGCATCTCCCACAGGTGCCGGGATACGCTCTATCACGGCATTGAGTATCTCCTCCACCCCTTCGCCTGTCTTTCCAGAAGCACGGATGATGTCGCTTCGGTCGCAACCGATCAGATCCACGATTTCGTCTTCCACCTCGTCGGGCATGGCACTGGGCATATCTATCTTGTTGATCACAGGAATGATTTCCAGATCGTTGTCGATAGCCATATAGAGATTGCTGATGGTCTGCGCCTGAACGCCCTGAGTGGCATCCACCACGAGCAGAGCGCCTTCGCATGCAGCTATACTACGCGACACCTCGTAGGAAAAGTCCACGTGTCCCGGAGTGTCTATCAGGTTCAGAACGTAATTCTCACCCTTGTATGCATATTCCATCTGTATGGCATGGCTCTTGATGGTGATTCCTCGCTCGCGTTCCAGATCCATATCGTCGAGCATCTGCCCTTCGGTAATCTGAATAGTCTTGGTATATTCGAGCAATCTGTCAGCCAATGTAGACTTGCCGTGATCGATATGCGCGATGATACAGAAGTTTCTTATATGCTGTATACTTTCCATCAGTTTCTCTTTTTAGGTGCAAAGATAGCAACATTTCTCCATAATTCAAAATGAAAACAAAGAAAAGTGCTCACGAATGACAACTTGCGGCCTGTGGTCTGTGCTGCGACGACCGGAACATCTGTCCGATAGGGCTTGTAAAACAGATTGAGCATCGGCGTGATTTCGCACTTCCCAAGCGGAAAAAACAAAGTGCTGCGTATATGCGCGTAAGACACTGATTACCAATACAATGTCGAAAACGCCGCGTTACCTGCTGCGTTACCTGCTGCGCTTTTGGAGAATTAAGAGTTAAGAATTAAGAATTAAGAAAACATGAAGGTGTGAAGATAATAGACCAATCTACAGAAAACTGCTGGTATGTAATTTTTGCGCCCTGTGAAGCGCGCACCCCTTATTCAGTCACGAGAGCATTCGTATTCACTCCTTCATATTTTCTTAATTCTTAATTCTTAACTCTTAATTCTCCAAAAGCGCAGCAGATTACGCAGCAGGTAACGCAGCAGGTAACGCAGAGTTTTTGATAAGTACCTGAAAATAAGCGAAATACGCGCAGCAACACATCAATATCATTTTTACTCATAGAGAGGTGATTCATCGCAGTTATCAAAACCGTATATTTCATGTTCCGAAACATGAGGTTCTGACGGGTAAAACCATAGGTCCTGAGCAGCAAAAGCACAGGTTTTGAGGGGTTAAAGCATAGGTTTTAAAGCCGATAACAGGTCTTTCACACCGGCGTTGAATTAAAATTATTGAAATACTGATAAATTATGGAATGATAAATGAATGTAAAAATATATGCCTTGCGCGCAAATTACTTTTAACGACATCATTTAGATTGTTAAAAGAGGACAAAACAATAGGACAAAATGACAGATTTACATTTTTTGCACCTATTTTTGCACAAAACAATTATGTAAATCAAATTTGAGTGTTAAATAGCGTTTGCGCACGGAAACGGCACAGACAAGTAGTCAACAATGAATAACAATTAAAACATTACAGTAGAATATGAAAAAGGTATCAAACTATTTGGTTTATGCAATGTGCATCATCGCCATCGCATTCTCAACAGGATCTTTTGTAAAAGTCTATGCCAACAAGGCTCCTTTGGCAGCTGCAAGCACATCGGCAGCTCCCGGACAGCCAGTCGATCTCACCTATGCAGCCGAAAAGGCACTGCCTTCGGTGGTAACCATCCGTGTGGTGAAAAACTCCAAGACCATCACGCGTGAAGTGCAGAGCGACCCGTTTGAGGACTTCTTCAGCGATCCTTTCGGCTTTTTCGGCAGTCCCAACCGTGGAAACGGAGGCACCCGCAAGTATCAACAGCAGACTCCGAAGCAGCAAGGATCGGGTTCTGGCGTAATCATATCGGCCGACGGATATATCGTTACCAACAACCACGTGGTTGACGGTGTGGATGAAATCACTGTCATTTTGTCAGATAATCGCGAGTTTTCGGCAAAAGTGATTGGCACAGATGAAGCTTCCGACCTGGCATTAGTGAAGGTCAACGCCAAGGATCTGCCCGCCATCACCATCGCAGACAGCCAGAAACTGAAGATCGGCGAATGGGTGTTGGCCATCGGTAACCCGTTCTCCATCGGTACAACCGTCACTGCCGGCATCGTAAGCGCCAAGGCACGCTCCATGGGAGGCGGTGTTCAGAGCTTTATCCAGACTGATGCAGCCATCAACCGCGGCAATTCGGGCGGCGCATTGGTAAACACAAACGGCGAACTGGTAGGCATCAACGCCATGCTTTATTCTGAGACCGGCTCATACAGCGGTTATGGATTCGCCATTCCTACCACTATCATGAACAAGGTGGTGAGCGACCTGAAGACCTATGGCACCGTGCAGCGCGCACTGATTGGCATTGAGGGCAGCGACTTGAACAATTACACCGACCGTCTGAAGGAACAAGGCAAGGAAGTTCCTGAGTTCGGAGTGGTGAACGGCATCTATATTGCCAAGGTTGCAGAAGAAGGAGCAGGCGCAGCAGCTGGTCTGAAAGAGGGCGACGTGATTGTGAGCATCGACGGAAAGTCACTCACAAAGATGGCCGAACTACAGGAATATCTCGCCAACAAGCGCCCGGGCGACAAGGTGACAATCACCTTTATGCGCAACAAAGAAAAGAAAAGCGTGAACGTTACGCTGAAGAATGCCCAGGGAAATACCAAGGTTGTGAAGAAGGTCGATCTGGATGTGCTTGGTGCGAACTTCCGTGAAATCAACAAGGAAGAGAAGGAGCAGTTCGATATCAACTACGGTCTCGTGGTGACAAAAGTGGACAACGGCCCGTTCAAGAAGAAGGGAGTTCCCGCGAAATTCATCATTCTCACCGTAAACGGACAGGCTGTGAAGACCGTTGCCCAGCTGCAAGAGATAGTGAAACAGGCATCCACGAGCGACATGGCGCTCTATATCAAGGGAATGTACCCCAGCGGCAAAGTGGACTACTTCGCTATCCCACTGGAAGACGAATGATAGCATACCACGCTCACAATAAAACAAAACAATATAACAAAAATGCCAATTACCTAAAAAATAATTGGCATTTTGTTTGTTATTACGGAAGAAAACATGTATTTTTGCATTTGCTTTTAATCAAGATGCACCATGAGACAACTAAAAATCACAAAATCAATAACAAATCGAGAGAGCGCTTCTCTTGATAAATACCTACAGGAAATTGGCCATGAAGATCTGATCTCTGTAGAAGAAGAGGTGGAACTTGCTCAGCGCATACGGAAAGGAGACCGCGAAGCACTCGAAAAGCTCACCAAAGCAAATTTGCGATTTGTTGTTTCTGTGGCAAAGCAATATCAGAATCAGGGACTAAGCCTCCCCGACCTGATTAATGAGGGCAACCTCGGACTGATAAAAGCAGCAGAGAAATTTGATGAAACACGTGGATTCAAGTTTATCAGCTATGCAGTTTGGTGGATACGCCAAAGCATTCTACAAGCAATTGCCGAGCAGAGTCGCATCGTAAGGCTTCCATTGAATCAAGTTGGGTCTGTCAACAAGATCAACCGGGTGCTGAATAAGTTCGAACAAGAGAATGAACGCCGTCCCAGCATTGACGAGATTGCTGATAAAGTGGATCTGCCACAGGAAAAAATCGAGGATGCGATCAAAGTAACAGGCCGACATGTCAGCATGGATGCACCATTTGCAGATGGAGACGACAACAGCCTGCTTGACATCTTGGTGAATGATGATTCACCCATGGCCGACAAAACGCTCGTTTTGGAATCACTTCGAGAAGAAATCAATCGTGCTCTTCTCACTCTCAATGAGCGTGAAAGAAACATTATCGAGGCTTTCTTCGGCATAAATCGTCCGGAGATGACACTCGAAGAAATCGGAGACAAATATGGTCTCACGCGTGAACGAGTTCGGCAAATAAAAGAGAAAGCAATCAGGCGCTTGCGTCATAATACAAAAAACCGCCTTTTGAAAGCATATCTCGGACAATAGGCAATGAATGACATTATAAAGAATCATAGTATTTGAAAATGAAAAGAAACGTTGTTATTGTTTTTGCGATAACATTATTGATGTGCGCATTTACAGCGTCAGCAAAGAATAAATTAGTGCCAAAGATCTATATCTTCGGCTTTTCCGCATCTTTCAATGACTCTATCATCTATTTCACCGAAATCCAGGAGCTTGACAGCGCGTGGATTGACGACAAGACTAACTTCTTGTTAGAAAGGAATAACTACTCGTACCAGCTGCGCGACTACCTGACGGAAAAGGGGCAGCCTAACCGTACCTGCGTTACGACCTATGCTCTTGAAAGAAAAGACATTGAGAAAAAGTACATTGAGATGAAGAATCTCTACACAAAAGAGCCGAAAGGAAAAAAGGGAAAGAAGAAAAAAAACAGAAACTTTGACATAAGACTGCTGACATTAAATGATTTCAAATACGAAGTCATTACTCCAGTAGAAAACGAAAACTATCAGGATGAGCCGAAATCAAAAGTGAAAAAGCAGAAAAAGAATAAGAAAAAGCAGGCTCCAACCGTTGAGAAGAAAGAAGAGCAGAAATAGGAAGCCCCGACTAAACGGCACTTGTAAGAGAACAATATGAACGTCAACCATTTCAGAATAGCCGACTTTAATGTCAGAATAGCATTCAAGGAGTCTCATATCAACGACATGAGACTCCTTCCGTCATTTGAACCATTCAGGCAAGAAAGCACCGATGATGATTTGTTTTTCCAGATAACCGTTGACGATGAACTGAAGCCACGCCCCAAAGAAGGGAAAGAGCACATAGGAAAGTTCGATACGGGCAACGGGGAAACCATCGTCGACAGGTTTCCAGATGGTGGTTACCAGTATATCATTAAGAACATTAATGGATACGAATGCTGTCTGATGCAAGCAAACAAAGACTTCAGCGACTGCCGGTGTGCACTTAATGGCAACTACAACATGCGTTGTTTCGGTCTGAACAATGCTCTTATGCTTATTTTCGCGTTTGCAGGCAGTTTGAGGCAGACAGTTCTTATCCACGCTTCTTTGGTTAGGCACAACGGATATGGATATGCATTTATCGCAAAAAGTGGTACTGGCAAAAGTACACAGGTGAGTATGTGGCTGAGACATATCCCCAATTGCGACTTGATGAACGACGATAATCCCATCATACGTATTATTGACGGCAAGCCATTTATCTATGGAAGTCCATGGAGCGGAAAGACTCCTTGCTATCGTCAGGTAAAAGCACCGTTGGGAGCTATCACACGAATAGACCGGGCTAAAGAAAACTCTGTTGAAAAACTTCCCCCAATAGAAGCATTTGCATCGCTTCTTCCTTCTTGTTCATCCATGAGATGGGACAAAGACATCTTTGATGCCATCTGCAATAATGTTACAAAAATAGTTGAGACGACTGGTTTATACATACTCCATTGTCTGCCCAACAAAGAAGCTGCTATCGTATGTCACCAAGCCATATCAAAATAACCGAGATTCAGTTTGCAAATTCTGAGTTCCTACCAGAAATTGTAAAGTTCCTGAACGAAGGACATACTGTGACTTTGAGGCTCAAAGGTTACAGCATGCGCCCATTCTTGGAAGACGGAAGAGACAAAGCACTCTTGATAAAACCACGTAATCCAAAAAAGGGAGATCCTGTATTGGCAGAGATTGAACCGGGTCATTTCGTATTACATCGAATTATTGCAATCAACGACAAAAGAGTTGTGTTAAGGGGAGACGGCAATATTGGAACTGAAAGCTGCCGACCAGAAGACATAAAAGGAGGTGTGAAAGGTTTCTACCGTAAAGACCGTGACCGGTTAGATGCTGTTGACGGCTGGAAATGGAAAACCTATTCATGGTTTTGGACAAGGCTATTTCCCGTACGCCGCTATCTGCTTGCCTTTTACCGAAGGATTTGGTTACGTTTTTTCAAACCGATATAATAATAAACAACAAGAATATGAAAGCAAAAATAGGGTTTAATCTCAGAACCGTTTGCGGAGAACAGATTATTGTGGCTGAAGGCAAAGAAAATATTGACTTTAGCAGTATCATCAGTATGAATGAATCATCAGCCTATTTGTGGAAAGAAATTCAGCAGCGAGACAATTTCACAGAGGAAGATCTTGCAAAACTGCTCACTGCCGAATATGATGTTGACGATGCAACAGCCCTTGCTGATGCCACAGAACTGGCCAAGCAATGGCTTGAGGCAGGTATCATTGAGCCTTAAACAGGATTGTTTTCCGCAAAGATTTCCATACGTTCATCGAGCAAAGAATATTGATTGTCATTGATGAATGATGTGCAAACGCGTAGACCTTCCTGATGACTACCTGTCGTGATAAGGCATATTGCGCTCACCCCATAATACATCAGTTCATGGGCAAGTTCACCGCTTGTCATGCCAGGATAGCCAATAGTAAAGTAGAATCCATCCGCAATCGGTTCATCCAAATCTTTGTCATAGACGACATAGAAATGATGGCGGCGGAAGATTTCCTTTAGCTTTCCTGCACGCTCACCGTATATACTCACTTCCTTTCGGAAATCGTACGTGCCGTCAGATGCAGCTTTCAGCATAGCAGCCATGGCATATTGAGCGCTGTGACTGGTTCCTGACGACAGGGCATAGAGCATACGCGTTGAGAAAACCAACCCGAAAGGCAAGCCCTCATAGCGATTTGCCAAGGCATCGTAATGGCGATGGAACAGCTTGTCACCAATACACGTAACGCCGATTCGCTCACCAGCATAGCTGAAAGCCTTGGAACCGCTGATCAATAGGATATAATTATCAGTGTAACGGGCTACTGTTGGCTGATATGGAGGCATGAATGGCTGGCTGAGATCCTTTCTGAAATCCATGGCAAAATAAGCCAAGTCTTCCATAATAATAGTATCATAACGGTTCGCCAGTTCTCCGATGACTTTCAATTCCTCCTCATTGAAACAAATCCATGAGGGATTATTCGGATTACTGTATACAATCGCGCAGATATTCCCTTTTGAAAGATAGCTTTCAAGTTTAGGTCCCAGTTTTTCACCACGGAAATCGTAAACATCAAATGTTTCGTATTTCACACCCTGAACCTGCAGTTGCATTTTCTGGACGGGGAATCCCGGATCAATAAACAATACGGTGTCTTTTTTCGGATCACACTGAGAACATGTCAGAAAAGATGCAAATGTGCCTTGCATGGAGCCACAAACAGGAACACATCCTTCAGGAGAAATGTCAACACCGATAAAAGCTTTCACAAAGCGAGATGCCTCCTCCTTCAATGCAGGAAGACCTTGAATGTCGGGATAGCTATGTGCTATCCCTTCATTCAATGCTTTCACCTGTGCGTCAACACCCACTTGGGCAGCAGGAAGTCCAGGTATACCCATCTCCATTTTAATGAATTCCACGCCGGATTCCTTTTCTGCAAAAGCAGCAATTGACTTCACCTCGCGTATAGTTGCCTTGGCAAAGTCCTGAATGCCAAAATCGCGGATGGCTCCATCAATGAGTTCTTTCTGAATAGGTGTCGGTTTCATCTCTGTGCCTCCTTACCGATAGCCAAAGCCTTGATATTTGCTTCAACGACAGCTTCTCCCTTTCGTCCGAAGACACGACGTATGGCATCTTCCAACTTGCCATATTCTATTCCCAAAGCTTTTTGGGCAGCTCCCAAAAGTATCACATTTGCACTGCGCGGCACACTATTCTCCTTTGCAGCCTTCTCTATATCCAAAGAGATGACATTCTTCACTTTCGCCAAATCGGCATTAATCACCTCCATATCAGGATAATTAGGAATGTTAACAAATGGTGTACTCGAGGTAATGATCCATCCATTCTTGCTCAGATATGGCAAATAGCGCAATGCCTCCATAGGTTCCATCGATATGATCACATCGGCTCCACCTAACGGAATCAGGTCGCTGGCAATCGGATCTGATGAAATACGCAGATTGCTCTGCACATCGCCACCACGTTGAGACATTCCGTGAACCTCAGCTTGTTTGATATAGAGATTCTCTTTCATGGCTGCCTCGCCGATAATCGTAGCTATGGAAAGGATTCCTTGTCCCCCTACTCCACACAAAATAATATCTGTTTTCATTTCTGTGCCTCCTTTGCTTTCTTTTGTTTCAAATGACGCTGCAATGTTTGCATACACTCACGTCGCGGAATGATAACGCTCACACCATGATAATTGATCTCATCACGCAGGGTCTGAGTAATCTCCGGCATGTTTTTAGGCAGTGGAACCACCACTTTCAGGTGTTCTTCCGGCACGCCTAAGCCTCTGCAGATGGCCTCAAACTTATTTGTTCCGGCTGAATCTTGGCCGCCCGTCATGGCAGTAGTCAGGTTGTCGCTGATAATAACGGTGATATCAGCATTCTCATTGATAGCATCCAGCAACCCGGTCATACCCGAATGCGTGAAAGTAGAGTCGCCAATAATAGCCACAGCAGGCCATTGACCGGCATCGGCGGCACCTTTTGCCATCGTTATTGAAGCTCCCATGTCCACACATGAATGAATGGCGCGATAAGGAGGCAGGAATCCTAATGTGTAACAGCCGATATCGCCGAACACCCTTGGGTTTTCATACTCCTTCAGCACCTCATTCAAGGCAGAATAAACATCGCGATGGCCGCATCCCTGGCACAATGCCGGCGGACGGGACACAATATCTTCACATGGTTCATGGTTCTCTAACAGGGCAACTCCTAATGCCTTCTTCAGCGCATCAGGATTTAATTCGCCTGTCCGAGGCAGTTCTCCAGTCAGGCGACCACGGATAACGGCATTGCCAGGCATCACGCCGCGCACCATATCCTCAATAAACGGCTGACCTTCTTCGGCAATCAGCACCTCATTGCATTCCTCCGTCATCTTGCGAACCAGCTCTTTCGGCAATGGATACTGGCTGATTTTCAACACAGGATAGGGGCATCCGTCGGGGAAACACTCCTGCAAATAGTTGTAAGCAATGCCACTTGCGATGATGCCCACGGTGTGATTGTCGGCATCCTCATACCGATTATACGCGCTATTCTTGGCACATTCCTCCAACATAGCCTGCTGACTGGTGACCACAACATTACGTTTGCGTGCGTTGGCAGGCAGAAGCACCCAGCTCGAAGCCTCTGCATTGTAGTTCATTTCGTTCTGTTGACGGGCAACTTCCTTCACTTCCACAACGGCACGAGAGTGAGCCATGCGAGTGGTTACACGCATCAGCACCGGCAAATGGATGCTCTCCGAGAAGTCGTAAGCCACTTCCATCATGTCGTAAGCTTCCTGCTGGCTGCTCGGTTCGAATGTTGGAATCATGGCAAACTTGCCATAAAAGCGTGAATCTTGTTCATCTTGTGACGAGTGCATCGACGGATCGTCGGCCACTAACACAACAATTCCGCCATTCGTACCTGTCATGGCAGAATTCACAAAGGGATCTGCGCATACATTCAAACCCACATGCTTCATACATACAAGGGCTCTTTTGCCCATGAAAGACATTCCGAGCGCAGCTTCCATAGCTGTCTTTTCGTTGGTAGACCAACGGCGGTGGATGTTGCGTTCCTTTGCCAATGGCGACTCCTGGATATACTCCGTGATTTCCGTCGATGGCGTTCCTGGATAGGCATACACACCACTCAGGCCGGCATCAATAGCCCCCTGAGCGATTGCTTCATCACCTAATAAAAGTTTCTTCATATAATTATAATAGTTAATAGATAAGGATAAATCTTCATGATTGCCGCCGCTGCCTCATTGAATGGCAGCATTCGTTTTGCATTATCGCAGTTGTCACCTCACTGAATGGCAGCATTCGTTTTGCACTATCGCAGTTGTCACCTCACTGAATGGCAGCATTCGTTTTGCACTATCGAAATTTCCGCCTTATTGAATGTTGACTGTCATTGGCGTATGCAGTGCGTTCAGGGTTTCTTCAGCACGCAATTTCCACTCATTCATTGTGCGCACATCGTTCTTGCTCCATGCAGATCCGAAATAATAAGTGTATTTTTCGCCAGCCTGACAGGATGTTATGCCCACGGCATGGCCTGCGATGCCGTTCAAAACCTGCTTGTTCATCAGTGCCTTGGTGGTTTTCACGCCGTTAGGGAACAACACTCCGACGTAGATCTGGAAGTTTTGTGCTACAGGATTGTCGGTTGGATCGGCATAAAGCACCATATCATCGCCAAGAACCATGCTCTCTATGTCTTCCTGATGGAGCACCACACCCATGGCAAGGTCTGTTTTCTTCGTCAGACCATCATACCATACGGTGCATTTGTTGAAGTTTGAGCCTTTGTCAAGGCTGATGATGCGGTTCTCCACCACGTTTTCATCACCGTTTATCGCAGTTGGATGATAAGAAACCTGCACGGTGAAGCGCAGCGGACCATTGTCCAGAATCTTGTAATCCTTATAGCAGTAAGGCAGAATCAGCTGGTCGCCGCTCATCAAAGCGGGCGCACCGCCGCCGAGAGAGGGACCTACCTTGTAGCAGTCAAGCCCGTATCCGTGGTCGAAATGATAGGTTGTCGACTCTTCCATGGCAAGTGCCTCATCGTTTTTTCTTGCTTTTTTCAGCGCTTCAATCTTATGATGGTTCGACAATTCGGTCACATAGCGCTTCTCAACCTCAAGATCGGGCGTGTTCTTCACCCATACATCCACGCCGAAAGCGCGCTCCCCACTCTTCTGCAGCGCAGGTCCGTAGATTCTGTAAGCAGTCCTGTCGTTCTCCCAAGCGATGTCATCCACGCGCTCGGGATACATTCTTCCGGTGACGAATGTCTTCATGGCTCGCGGATTACCTGCCGAAACGGTGAACGCGGCATTACCACACGGGCGCACAGACACGTCAACCAGTATCTTGCCGTCGTATGAAATCTGGTAGGCAACCTCCTGTCCGAGAGCATTTTTCACCACGATTGGCTCTCCCACATTGATTCCCAACGACTTGTAAACAGCATAGAGATCGATTTCAACAACTTCCTGACGCTGCACTTTCTCTTCGTTTGTCACAGTTACAGTGACATCTTTGGCAAAGGCTGGGGCAATCATAAGGCATGCCACCAGTGCCATTATCCATCTTGACTTGTTCATAGTAGTATGTTTATTTTAAATTCTTCACAAAGTGTTCTGCTATCTGCCGGAGCAGGTGATTGCGGGTATTGCCGCCATAGATGCTATGATTGCGGTTGGTATACACATTCATCTTGAAATCCTTGTCTGCCTGAACCAGTGCCTCGGTATATTCAAACGTGTTCTGCGGATGCACATTATCGTCGGCAAGACCATGGCAGATGAGCAGCACGCCACTCATTTGGGCAGCCCTGTTGATAGGATTGATGTCGTAGCCGATGGCATTTTCCTGCGGCGTACGCATGTATCGCTCAGTGTAAACCGAATCATAGAAACGCCAATCAGTGGGAGGTGCCACGGCAACACCTGCCTTAAACACCGGCCTTCCTTCGCTCATGCTCATCAGCGTGTTAAATCCGCCGTAGCTCCAGCCCCATATTCCGATGTTGTTCTTGTCAACATAGGGAAGGTTGCCTAAATAAATCGCCGTCTCCACCTGATCTTTCGCCTCCAGTTCGCCCAGTTTCATGTAGGTGCATTTCTCAAAATCAGCCCCGCGACCGCCGGTTCCGCGCCCGTCGACACACACAACGATGAACCCCGATTGTGTGAGATAGGCATCATAAAGTGCGCCGCTGCCCATGGAACCCATCGACCAGGCATTCGTAACCTGCTGACTTCCAGGACCGCTATACTGCCACATCACCACGGGATATTGCTTCGAGGCATTGAAATCGGCTGGTTTGATCATCACGCCGTTCAGCTTCACGCCCTCGGAAGTGGTAAACACGAAGAACTCTTTCTTGGGTAACTGCAAGCCCGACAGCCTCTGTTTGAGCTTCTGATTGTCGACCAGCGTTGCCAAGACCTTACCCATGTTGCTGCAAGTGGTGAACTCATAGGGCGTATTGCAGTCGCTCCACTGGTTCACGAAATAGCGATAGCCCTTGCTGAAGATAGCTGAATTCCATCCGGATTTCGGTGTGAGCAGCTGCGTCTTGCCGTTTTTCAGCGTCACATACACCTCGCGGTTGAGCGGATTCTTGCCTGCTGACTGATAATAAACATTCCCCGTGGCCTCGTCATAGCCGTAAACGTCGGTCACTTCTCCCTCTGCGGTATTGAATTTCTTCAGCAGCTGGCCGTTCAGATTATACAGATAGAGGCGCATGTGGCCATCACGGTCGCTCGGCAACAGCAGGTTGTTGTCGGTAATCTGTATCTTCGACATCGCCTCTTCCTTCACATACTTGTCTACATTTTCCTTGATCAGCAGCTGCGAAACGGTGCTTCGGGGGTTCACGCTGTAGATATTCAGCACGTCCTGATGGCGGTTCATTGTGTAGACGATCATCTTTTCGGCATCTCGGGTTGCCTTGATGCGCGGGATATAGCCATCATGGTCGAGGGGAATCTGCAGCGCGCGCGTCTGATGACTCTTGATATCATAGCTCAGAACGCTCACTTTCGAGTTCACTTCGCCTGCTTTCGGATACTTGTAAGAATAGGCTCCGGGATAGGTGGCATTGTCTTTCATCTCGGGATAGGTGCCTTTGAACATCTGCAGGGGGTATTCCTTCACCTGCGACTCGTCGAAACGGATCCAGCAAATCATCGTTCCGTCGGCATTGAACGTCATTGCCGAGTTGAAACCGAACTCTTCTTCGTAGACCCAATCGGGTATTCCGTTGATGATTTCATTCCATTTGCCGTCCTTTGTCACCTGACTTTCAGCGTTGTCATACAGCAATTTCACAAGGAAAATGTTGTTGTTGCGCACGAAAGCCACCTGCAATCCGTCGTTGCTCCATACGGGAGTCTGCTGCGGACCGCCGTCGGAGAGGCGCTCCAACAGCTTGGTGGCGATGTTATAGATATAGTATTCGGCCGTGAACGAGCGCCGGTATATGCGGTTAGTATGGGTTTGGATGAGCATTTTCTTGCCGTCGGGACTCAAGATATAGTCATCGAAGGCAGCAATGGTCTGCCCTTTCGTGTCGTTCACGTCGAAGAGCACGTCCGTTTGCTTACCTGTCTTATACGAATAAGCCACAATCTGCTTTCTGTTACTGCTGATCTGGGCATAGCTTTCGCCGTCAGCCAGCGGCGTAACTGTGCGTAGCATCTCCGCGCTGTAAGTTCCGTCGACCACTTGCTTCAGCTGAATGCCTTCTGAAGCCATCATACTGGCGGCGCCTATCAGCAATGCCGCCCCAATGAGAATGATTTTTTTCATTTTCTTATTGCTATTTTTTCCAACAAACAGTCATGGTTATCTGATGTCTGTCCATGGTATACGCTTTGTTTCCACTTGGTTTTGTCTATTCAGTTTGCAAAGTTACGAAAAATTGTGTATATTTGCAACGATAATAATATAAAAGAGGTTAATGCACTATAACGATTTTGGCACATGGGCAAGGCGGCGCTTTCCCTTCCGCATACAGAAGATTTCGGTGGACGCAGGGTTCTCTTGTCCCAACCGCGACGGACGTATCGCCCTCGGGGGATGCACCTTTTGCGACAACCGGTCGTTCAATCCCTCGTATCTTTCGGCAGAAACCGACGACAGCCACGGTGCTCTCACGCCGCAGCGCATCACTTCGCAGCTTGAGGCAGGCAAGAAGTTCTTCGCCCGGAAATATCCCGACATGAAGTATCTTGCCTATTTTCAGGCCTTCACCAATACCTATGCCCCGCTCGACCGGCTGAAACCGATGTATGAACAGGCACTTTCTGCCCGCGATGTGGTGGGAATCGTGATCGGCACACGGCCCGATTGCGTGTCGAAGGAACTGCTTCTCTACCTCGAACAGCTAAGCCGGCACGCCACCGTCATTGTGGAATACGGCATCGAGAGCGCCAACGACGCCACGCTCCTACGCATCAACCGCGGACACGATTTTGCCTGTTCGCAGCGCGCCGTCGAAGAAACCGCCGCCCTTGGCATCATCACCGGCGGCCACGTTATTGTGGGATTGCCGGGCGAAAGCGCAGAAGAGAGCCTGCGCCAGGCATCTCTCATCTCCTCATTGCCACTGAACATCCTGAAGATTCATCAGCTGCAGATCATCAAAGGCACAGCTTTGGCCGAGGAATACCTGAACAGCCCCTTCCACCTTTATTCAGTTGACGAGTATATTCATCTGATTTCCAACTACATACAACTGCTCCGAAAAGACATTGTTTTAGATCGTTTCACCTCGCAAAGCCCCTCCCACATGCTCATAGCCCCCAAATGGGGGATGAAAAACCATGAGTTTGCAGACAAGCTGAACAATTATCTCCGCCAAAACAATATCTTTCAGGGGGCAAGACACCCCGACGGAGCCTTCACACCACAGCCTGCACAAGGCGAAAAATAGCATCCCGAAAGCCGTTTTTTGACTATCGTTTTACAAAACCTATGGTTTCACGTCGCAAAACCTATGGTTTCAGGCTTCAAAACCTATGGTTTCGGCACTCAAAAGCATAGGTTTCGCGGGGCAAAACCATAGGTTTTGCGACGTGAAAGCATAGGTTTTGAAAAGTGGGATGTGTTTTCCTGTATTTTCAATACTCCATCAACTCGCTGCTGTCGCTCATTTTCAGCAGTCCCTCGATGGTCACATGGGGATTCTTTTTCATATATCGGGCAGTCGATTCCACGTTCTTTGTCTTAAAGAATTTGCTGCCCATCACCTGATTGCACACCCATAATATCTTGCCGACATGGGCATCGCGCTCCTTCTGACTGCGGGTATCGAAGTCGCGAAGCGGATAAAGGCTGATGAGATAGAAGCAAAGACAGTCTGGCACAATATAACTCCGCTTCATCGTGGCGCGCTGTGAATCGGAATAAAAGCGCTTGTAAACGGGATAGTCTTCACCCAAATACTTGTCAAGGGAGATACCTACGCGGTCGTCGCCCACCACGATGCTCTGGTCGAGAGCGCTGATCTGGGCATAGAAATGCGGCACAGGCAGCCCCGGAACATAATATGTGAGCTTGCGGAATGCGGTGTTCAGCTGTTCGTTAATGTCATCCATATCGGCATATTGCGCGCTAACGTCGCTGATAATCACCTGTAAAGTGGTGTCTTGAAAGAATGCAAGGAACTTGTTATTGATCTCATCATCGTTCACTGAGCCTATTTTCAGGATGTTTTCTATCAATGTTCGCGTTTCCATTGGATAGCCAGTTTCCATCTGCTGCAGTGCTGAGAAATCGCCGGTGGTTAGATAGATGCTCTCCAAACGGTCGTAACGCTGCACCTCAATAGGCTTAACAGCGTCGTCGTTGTCGGTTCTGAACTTGAATTCACATGCAGAAAGAGACAACAATAAGGAAAGTATCAAAACGTATATTCTACCCACTTATTTGCCAAAAAAGCTAAAATAACGCCACAAAATTACTAAAAAATATTGTATTATGCAAATTTTAAGCTAAAAAAATTAAACAAATATTAGTTTTGAAGTATATTTGCAACAGAATACTTTCAAGGAATCGCATTATCATAACAAAATTTTGACCAATGAAACAACTACTTACAAACATGCTGCTCTTTGCATTTGCCCTCACTGCAAATGCCCAGAAAACCATCCAGATAACCGTGAGCAACCCGCTGAAAACGGCAAGGGAGGCGGCGCCGGTGGTGATTCCCGTCGATAAATATGGCTTTTGCGTGAAATCGGCATTAGTTACTTGCGAGGGAAAAGAGGTTCCCTGCCAATTAGACGATATGAACGGCGACGGAGAATATGACGAACTGTGCTTCATCACCGACTTAGCGAAAAAGGAAAAGAAGGCATTCAGCATCGAGTTATTGCCCGAAGGCGAGCCAAGAGCCTACAAACCGCAGGTGTATGTGGAGATGATGCTGAGCAACAAGAAGGTTAAGGAGAGCAACAAACAAGATTTGTATATCTCACAACTCACCGTGGAGAACGGAACAAATGCCTATTGGATGATCCATCACCACGGAGCTGCCTTCGAAAGCGAGAAAGTGGCCTACAGAATCTACTTCGACCACCGCCAAACGGTGGATATCTACGGCAAATACCATCAGGGACTGGAGCTGAAACAGACGCAGTTCTACCCCGATCAGCAGCAAAAAGATGCCGGTTTCGGCGACGACGTGCTCTGGGTAGGGTCTACTTTCGGCGTGGGAACGCTGCGCGGATGGAACGGAACCCAACCCACCATGCTGGAAGACGTGGATCACCGCACGCAAAAGATTATCGCCCGAGGCCCGCTGCGCACGGTTGTGGAAGTGGTTGACGACGGTTGGAAGCACAACAATGCACCAAGAATCAAGATGACAACGCGCTATACGCTCTTTGCAGGTCATCGCGACTGCCAGGTTGACATCACTTTCAACAAGCCAGCGACAGGACATCAGTTCGCAACAGGCATCATCAACGTGAAGAATTCCACAGAATTCTCCGACAAGAAAGGCTTGAGAGGATGCTGGGGAACCGACTGGCCGGTATCGGAAAAAGACAGTGCAGGGCATAAACGAGAGACTGTTGGACTGGGAATATGTATCCCCGCGAAGCACATCGTGAGCGAAATGCCTGCCGACAAAGACAACTATGGATTTGTGGTCAGTACGCCCGACACCAGTCTGCACTACGACATCACGTTCTGCAGCGACAACGAAGACTTCGGTTTCCATACTTCTGCCGAATGGTATGCACATCTCACAGCATGGAAAAAGGAACTTGAAAACCCCGTAATCATTCGTTGACGGATTGATTTGCAGGCATTTTCGCAATGGATTGCAGTCATTTACGGATTGAATCGCTGGCATTAACGGACAGAATTCCAAGCTTTAACGAATTGGAATACAGGCATTAAAGGATTGGATTGCAGGCACTATTGCACCACAAGAATTTTGAACCAGTCGCGCAACACGCCATGGTATTGATTCTGAGAATCGCTCATCAATACGATGGCGTGTGCTCCGTTTTCGAGCCGCGGCCCAAGGCACATACCCTCATAATTGGCAAATTTCCGCCCGAGAAGTGTCAGACGGGTGCGCCATTCGCAGAATAAGGTCTTCTGAAGATACGGCGATGCATCCGAAAGTGGCTCATTTTCGTCTATCGGTTCGCCTTCAGAAGGATTCACAACATACAGTTTGCAACGGGCAAATGCCCCCAATTTCTTTTTCGGAACATACACCTCGCGCTCTAACACGAGCAAATAACCATCGGGAAGCGCAAGCAACTCGCTCACGCCCATGGCATATCGCGCCGCCTTTCGGTGGGCTTTGGGGGCATCCATCTGATAGGCATACTGCGCTTTCGGCCGCAACAGCGAGTCAATAGCCAACAGGCGCAGGCGGTTTTTCACAGGATGATTCGGGGCAGAAATATCCCCGTCAGCCTTCAAGGTTGCTTCCGTGGTCACCCAAAATGTGGTATCGGCAGGTTGGAAGGTAATCGACTCTAACCCGCAATTACTCCGCGTGCCGCTGAAAACGGGCGGAAGGGCAACCTCTCTGCCGGTATGTTGTCCGGAAAGGGTATGTTCCAAAATGCGGTTGTCCTTTTCTCCGCAAACGAGAAGGGTCCTCCTGCCGGGGAAATAGGCTATTCCCTCAGCATCGCGACCATCTCTGCCACTCCCAAAGAATCCCAGATTGTCCACACGATGCAGCTTTCCGCTCTTCAGATTGATATGAAGTCGAAACAGAAAGAACCCATCCTGCGGTGATTTATCGCTGACAACGGCATAGAGACTGTCGCCCAAATATGCAATACCGCTATAATTGCCGGGGGGAACATCGGTTTTGAAATGGCGTTGCTTGGTAATCCCATGCAACTGAGGCTGTGCCGACAGACACAGAGGGATGGAAAGCAGGAAGAAAATGATGCGTCGCATGGGCGTTTTATTGCTTTGTTCAAAAAGAAAATGCACGGAATCCTCTCGCAATGGTGCAGAAGATCCCGTGCAGTCAGTCGTATTGAAGGTAGGAATCATAAATAGATTCCGTGCAATCAATCAGATTGAAGGCGGAAATCATATAATAGATCCCGTATAATCAATCAGATTGAAGAAGGGAATCCTATGAGAATCCCCTTCGATTACCTGTTATTTCCCGAAATAACGCTTCAGTAAACCGGCGAAGCCTGCACCGTGACGAGCCTCATCTTTTGCCATTTCATGAACCGTATCATGAATAGCATCGAAGCCGGCAGCCTTTGCATTCTTGGCAATACGGAACTTATCTTCGCAAGCACCTGCCTCGGCAGCGGCGCGCTTCTCAAGATTGGTCTTCGTATCCCACACGCATTCGCCCAGCAGTTCTGCGAAACGGCTGGCATGATCGGCCTCTTCGAAGGCATAGCGCTTAAAGGCTTCGGCAATCTCAGGATAGCCTTCGCGGTCGGCCTGGCGTGCCATTGCGAGATACATACCCACTTCTCCGCACTCACCATTGAAGTGATTGCGCAGGTCGTTGATCATTTCTTCGCTCACTCCTTGGGGTTTTCCGTCGCCGATACGGTGCTCGGTGGCATACGTAACCTCACCGTCTTCCTTCAGTTCAGAGAACTTTGAAGCCGGAGCCTTACAGATTGGGCACTTCTCGGGTGCTGCATCGCCTTCATAGATATATCCACAAACGGCGCAAATAAACTTTTTCTTCATAATGCTTTGTATTTTTGTATGTAATTAATGATAGGTTCTCATTCGCCTGACGATAGGTCGGCCTTCTTTTTACCTTTGCAAATATAAGGTAATTACATGAGAATTGCAAACATTTTATAGTTTATTACGAAATTTAGATACAATGTCTCACTTTTACGGAAAATCGGCATGCCGCCCTAAATGCTCAGCTCGTCAAGCACCTTGATTAATTTCTTGTCGAAGGGCTTGTCACTTCTGATGGCATCGCTGAACGGAACATAGACCACTTCATTGTAGCGGATGCCGATCATCACATTGCGCTGACCCTGCATAATCGCCTCTATTGCGCCCACGCCACACCGTCCTGCCAGGATGCGATCGTGGGCTGTGGGGCGCCCGCCGCGCTGCAAGTGACCCAATATAGACACTCTCACATCGTAATCAGGGAACTCCTTGCGCACACGCTCTGCATAATGCATGGCTCCACACTTAGGACTCTCCGACACAATCACAATGCAGCTCTTCTTAGACTTACGGATTCCGCGCTCCATAAAGCGTGCCAGCTGGTCGACATCGGTGGAGCCTTCGGGAATAATGGCAGCTTCGGCACCGCTGGCAATGGCGCTGTTCTGTGCCAGAAAGCCTGCATCGCGCCCCATCACCTCCACAAAGAAGATGCGTTCATGGCTTTGCGCCGTGTCGCGTATGCGGTCCACGCACTCCATGATGGTGTTCATGGTGGTGTCGTAGCCAATTGTGGAATCGGTTCCATACAGGTCGTTGTCGATCGTACCGGGCAGTCCGATACAGCATACATCATATTCGTCGGCAAAAATGCGCGCTCCCGTGAGCGAACCGTTGCCGCCAATCACCACAAGCGCATCGATTCCTTCACGCTGCATGGTATCGTATGCCTTCCGCCTACCCTCTTCGGTCATGAACTCCTTGCTGCGCGCGGTCTTCAATATCGTGCCTCCCATGTTGATGATACCACTCACATTCTCTGTCGTGAAGTCTTTTATCTCACCGTTGATGAGCCCGTCCCAGCCACGGTAGATGCCTTTGATCTTGAAACCATTGTAGATACCGGCGCGCGTAACGGCGCGAATCGCCGCATTCATACCCGGTGCATCGCCGCCAGACGTAAGCACGCCTATTGTCTTAATCCTTGCCATAATTGAAAAAATATTATTTGGTTTTCATTCGTTTTCCGTTTTTCTCACTGTCAGAGCAGCCACAAGGCGATCATGCCGAGCACCCACGACAACATAATAACCCATCCCACGTTCTTGAAAAACCACCCCACGTGGATGTGTTCCATCTTCATCAGCGCCAGACCACTCACGCTGCCCACCAGCAAGACGTTGCCTCCCATGGCGCAGCTATAGGCTATGATCTTGTAATACATATCGTTTTCGGGCAGCCCATTTTCCAAGGCGAAGAAGGATACGCCGGTGGCAAACGTGTCGACCACAGAACTGAACAATCCGGCAACGGCTCCCATGATCCATATATTGCCGATATAGTGGTGGCACTGGGCAGAAAGCCACGACACGAACCCTGTTTCCATCACCACGCCGATGGCGAGGATGATGCCCATCACATAGAGCATCAGCTGCAAAATGCCATATTGCAGGACGCGCGGCGTGCGGCGCTGAATCATCTGATCCACGTTCATGAGCTTGCGGTTCATGATTTCGTTGACTATCCACAGCACGGAAAGCACGCACAAGGCACCAAGGAACGGGCTCAGACGGGTGATGGCGTGGAACGAAGGAATGAACCACAGACCGCCGATACCCACAATCAGCATCACCAATCGCTGCCAAACCTTGAGGTTGGTGTCATCTCCCCGATAGGGCATCGATGTCCATTGCGAGTCGATATGTTCGGGCAACATGCGCGATAGCCACCATGTGGGAAGCAGATATGCCAGCAGGCACGGCACGGCAAGTGAAAGCGAGAAGCTGGTAGCTGACACGGAGCCGTTGTTCCACAGGAATAATCCGATGGGATCACCAATCACCGTGAGCGCACCTCCGCAGTTGGCGGCCACCACGATGGCAGATCCGTAGATCATCCGTTGGCGGCGGCTGGGTATCAATTCGTGCATCAGCACGAGCATCATGGTGGTTACGGTGAGGTTATCAAGATTGGCTGAGACCACAAAAGTGAGAAGTGTCATCACCCACAGCAGCTTTTTGCTCTTGCGGGTCTTGAGCATTTCCTTGAAAAAGTCGAAACAGCCGTTGTTGTTGAGTATCTCCACGATGGTCATCGTTGCCAAAAGGAAGATGACCAGCTCGGCTCCCCTGCCCACAAATTTCAGGAATACGTTCTGTGCAATGTATTCCTTGACGGCGATACTCGTGGGATTCGCCCCGCCAAGGAAGTCGGTATACTCTGTGGGATGCTGGCTCATCACGAAGTCTGTGCCATAGCAGATATACAAAACCCATCCAACCGTTCCCGCAAAGATGGCAGTAGCGGCGCGGTTTATCTTCGTTATGTTGCCGGTGGCAATCATCACAAGCCCTGCAATCCATATTGCAACGATGATCAATGTCATAAATCCCCTTTCTCTATTCTAAAATATGTGATGGCAAAGATACAAATAAAAACTGATACGAACAAGATTTTTCGGTTTTTATGTGAATCTACAAGCAATTCTGGATGGTGATTTGCTGAAACTACAGTCAATCTCGCTTGTTGTAATAATAGAGAGAAATGGCGGCGCTGCATAGTGTCATCACGATTCCTGTCAGCCAATAGGCGGCGCCGGAAGTGTTGAGTGAAATCATGTAAGTGGCGAGCAAGAGCAGGAATTGTATGAATCCCAATTGGATGACAATAGAAGAAACGCGATAGCCGAAACGGATTCGCGCATAGATATTGATGACGAAAAAGTCGATTACGCCTGTTATCAGGAGTCCGACACCCGTTCCCAAGAGTCCCCATTTCAGGAAACCGCCGATAACGGCAGCCACCATGACGACGGCGCTATAGGCTTCTAACAGGAAATAATCGCGCGACATGCCCTTGGCGAGTGTGAGATAGCCCACGGGAAGCTTCATCGCGCGCAGGAACATTGCCAGTACGGTGATCTGAATCATGGGAACCACGGGCATGAACTGTTCACTATAGAGGAGCGGAACAATCACTGGAACACCCACGACAAAGGCTATCAGCATGGGGGCAATCATGATGAGTGACACGATGATCTGCCTGTTGATCAACAGATTGCTTGCCTTCACATCCCTGTTAACGGCTGAAAGGCGCGGAAAGAAATCGGTGGTCATCGAACTGAACACCATCCCCGCGTATGTGGTAGTCATCATAAAGCCTGCATTATACAATCCCACCACACCGAGTTCTGCCAGATTGTTCAATATGGAACGGATGGCGAAGTCGGCTCCTGCCGCAAATACTCCTGCCAAGACAAAAGAAATGCCAAGCTTCAACATGTCGGAACCCTGCGAGAGAACGTGCTTGTTGAACGAAAGGCGCAACGGACTCAGCCGATAGGATTGCCGGCACGTGAGCACCATCTGTGTGAAAGAGATGATCAATATTGACGGAACGATGCCTTTCTGACCATAGAAATAAAGGATAGGCGTGGTGAGCAACAATGCCAATATCACGTTGATGATTGATATTTTGGCAAGGGCTGACAGCTGGCGGAGTGATTTCAATATGGCAGACTCACTCCCCGTGATGGTCAGCATGGCAACGGCGGGCGACAGCAACGCAAAATGGAGCGTGTGGTTGCCCCATGAGAAAGTGATGCGGCTCAGGTAGCTGCTCAACAACAGGCACAGCAGCATGCCGGCACTCGCCGTTATCAGGGTCCAAGAGCGAATCACCATGATGCGGTGACGCAGCTGCTGCTCATAGCCATCATCGTAGATCTCTGAGAGACGGCGCACTGCACTGGTGTCCAACCCCATGTTTGAAGAACTGGAAAGCAGCTGCACGGTGCTGTTGAACAGCGAGTTGAGACCCATTCCCTGAGGGCCAAGAATCAATGCCACCAACTTGTTTCTCACCAAAGCAATCAGTATGTTGAAAAACTGAATGCTTCCAAACAAGCTCGTGTACTTGAGAATATTGCGATAGCTACTGTCTTCTGTATTCCTCATTTATTGTTTAAATAACGCATGAAGATGGATTTTATTATAAAAAACCGACATTTGAAGGTGATTATTTTGATAACAAATACTTTTTGTGTATCTTTGCAGAAATATCGAGTATGGATATACGCTATGGCATATCAAGAAAACATGAACAAACCACTGGTTAGCTTTGTAATCACCTATTACAACGAACCCATCCAGATGTTGCGCGAATGCATCGACAGCATCTTCCAGCTTTCGCTGAATGACGAGGAACGGGAGATTATCCTCATCGACGACGGCTCAGACATCTGCCCACTGAACGAAATCACTGAATACCGCGACCAGCTGATCTATCTCAGACAGAACAACCGCGGAGTGAGCGAGGCCCGCAACATGGGCATTCAGGTGAGCAACGGCTCATATATTCAGTTCGTGGATTCCGACGACTGCCTGCTGGCTGCCGGGTATAACCACTGTCTGAACATGGTTAGAGAGCACCATCCGGACATTATCGTGTTCAATTCAACCAAAGAAGAAACCGACGTTGACTCTCCAAACCTGTTCGAAGGCCCCCTCAGCGGAGCTTCATACATGCGACATCACAACCTGAGGGCATCTGCATGCGGATATATTTTCAGCCGAAAAATACTGATCGACCTGCGCTTCACTGCCGGAATAGAATACGGCGAGGACGAGAAATTCACGCCGCAGCTCATCCTCAGGGCGGAACAGCTATACCATACCGACACCATTGCCTATTTCTATCGCGACAATCCAAACTCGGTTTCCAACAAAACGGGCGAGGTGGCTATCAACAAACGGCTCGACGACTCAGAACACGTGCTGCTCTATCTGGATCATCTCGCCGCTGTGCTGCCTTCCAATGAGCGCACTGCACTGGAACGGCGCGTGGCACAGCTATCTATGGACTACATCTACAACATCATCCGGTTCACCCATTCGAGCAAAGAACTGGAAGAAAGGCTCGAAAGGCTCCACAAAAGAGGACTATTCCCCCTGCCCGACCGCGACTATACACCCAAGTATCGGCTGTTCAGCAAGATTACAAGATATAAGACGGGAAGAAAGCTGATGATGATGGCACTGAGATTCCAATAGCTTACACCTTATTATATTATATATACACAGGATCACGATCATAGATATAGGACCACGATGCCGGACAGTCAGAGAGAAAACATCATCTCAGTTATCGTCATTACCTACAATCAGGAAAAAACGATTAAGCGCACGCTTGACTCCATCACGATGCAAAAGTGCCACCTTCCGGTGGAAATCGTGATAGGAGAAGACTGCTCCACCGACAACACAAAAGCGATTATCCAGGAATACATCCAAGAAACGGAACGCAACGGAAGCCAGAAAGGCTTCTCTTTCCGCCTAATCAGCAACGATACAAACAAAGGAATCATCGACAACTACTTCGATTGCTTGCTGGCATGCAAGGGAAAATATATTGCCGACTGTGCCGGAGACGACTACTGGACAGACGACCGAAAACTGGAAAAGGCTTTATGTGTGATGGAAAAGGATACATCCGTCACCTTGGTTCACACCAACTGGAGATTCGTTGATTCAACAGACGGCACGACACACGATTCAGGCAGGCAGCGGTTTGATGCTCCCGTAACCAACGGAAAAGAGATGCTGGAGGCGATTATCTGCCAGACCGACCGCCCCATCATCCATTTGTGCACTTCGCTCTACCGTGCCGACGCCATCATGGAGGCCTATCATGAAGACACTTTCCTGTTCAGGAACAAGGACTTTGGATGCGAAGACCTGCAAATAGCGTTCATGCTTGCCCGAAAAGGGAACATCGCCTACATTCCGGACATCACCTTGAACTACAGCGTGGGACACGAATCGGTATCCAACCAGGCAAGCAACCAGAGGCAATACCGCTTCGTGGCACAGACAACAGACCTGAGTTGCTACCTCTCGAAGCACTACAACATTGAGAACGACAACACGAAAGACTATTTCGAAAGGCGGCTCTTCGCCCTCTGCATGTTTGCTTTCAGGGCGAAAGACAAGCTGCTGCGCGATGAAACCCACCGCTTTCAAAAGGCATGGGCAGTAGCCCCGTCGTTCAGAATCAGGCTTGTAAGATTCATTATGGGCAACGACGCCACATGGAGCATCGCCCTTTTCGTGCGAAAAATCGTTCTCCTGCTCAAAAAGCATAGGTTTTAATGACCAAGAGCATAGGTTTTAATGCCCCAAAACATAGCTTTTAAAGACCAAAACTATAGGTTTTGAAGAATAAAAACATAGGTCTTGAAGAATAAAACCAAAGATTCTGATGGACGAAGCCACAGGTTTTCAAAATAAAAGATCAATGCTCGGCATCATTCATCGCCCTCCTACGCGCAAAAAAGAGTTTTTCCGTCACTGCACATAAGCCACTGAGCATCAGTGGATTACTGAAATCTCTGCGTTACCCGCTGCGTTACCTGCTGCGTTACCAACTGTGCGACTTTGTCATTATTCTCTTTGCTTAAGGCTTAACTCCCTCACTTCTTTAACTACAATAACTACATAACCAGCGATTGTAAGTTCATAACATCACTCAGTTGACAATGCTGCAAGTTACGCAGCAAGTAACGCAGCAGGTAACGCAGCGGGTAACACATGGATTCAAATAATCCGCTGATGCTCAATGGTTTATACAAAGATACACAACAATGTCATTTTTCACATAGGGTGGCGGTTGTGTAATAGGAATGACAACGCGTATGAACGAAAAAAGGCCCGGCTCAAGGAGCCAGACCTTCTATCTCAATTCAAAGACGATGCTTTAGAAGAACAGGTAACGCTTGTCGGTTACGTGAGCCTTGGCATAAAGCTCCTGCATGAAGTTGGATGCATACTGCATTGCCTTCTGCTTGAGGCGGTCTTCGTATGTCTTCTGGTCGAACTTCACGTCGCGGTTGGTCTTGTCAACCACCTGGAACATATAGACTCCGGCATTACCCTTCACCGGGGCAGCACAGAACTTGCCCTTGGCAGTAGCAGCAACGGCACCGCTCAGTGCAGGTTCGCTGGCACCGGTTTCCTGAACAAATACAGGAGCACCGAAAGTAATCTGGTTCACATCAGCCACCTTTGCGCCCTTCTTCTGAGCGTCGGCAATTGATTTCACACCTTTGAGATTGTCGATAATCTGAGCGGCCTTCTTCTCGTTCACCACAAGACTCTTCACAAAGGCGTTAACCTGTGAGTTGTCAAGACCAAGGAAGCCCTTCTCGTTAATCTTTGTAAGTCCCACAACGAGCAGATGGTCGTTGTTTCCGCACTCATAGAGCGGTGAAACACTGCCCTGCTTGGCTTCGAACAGCCACTTCATTGCATCGCGTGTGGCGGTGATGTTGGCGATGTAGTGCTCAGAATTGCGAACACCCTCACGCTCCTGAACCTTGTAACCATATTTTGCTGCATTCTTGATGATCTCGTCGATAGACTGGCTCTCGCTAACGAACTGTGAGAACTGATTGTATGCTGCATTATACGTATCCTTAGAGAAGTCTATGCTCTTCTTGATGACAGCTGCCAGATACTTGGTTGTCATGGCGCGACGGTCGGTCACCTGAATAATGATGTTGCCGTTGGTCATGGCAAGGTTGGTTGTGGCATTGAGAGCTGCGTTGTTGAGCGTCTGGATATAAGCACGTGTGTCCTTGTCCATGGAAGCGGAGTTCTGATACTGAGCACTTGTCAACCAGTTCTTCTCTCCTGTCTGGCCGTATTTCTTGGCGATGGTCTCGAAATCGCCTCCTGCCTGCAGTGCAGTATAGATGCTGTCGGCAGCCTTCTGTGATGCGGCAGCGTCTTCCTTCACCACTTGGATGGCACGGAACTGGATTGAGTCGGCCATCTGCTGCTTCGACATCAGTCGGATCACGTTCAGCGTATTGTCTTGCTTGTTTTCAACAACTGCCGTGGTAGTTCCCACTGCTACAGAGTCAAGACGGTTGGCTATGTCTGATGGGAAAGCGTCCTTGGTCTGAGGAATTCCTAAATAGCTTACTGATGAAGAGCTCTTGCGAACCACCTCTGAAGGATCTGCCGCAACAGCCAGCTGAGAAGCGAAATCAGCAATACTGGTGTTCAAGGCAGCACGGTCGGCTGGTGAAGCCTCTACTTGCAAGTCAACATACTTGATGTCGCGTGTCTCCTCAAGCTGCTTGAAACGGTCTTTCATTTCGTCGTACTTTGCCTTCAGGTCAGCCTCGCTAACCTCCACCTTGTTGTCGTTGATGGTAGAATAGGCAACAGTGGCAAGCTTCACGCTGCTCTCCTGATTCTCATCTTCGAATGCCAACTTAGCCTCTATCGGGTTGGAAAGGAAGCAAGAACCGAGCAGAGTCTGATATTTCTGGCTGAGAGTCTGCTGGCGCAGGTTCTTTTCGACAAATGTCCAGAAATGATACATGCTGCTATACTGTTCTGCCAGCTGCGGATTCTGCTGCCTTACGGTTTTATACTCGGTGAGGAACTTCTTCAAAGCGTTCACATCGAAGCGTCCTGTCTGCTGATTCACAAACGGAGTCTGCATGAGCATGGGGTTTGTACCCTCTTGCAGAATGTTCTGAATCTCCTCGTCGGTCACGGTGATACCCAGTTTCTTTGCCTCATTCTCGATAACAGTGTTCTGAACCAACTGGTTCCAGACCATGTCTTTCACCTGGTTGTTTTCTGCCTCTGAGAAGTTTTCACGTCCCTGTGTCAGCTTCAGCACGTCAGTATACTCGTCAACGAGTTTCTGGAATTCCTGAACATCCACGGTTTTACCTAAGATTTTGCCCACCTGCTGGCGCTCCTGGTTCTTGAGAGAATCGCAAGAACGGAACAACTCCTCAGCGATGAAGGCGAACAGAGCAAGACCGATAACTATCACCAGTACCGGTCCCCAACTTCTAATTTTTCCAATTGCTGCCATTGTTTTTTATTTTATTGTTTTTATTAATTATTCCTTTTTCAGCCATCGCCGCACCCCTCTTTTCAAGAGGGATAAATCGGCGAAGTTCGCTAACAGCCGACAAAATTACAAAAAAGATAACAATTATCGGCAACTTTCTTGCAAAAAGTTGATTTATTCATCCACTTTCAGCCTCACAAGCTCAATTTTGGTCATTGTATTCTTGATGATTTTGAACTCAAAGCGCCCAATCTTGACTATTTCGTTCAGTTTGGGGAAGCTCTGATATTCGTGCAAGATCAATCCGCCTACGGTCATATACTCTTCGCTTTCTGGCAATCCGATGGAGAACATCTCGTTAACCTTGTCTGTTTCAAGACGTGCCGACAGGATGTACTCATTGTCGCCTATCTTCTTTGCGGTATATTGGTTGTTGTCGTGCTCATCTTCTATTTCGCCGAAAATCTCCTCCACGATGTCTTCCAATGAAACGATGCCGCTTGTTCCTCCGAATTCGTCGATCACCACGCCAAGCGATTTCTTCTGTTGAAGGAAAATATGCATCATCTTGCTTGCCATCATTGTTTCGGGAACATAGGGCATCGTCTGGATATTGTCGAGCCAACGGTCGGGACTTCTGAACATTTCAGACGAATGGATATAGCCTATTATGTGGTCGATATCTTCGTGATACACAAGGAGTTTCGATTTTCCGCTCTCCACAAACTGCGACATCAGATCATCTTTCGAACAGGTATCCTCAACGGCATATATCTCCGTGCGCGGCACCATGCAGTCGCGCACTTTCGTATCGGCGAAATCAAGCGCGTTCTGGAAGAATTTCACTTCGTTTTCAATATCTTCATCGTTTTTGGCATTATCAATGCTCGACTGCACGAGGTAATCCAAGTCGACACGGGAGAAATCGGCATCATCGTCTTCTCTTGGTACTTTCACTCCAAACAGCCGCATCAGTGCTTTCGACAGGAGGGTGCTGAAGCGAGAGATAGGCCATAACAAGACATAGCAAATGAAAGCAGGGAAGGCAAACACTTCGAGCATCTGGTTTGGACTGCTCTTAAAGAGTATCTTTGGAAGGAACTCTCCTGTGAAAAGAACGATAACCGTGCTCAGAATAGTATCTGCCGGCACTGTGAAAGCTGCGTCGAAGCCTTTGAAGATGGTGGAATCAAACAAGCCTGCAATCAGGATTCCGAAGACAACGAGTGCAATATTGTTGCCCACCAACATGGTACTAACGAAATTGTTAGGATGGCTATAGAAAACATTCAGTGGCAATCGGGTGATACCTAATTTGTCTTTGTCAACTTCTGCCTGCAACCTGTTGCTCGACACAAAGGCAATCTCCATCCCCGAAAAGAAAGCGGAGAAGGCCAATGTAACGACAATTCCAATCACTAACGGTATATCAATGTCTGACATTTCTTGTATCTATCTGTTTTTGTTGTTAATACGGAGGTCTTGAAGATCCCGCCTTTGGCATGGTGGGCTGTCTGCGCAGTGATTTCACACTGTCGGGTGCCGACAGGATGCTGTCACCTTCATTGCTGCCAAACCCATCCTTTCCTCTGACAAACGAGCCTTTTGAATTTGATATGGTGTAATGAGTCATGCGCTCATCACTGAGGAAGTATGTACCCTGAAGCTCTCTTTCGGGTGTTATTACGTGAGAGAAACGATGGCTGTACATCTCATGACGGTTCTGATCCCAAAAGAGTTCCTCACTCGAAAAGCGGAGTCCGTCTTTTGTACGTATCCTCACTCTGCCACGCAGCTCCCAAAGCTTTCTCTCATAATAGTTGTATGCCGTGTCAGCCTGTATGTAGGCCTCTACATGAAACTTCTCATCGAACTGCTCCAAAAACAATCCTTTGGTGAATATCCACAATTTCGGATTCTTCACTTGGTTCACCTCCCACTTCTCGGTTACGATCCTGTATTTGATAACGCCAGAATCGCTGATGAGCGTATTCACTCCATAGCTCGTCATTACCGAAGCAGAATCACGGTCGTGAACTGCCGGGGCTGTATGTTCCTGCATTTCCTCGCATGATGCAAGGAAAAGAAGTAAGGGAACAACAACAAGCAATGAACGAACAATCTTCTTTTTCATCTCCACCTGTGGGTATTTCTTCTGATTAATCCACCTGCCATTTCTTGAACCACCGCTCGTTGAAAGTCATTCCGATATTGATACGGAACGTGTTTTCTGTAATCATACCCTTGCCGCCCTGGTGAACCCACTGACCGGAAATGTTGAGGAAAGAACGGTTGTTGTAGCCATTCATGATGGGAATGCCGAAACCTGCGCTCACGGACAGTTCCTTCGGTCCGTCCATTCCGTTGATCTTCACGTATGGAGTAGCGTATGAAACACCTGCACGATAGTGGATACGATCCAAGAATCGGCGCATCATGCCACCCTTGCAGTACTCTCCGCCCAACGTAATCTTATGGCGATCCATAAAATAATCAGAAGAGAGTTTGTAGACAGGAGCATTATTCTCAACACCATAGACAGGGAACGAAGTGCTTCCCCACTTTTGCAGAGAATAGTCCACGCCCAGTTTCAGTTGGTTGTTGTGGTCAAATACAAATCCTGCTGATATCATTGTCGGCAGTTCCACTCCGTCTTTCACTGAATAGGCAGTGGTGTCTTTCAATGAAGAAACGCTACTGATGATCAGGCATTCCGGATCTGCGCTCATACGATGCCCCGGAGAGAACGTCGCTCCTACAGTGACCATGTTCTTTTTATCCAGCTTCAGTGAGTATTGAGCTCCGAAATCCAACCGGTAATCATTCACCGACAGATTGTATACCTTATCAAGCGTCTTTGCAGTAGTTTCACTATAGGCATTCGTAACCTTGCGCTCGTAATTGCCCCACAGATATGCGAAATTGGCGCCAATGGAGAAATTGCGTACAGGTTCCCATCCCATTCCGAGGTATGCCTGATGAACACCACCTTCTCCACTGTATGTATTCGAATAGATCACTGTGCGATCCTCATTCAATGTGCCTGTAGATGAAAAGCTATACCCTACATTCGTAAAAGGAAGGATGCCGAAACTCACACCCACATGCTTGCGGAGCCGGAAACCGGCAACCACATATTCGAAATCGGCATTCTTGGCATTCTTCTTGACTCCGTTCTCATTGAAATTCGTAATCTGCCCTGACACACCGGCATCAAATATAAACGTCAGGGAATCAATTGAGGAATAGCTCGCAGGATTGATGAAATTCACTTGATTTCCCTGGCGGAAGCCAAGGCCTAATCCGTTCATACCACGATTGAAACCGCTGGTCTGATCACTTAGCACACCCAATCCGTATTGAGAATATGGTGAATTCGTACCGCTCTGGGCACTTGTCGTCAATGCAATCGCCATTGAAACAATGGCACAAAAAATTCTTTTCATCCTTAAATATATTATTAAGGTGTAGGACTATTATTGCCTTACACACAAAAAGCGCTTGCAAAATTATTCAAAAAAATTGAAATAACAACAATGTTGCACGAAATATAAACAATATTTGCCAATTTTAATATTAGATTTTGCAGAGTAGAAGAAAATGTTTACCTTTGCAACGTGAAAAGAATGAATAGCATCATGAAGCATACATTGGCCGTCATACTGATGATGACGGTGCAGTGTGTCGCAGCAACAGAAGCAACGGATGACGATTATCTGCTGCATGCCGACTCAACAATCCATATCTCATTGCTCACCTGCCAGCCCGGACAGGAAGTGTATAGCCTGTATGGACACACGGCTATCCATTATATCAATGATGAGAAAGGCATTGATGTCGCCATCAATTACGGTATGTTCTCTTTTAGCAAGCCTCATTTTGTCCTGCGTTTTGTCTTTGGACTCACAGATTATGAGATGGGTGTTCAGGGTTTTCAGGATTTCTGCAACCAATATGCATACTTCCGACGAGGAATCATCGAGCAGCATCTCAACATTCCGGCAGAAGACAAGCTGCTGTTTGCAGAAGCGGTGGAGCGAAACTATCTGCCAGAGAACCGGGAATACAGATACAACTACTTCTATGACAACTGCACCACAAGAGCACGCGACATCATCTTGGGCAAGCTGAAAGATTGTATTCATTATAAAAGAAGCGACAACGGTGAGTCTTTCCGTATGATGATCCATCAATTCAACGAGGAACATCCATGGGCACGCTTCGGTAACGACATGCTTTTGGGGGTTATGGCAGACAGACCGACTACTGTTAGCGAACAGCAATTCCTTCCTGACAACCTGATGAAGGATTTCGAAAATGCAACCTTCACCAATGGAACAGAGGCAGTACCCGTAGTTAAAGAGACTACAGTTGTCGTTCCTGATTTCAAACAGGAGGTAAAGAAAGAGTTTCCACTACGCCCGCGAGAGTGCTTTCTCATTCTGCTCGTTATCACGATTGCAGTCACAGTAATCGAGATGTATTCAAAGAAACGGATGTGGATATACGATCTCATACTGATGATTCTTTCCGGACTTGCAGGATGCATCCTCTTTGTGATGATATTCTCACAGCACCCTACGGTTCGCATCAACTTGCAGTTGCTATTGCTGAATCCCCTCCCACTCTTTTTCATCAGAAGATTGATCATTCGGCGAAGAAACACATCACCCGACAGACTGTCTGCATTCTGGATTTTACTGATTTGTTTGTTCTTCATCGGCAGCATTTGGCAGACCTATGCAGAAGGTATGTATCTTGTGGCATCATCTTTGCTAATTAGAAATATAGTAAGAATAAAATGAAGAAACGAAACATCACTACAACGGCACTTCTGGTAATAGCCGCAACAAGCATACAAGCACAGGCTGCAAGACAGGTTCCAAGACTTGTCGTCAATATTATCATCGACCAATTGACAACTGATCATATTGAAAAGACCAGTGATTATTTCGGGACAGAAGGATTTAAGAAACTGATGTCACAAGGCATTGTTTACCAAAACGCACAATATCCCTTCACTCCTGTTGACCGCGCATCCGCCGTATGCTCCGTCATGACCGGCACCACCCCATATTATAATGGTATTATCGGAACACAATGGCTCGACAGAAATACACTCCGCCTCTCAGGCTGCGCCGACGACAACGCATATCCAGGTGTTTATACAACAGACAGAACTTCACCCAAAAACATTCTCACATCAACACTCACTGATGAACTGAAGATTGCTACACACGGAAAGGGTATCGTATACTCCATCTCCAAGCAGAAAGATGCTGCCATTCTGTCAGCCGGGCATGCTGCTGATGGAGCTCTATGGAAAGATTTGTATAACGGCAGTTGGTGCACTTCTACCTATTACATGAAAAGTGCACCGGAATGGCTTACGGCATATAACCAGCAAGATGCTGTCCTCAAAAAGAACAAGACTGAATTTCAGGAAATAACAGAACTGACAAACCTTGCAATTCTATGCATTGAGAAGACTGGCATGGGAACTGACAATGAAACCGACATGCTGAACATCACCCTTGATGCAACAACAAACACACAACTGAAGAAGAACACCAGCTGGGAAGAAGAATTAACAAAAACATACATCAATCTGGATCGACAGATTGCCGACCTCGTAGCAACCATTGAGAAGAAGGTTGGCATAGGAAACGTCGTCTTCTATATCACAAGCACGGGATACGTTGATGAACCTTCAGACGAATACGCATCCTATCACATACCGACAGGCGTGATTCACATCAATCGCACAGCAAACCTGCTCAACATGTATTTAGGTGCATTGTATGGATCAGACAAATACGTTGAAGGATGCAGCAGAAACCAAATCTATTTAAACACTAAGCTCATCGAGCAAAAGCGACTGAAATACAGCGACATACTAAACACTTCTCAATCATTTCTTCTACAATGCGAAGGGGTGAGGAACGCACATACAAGCGAGAGTTTGCTAAAGGCAACAAATAGCGAAACGATAAGAATACGCAATGGCTTCAGTCCTGTGGCAAGCGGTAATATCATCGTTGAGGTGGCACCAGGATGGAATCTTGTCAATGATGATACACAAGAAAGCTATCATGTAGATGCCCGTGTGACACATTTCCCGATCATTATTTATGGACAGGGTGTAAGGGCAGAAAAAATCAACACACCGGTTACTACCGACCAGATAGCTCCAACTATTGCCAACGACATTCACATCAGAGCTCCTAATGCCTGTTCTTCATTGCCGTTGAGATAACTACGTATCACTCTTCTGAAAGAAAATACGGCAATAATCAAATACATTTTAATAAAAAATGCGAGAATTACGATAAAAATACGTAACTTTGCAAACTCATAACATAGAATTCATAAAAAAACAAAAAGCATAAAATGGGGTTAAATAGTTTTTTAAAGTCATTGTTCGGTGACAAATCAACACGAGATATGAAACTCATCCAGCCTCTCGTTGAAAAGGTTAAGAAGGCATATCCGGAAATCAAGGCACTCGACAATGATCAGTTACGCGCAAAAACAAAGGAAATACAGGCTTACGTCCAAGATTCTGCCAAAGAGCAGAAAGCGCAGATTGATGAATTGAAAGCAAAAATTGAAGATACTCCCATCGATGAGCGTGAGGCAATTTTCAATGAGATCGACAAGATCGACAAGGAAATACTCAAAATCTATGAGGATGCGCTGAATGAAGTGATGCCTGTTGCTTTCAGCATTGTTAAAGAAACAGCCCGGCGCTTCGCAGAGAATGAGGAAACCATCGTAACGGCAACCGACTTCGACCGCGAACTTGCCGCCGATCCAGCCAAAGACTTCATTTCAATCGAAGGAGACAAGGCATATTACCACCATCATTGGACTGCCGGAGGCAATGACCTGGCATGGGAAATGGTTCATTATGATGTGCAGCTGTTCGGTGGAGAAGTTTTGCATCAGGGAAAGATTGCGGAAATGGCAACGGGAGAAGGAAAGACTCTCGTAGCTACCCTTCCCGTGTTCTTGAATGCACTGACAGGAAATGGTGTTCATGTAGTAACCGTGAACGATTATCTTGCCAAGCGTGACTCGGAATGGATGGGACCGCTTTATGAGTTTAACGGTTTGAGTGTCGATTGTATTGACAAGCACCGCCCAAATTCACCTGAACGCCGCAAGGCATATCAGGCAGATATTACATTTGGTACGAACAACGAATTCGGTTTCGACTATCTTCGCGACAATATGGCAATATCGCCGGCCGACTTGGTTCAGCGCCGCCACAACTATGCTATTGTCGATGAGGTTGACTCCGTGCTGATTGATGATGCCCGTACTCCTTTGATTATTTCCGGTCCTGTACCCAACGGTGACGACCAGATGTTTGAAGAATATCAGCCTCTCGTTGAGAAACTTGTAGGCGTGCAGCGTCAGCTCGCAACACAGTTCTTGGCAGAAGCTAAAACAAAAATCAGCGAAGGAAACAAGCTGATGGAGGAAGGAAAGAAGAAAGAGGCACAGGAGATGTTAGATGCCGGCTTCTTGAGTCTGTATCGCTCCCACAAATCTCTTCCCAAAAACAAGCCTCTCATTAAATTCCTCTCTGAGGATGGCATCAAGAGCGGCATGCTGAGAACAGAAGAGATCTACATGGAGAACAACAATCGCAGAATGCCTGAAGCCGTCGAACCATTGTATTTCGTAGTCGATGAAAAACTGAATTCATGCGACTTGACAGATAAAGGAACGGCATGGCTCGCCAAACAAGTTGGAAACGACCAGCTGTTCGTATTACCTGACATTACCACACAGCTTGCAGAACTGGAAAATGAGAATCTCAGCGAAGAAGAGAGGATACAGAAAAAAGACGATATGCTCTCGCATTATGGCGTACAAAGTGAGCGTGTGCATACTCTGCAGCAGTTGCTGAAAGCCTATACCATGTTCAACAAGGATGACGAATATGTGGTAATGGATGGCGAAGTGAAGATTGTTGACGAGCAAACCGGCCGTATTATGGAAGGCAGACAGTGGAGTGACGGTCTTCATCAGGCAATTGAAGCGAAAGAGCATGTAAAGGTAAAGGAAGCAACACAGACATTTGCAACCATTACTCTTCAGAATTACTTCCGCATGTACCACAAGCTGGCTGGTATGACAGGTACGGCATCCACAGAAGCAGGTGAGTTCTGGGATATCTATAAACTCGATGTCGTGGAGATTCCCACTAACAAGCCCGTTATCCGTAACGACCAAGAGGACCGTATCTACAAGACTGCGCGCGAGAAATATAATGCCGTTATTGAAGAAATCGAAGAAATGCGCAACTCAGGTCGGCCGACGCTGGTCGGTACGACATCAGTCGAGATTTCCGAATTGCTATCACGCATGCTTAACTTGCGCCATATTCCGCATCAGGTTCTGAATGCCAAACTTCACCAAAAAGAAGCTGACATTGTGGCTAATGCAGGACAAAGCACTGACGGTAAGGGTGCTGTAACGATTGCAACCAACATGGCTGGTCGTGGTACCGATATCAAGCTTTCTCCGGAAGTGAGAGCGGCAGGTGGTCTTGCCATCATTGGTACCGAAAGACATGAGAGCCGCCGTGTTGACAGACAGTTACGCGGACGTTCCGGTCGCCAAGGTGACCCGGGTAGTTCTGTATTCTACGTATCTCTCGAGGACAAACTGATGCGCCTCTTTGGCAGCGAGCGCATCGCAAAGATCATGGACCGAATGGGATTCGATGAAGGAGAACGCATCGAAAGCCCGATGATCAGCAAGAGTATTGAGCGTGCTCAGAAAAAAGTTGAGGAGAACAACTTCGGTATTCGTAAGCGCCTGCTCGAGTACGACGATGTTATGAACAAGCAGCGCACCGTTGTTTACGAGAAGCGTCGCCATGCCTTGATGGGAGAACGAATAGGCATGGATATTGCCAACATCATCTGGGACCGTGTGGTAACCATCGTTGAGAGAAACGACTACGAAGGGTGCAAGGAAGAATTCCTGAAAATACTTGCCTTGGAATGTCCGTTCACGAAAGAACAGTTCATCGAGGGCAATCTCTCAGAACTTGAAGAAAACGCTTTCCAGCATGCCATGGAAGCCTTCAACCGAAAGACTGAACGCATCAAGAATGTTGCTGCTCCAGTCATCAAGCAAGTATATGAAACACAGGGACAGGTTTATGAACGCATTCTGGTTCCCATTACCGACGGCAAACGTGTATACAACATTCCATGTGAACTGCAAGAGGCTTATGACACAGAGTGCAAGAGCGTGGTGAAACAGTTTGAAAAGACAATACTTCTCCACGTTATTGATGAGAGCTGGAAAGAGAATCTGCGCGCGCTCGATGAATTGCGACACAGTGTACAGAATGCAAGCTACGAGCAAAAAGACCCGTTGGTGATCTTCAAACTGGAGAGTGCAAAGCTGTTTGACGACATGGTGGATGAAATGAACAATCGCATTGCGAGCATTCTCATGCGTGGACAGATACCAGAGATGCAGCAGGAACAGGTTAGAGAGGCTGCACCTGAGCAGCGTTCACAGCGTTATAATGAGCAGAAAGCCGATTTGCAGGAAGAGCAACTCGTTGACCGCCATCAGCAGGCAGCTGCTCAGCACGACACCCGTGAAACAGCCCAGCAAATAAACAGAGTCCCAATCCGAAAGGAAAAGCTTCCAGGACCTAACGATCCATGCCCGTGCGGTAGCGGAAAGAAGTTCAAGAAGTGTCACGGACGAGGAATTGTATAAAAAAACATATTCATGCAGATATCCATATCGAATCTTTTAAAACAGTTTGGCGACAAGACTGCTGTCGACATCTCTGAATTCAGCATCCAGTCGGGCGACATGCTCGGGCTTGTGGGTAATAACGGTGCTGGAAAGACTACCCTGTTCAGACTCATTCTTGATTTGCTGAAAGCCGACAATGGGTTTGTGACGATTACTCATGGTGAAGAAATCATCAATCCAGCTATGTCTGAAGACTGGAAACCATTCACCGGTGCCTTCATCGACGAAGGTTTTCTCATTGATTTCCTGACACCTGAGGAATATTTCCAGTTCATTGGCAAGGTGAATGGGATGAACAAGGATCAGGTGGAAGAATGCCTGAAGCCTTTTGAACATTTCATGGAAGGGGAAGTGATTGGTCAAAAGAAACTGATCAGGAATCTCTCCGCCGGCAACAAGCAGAAAGTAGGCATCATCTCCGCCCTGATCAATCGACCTGATCTGGTGATACTCGACGAGCCTTTCAATTTTCTGGATCCCACCAGTCAGAATATTCTGAAACATACGTTGAAAGAATACAATCAGGAAACTGGGGCAACGGTACTTATCAGCAGCCACAACCTGTCGCATACTGTAGATATCTGCTCACGCATAGCGCTCCTCGAACATGGAGTTATCATACGCGACATGCAGAACGACAATGGTTGCGCGAAGAAAGAGCTGGAGGCATACTTCGAACAGGATGCCAATTCAAACAACGCTGAATAAAGAATGCCAATCCAAAAAGGACTAATCACGGCAATCCAAAGGGACGGATTGCAGCATTCTTAATGAACAAATCACGGCATTTCGATACCTAAGATATGGTGTCGGATGCCGTTTTTCTTTTCATATCCCCATTTTTAGGTATTTTGCAAACCTGCTATTGTTTTGCAACTCGGTTGCAGCATTTTTTTTGTACTTTTGCAAAAAATAGCCAAGACATGCAATTATCAGAACTCAACACAGGAGAAAAAGGTGTTATCGTAAAGGTATCAGGACACGGCGGATTCCGTAAGCGCATCATTGAGATGGGATTCATCAAGGGGAAAACGGTTGAAGTGCTGCTGAATGCGCCTTTACAGGATCCGGTGAAATACCGTATCATGGGATATGAGGTTTCATTGCGCCATAGCGAAGCTGAACAGATAGAAGTAATCTCTATCGAAGAAGCAAAGCAGATGGAGCGCGAGGAACGGCAATCGGCAAATACTTCAGAAATAATCAACAGCAGCGACATTGACGAACAGCCACTTACCGACAAGCAACTGCGAAAGGCTGCCATGAAAAAGCGACGTACCATCAACGTAGCTCTCGTAGGCAACCCCAATTGCGGCAAGACATCGCTCTTCAATTTTGCATCCGGAGCCCATGAGCGTGTGGGAAACTACAGCGGCGTAACGGTGGATGCAAAAGAAGGATATGCAGAATTCGAGGGGTATCGCTTCCATTTGGTAGACCTTCCCGGCACCTACAGCCTGTCTGCCTACTCACCCGAAGAGCTTTATGTTCGCAAGCAGATTGTTGAGAAAACGCCCGATATCATCATCAACGTTATCGACTCCAGCAACCTGGAGCGCAACTTGTATCTCACCACCCAGCTCATCGACATGCACTTGCGCATGGTTTGCGCCCTCAACATGTATGATGAAACGGAAAGAAGAGGTGACAATATCAACTACCAAAAGCTCGGTCAGCTGCTTGGAGTTCCGATGATTCCCACCGTTTTCACCTCCGGACGTGGTGTTGACATGCTCTTCCACATCATTATTAATATGTATGAGGGAGTAGACTATATCGACAAAGAGGGTAATCTGAACCCTGAAGTGGCCGAGGAAATCAAGAATTGGCACGACGAATTCCATAAGAATGCCCCCACACAGGACCATGAAGAAGACTTTGCCAGCGGTCACCGCCCCAAGAACAGCGTATTCCGCCACATACACATCAACCACGGACAGTATATTGAAGAGGGAATCCTGGACATCCAGCGGCATCTCAAGGCCGACGATGGCATACGCCAGCGCTATTCCACCCGATATCTTGCCATCAAACTGCTGGAAATGGACAAGGACATTGAGCATTATGTCGCTGCAAAGCCTGGCGGTAAAGAGGCTTTGAAGGCTCGCGACCGCGCTGCAGCTATCATCAAGGAAGAGATGAAAGAAGACAGCGAGACGGCAATCATGGATGCCAAATACGGTTTCATCCATGGTGCACTCGAAGAAGCAGGCTATCAGACCGGCACTGCCAAAGATACATACCAGATGACTCATGCTCTCGATGCCATCATCACTCACAAATGGCTCGGGTTCCCGCTATTCTTCCTCTTCCTCTACTTGATGTTCGAAGTGACATTCACCCTGGGACAGTACCCGATGGACTGGATCGATGCTGGAGTAGGAGCACTTTCCGACTGGATGAACAGCATTCTTCCCGATGGACCGGTAAAGGCGATGATTGTGGATGGTGCCATTGCCGGTGTGGGAGCTGTCATCATCTTCCTTCCGCAGATACTAATTCTCTACACTTTCATATCATTCATGGAAGACAGCGGCTATATGGCTCGTGCCGCCTTCATCATGGACAAGCTCATGCACAAGATGGGAGTGCACGGAAAATCGTTCATTCCGCTGATTATGGGCTTCGGTTGCAACGTGCCTGCCGTGATGGCCACCAGAACCATTGAGAGCTATCGCAGCCGCCTCATCACCATGCTTGTGCTGCCGCTGATGAGCTGCTCTGCCCGGTTACCTATCTACATCATGATCGTCGGCACGTTTTTTGCCGTGAAATACCAGAGCACCATCATGATCCTGCTCTATGCCACAGGCATCTTGCTTGCAGTGTTGATGAGCCGGATTTTCAGTCGCTGGGTGGTGAAAGGTGAAGACACGCCCTTTGTGATGGAGCTCCCACCCTACCGTTTCCCTACAGCCAAAGCCATCGTGCGCCACACATGGGAAAAGGGCAAGCAGTATCTGAAGAAGATGGGAGGCATCATTCTCGTTGCAAGCATCATTGTATGGGCACTGGGATACTTCCCTCACGACGAGAGCATGCCCCGCCAGCAACAGCAGGAACAGAGCTACATAGGGCGAATCGGTAAGACCATCGAACCCGTGTTCCGTGCTCAAGGCTTCGACTGGAAGCTGGATGTAAGCCTCATTGCAGGTGTCGGGGCAAAGGAAATCGTCGCTTCCACCATGGGAGTGCTCTATGCCAACGACGAAGAAGTGGCCGACGACACCATCGACGACCAGAGTGAGCGTTATTCAAACCTGCGGAAGATGATGGAAGCCGACGGCATTACGCCGCTCATTGCCTTTGCCTATCTGCTGTTTGTATTGATATACTTCCCCTGCATAGCCACCATTGCAGCCATCAAGGGCGAAACGGGATCGTGGAAATGGGCATTATTTGCCGCCTGCTACACCACGCTTCTTGCCTGGGTGGTATCTGCATTGTGCTATCAGATAGGACGGTTCATCATCTGACAACGGTTCCATGAACAGCCAAAACGAAACAGCCATCGCCGATCATCATCAATTGGCGATGGCTGCTTCACTATATTGATGCAACGATGACTACTCCTCAGCCTCCTTCTCCTCACTGAAGAAGTAGCTGCTTCCGTCGAAACAGTGCGTACAAACCTTGCACTTGGGCATGCCCAGGGCTTTTATCAGCGTTTCAATCTTACTGAACTTCACGCTGCTCAGACCGAGCCGCCTGCCTATTTCCTCCACCATGCGCTTGTATTCAGGACTGTCGGTGGTGGCATACTTGTCAAGGTTCTTGTTTGGGTCGCCTTCAAAGTCCTGTATGATGCGGCGTGTGATCAGCTCAAGGTCGCTCTTCGATGCCGTGAAACCGATGAAGGGGCATCCGTAAACCAGCGGCGGACAGGATATACGGGCATGCACTTCCTTTGCTCCATACTCAAAGAACGTTCTCACATTGTCGCGCAGCTGAGTGCCTCTCACGATGGAATCGTCGCAGAAAACCACGCGCTGACCTTCGAGCAACGCCTTGTTGGGTATCAGTTTCATCTTCGCCACCAAGTCGCGCCTACTTTGGTTGCCAGGAGTGAAGCTGCGCGGCCATGTGGGAGTATACTTCAGCACGGCACGCTTATAGGGTATGTCATGCCCTTTCGCATATCCTAATGCCATGCCCACACCTGAATCGGGAATGCCGCATACGCAGTCGGCCTCGGTATCGTCGTCGCTGCCGATTACCTCACCAAGATGTTCCCTCACGAACTCGGTATTCACGCCCTCATAGTTGCTGGCAGGAAAACCGTAATACACCCAAAGGAATGAGCATATCTGCTCACGTGCGAATGGTTTCTGCATCACTTCAATGCCGTCGGCTCTTAAGCGGATGATTTCTCCAGGTCCCACATCTCTCAACGGATGATATTCAAGGTTGGGAAGACTGGTGGTTTCGCTTGTCACTGCATAGGCGCCCTCTTTCTTTCCGATCACGATGGGCGTTCTTCCCAATGCATCGCGGGCGGCAATCACGCCGTCTTCTGTCAGGATAAGCATCGAGCAGGAGCCCTTCACCTTCTTATACACCAGATTGATTCCATCAACAAACGTGTCGCCCATGTTGATCAGCAGGGCAATCAGCTCTGTCTGGTTGATGTTGTTGGCACTCATCTCGCTCAGGTGCATCCGTTTTTCAAGCAGCTCTGCGGCAATCTCGCGCAGATTGTTCACCTTGGCAACGGTCACAACGGCATAGCGCCCTAAGTGGGAATTCACCAGAATGGGCTGCGGATCGGTGTCGCTGATCACGCCAATGCCCGAACATCCCGCGAAATTATCCAGTTCTTTTTCGAATCGCGACCTGAAATAGTCTCTTTCAAGGCTGTGGATAGAGCGCGAAAAGCCCTTCTCCTTGTCAAAAGTCGCCAAACCGGCACGCTTGGTGCCGAGATGTGAATTATAATCTGTGCCGTAAAACAAGTCGTTGACACAATCCTTTACGGAAATAGTACCGAAAAAACCACCCATTGTCTATGTCGTTGTCTCTAATTTGCGCGCAAAATTACTACTTTTTTGTGAGAAACCATTCTTTTCTTCCCACTTTTTCATCACAACATCATCATTTCATTTGGCTGTCGAATCAGCCGAAATCGTTGCCACTATATATTCCGAGCATGTGCCGATGCGGAACTTGCCGCCCCAGATGCCCAGTCCGCTGCTCACGTAATAGCGCGTTGCGCCCCGCTGCCACTCGCCGTAGGCACATTCGTAGATGGCATCCGTGATCCACGATATGGGCCACACCTGCCCGTGGTGCGTATGTCCGCTCAGCTGGAAGTCAACGCCCGCCTTCTCCGTGCGCTCCAGATGATAGGGCTGATGGTCGAGTAGGATCACGTATTTGTCTCTGTCTGCCATCCGCATCAGCTCTGCCACGCTCTTGCGCTGCGGGTTCGTGCGGTCGTCGCGGCCGATGATGCACAGGTCGCCCATCGTTATCGTGCTGTCGCGCAGCAGTTGGATGTCGCATTTCCTATAGAACTGCATCGAGTTTGGCTCTCCTGCATAGTATTCATGGTTGCCGAGGCATGCCACTACGGGCGCATTCAGCCGCAGGAACTCCTCCTCCACCCTTTCTTCGTCGAGCGGACGCGTGCTGTTGTCTATGATGTCGCCGGCTATCAGTATCAAGTCGGCCTTCTCTTTATTCATCATATCCACCCATCGTGCCAGTTCTGCCCGGCGGTTATGATAGCCTAAGTGCAGGTCGCTCGCCATAATCACCTTCAGCGGTCGCGACAAATGCTTCGTCGTTTTGAGCTCCAACGGCTGGCGAACCTTGTGGTGATAGTGCACGTTGCCATAGATGAACAACGCAAGGAGCGCACCTGCCACCGTGAGCGTTCCCGCCCAACTGTCTTTCAGAAACGACGACGGCACCAAATGAACCAACCGCCCCACATCGAGCAAGATGAAAGCCATTGCCAAATAGAGCAGGATGATGAGCCAAGAAGTACCAATTTCGTATACCACTGTTGCCACTGGCATCGACATCCTCGTATGATATCCCAGGCTGACGAACAGCAGGAGGAAGGCAATAACCATCAACACCACCACCGCCGTCTTCATCCAAGGCGCAAAAGGCACTATCCGCCACACATGCCAAAGCACGTAAACATTGCCCAGCAAGGGCAGAAGCATAAACAGAAGCATTCCCATTTTCATAATTCATCTCGCTTTTTCTGGCTGCAAAATTACTACAATCTCCCGACAATCAAGCATGATTCTCATGTTTTTCTGATTGTATATGCGTCATTTTTCAGTATTTGCAAGTCGTTTATTATCAGCTTTTTGTGCCTTAAACGGTAGAAAAGTGATTCCGCGGATTCTATAGAATGAGAAAAAGATGAAGATTTAACGTTTTTAACTTTTATAAACCACAAAAGAAGATACTTTGTGCATAAATCATTACCGCCTTTTCTTGAAAGTTGAGATTAAGAGATAAAGAAGTCCGACTGCTACAATTACATCTACGATGTTCCAAATTGTTCGACCTAGGGCAACTTTAAAGATAGGTTGAAATAGCAATGCGAGAGCAGCAAAAACAAATCCCAAGCCATCTTTCTTAGATTTGAAATAGTCGTAGGATAGATAAGCGAAAGCAAACGCTGAAACGAAACGAACTAACGTATAGAATCCGTATGGCATATCTGCCAAACACAATAGCAATATAATTGCAACAACGAGTTTGAGAATTGTTTTCATATTTTCAAGTTAGTTCCATTTAGCCAGATTCGCATCAGACTCCACAACGTCCTCAATATCGTCTGGAAGTGAGGTAAAGAAGTCAAA
>JAFUVB010000031.1 GCA_017471245.1 Prevotella sp.
ACAAAGAAAGAACGCGACCCGCTCTTTGAGAGTGAGTGTGAGAGGTATATCGTCAAGGACGAAATCCTGCCCAAATGGAACTATCTTGTCAAATGCAACTGATGACATATGAACTATACCAAGTTATTTTTTAACGATTACCTATAAGAAGGAACAGGTACAACACCTCGCCCTTCACAAGTTTTACACCTATAGTGCGAATCCAAAGTTTTACAATGAGACTTATGACATGTTGGGCACATTATGATATTGCACACATGATATGAATTGTAATTCTCTCCATAACATTTCGTACTTCCATATCCTTGGGCAGCCAAAACACCATCTCCATTCGGAAGCCATCCCGTTCCATAGCACTCGGAGCATGGCTCTGTTTGAACAGATTGTTCTTGAGGCAAGGGCTGTTCAACGACAGGAACTGGATATGTCGCGTTGTAATCATTACCATATACATTCCTATTCAAATAATTCTGCTCTATCTCTCTGATCCTTTTCTTATCCTCATAGTCATTATATAGACCCGCAGCAATAACTACCGCTATAATTGCTAAAATCAACAAAATCGATTTACTCATAATAATTCCAATTAAAAGTTTTTGTATTTATACAGATATCGGTTCTTCGCAAAATGCATCGTAAAGAGTACTGGTTACATTTTTTTTTTAGCAGCTTTATCTAACCATCCTATTCCCCTTACATAAGCCACAAGTTTCATGAACAGTACTAAAATGCTCAGCGCCACATTGATTGCAAATTCGCCGTTGAGCATTAGGACTTTGTCTGGCTATCCTTTCCACCCTATAATTAGGAACCAAGCCAGTTCCATTACAGCGGTAACAAGTTTTTGTACTACTTTCATTTGAAAGAGTTGGAGAAACGTTATAATAAGAGTTTCTATTTATTCTATTTCCCTTACATAAGCCACAGGTTTCATGAACAGTACTAAAATGCTCAGCGCCACATTGATTGCAAATTCGCCGTTGAGCATTAGGACTTTGTCTAGCTATCCTTTCTACCCTATAATTAGGAACCAAGCCTGTTCCATTACAGCGGTAACAAGTTTTTGTACTATTATCATCGATAGGAGTTGGAGAAACACTATAATAAGGGACATTATTCTGATTGACATTGACTCCACCATTATAGTTATAGGGCACAGTTTGCTGCATTTCTTTATCAGCAAAGGTCTGTGTGGCATTCAGCCCTTCTTCGTCAATTACAGTCGACCTATCTGTTTTCTGCCCTTGCATTGCAAGACTTGTTTCCGTAAGAGAACTACCTAAATTTTTCAACCCTTCTGAAAGTCTGCTCCAGAATGCCTCACGCCGTTCCTTTCGTTCTTGCTGTTGCTTCTGAGCTTGGACTAAAAACTGTTGACTTTGCTGCTTTGTGTTTTCGTCAGCCAAAGGATCGCTCAATACTTCGTTGAAGGCTTTTATAGCTTTCTTCCATTTTTTGTTATAGAAATAATCTTTCCCTTTGTTGAAATTTGCCAAACTGTTACTGTTATCGCTATATTCAGTCGTTGGTGAGAATGGCTGTACAGCAGGTTTGGAACCTGGTACTGTAGTATCAGAAGCCACGCTTTTGGATGTCACTTTCGATACAGGTATCCTCAGTTTTACTCCAACATAGGCTATTTTCTTGTCGGCATTAGCCTTGCGCAGCGCGGCCTCAGTGATGCTATATTTGGCGGCAATGGAGGCAAAAGTCTCACCGCGTTTCACCTGATGCTCCGTCTGCTGGGCTAAGGCAGGAGCACCGATGCCAAGGGATAGGAGAATAGTGATGACAAGCTTTTTCATAGGTTTGATAATTTGTTTCTTATTTTGTTTGGATAATCAGGAAGTTAGACACGCTCCAGAATGTGGTGGGGTCTGAAATGACAAGGATGGTGTTCTGGCCTTCCTTTTGTAATGTGTAAGAGCCGGTGGGGACGTTAGTCAGAATCTTTGGCGACTTGGAGGGTATCGTGATGCTGGTCACCTCGCGGATGTCAATCTTTTGGAACAGGTCAAGGTTGATGTTGGAGTAGTCTACCTTCGTCTTCTTCAGAAATCCGTCAGAGAGAAGCCCTGCTTCCTTCAGCTCTTTCTTCGTGCCCATCTTGATGTAGCCTTCATTGAGTGCTTGGTCTTGTGCCTGCATCACCTCCTCCTGCTGTGCTATCTGAGTTGCCTGCTCTGAAGTCTTCTGGGTCAGCGTCCCCACTCGGGCAGTCAGCTGCTCTACAGATATTTTGCTCTGTTCCAATTGAGCCATTAAGTCTGAGATTTGTGCATCTTTTTGTTCTATCTGTTGCTTGAGGGCAGCTATGATGGTTTTGAGCTTGGAAGCATCAGCATTGCCTGTTGAGACCTCCTTTTCCAATTGCTGTATCCTGTCACGCTGTTGCTGCAATGTCTCTTTAAGCTGTGCCAGCGACTGTTTCATCTGTTCGCGGTCAGGAAGCGGTTTCTCCGGGTCAGTACGGAAGATGTTGTTCTCTTGCACATTGATAGCATTCAGCCCATCGCTGACGACGGACACAAAGTTCTGTAAATTTAAATAATCTTGGTTACGCTGTTGAAGGGCTGACTGCAATGAGTCCACCTCCTGCTGTAGCTTTTTTGTTTTATTACCACCACAAGAAGTAAAGGTAAGCAATGCGGTCAATGCCACAAGCGTTAAACACAGTAAATGATTTCGTTTCATTCTTCTTATTGTTTATAGCCTATCACACCCCGACTTCAGCAATTTTAATCAATAAGTTTCAGGTTTTGCTTACCGCACAAAAAAAGGCGTAGGTGTCTGTTCTTCTGCCCATCCTGGCACCTTGGGCCTTCGCATTGCCTCGCCACACAGGATAGACAACGCTCATCAGCCCACGCCAGTACGGACTATATAATATTGAGGTATATAGATACGTACTACGTAGACGTCTCGTTGTCATCTGTCTGCTGTGGCTGGAAGTTGCGAAGTTCAAGGTGCACAACGACAGACGTTCGAAAACGTCTTTCTCATACAATAAGACCGCCCGCTTTACCCCTGAGGGCTAACAAGCGATGGTGCAAAGATAAGGAATAATTTTGAAACGGCAAAGAAAACGGCAAGGATTTTATTCGTGCTGTCACCTAAAAACATCAGCGGCGGTGGGAAATAATATGCTCCGATTTGGTGCTGCGGGGCACTGATGCACAAGGCGGTGGGGTGGATGTTGCGAGAAATGGGTAAGCGAGCTTCTGTGGATCTGTTACGTGTTTTTCTCCGTCAGCATACTTTTATTATGAATCTTCCAAAGAGAATTGTGGTAATGTTATTGATGGACTTAAAATAAAGAATCAACATCTTTATAAGGTTGATTATGCACCTATCTGTCGGCATTGTGATGCATATCAGTGTAAACGATGCGTTTGGTTGAATAAGAAGATGACTCACGAGGTGAATACTCCGTCAGAGGAACAATGCAAGACGGCTCATATTGAGCGTAACACTTCACGTTCTCTATTGTGTGCAATAAGAGAAAATAGTGAACTTTACGAAAAGTTGGTGAAAGATATGGGTGAGACAGGAACCAAATTTCAACAATGGTGGGATGTCAAAGCTAAACAACATGGCTGGGAGAGTCATCCTAATGGAAACTGGGAGATAAACTTTCAGTCATGTGAAATAACTTTAGTTGTGAACGAATAATGTCTACATATTTTTTATTCATCGGTACCACCGAGTTAATGCTTATTGCCGGTATCGCCCTGTTGCTCTTTGGTGGAAAGAAACTGCCAGAGATGATGCGAGGTATGGGGCGTGGCATTAGTGAATTCAAGAAAGGAGCCAAAGAGGTGACAGAACCTTTCGAAGAAGTGAAGAAAGACATTGATGATGTCATTAAAGAATGACGAACTGCTAACATTCGGCGGACACTTGGAAGTGTTTCGCCGAATGCTTTTCCGTATCATTGCGGTGGCTGGTGCTATCGCAATAATTGTCTTTTGCTTCAAGGAAACGACTTGGGAGGTGTTGCTGGCTCCGAGCGAGTGGGACTTCTGTACATATCGCTGGATAGAATCGGCTATGCAAACGATTGGTATTGACTTCCGCTTTGAGGAATTCCACGTCAATCTAATAGCCACAGATTTGTCAAGTCAGTTCATGACACACATCACTACGGCAGTCTATCTGGGACTGCTTGGGGCCTCACCTTATATATTATATGAGTTGTTCCGTTTTATTTCTTCTCGTACCAGTCGTGTAGCACCTGCCAGGCCTTCTTACGCTCGCCGCGGTCGGAGTAGAGCCCCTTCATGTTGTAGTAGTCCTGAATGCCGGTCAGCACGCGGCGGGGCGAGCGGAAGTCCTTCAGAATCCAGGGTGTGGTGCCTGCCAGACCGTCTATCTTGTCGAGCATGGCGGTGTTCTCACGGTAGAGGTTATCCTGGAACTCCTCCGTCCAGCGCTGGTTCTTCGGCCCGTGCAGACCGTACTTGGCACCGCCTCCGAACTCGCTGATGATGACAGGCTTGTCGTAGGGTATCTCCCAAGTCATCTTCGAAGCGTCGTTCACGTCGCGATACCAGCCTACGTATTGGTTGAACGAGACGACATCCACCAGCTCGTGCATGTTGTCCTGCAAGCGGTTATGATAGTTGGAGGCTGACGTCACCTCCATCGCCATCGAGATGAGGCGGGTAGCGTCCAGACTGCGGGCCTGTCGGGCCAGACGCCCTAAGAACCGGTCGCGCTCCGCAGAGTGGGGCGTCTCGTTGGCAATGCTCCAGATGATGACGTTGGCGCGGTTGTGGTCGCGGGCTATCATGTCGCAGAGCTGCTGCTGTGCGTTCTGATAGGTCTCTTCGTTGGTCCAGTCGATGGTCCAGTAGACGGGAATCTCACTCCACACCAACAGCCCCATGCGCTCAGCCTCACGCACCATGTATTCATTATGCGGATAGTGGGCCAGTCGCACGTAGTTGCACCCC
>JAFUVB010000073.1 GCA_017471245.1 Prevotella sp.
AGTTGTAGTAGCTCACCACGAATGCTTTGCGGTTAACGTCTTCTTTGATGAACACACGGTGCATCGTGTCTGTCGTATAAGCCTGTGCCTCGTTCAATACAAATTTAGGATAGAGATTGTTACGACGTAGGAAGAGTGCATCAGAAAGTTTGATGGAAGGTATTACATACCAATCATCGCGTATACTGGTCTTATATCCCTTGTTGATTCCCTGCAGCTCGCCATTCTCGATATATGCCTTAGTTCCCTCGTTGCCATTCTCTTTGGCTCCTGAAGTGAACACCAGCAGATTAGCCTTTGCACCATTCGCAAGATTCTGCTGCCAGTCAGCTTTCGTAAAGCAAAGGCTGTTCACCTGAACGCTGCGACCAACCATCGGACGGGCGTATTCATGAAGTTGATACATATCCACAACGGATTGTGGTACTGTGAAATATCCGTTGGAACCAGTTGTGATACCAACCTCGACATCGGCATACGTTCCAATCTTTGGCATAGTGGAAACTCGAACCCTGTTCAGGAAATCGAGTTCCTCTTTGTCAAGGAAGTAGTAAGTCCACTTGTCCGCATGGAAATCTATCTGCTTGGTGGGGAGTTTCAGACGATGTGGGTCAAGTTGCTGTAAAGCATCTGCATCCTTCACCTCAATATGCTCTATCAGATGCTCTCCAGTACCAGTCCGTTCGCACAGCAAAAGCACTACCTCTTGCTGTATTTCCTCAAACACCAGGTTCTCAAACGAAATGATGTTTATCTTATTGAACGATGTAGCCAGATACTTACGCAGTTGTTGGGCATAAGTCACTTGAAGGAGTTCAGATGGGATAACGAACCCCATCTTTCCTGTTTCTTTCAGTAACAAACTGCATCCAACAACAAATGTCACCCACGCATTGGTCAACTTGGAGCGCTTAAGCCCAGCTTTCTTGAATATCTCTCCTGCTAACTCTTGTTGACCTTCATCGTAATACTGATAGCGAATAAAGGGTGGATTGCCAACAACAAGATTAAATCTCTGCTCTGTATCCAAGCAGAAACGATGGAAGTCCGCATTGATTACCTCAGAATCATGAAGACCTATTGCACGAGCCTTCTCTGCCTCTACGCCTTCAAACTCTACAGCTGTAGCATGATGGAACAACATGTGCTCTTTTACCATTTGCTCCAAGAAAACACCATCACCACAACTTGGCTCCAAAATGTCAGCATCAGTGCTCCCGTTTATACCCCAGTGGAGTATAAACGAAGCAATTGCAGGTGGTGTGTAATAAGCACCACGCAATTTCTGTACGGAAGCGTCCTCAATCAGCTGCATATTGTTCCTTGATTATTGGGATGATACTGTCGTATTGTTCCATGCCATAGAGGTGCATGATAAAGTCTGCCAATTGTTGCTTTGACAACTCGAATTGGCGTTGTAGGATGGTAAGTTTACGCTTGTTTCCATGTGCAGCGTCTATCTCATCGCCCATCTGTATCAACTGTTTTTGCAAATCAGCGATACTGTCGTGAGCCAAACGCTCATCTTTGTTATCAAAGTCTATCTTGCGGATAGGCAGTTGTTTTAAAACCTTCGTTCCACGCGCAATGAAACCACCTCCAAATATTTCGCCATAAAGCGAGCTGATCCATTCCAAATACTTACAATTAAGAATGGCCTGCAAATAGTAGATGGAATATTGTGAATTATCTGGCAGGGCAATCATGCAATAGCCAGCCGTACCACCTGATGATACGAAGGTGCTGTAGCCGTCAACAGCATATTTGTCGCCAGTAGAGAGCACACCAACGATAATCTTTTCAGGAAGATTGCATGTATCAAGACTCTGGTGCCTACCGTACCTATGCCACTCGTTGGGTGTTGTTGGAACTGGCTTGATGTCACGAGATGCTGCATTCAAGATGTTCTTGTGAGCAAGGAGATACTTATACAGTTTGGGGTAGTCGTTCTTGATATCATCAAGAGGAATCATTTCCAACTTGTCATTGTCATTCTTCCTATAAGGGAATATCACACATGCATTCGGCTTAAATGTGCGATATGTATTCAGACCATCATCCCCAGTAGAAGTTTGGAAATAAGGTCTTGTGACTTCTTTCTCTACTTTCCAATCTTGACCATCTTTCTCAAAAGTATAAACGCCATTCCTTTCTGACTTAGGTTGGAAAATATAGATTTCGTTAGCACTCGTTTGAATTCCATTAAAAATAATGTCTTTACCTGTAATTGCTACTATGGGTACAGTATTTGAAAAGATAGTATTGTAAGCACCCCTCAGATATTCAGGGAACAAAGACCAAGTACCCTCAGAAAGCTCGTCATAGCTCTTAGTATCGGTAGGCAGTAAATTCTTGTCTGCTAACTTCCATTGATTCAAATTGCTAACTTCATTATATCTGAATGTCTCATGCTCTGCCTTCTTAACAATAAGCAAGCATGTGTAGTTGGACTTCCCTGGGAACACCTTGCAAGCCCCGAAAGCAGTAATTGCTTCGAGTGTTTTACTTGTTGAAATAATGCGGCGCAGTTCTTTGCCTGCACCAACCTTCATAAACTTCAATGGGACAATGTATCCAAGCAAGCCTTTATCTTTCAGCAAATTCATTGCTCGTTCCACGAAAACAATGTATTTGTCAAACTGCTTGTAGGCACTCGAATATTTCTGTTTGTATAAAGGAAGTTCCTTGGGGGTGACTTTCTTCATACCTTTCGTTGTCAGATAAGGTGGATTACCAATGATCGCATCGAAACGGATGGTACCAAAATCAAACGGATTGATTTCGCTTGCATCCTTAGCGTCAATATCGCTGCTTGACAAAAGGCTATTGCCGAAGAAGATATTGTTTGCCAAGTCTGGCAGAATAGGATGTTCATTCAGTAAGCTTGCAGAATCCTCATCCTCCAGCAACTTTAATAGAAGTCCAAACTTGCTTGCTTCTGCGGCATTGAAATCTTTGTCAACGCCATAGATGCAATTTTTCAGCAATTGTTTCTTTTCTGCAAATTTCAGTCTATACGAATTATCGCCAATTTGTACAAGTTTCGATTTGTCATGTTGGATATAGTAGTCAATCAGAATATCATTCAGCAACTGATAGGCTTCTAATAGGAAAGCACCAGAGCCACATGCGATATCAGCTATCTTCAACTTCAATATTTCCTTGGCAGACTTATCTTTGCAGAGCGGTGTAATGGTCTGTCTGAGGATTTCACGGATGATATAAGTTGGTGTTGTCACCACATCTCGATCCACATTTTCTGGCTTCTTGACAATTTGCAACTCTCCGTCCTTCACTTCCAATTTCTCAGCAATGAAGATTTCGTAAATATGCCCCAATATGTCAGAAGAGAGTACGCTAAATGAGTAGGGACTTTCAGGGAAATAAAGTTGGCGGATGATTGTCCAAAAGGCAGAGCTGGCATTGCATACCACTTTGTCGGAAAGAGCCTGATCGAACAGTCCTGAGTTGTACTTTGTATCTGCCTTCCTGAACTTCTCCAGAAGTTTATCGAAATTGCCGCCATCGGCTATTGCCAGAAGATCTTTGTAGGTCTCGATATTTCTATCCTCACATACACGAAGGAAAAGAATCTTGTTGATATAACTCTGCACCTCGTCGCCCAACAGTTCCATATCAATTGTGGGGTCTGCAGCAAGGATCTCTTTACCCAACATAAGCCGCCATTCGTTGATTTGCTTCAAAAACTGCTTGTCAACAGACCATTGTTTCAGGCGCACTTCAATATCCTTCCACTCTTCGTCAAACTGACCAGTATACACAGATTCCTTGCCGAGCAAGCGCTGGAGTTCTTCGAACTTGTCAACGTATTCCGTATAGTGGTACTTCTTGATAAGAGCCTTTGTGTTGGTGTCTGTTTCCTCCACTTTCACGGAGGCATCGTATATCATCAGGTATTCGAAGTTAGACAATACAGAGATTTTCAGGTTAGCCGTATATCCGTAACGGCGAGCCTGACGTGCAGGTGCATCAATATCATTGATATGTACGCAAGGCTTCTTGGCTTCAAGGAAAAACTTGCGTTCTGCAAACAAGCGGAAAGTGTAGTCAGGCTTTTTTGTGTTTTCCGACGCACCAGCCTTTAGCGGTTCCTCCAAAATCACCTCGCGCTCATTTGTAGGCCTTCCGGCTTTGTTCTTAATGTCCCAGCCTAACAACTCAAACAGCGGGTCAAGGAAATCACTCCTCACCAGCGTCTCATTGTAACGATCAGTCAGATAGGTGCTCCTGTCTGCTTCATACTTCTTAATTAATTCTTCTATCGTTGCCATCGATTTTATTTCTATTCAACTTACCCACTAACTTTTCCGAGTTACCCATTAAGTGTATTATAGTTAACCAGTAACTCAAAAAGAAGGGTGGTTCGTTTGACTTTTCTTTGTTCTAACTAATTCTGTCAGTTCCACATCAAGCAGTTCTGCAATTCTGAGATATGTCTCCATTGTTGGTTGGCAATCGTTGGTACACCACTTTGATTCCGTAGTAGGGGCACAACCCAATTGCTCTGCCAACCGCTTATTGGTTCTCTGGTATCCCTCCATGAGACACTGTATAGTCTCGCGGCACCTCCCTTCTCTGCAAGCACCGCCTTGATGCGATTGATGTCCTTGACCATAATGGATATTCTATTGTTAATGCTACAAAGTTACTCATTTTTATCCAAACAGGAAACAACGCACTAAGATATTTAGCAAATAATCACATTTTAATGTCATTTCCTTCTTTTTCCGGATTGGCATTTATGAAACGATAAACATTAACCTGCTTTATTCAGAAGTCTTTATACAGTTATTCGAAAAAATGTATCATAAGGGTTTTGTCAGAGCAATAAGCACTTTCGCCATTCTATACAGGCGATTTCCTTGTCCCGATCGGGCGCTATGGTTCAGCAAATCAAATTGATTTATCGCGCAAATCAATATGAATTGTTTTTCAAATCAATATGAATTGCCGAGCAAATCAAATTGATTTACTTTTGCAAAGCGTTGATATTGAGGTGCGAAATAGGCGGTTTTCAAACGCGAAAACGGCGCTTCGGCGACTCTAAAGCAGCGGATGGCTTCAGCAAATTAATTTAATTTATTCAGCAAATTAATTTAGTTTACTTTTCAATTTAAGTTAATTTGCGCGGTAAATTAATGTAATTTACTTTTGCGATAGTTTGAAATGGAGGATGCTTTTTGCTGAAAAAGAGGGAGGAAAACGGTGCCTTCGTTATTCCATACTCATCATAACAGTCGTAAGTGGTGCATGCCATAGAATACCACTGTGCGCATATTTATATATAAGGTGGATTCCTGAACGAATGTTAAATATTTGCTTCCGAGTGAAATTTTTGCTCAAAATGTTTGGTAGATATGCTGAAAACAACTACTTTTGCAGTGTACTATTTAACTATTACACACAAACGGTAGAATAAACCAATAAAATAGAATCGCTTTATGATTGAAATTCAAGACATCAGTTACAAGTATGCTGGCTCGCGGGTCAATGTTTTCGACCATTTCAGCCTGACGCTGAATGAGAACAGCATCTACGGTCTTTTGGGCAAGAACGGCACTGGGAAGTCAACGTTGCTCTACCTGATCAGCGGATTGCTGCGCCAGCAGAAAGGCAGCGTGAAGGTGGACGGCATGGAAAGTCGCGAGCGCATGCCCGAAATGCTGCGTGAGGTGTTCATCGTTCCAGAGGAACTGGAGCTGCCTCCGCTCTCGCTTGAGAGTTTTGTGAAGCTGAACGAACCCTTCTATCCCCGTTTCAGCCACGAGCTGCTGCAGAACTGTCTGAAGGAGTTTGAACTGCCTGCCGACCTGAAGTTCAACGAACTGTCGATGGGGCAGAAGAAGAAGGTGTATATGAGCTTTGCCCTTGCCACGAACACAAAACTGCTGCTGCTCGACGAACCCACCAACGGGCTCGACATTCCCAGCAAGAGCCAGTTCCGCAAAGTGGTGGCAAGCGGGATGAGCGACGGTCGCACCATCGTGATTTCCGCGCATCAGGTGCACGACGTGGAGCAGTTGCTCGACCGCATCGTGATCATCAACAACAAGCAGTTGCTGCTGAATGCCTCCACGGCTGCCATCACGTCGAAGTATAGTTTCGGCTACCGCATGCCGTCGGAGATGGGCAGCGACGTGATCTATGCCGAGCCCACGATTCAGGGCAATGCCGTGATCACTCTCCGCGAGCAGGATGCCGAGGAGACCCCGCTTAATCTGGAGTTGCTTTTCAATGCTGTTAACAAGAATTTAATCAACCAATAAATACTGAGAAAAATGAAAAAATATAGTTTGCTGATTATGGCTGTAGGTGCAGCGGTGCTCACCTCTTGCATCCTTCAAAAGAGAACCGATGTCGACCTGAAGGGCGAAAAGATGGAAACAAGGGAGGTTCCCGTGGGTAGCTTCACGGAGCTGGCGCTCCAGGGCGGAGTTGAAGTGGAGTATGTGCAGGGCGACACTTGCAGCGTGGTGATGAACGGAACCAGGAATTCGCTCAATAGAGTGCAGGTGAATCAAGACGGCGAGCAGCTCGACATCCGGTTCGGAAAGCAAAAGAATCTGAATTTTTCCGACATCCTCAGCATGAGGAACTTCAAATTGAAGGTAACGGTGACCTGTCCGGAACTCAGGAAGGTGACCGTCTCGGGAGCCTGCGATTTCGATGCCAACGGGCCGATAGTTGCAAAAGCGATGTACTTCGACATTTATGGAGCTGGCGACCTCGACGTGAAAAACCTCACCTGCGACAGTCTCGCCGTGATGATTAAAGGTGCGGGCGACTTGGATCTCGGCTTGCACAAGGTGGCACATACGCGTGTTGAAATCTCGGGAGCCGGTGATGCCTCGATTGATTTCGACGACTGCGATGAGGCTCGCTGCGTGGTGAGCGGTGCGGGCGATATCAAGCTCTCCGGCAGCCTGCGCAAGTTAGACAAGGATGTTTCCGGTGCGGGCAACATCAATACCAAGCACTTGAGTATTAACGAAAAGTAAGGAGGAAAGGATATGAAGAGTTTTAGTGTTTCGCGTTTTGGGCAGTTGCTCAAGTGGGATTTGTTCATGAACAAGAAATACCTCATGCGCCTTTTCATAGGCATGTTCATGGCTTTCTTCATTGTGCTGTTCGTGATGGGCGTTGTGCTCGGGGGCGGTATTGGGAGCTCGTTTATGTTATCGATGGTAATGATGTGGTTCTATCTGATGCTTGGAGGATGCTGGATGTTCAGCACGATGCAGACTCAGCAGCAGCGTTTGAATTTCCTGATGCAGCCCGCCTCGAATGTGGAGAAGTTTGCCGTGCGCTGGGTGTTTGTCACCGTTGTGTGGGCATTCATCGGCATCGCTGCCTATCTGCTTGCCGACGTGCTGCAGTATGCCTTGTCGCACGTTGCAAGTATATGGACGCCGGAATTTGCCACCAGCTATTTCAGCATGCCCACCATGCGGCTGTTCGGCAACGAGGTGCCGCTGGTGCTGTCAAAGATGCTTGTCCTCTTTTTGTTGGGCATCGTGTGGCATCACTCCCTGTTCATGCTGGGCGGCACGTTCTTCCGCCGTCATCAGTTCATTTTCACGGCGTTGGCGCTGTTCGTGGTGTCGCAGGTGTTCACCGTCCTTGTCTTCGCCATGGGAATGAACATCAACTGGGAAATGTACACCATCAACGAAGACGTGCTTTATTACTACATCGTGTTCGGGTTGGCGGCATTGATCATTCTCGACTACGTGCTGTCATTCCGCATTTTCAAGCGGATGCAGATTATCAACAATAAATGGATGAACGTATGATTTTCACTAACGACAAGGCAATATATGTTCAGATGGCCAACCGCCTGTGCGACGAGATACTCTCGGGGGTGTATCAGGGCGACGAGCGCATTCCCAGTGTGAGGGAGTATGCCGTGATGCTGCAGGTGAACACCAACACGGCGGTGAAGGCATACGAACTGTTGGCGCGCGAGGAAATCATCTACAACAAGCGCGGACTGGGCTATTTTGTCAGCCAAGGCGCAAAGGAGGAGATACTAAAAGCGCGCAAGGCGGAGTTCATGGAGCAGAAGCTGCCCGAACTGTTCCGCAGCATGAGGCTGTTGGGCATCGACATCACCGAGGTTGTCGAGGCGTGGCAGGGAAGCCAAACAGGCGAAGCGGGTGAATGATAAAAATCAGTTAAAGACTCTGATAAACATCAAAAAGGCTAACCCATAGTTTCAATTTGTTCGTAGAGGAAATATGATACACTTAAAAGACATCAACAAGACCTATTTCGGCGCGCAGCCGCTCCATGTGCTCAAGGGCATCAACCTCGACATAGCGAAAGGCGAGTTCGTGAGCATCATGGGTGCCAGCGGATCGGGAAAGTCGACCCTTTTGAACATTCTCGGCATCCTTGACAACTACGACACAGGAGAGTATACACTGGCAGGAACGCTGATCAAAGACCTGAGCGAAAGGAAGGCAGCCGAATACCGCAACAAGATGATTGGCTTTATTTTCCAGAGCTTCAACCTTATCTCGTTCAAGACGGCGGTGGAAAACGTGGAACTGCCCCTGTTCTATCAGGGCGTTTCCCGCAGAAAGCGCCATCAGATGGCACTCGACTATCTGGATCGACTGGGGCTGCTCGACTGGGCGGAACACTATCCCAATGAACTCTCCGGCGGACAGAAGCAGCGCGTGGCGATAGCGCGGGCGCTGATAACACAGCCACAGATCATCCTTGCCGACGAACCCACGGGTGCGCTCGATTCGAAAACGAGCGTTGAGGTGATGCAACTGCTGAAACAGCTGAACGAAGAAGAGGGGATGACCATCGTGGTGGTGACCCATGAGAGCGGTGTGGCGAATGAGACCAACAAGATAGTGCATATCAAGGACGGAATAATAGGAAACATTGAGGTGAACCTGGAACACAGGTCATCGCCATTCGGCATGAACGGATTAATGAAATAAGTATGAGAGACATCCTTTCGGAAATATGGTCGACAGCCATGCGCAACAAACTGCGCACCGGGCTCACGGGCTTTGCCGTGGCATGGGGCATCTTCATGCTCATCGTGTTGCTCGGTGCCGGCAACGGCCTGATCAACGCAGAGCTGCAGCAGAGCGACCGGTTCCTTGCCAATTCGATGATGGTATATGGCGGTGAGACTTCGAAACCGTATAAAGGACTGAAAGAAGGACGTGGCATAACGCTTCGCGACAAAGACTTTGAAACAACGCAGCACTCGTTTGCCGACAACATCGACGAGGTGGGTGCAGAGCTGGAGCAGGGCGGCGTCTACATCAGTATGGGGCGGCAAAGCGTGGCAGGCTCGCTGACAGGTGTATATCCCAACCATGTGAAAATCAACAAGCGCGAAATTCTCTACGGCCGATTCATCAACGAAATCGACATGCGGGAGAAGCGAAAGGTGATTGTGCTGAGCCAGTCGCAAGCGAAAGAACTGATGCCCGACTATGAGCACCTTGTGGGGAAATATGTGAAGGCCGGCGACCTGGCATTCCGTGTCGTGGGCATTTACAAGAACGACGAGTCGGAACGCAACAACGGGGCTTTCACGGCATTCTCAACCATCAAGACCATGTATGGGAAGGGGGATAACGTGGGTAACATAGAATATTCCTTCCATGGTCTCGTCACGGAGAACGACAATAAGGCGTTTGAAAAGAAATATCGTGAGCGCATCAACAAAATCCATCAGGCAGCACCCGACGACGAGCGAGCCGTGTGGCTGTGGAACCGCTATACAAGCAACCTGCAGATGAACAAGGGCATCGACATCATTCGCACAGCGCTATGGATAGTGGGGCTGTTCACCTTGCTGAGTGGCATCGTCGGCGTGTCGAACATCATGCTCATCACCGTGAAGGAGCGCACACATGAGTTCGGCATCCGCAAGGCAATCGGCGCAAGGCCGTGGTCGATCTTGAAGCTTATTATCATAGAGAGTGTGATCATAACCACGTTTTTCGGATATATAGGCATGGTGCTGGGCGTTGCAGCCAACGAATATATGGACGCGACGCTGGGACACGACGTGATTGACACAGGACTGTTCAGGGCTACCATGTTCGTGGATCCCACGGTGGGGTTGGATGTTTGTATCGAAGCCACTGCCGTGATGATCATTGCAGGAACGATTGCAGGACTGATTCCCGCGCGGAAAGCAGCGCGCATCCGTCCCATTGAAGCCCTCAGGGCAGATTAGTAACAAACCAAAAAATTATCCATGAGAATAGATATTGACAGCTATCGCGAGATTCTGGACACGCTGACAAGAAACAAAAGCCGCTCGTTCCTCACTGGGTTCGGCGTCTTCTGGGGTGTCTTCATGTTGGTTGCACTGATCGGCGGCGGGCAGGGTGTCAAGGAATTGCTGAACGAGAATTTCGCGGGATTCGCCACCAACTCGGCTATGATATGGTCGCAGCCCACCACGAAGGCCTACAAGGGATTCCGCAAGGGCAGGCAATGGGGAATGGTTTACAAAGACGTGGACAGGCTGAAGGAGCAGGTTCCCGAACTGGATGTCGTCGCACCGATGGTCACCCGCTGGGGAAACTCTGCTGTATATAAAGACAAGCACAATTCCTGTCATGTGAGCGGAGTGACACCCGACTATGCCAAGGTGATGGAGCCGAAGCTGCTCTATGGCCGCTACCTGAACGAAATGGACATGGCGCAAAGCAGGAAAGTGTGCGTCATCGGAAAGAAAGTATACAAGGAACTGTTCCCGGGCGGTGGTGACCCCTGCGGAACGCAAATCAGAATAGACTCGCTTTACTATCAGGTAATCGGCGTTGACTATAAGGAAGGAGGCATCAACCTGAACGGAAGGTCGGAGGAGGCCATCACCATTCCCATCACGCTGATGCAGAAGACGTATAACATGGGTGCTGCAGTGCACATCATCTGTATCACGGCGAAGCCGGGCTTCACCATGTCGAGCCTAACGCAGCGGATGCGAGAAGTGGTTGCCAGGGCGCACACGGTGGATCCGTCCGACGAGCAGGGAGTAATGGTGTTCAACACAGAAATCCTGTTCAATTTGATGGACAGTCTGTTCAAGGGCGTGAACTTCCTGATATGGCTTGTGGGATTAGGAACATTGTTCGCAGGTGCCATCGGTGTTTCCAACATCATGATGGTTACGGTGCGTGAAAGAACGACGGAAATAGGCATTCGCCGCGCCATAGGAGCCACACCGCGCATGATTCTGTCGCAGATCATTTCCGAAAGTCTCGTGCTGACAACAGTGGCAGGCATGAGTGGTATCCTCTTTGCTGTGGCGGTTCTCCAGATGCTGGAGTTGGGAAATACAGAAGACGGTATCCTCAAAGCGCATTTCCAGGTGGATTTCTGGACAGCTATCTTTGCCGGAGCAGTAATCAGTATGATGGGGGTGCTGGCTGGATTGGCTCCCGCATGGCGTGCCATGAGTATCAAACCGGTGGATGCCATGCGCGACGAATAGTGGCTCTCCGAGAGTTGTGCAATCAAAATAACATAAGATAAACAAGAAAAAGAAAGATATGAAAAAGTACAGAAAACTGATTATTGCCCTCTTCGTGGCTCTAATCTTCATCGGAACGTTTGTGTTCCTGTATCAGAAGTCGCTGCCAAAGCCCGTGGCATATCATGAGTTCACACCGTCGTTGACGGACATCTCAAAGCAAACGGTGGTGACCGGGAAAATAGAGCCGCGCAACGAAGTGAACGTGAAACCCCAGATATCGGGCATCATCACTGCGATACTGAAAGAGGCTGGCGACTATGTGAATGCGGGCGATGTGATTGCGAAAGTAAAGGTGATTCCCGACATGGCTCAGCTGAGCTCTGCAGAAAGCCGCGTGCGACTGGCACAGTTGAATCTGAAGCAGGCACAGATTGACTTCTCGCGTGAAGAGAGCCTTTTCAATGAGAAACTGGTAAGCGCGGAAGAGTTTGACAAGGTGAAGCAGGCTCTCAAACAGGCAAACGAGGAAAAACTTGCTGCCGACGACGCGCTTGCCGTTGTGCGCGATGGTATCTCCAAGAGCAATGCCAGTGCCAGCAGCACGCTGGTTCGTTCCACCATTTCGGGAATCATCCTTGATATTCCCGTGAAAGTGGGTAACTCCGTGATCAACAGCAATACGTTTAATGATGGAACGACAATAGCCAGCGTTGCCAACATGAACGACTTGATTTTCCGTGGAAATATCGACGAGACAGAGGTGGGGCAGTTGGTTACTGGAATGCCGATGAAGATAACGATTGGTGCTCTTCAGGACTTGAGCTTCGATGCCTTTCTGGAATATATCTCACCCAAGGCGGTTGAGAGCAACGGGGCAAACCAGTTTGAGATCAAGGCGGCGGTGAAACTGCTCAAGGGAAGTAAGATACGCAGTGGATACAGTGCCAATGCTGAGATTGAACTTGCTCGTGCCGAGCATGTGCTGACTGTTCCGGAAAGTGCCATCGAGTTCAGCGGCGACTCCACATTTGTATATGTTGTCAACGACAGCGGAAAGGAAAAGACCTATACACGCAAGCAGGTGCTGACAGGTTTGAGCGACGGAGTGAACATCGAGATAAAGAGTGGTGTCACGACAAAGGTGAAGGTGCGCGGTCCGCAGATAGTGGCTGACAATGAAAAGAAACAATAATAAAAGAAAAACAATATGAAATCGTTCATACAATACAAAGTGGTAAGGATTTCATTCCTCGGACTTTGCTTTCTCGCATGTCCTTCCAAGGCACAGCAACCGTGGTCGCTGAAGCAGTGCATCGACTATGCCGTTGAGCATAACCTGCAAATCAAACAGAGAGACATTGCCCGACAGCAACGGGAGGTGGACGTGAATACTGCAAAGAACAGCAGACTGCCCGACTTAAATGCGTCGGCTTCTGAGAATTTCTCCTTCGGACGAGGACTCACGGCAGAGAATACATATACGAACCAGAATACAAGCAGCACGTCGTTCAGCCTGGGTACTTCCGTGCCGTTGTTCACCGGTTTCAGGATTCCGCGTACACTGGAACTGAACCAGTTGAATCTTCAGGCTGCGATTGCCGACCTTGAGAAAGCAAAGAACGACATACGGGTGCAAGTGGCTCAGGCATACGTGCAGATACTCTACAGCAAGGAACTGTGCGACGTGGCTTTCAGACAGATTGAAATTGATTCGATGCAGGTGCACCGACTGCAGCAGCTGATCAAGAACGGGAAAGCGAGTGGCACGGAACTGGCACAACAGGAAGCCACGCTGGCTCAAAGCCGTCTCACTTCCACACAGGCAAACAACGACTACCGACTCAACTTGCTCGCCCTGTCACAGCTACTTGAGCTGCCATCGCCCGAAGGATTCTCTATCGAAATACCTACCGACTTGCGGTGGAATGCCACCCAGCTGGTGTCACCGGAGGTGATTTATCAGGAAGCGGTAATGCAGAAACCTGAGGTGCGCGCCGAGTTGTTACGACTGGAGGGGACGGAGAAGAACATCGCGATTGCCAAGAGTGCATCATTGCCGTCGCTGTTGTTTCAGGCAGGTGTAGGCTCTAATTACTATAAGGTAAGCAGGATGCCGGCCGATGGATTCTTCAAGCAACTTGACAATAACTTCAGCCAATATGTCGGACTGAACCTCTCGATACCAATATTCTCACGTTTTGAGGTGCGCAATCAGGTGAAGAACGCGCGTCTGAATCAGCAGACGCAGCAGTTGCAGTTGGACAATGTGAAGAAAAACCTCTACAAGGAAATACAACAGGCTTATTATAATGCCGTGGCATCACAGGCGAAATACGAGAGCAGTGAGGAGGCAAAGCGCAGCAATGAAGAGTCGTTCCGCCTGATGTCAGCCAAGTATGAATACGGTAAGGCAAACATCACGGAGTTCAACGAGGCGAAGAATAGTCTGATGAAAGCCGAGAGCGACTTGCTTCGTGCCAAGTATGAGTATATCTACGAGCATGCCATCCTGAACTTCTACCGCGGGAAAGAGCTCAGTTTCTGATCGTTGTTTACTGCCACACTACCTTCTAAAAACGAAAAAATGGCTGAAAAGCCTGAGATATTCTGTTTTTATTATTAACTTTGCATCCGAAATAAAAGGAAAAGAAAATGCAGGGGAGTGTGTCTTTCGTTTCTTTAGGGCCTGGCGACCCGGAGTTAATCACCATCAAGGCATTAAATGCGTTGAAAGATGCAGACGTGGTGATTGTTCCTGCCACGGCGAGAAACTTGGAGGGAAATGCGGTGCAGGGGCAGCTCAATGCCACATCGTCGCGTGCCGCTGAGATTATCCGTTATTGGGATGTTCAGGCAAAGGTGAGGACGTTTGCCGTTCCAATGAGTCGAGACAGACTGTTGGCGCAGCGCGCATACGATGATATCTGCGTGGAAATCGCGCAGTTTTATCGTGACCATCTTCGTGTGGCTGTTGCCGTTGAGGGTGATGTGAGCATCTATGCCTCCATTCATTATGTGATGGAAAGGCTTCAAACGATGGGAATTCCTGTGGAGCAATTGCCAGGCATCACATCGTTTATAGCCGCAGCAGCAGAGTCCCGTTTGTCGCTTACCAGTCATCAGGAAAGTCTGCATGTGATTCCCGGTACTGCCCACGACGCGGAAATGGACAAATTACTTGCAAATGGATGCACGTTGGTGATCATGAAGCTGTCGCAGTGTGAAGAGGAGGTGAAGTCGTTCATGGCAAGTCATCAGGATTATGAATACCATTATTTTGAGAATGTAGGCGCGACGGACTCTTTTTATACAAGTAGCGTAACGGAGATTGCCGCGCGGAAGTTTCCGTATTTCTCGCTTATGATCATCAAAGGAGATGTTGGCCATTGACCGTTGAACATTGACCATTGACCGTTGACCATTGACCATTGAACGTTGACCGTTGAACATTGACCATTGATTATTGACCATTGAGCATTGAAATAGGGTATTAAAGAAGACGTGGAAAAAAGAATTAGCAACGATATGAAGAAAGCCATTATGCGAAATATTATCACTGGCACAGTGAAACAGGTGCATCTCACCATGGATCATCCTGCCGTGCAGTGCGGTATAGCCGTGTGGGTGGACGAAGAGGGGAGGGCATATTTCCCCGAAGACGTGCAGAACCCGTTCTATGAACTGAAGGAAATCAAAGAGGATCAGTTTGACAATGACGAAGGGAAATAAACTGATACAGTTCTTGAAAGACTGGACGCTGCCAGTTGCCATCACCGTGGGAACCGTTTGTTATCTTACTTTCGACTTGGTTCCTGCGTTAGACAGCGCCGGCAATGCGCTGGCTCCAATATTTGATGTCATCTTTCCGCTGTTTGTCTTCCTCACCTTGTTTGTCACTTTCTGCAAGGTGGATTTCCACCAACTGCTCCCACATCGCTGGCATGTGGGCGTGCTGGCGGCTCAGTTGTTGCTGATAGCGATCAATCTTGGCATTATCTGGTTAGTGAAAGATGACAGCGAGCAGAAACTACTGTGGGAGGCTGTGCTCACTTGTATTATCGGTCCGGCGGCATCGGCTGCACCTGTGGTAACAGGAAAGCTGGGCGGCAATATCAACACGATGACCACTTTTGTCATCATTTCGTCGTTTGTGTCCTGCTTCATGATTCCTACTGTGTTCCCCATGTTGGAGCAGACCGCCCACGTTTCGTTCCTTTCGGCTTTTCTCATCATCCTGCAAAAGGTGAGCATCGTGCTTGTTCTGCCGCTCATACTGGGTTGGTTGGTTCAGCATTATGCGAAGACTCTGTGCAAGAAGATTACCTCCATGCCTAACCTGAGCTTTTATCTGTGGGGAATTTCGCTGAGTATAACGACAGGAATCACCGTGAAGAACATCGTGAACAGCGATGCGACCATCCGACTGTTGCTGCTGATTGCCATGGCAAGTCTCATTCTCTGCTTCGTGCAATTCCTTATCGGACGAGGTATAGGAAGAAAACTCGGTGATGAAGTAAATAGCGGGCAGGCGCTGTTCCAGAAAAACACCGCCCTTAGCATCTGGGTTGCCTATATGTACCTGAACCCAGTTTCGTCTGTGGGTGCCGGCTGCTATGTGCTTTGGCAGAATGTCATCAACAGTATCGAACTGTGGGACTACCGAAGGAAACAGAATCAGCAGCGGTCTTAGGCTTCTGCGAAATCCTGTTTCACTATCGTCATGCCATGGATGAGAACTCACTTCATGGCTATCATGCCGTCGGATGAAACGGTAATCTTATTCATGGTTTTCAGGAGTTCAACCGCTTTGTCAACCACTATGTCGGTCTTATTGGTGCGGCGATTGAATCCCAAGAGCTTCACAACAAGTCTCTTCAGTTCTTCCTGTGGAATGGAAAGATTATGTTCTACGGCAAGCATCACTACTTTCTGAACCTCTTCTGAGGGTATTTCAGTGATACTCATGTTCTCCCATCGCTCCGGCAAATGGTATTCCTTTTCCTTCTCCGTCTTGAGTCCAGATGCATCGAAAGCCTTTGAAGCCAGACTTTTTGCTTCGTCAACTTCCTTATTCTGATGCTTTACATTGTTCTTCACGTCCTCTAAACGCTGCAAGATACGAGCCATGACTTGATCATGATTGGCATACCAGTCGACCGCCCATACGCGCATCACGTTCCATTTCAGACCAGCCAATACGCCTGGTTGTACAATCTCGCGGTCGCGCGTGGTCTTGGTTTCATAATAATTGCGGCCGTCGCAGAGAATACCCATCATGTATTCATCGTCTTTCTCCGGATTTACCACGGCAATGTCGATCTTGAACTGACTGCGCCCCACGTGCGTCACCGTCTTGTATCCTTTCGCACTGAGTTCGCTTGCCACAAGTTTCACAAGGTCGCTCTCGGCATCTTCATTGCCTCCCAAGATGTTGTTGTCGGCAGCGCTCTGACGAAGCACGGTTCCCTTTCCTGCAAACTCAATGAAACTCTTCAATCCTTCAACGCCCTTGGCATTGGAGCGGTTCAGGTCAATCTGCTCTGCATGCAGGATTGCATAGACAATCATTTCGTAGCGGGCACGGCTTACTGCCACGTTCAATCGGCGCTCGCCACCCTCGTTGTTCAGCGGTCCGAAGTTCATTGACACATGTCCTTGCTTGTCGGGACCATAGCCGACGCTGAAGAGAATGACATCGCGCTCGTCGCCCTGTACATTCTCGAGGTTCTTGATGAAGATGGGCTCCTCGCAGTTGTATGCCTTCGCCTCCAAGTCGGGATGTTTTGCCAGCGCATCAATCAGCATGTCTTCAATCAGGTTCTGCTGCACTTTGCTGAAACTAACCACACCGATGCTAAGTTTCGACATTTCGGGATCAGCGAGTCTGTGCAGCACCTCATCCACAATCGCCTTCGCCTCGGCTGGATTGGAGCGTGTCTTTCCCTTGTCGTATTCTCCATCTAACTGAACGAGACGCACTTTCGATTGCTGGTCGTCAATACTTGGGAAGGTGTGCAGTTTCCCGTCATAATATTTCAGGTTGCTGAAAGCAATCAGCGATTCGTGCTTTGAGCGGTAATGCCACGACAGGTAGTGGCCGGGCATGGACAGCGTGATGCAGTCGTCGAGGATGCTCTCCATGTCGTCGATCTCCACTTCTTCCTCATCCACCGACAGTGTGGAGAAGAAACTGGTTGGCGGCATCTGCTTCGGATCGCCCACACAAATCAGCGCCTTTCCTCTGGCGATGGCACCTACAGCCTCGCTTGTTGGCATCTGTGAGGCCTCGTCGAAGATCACCAGGTCGAATTTGTCGGCATTCATGTCGATGTATTGAGCCACAGAGATTGGACTCATCAGCATGCAGGGGCATAGCTTGGGCATCAGCGTGGGTATCTGATCGATGATCTTTCGGATGCTTGTGCCGCGCCCGCCGTTGGCGATGTTGCGCTTCAGGATTCCCATTTCCGAGTTTGCGGTTGCTGCGATGGTCTGTGAAGGAATCTGTGCTGCAAGATGACAATAGAGTTCCTGCTTGCTGAGATTCTGGAACGTATAGGTTTCCTGCTTGTATTTGTCAACCATCTCTTCGAAGATGAGTCCGTTGAACTTGGCGAGCGAAGGATCCTTGTCTACGATATCCATGGTGAGCAAGTGGTACATGCCTTTTTGGAACGCATCCGAAGCTTCATCAGGTTGCATGCCGTCTTTCTCGATGGCAGTAACGACAGCTTGCAGTCCGTTGGCAACAAGATCCTTGCGCCGCTCACTCCACAGGCACCAGTCTTTGAACGAATCGAAATGGTTGAGCCAAGTGCTTATCTGCTCGTTCAGTCTCGACAGCCGTGCAGCGGGCAGCGTGTCGTATTGTCCCAGCACGGCGAAGCCCTCTATCTCCTTGACTGTTGCGTTCAGCGCCTTCTCCTGCTTGCTGATGGCAGCCAGCCGGTCGGCGGCAAGCGTGTCGCAGAGAGCTGTCTCTGAAGCATTATAGTCGGCGTGATGGCTCAGGCAGTAGTCTTTCAGCAACTGCTTGAATTTCTTCTGCTTTTCGAGCAGTTCAGGAACGGCGGCAAAGTCGGACGTGCCTGATAATTGGCTGAATTCCTTCTTGAACGATTGCTTTCCGAAGAATTTTGGCAAAAACCATTTATTGCTGATCGTCTGCCAACGCTCCTGCCACATGTCGGCATCTTGCTCGATGAACTGTTGCAGCGTCTGCTTGGGCAGTTGTTCAAGCAGACCATAGGCGGTTGTCGCCCAATTCAAATCGTTGGGTGCCAGTTCCAGTTTCACGGGAGCATCGGCAATCACCTGCTCGGTCTTGGCATATTCATTCTGATATTTGGTGAGCAGTGTCAGCAGCTTTTCCTTGTTCTCATTGCTGAAAGCATGAGGGAAAAGTCCCAGTAGCGGATGGGAAGACGGATGACCAGTCACTTTGAATACCGTATTCAAGGTTCCGATCTTTTCCACCCACTGCGCCAGTTTCTCTTTATTGACGTCTGCCGGTTTAGGAAGGTTCCCCTTCAGTTCGGTGCCTTCTACAGACAGATGGCGCGTGATGCATTCATAGAGCGAGAATCCGGATTGCTGTTTCCTGTGCAGGTTCTCTATATACGTAATCATCTGCTGACGGTGCGCATAGAGTTTGTCGCTCGTTGCCTTGTATGCCTCCGGTTCTTTAACATGCACCACATCCAGTGCTTTCTGCATCTGGTTGAGGAAATGCGATTTAGTCACCTTATTGCTATGTAGCTCCAGACAGAAAGGATCGAGACCGATCTTGGCAAGACGTTTCTGCACCACTTCCAAGGCTGCCATCTTTTCTGCCACAAACAGCACGCGCTTGTCCTGATAAAGGGCATTGGCAATCATGTTTGTAATGGTCTGGCTTTTGCCCGTCCCCGGAGGACCATAGAGGATGAAACTCTTGCCGCGTCCGCTCTCGATGACTGCTTCCATCTGGGAAGAGTCCACGTCGATGGGAATGCAGAAATCCAACGGCTGGTTTTTCTTGTCCACGTCGCGGGCATCCACCACCTCGCCAGAATCCTTCAATGCCACGCGACCTTCCATCAGACTCTTCACCACCTCGTTCTCTTTCAGTTTCTCCGCATTGCTGTGGATGTCGTTCCACATCACGAACTTGTTAAAATAGAACAAGCCTAACGATGCTTCATCCATTACCATCCAGTTTTTCTGTTCGCGCACTGCCATTCTCACTGTGTTCAGAATCTTCGTCACATCCACGCCATGCTCGTCGGTAGGCAATGGATCGAGCACGCTCATGTTGATGCGGAATTGCTGTTTCAGCAGTTCCAGCAAGGTGATGTTCATGATGACGTCTTCATCGCGCAGGCGGATCACGTAGTTCTGCCCCGCCTTCCTCACAATGTCTACCGGCAGCATCAGCAACGGGGCATAGCGGGCTATGGTGCTCTTCTCGTTCTCATACCATTTCAGCATGCCGAGAACCACAAACAGCGTGTTGGCACCGTTCTCCTCCAAGGCATTCCGCGATGTGCGGTAGATGAACTTCAGTGCATTGCGAAGCTCCGTATCGCTCAGATATGAAGTGATCTGATGATTCTTCTCTATGTCGGTCAATACCTTCTCACGCAACGATGCTGCCTGAGTTGCAGAATGGTACATACCGTCTTTTTCCGGTTCTATCAGTTTATCGGGATAAGGTATCACGGAATAGTCCTTTCCCTCTTGCAGCATGTCTTCGAGCTTGTGGATGTTGAACGAGACAAACGGGATGACGCGCTTGCCCAGCTTGCAGTTGATCATGTTGTTGCGCAATGAGAAGTCCAGCAGCTTGCGCTCCCAGATGGTCTGCTTGGTAATCTCCTTCTGGTGTTCTTTCTCATCGAGATGCAGGTAATAGTCGTCAGGGCGCAGGGTGATGGGATAGTTCTGCCGGAACACTTCTTCACCTTCTATGGTAATCATGATGGTGAACACGGTCTCCACATCTGCCGTCAGGTTTGCCAGCGATTCCTCGGGAGCTGTTATCTTCAGCGATTCCAGCAAAGTGCTGTTGCCTGCCTCAACCACGTCGATAACCACTTCCTGCATCTCCATCTGCTCGCTCACCAGCACCACTTTCACATTGTGCCAGTCTTCTTCATCGGCATTCTCTAACGAACAGGCAATCACAGTCTTCACGCCGTTCCTCACCATGGCATAGTTGATACTCGGCTGATATTCCAAATAGAAATTGCCGTTGCGCATTCCGTTGATATTCTTCTCACTTTCCATAATCTGATAGATTCTGCGTTATTGATATTCGGCATTCGAGCCTACTTACATCAAATTGCAAAAATACAAAAGTTTTTCCACAATCTTCTATATCTCATCGAGATATTTTTAATTATTATAAAATTTTTCGTACCTTTGCCGCTATGATGACAAACAACTGGATGTACCCACGGAATCAAGGAGGTTATTATAAAACATCAGCTCCTACAATCAGCCACAGTTCCATTACCATGATGGCAACAGGGCCCCGATTGTCGCCCACTGCGCATCAAGCAGCAGACTGCTCAGTGCGCTGCATAACTGCAGCTTATATGTCATTCCCTCATCGCCCACCATCTTCGAGTAGCTCTTGGCAAGCACCTTCAGATGATTCCATAGGCGGAGGTGCGTGCAGAGCAGCAGAACCGTGGCTGCTATGCACAATACAAACGTTATTTCTTCCATCATGTGATACAATTTTTTAGACTGTCATTCCTTTTCAGAAGGGGCGTTCCTCATCTGCGACATCTTTTCCGTAATCTCTTTTGTAATCTCTGGAGCTTTTGCCAATGCCGCTATTCTGTCGATGTCTTCATACGTAAACGCGTCTTTTTCCTTCCTCTGTTTATATTCCTCTTTTGTGACATATTCTGCGCTTACGGGATACACTCACGTATGAAAGCGCAGTCGGCAGATTCGGTTCCATTCGATATCTCTCCGTCGCAAAAGATCCTGAATGCCAGCAGGTCGGTGAGCGTGGCGGATTGCTTTCCATTCCAGCGGTAGATTTCGTGGTATTTCCACTTTTTCGGCGGCATACGCCATTTCTCTTTTTTCCCAAAAGAATCTGTTGCAAGGATAGTGAAGCCGACTTCACTTCCCGTTAGAGAATAAATGCCATCAACATGAGTGACACCAGCAATGCTGTCATCAATAATAATGGCGACTTTCTCGATGGGCTTTCCCTTCTTCAGCCTGTATACTTCATCGCCCATGTTCCCTTCTCGTTTTTCAATCCTATAGAAGTGATCTAATGACTTGAAATCCTCCATTGTGCTGAGGCACTTGTATCTTACATCGTAGAACGTACACTCAGGCCCGTAGTTCTTGGTAGCACCGTCTTCGTTGCCAGCCAGCATGCGCAGCTTTTGCACATAAAAGGTGGTAGGCGTAAACAGTGAGCTTTGCTTGGTGGGGATATACATGTAGGTGATTCCGTCTTCACAGAATACATCCGTGGGTTCGGTGTTGCCGAACAAAACCACATTCTTGTTGAATATCGAGATGTTCCGGTAATAGCATTTTAGTCTGATTCTGTGTGCATCGGGCTTTTCCACCAACACATTGCCAATCGGGTAAACGATGGGAGTCATGAGCACGACTCCTTTCAACGTATCAACCTTCACATCCTTGGGTTCATATCCCAACGTGGTAATCCTTATGCATCTCGTCTTTCCGATGTCGGGCAGGCGTCCCAGTGAATCGGTAATGCCGAGAGGGCGGTTGTTCCATTATACACGGAGGCATACATCACGGGCATGCCGCTGTTCGCGTCCCGTACCGTCTGGGCGGATACTGATACGAATGCTGCCATCATCAGGCAAGCCACCATCACTCTTTTTAGAGTCACCGTTCTGATAATAATAGTCTTTTTCATATTCATTATATTTTAGGAGATAAATAATACTGTCAGTTGTTTTTCGATCAGAAGCAGAATCCGATACCTATAAATACTCCACCACAATCGCTCTTGTCATGCGTGTGCGATTTGTTATAGCGATATCCTATTTCAGAGAATAGCGCGGCATTCTTGCTGAGAGGTTTTCCGTAATAAGCATACGAAACTTGATAGATGGTGTGGCTCCAGTTGGAATTGTTGATGCTGTTTAGCACGCACATCCGCAGTGCTCCATATTCACCGTCCTCGGCAGAGTGCATAAAGGCAATGCCTCCTCCTGCATTTAGTCCGCTGAACCATTGTTTCTCCTCGCCATGCTTGTAGCGGGTTATTTCTCGCTCCAACCGCCCAAAAAGCTGAATCCAAGATGCTGGCTTCAGTCCTCCTGTCACCGCACCGACCTCAGGCATTAATCCATTGTGGGATTTGCAGGCAAAAACACTGGCATCAACAAACCATACTTTATCCATCGGCGACTTTGCTGTCTCTTGTGCTTTAGTTGCGCCTGCTGTCATAAAAGCAAGTACAACAACCATCAATAGTTTTGTTTTCATAATTGTTATTTTTGAAGTTATTATATTCTTTTTCCCTAATTACGCGGCTGCGTGGTTTTTTGTGACATGGAATAAACGTTTTTTAACTATATATTCCCAATTCAGATAATAGCCTAACATACCATAAGTTAAAGCTATAGACTGAGACCACCATCCCGCCGTAGAGTATTTCCTTTTCTTCTGAAGTGAATTCGTTGTCTGCTTCTATTATACTAATGTAGTTGTTAACAATGTTTATAACATCAGAAGTAGACTGCGCACTACCCAATGCAGAAACGAATAATGAGTAAGTCGCGTTAACATTCTGTGAAGAATATGGGTAAGCGCTCAAGTTTCCTGCGAAATCATAACCAGCGGTTCCACAGTATGCAACAACATCTGAAACGGAACTGTTACAGAAGTCTTTTGTGTCATCGTCCATCATGAACTCGCCAAACTCTGTTAGTAATTCATCGCCTCCTTCATTGCCATCATCATCCTGACCTGGAACGTCGTTAAGATTATTTTGTTCATCTGGCAGTTGAAGGAGTTGATTCATTATTTGGTTATGGAAAGGACCGATACACTTAATATGTGTCATTGATGATGGAAGAATAATGCTGTCAGACAATGAATCTATTGCGGGAGAAACGAGATGCGATACTCCGTTGGAATCAGTTTCGTGCTCTAACAGATAGCAGATGCTGGTATCATAAATGTGTCATTTATATCTGGAGCCAATTCTGTGTCCTCTGTTTTTTTCTTACCAAAAAAAGACGCTTTCACTGCTCCATAAACGGCAACTCCCTGTTTCACTGATTCACTTAATGAAGGATCAATGAATCCCAATATCGTAAAGTATGAGTTGTACTTTTGAATAGCTTTGCTTGCTCCATTTGCATCTGCCAAGACTACATTAACCACTTTCCTGATGATTCCCCAGATGCTGCGTGATTCCACGTTATGAGAAAGAGTCATGTTATACTTCTCCAAATCCTGTAAGGTTTGGTTTGTGTAAACTGGCTGAGGGGCAGTAGTAAGCTGATCCTCAACATCCTCACTGCTGCAAGAGGTAAGTAATGACAGACCTGCCATCATGCATGCAATCACTGTAAATAATACTTTTCTTTTCATAATCGTTTAAATTTTAAATGATAATAATAATGTTTTGATAATGATTTATATACTTTTTTCTGATTACTCAACACCGATAAAGCAACATCACTACATCAGAGACAAATGTATTGCTAATTCACCTCTACTGTGCAGTAATACTCAATGAAGTTGCCCTCAGTCACATAAACAGTATAGCTCCCAGCTCCGAAAGTCCAGAGATTACAGATGTTTGTGTCACTGCAACTAACGTCACCCACATAAACTGTGTCTACGAGCATTCCGTCCTTATAAACCAATACTGTTACGTCTTCCATCTCCTCATGAAACGAAACCATCAGAATCCTTGATGTGCTATTATATATGGAACTGACCTTTTCGCTGGGAGATTCGTTGTGATTGCCATTTGATTTTGGCACATCATCATCGTTAACTCCATCGTAATTGTTAGTGGCGGCAATAGGTGATGCTGCAATCGCAAAACACATCAACATGATGATTATTTCTTTTTTCATTTTTCTTTTTTTTATTGTTGAACATCTTGTATGGTGCGGAATTCCGAATGCAAAATTAGAGATGAAACGCAATGCTTCCAAGAAAAAAATCAACGTTAACTTTTGTAAGCGTTGCCTAATGTTCCATTTGTAACACACTGAAATTCAGTGCATTAAATATGATTGAAACAAATTTTGAATATGTTTTTGTAGCTTTTGGGAACGCATAGAAAAACAAAAAATAAGAAGAATGTATGTCTTTAATGCAATTATTTTTGTAATTTTGCACACAGAAATTGTTAAATATGAGGAAAGTTGTTTTTACGATATGGGTCATCTTTAGCATTTTTGTGTGTGGTTGCAAAAATGATAATACTCTAAGCAAGTTGTCCATGATAGACAGATTGTTGACTTCCAAGCAAAATGATTCAGCCTATACACTATTAAAAGAAATAAACATAGACAAATATTATGATGATGAGATAAAGGCATGCTATTGGCTGTATTGGCTTCAGGCGCAGCACCGTCTTAATATTTCCATAAAATCTGTAGAACCTCTTGATTTCAGCATACATTATTTTAAAGAGAGCAGGGATCAAGAAAAACTCGCAAGGGCTTATTATTACAAAGGAACAATCTGTGAAGAACTTGGTAATAATAAGGATGCTGTAATTAATCTTAAGCAAGCAGAGAGAATAGTTCCTTCAGGAAAAACGAAGCCATGGTTAACCTATGCCGTGTATTCAGGTCTTGCATATTTAAACAACAGTAACAAGGACTTGGCGGTGTATTATGGAAAGAAGGCAATCGTGTATGGCTATCAGCTAAACGACAGTGCAAATCTGGTTTGCGACTTTATCAACCTTGCAGCTGCCTATAACAGCAGTGGACAGAAAGATTCTACAAGACACTACGTCCTAAAGTGCGAAGAAATGATCAATGCCTTGCCGATGGGACAAAGGGCAGCATTCTATTGTTCGATGGGGGTTATACTCAAAGATACTCCAGAGAAGGCTAAAGAATACTTCTGCAAATCTATCGCTATTAAGCCTCTCCCCCATGCCTACAAAGGTTTGGGGCGCATCTACAAGAGCGAGGGAAACAAGGAAAAGGCATACGAGATGCTGCAAAAGGCATCAGATGCGAGCGATTTGGAAGTGAAAATAAGTGCTCTTAAGGAAATCTATGAGATGAGGCATGCCGATGGCGACTACAAGGCATCCAGCGAAATAGCACGGCACATCGCCGCCCTGAAAGACACGATAGAGAAAACGAAGCAGCAGGAGGACTTGCAGGGAGTGCAGGAGCAGATGAACTATCAGGCAAAAGAGGAGCGGCTTCAGGAAAAGAGCAACAGATATCTGATGGCAGCTGTGGTGATGGTAATGCTCACCGTTGCGGTGGTGCTGCTGTCGGTGATGCGCCACAAGAAGCTCAGGCGAATCGTTGTTGAGGCGACGGCCGACATCACACAGCGCGATGAGCAGATAGAGCAGCTCACCGACAGCAACATGCAGAAGGAAAAAGCCCTGCACCAACAGCAGGATGAGCTGGAGCAGCAACGGCAAGAGATGAGGAAACAGCAGCGCAACATGGACACACGGCGCAGTCTATACGAGAAAGAGCTGTCGGCAGGACGGCTGCTGTATGAACGGCTGCTCAACGGCGAGACCATGGCAACGTGGGAAAAGAAGGATCTGGAACACTTCATCAACTACTATCGCATCATCGACCAGCCGTTTATGAACAGTCTTGCCATCAACTACACCGACCTCTCCGACCGCCAGATTGTTTTTTCCATCCTTGAGCACATGGGCAAAAGCGACGAGGAGCTTGCGCGCATTATGGGCATCAGTGCAACCACGCTCCGCACGACGCGCTACCGGATCAGGGAGAAGATGTTGCTGAGGCGCTGAATAGTTTCATTTGATTTACTGTGAGTGTTTATTTCAAAAACTGCGTCTTTTTGAATTGAAAACTGCGACTGTTTGCGATGAAAACTCGCAGTTTTTGCGATAAAAACTATTGCGAACTCAAAACTTTCGATCGCCGTTGTAGCTTTCTTTTGTCTACCATTCTGATTTTCTGAGCGTTACTGCAATTGGCTGCAATGCGGACAGTTCGTGCCGAATGCACTGAAAACGGAGCGAAAAGCAGGAAAAAACACCAAATCCTGTGAAAAACGAACCGCATGCCAAAACAAAAGAGGGCATGTCAAAAAGAAACTACAACGGATTTCATGGATTTAAATGCCTACGGCGTAACATAAATGTGCGCGAGTGAACGCGAATGAATCGTAAATATTTACGAGTAATTCATGTATATTTACGTAAATTCACGTAGCGTCGCAGACTAACAAATAATTTAAAAAACAACGGATTTCGCGGATTAATGCGGATTATTTAAGTTCCTGATTATCTGCATGACTTAAATCCGTAAAATCCGTGAAATCCGTGAAATCCGTTGTTTCTATAAGGATCTCTGTATTTTATACACCTTCTTGTTTTGTATGATGCACGATGCATCAGGCATTCTCGTCGGGTTCCTTCATGTCGAGCACCTCATTGATCATGGTGCGAAACTTGATGGGACTCGCCAGGAACTTGTAGTCGTTCACCACCTCGCCCGTGGTGATGGAGATGGTGCCATAGTTGAAGATGCGGCCGAGCATCGACTGGTTCACCAATACTCCTTCGCACTTGCTGAGGCGCAGCTCTGTGGTCTGTCGCTCAAGGATGCCTTTCTTCACAATCAGTCGCCGGTTGGTAATATAGTATTCGGTATTCTTCATCACCAGCGATGTGTATAAATAACCGATGATCATGATCACTGCCGTGATGAGCGTGGGTATCCACCATTCCAAATGGTTGTACAAGCAGATGCCGACAGCTATTGCCCAGAGGATGAACAGCGTGAAGATGCCGCCCATGAAGGCAAACCAGTGCAGGTGTCCTTTGTAGACGATTCTCTCGTTTGAAGAGAGATGTTTCTCAATGAAACCCATGATGCTGAGTGGTTGAAGGTTGGTGGGTTATACTGGAATATCCTTATTCACGTTCTTGCAGCCGATGAGGGCATAGTAGAACATGTATGCCATGGCGAGCAGATAGACGAAATAGCTCGGCATATAGCCCATCTTGTCGGCAAAGAAGTTCTGGATCACGGGCAGCACGCCGCCGCCAACCACCATCATCATGAAGATGCCTGAAGCCTGAGCGGTGTATTTGCCGAGTCCTTCGGTGGAAAGGTTGAAGATGCTGGTCCACATCACAGAGGTGCAGAGTCCGCACAGCACGAGCAGCAGTGCGCTGACAGGCACCGTGGCATAGGTAACCTTGAACTTCATGATGTCGAACAGCGGCATGTTCACCGTAGTGGTGTTCGGCAACAGCATGGCTGCAATGATCAGAATCATGCCAATGGTGGTGGTTGCCATCATCAGCTGACGGGCAGAGACCTTGGCTGCGATGAAGCTTGAGCACAAGCGGCCGATGAGCATCAGCAGCCAATACATGGCTGCCACGGCACCGCCGATGGTTGCTGCGTTCTCAATCAGTCCGGCACCGCGGTCAGTGGGATCGGAAAGATAGAAGTTGAGTCCGCCGGGAATACCCACCTCGACACCTACATATACGAAGATGGCGATGACGCCCAGCTTGAGATGGCGGAACGACCAGGGAGAATGCTCGAACTTGGTTTCTGAAGTGACGCGTGCTGCCTCGGGATCTTCGATGGGAATGAAGGTGAGGATGATGAATGCGCAGGCGAATACTGCCATGGCAATGTACATCACGAGATTCACGTTGGCCATCTTTGTGCTTGCTGTCACTGTTCCGATCAATGCACCGACGAGCATCGGGGTCATGGTGCCTGCCAGAGAGTTCAGCGTGCCGCCGATCATGTTCAGCTGGTTGCCGCGGTTGCCGCCGCCGCCAAGCAGGTTGAGCATCGGGTTGACCACTGTGTTCAGGATGCAAACGGCGAATCCGGAGATGAATGCGCCAAGCAGGTAGATGCAGAATCCGGGGATTCCGCCGGAGAATCCTGAGAGATACTGGATGAGCACGCCGAAGAATCCCACGGCAATGCCTATCAGGGCGGTCTTCTTGTAACCTACTTTTGTCAGCATCTTACCAGCGGGAATGCCCATGAACAGATAGGCAAAGAAGTTCATGAAGTTACCCATGATGCCGAGCACATTGGAACCGCCGATTTCAGGCTGGTTTTTCCAAATCACGCCGATGGGTGCTCCCAGGTTGGTGACGAAGGAAATCATGGCATAGAGGAAGAACATCGTGACGATGGCGATGACGCTTCCGTTTTGTTTTTGTTGACTCATATTTGTATTGTTTTTAATGGTTTGTATTTCCTCTCGTCATGTTTTAATCCTCAGCCTCGTCTTCTTTCTTGCGGCGGATGGCGCGCTTGCGCTTGGGCTTGTCGTCAACGACGGGCTTGTCGGCCTTCACGCCGGCCAGTTCGGGATCGATGAGGATGCGTCCGCAATACTCGCACACGATAATCTTCTTGTGCATCTTGATGTCGAGTTGGCGCTGTGGCGGAATCTTGTTGAAGCAACCGCCGCAGGCGTCGCGCTGTACATACACGATACCCAGTCCGTTGCGGGCATTCTTGCGGATGCGCTTGAAACTGGTGAGCAGGCGCGGCTCGATTTTCAGTTCAAAAGCCTTTGCTTTTTCCTTGAGTTCGTCTTCGGCGGCGCGGGTCTCTTCCATGATTTCGTCGAGTTCGCCCTTCTTCTCGTCGAGGGCCACCTGGCGGTCGTTGATCTGCTCGCGTGTGCGGCTCAGGTCGTTTTCGCGCTCTTCCACCTTGGCGTTGGCCTCGCGGATTTTCTTGTCGCAGAGTTCAATCTCCAGGTTTTGGAATTCAATCTCCTTGGTCAGCGTGTCGTATTCGCGGTTGTTCTTCACTAGTTCAAGTTGGCTTTCATAGCGCTTCACGCTGGCTTTGGCGTTCTCGATATCTCCTTTTTTCTGAACGATGGCATCCTGGAATTCCTGAATCTCGTTCTGAATTTTCTCCACACGGAGTGTCAAACCGGCGATTTCGTCCTCAAGGTCTTGCACCTCGAGCGGCAGTTCGCCTCTCATTGCTCTTTTCTCGTCGATTGCAGAAAGTGTTGACTGCAACTGGTAAAGAGTCTTCAGTTTCTCTTCAACTGACAAGTCTGTTGGATCTTTTTTTGCCATAATCTTATAATGTTATTGATGATATTGGTTTCGTGACGTGGGGTGTCAGAGGTAGCAGATGGGGTTGGTGACGGTTTCTGCCATCACACATCTCACGCCCGGACACTGGCTTTCGATGATTTCGCGGAAGATTTCGCTGGTGAACTGCTCGCTCTGGTAGTGGCCAATCACGGCAATCTGTATCTCCTGTTCGTGGCCGAAATACTCATGATAGTGCATTTCGCCCGTGACAAAGGCATCGGCACCCTGTGCGATGGCGTCGCCCAGCATGAAGGCACCGGCGCCGCCGCAGATGGCTACCCTGCTGACGGGGCGCTGCAGCAACTGGTTGGCTTGTACGCAGGCCACGCCGAACTGCTGTTTGAGCAACTGGATGAAGTCTGCCGCTGCCATGGGCTGCGGCAACTCTCCGATGACTCCGCTGCCGCCGATGACACCGTCGGCCATCTTCTCCTGACCGAAGAAGCGGGCATTCTGCAGCGACATCTTCTCGGCAATCTTGTAGTTCACGCCGCCCAGGGCATTGTCCATGTTGGTGTGCATGGACACCACAGTGACATCATGCTTGATGGCTTTCACCACGGCACGCTGCACGTCGTTGCCTCCGTTGATGCGCTTCAGGGCATGGAAAATCAGCGGATGATGGCTCACAATGAGGTTACAACCCTTGGCAATGGCCTCGTCGACCACCTGCTCGGTTACGTCAAGACACAACAATGCCCCTGACACTTCCTGCTCCTCTGTCAGTCCTACCTGCAGGCCGGCATTGTCGAAGCCTTCCTGCAAGGGCAGAGGCGCGAATCGTTCAAGGGCATTCACCACTTCTTTTATGTTCACGCTTTTCAGCTTTATTGATTATAAGAATCCGCCGGCATGTTTTCCTGCTACCTGTTGTATAGGGGCGTATGCCGGTAATCTGCTGCAAAGATAGTGATTTTCTTTGAATTACGGTGCTGACTCGCTTAACTTTACCGTTTCTTTAAGCGTTATTAACATTCGGCGGCGGGTTGGTAACTACTCAGCACCCTCAAGAAGAGTGCCCCCTTTTTGGGGGCAGAAATCTTACAAATCTGACCAAATTTTACAAAAAAGAAGAAGAGATTTGAAAGATTTTGAATAGATTTGTAAGATATCTCGCCGTAGGCGACTCTTTTTAAGATTCTTTCAGAGGGGGAACTGCATGGTGCAGCAGTGCACCGATCCGTGCTGGCGGATGATGGTGCGGCTGTCTATGGGAATCATCTCCCTGTCGGGGAAGGCCTGCTGGATGACGCGCAGTGCCTCGCGGTCGGTGCCGGGCTGTGCATAGGTGGGCACGAGCACTGCGCCGTTGATGACCAGAAAGTTGGCATAGGTGGCGGGCAGTCGCTCTTCTTCGTCATAGACTGGGCTGGGCGAGGGAAGTTTCAGCAGCCGGAAGGGCTTGCCGTCGGCAGTAAGCAGAGTTTTCAGTTGTGCCTCCATGGCCTTGAGGTCGTCAAACTGCTCGTCGCGTGGGTCGTCGCACCCCATATATAATAAGGTGTCGTCGGGAGCCATGCGCACCAGCGTGTCGATGTGTCCGTCGGTGTCGTCGCCCGTCAGGTGCCCGTGGTCAATCCACAGAATGCGCTTTGCCTGCAGGCGCGCCTTGAGTTGCTCTTCAATCTGGCTGCGCGTGAGCGGCTGGTTCCTGTTGGGAGCCAGCAGACAGCATGATGTGGTGAGCACCGTTCCTTTGCCGTCGCTCTCAATGCTTCCGCCCTCAAGCACGAAGTCGAGGTGCGACTGATACCCGACCGTCGGCTCGCTCATGCCGCTGCCACAGGGGTAGCGGTCACTGATGGTGGCAAACAGGCTGCGGTTGATGGCATTGTCCTTGTCTGCCTCAAACTTCTCTCCCCATCCGTTGAACTTGAAGTCGAGAAACTGCTTGGCGCTGCAGGCATCACCCGATGCGGGCTCTTCGGCCAAAACCAGGAAACCGTGGTCGCGCGCCCAGGTGTCGTTGGTGGGGCAGGCATGTACGATGACACGACTCATGTCGATGCCCTCGCTGGCGAGGCGTGCGCTCACCGCCTCAGCGTCTTGTGCCACCACGATGAGCAGTTCGCGGGCTGCGATGGCGCGTGCCATTTCCAAATACGTGTGCGTAATCTCTTCCAGATAGGGCTTCCAGTCGGTTTCAGCGTGCGGCCATGTCAGTTGCACGGCCCATTGCCTGTTCCATTCTGCGGGAAATATCATCATGTTGTTGCCTGAGGGTTTGGTTATCGGGGGCAAAGGTACGAATAAAATGAGAATTTCGGTCTCGTTTCCGCCTTATTTTTATCATAAAAGGCTGCCTCACGGCAGCCCTTTTATGGAAACAATCATTACTACTATAAAAAATAACCAATAACCTAACAAAAACGTTACCTTTGTCGATATCTATTGTGAAAAAAAGTATGTCTATTGATGCAGTCATAATATTCTTCACCTCGCTCGGTGATGTTTTCTGAGTGCAAAGATACAGCAAACAGCCGATTTGCGAAAAATTTTTCAGCAAACCGGCTGCTTTGTTCAGCGAATCGCTCCGTGGCCGGGAATGCATTTGCGCATGCTAACCGTTGTGCTCCCGCCCACTGTGCGAGGCGGCATTATCTGATCCACACCTTTTTCTTACCAATGATGTAGATGCCCGGACGAAGACCGTTGGCGCTGTTGCCCACGCGGCGGCCCTGCAGGTCGTAGACGGTGGTGTCTTCAGCCTTTTCTGTTTGGATATCGGCAATGCCCGTAGAGCCGGAACCGTCGAGGAAGTTCTTCAGGGAGGCGACGGCAGGCAGGAAATGGCCGTTCTCGTTGTCAACGAGCGAGGCGTTATACCATCCTCGTGTCACGCGCTTCGTGTCCCAGTCGAGTCCGTATTCGTTGGCTTCCATCATCCACCAGAAGAGTCCGTTCACGTTCTTGTGCTTGTTCAGCATGGTGATCATGTCTTCGGTGAAGTTCTTCTGCCCGTCAGCCGAGTAGGGATAGGTGTTGGTATAGGTGTATGTGGTGCCAGGCACTTCCCAGCGATAACTGTATCCCGTCTCCACAATCATGATCTTCTTGTCGGGGAAATCGCCTTCCACCTTGCTGACAGCACCTTCGAGCACCGGCAGAGCGCCGTGGAAGTGAGGATAGTAGCTCATTCCGATGATGTCGTAGTCGATGTTGTCGCTGTTCAGAGCACTGTAGTAGGTAGACAGGTAGTTGCTGTTGGCAGCGCGCTCCGTATGAATCACGATCTTGGCATCCGGACATACCTCGCGGCAAGCCTTGCCTGCCTGTTTCAGAAGACCGATGAAGCGGCTCCAGTTGGCGCTTTGTCCGGCGTACACCTTTTTATATGTACTTGAAGAAGTCTCGTATTTGGTTTCTTCGGCAGTGTTGGTTGTGATGATTCCCTCGCCCCAGAGCATGCCATAGCTGATTTCGTTGCCAGTCTGGATGAAGTCGGGCTCGGCACCTGCAGTCTTCATCTCCTGCAATACTTCTTTGGTATAGCTATAAACCTTCTCCTGCAACTCGCTGTCAGAGAGGTTCAGCCAGTCTTTCGGTGTCCATTGCTTGGCGGGATCAGCCCATGTGTCGCTGTAATGGATGTCGAGCATCAGCTTGAAACCGGCGTCCTTGATCTTCTTTCCCAATGTCTTGACATAGGAAAGATCCTGACATACGCCCTGGTCTTTCTCTGCGGCGGTGGCATTCTGCGGATCCACGAAGAGGCGCACGCGCATGGTGTTCATGCCTTGTTCCTTGAAGTAGGGGAGTAAGGATGAAATGCTCTGCCCGTTGTTGTCGTAATACTTGGCACCATGTTCCTCGTATTTGGTGAGAAGCGAGATGTCGCCGCCCACATATTTCACTTCCTGCTCCTCTTCACCTCCGCCGATGTTCACCTGTGATGTGATGTCGTTCACGGTGAGCTTGCCGTTCACTTCGCTGCCTATTTCATAATAGGTGTCCTCTGACAGTGGACCGATGTCAACGGTTTGCTTCTTTCCGCTGCCCTGATCGAAGATGATGTTGAAAGAATAACCCTCTGTGTTGATGTCGAAAGAGCGGTAATAGTATTTCACACCGTCGATTTCCTTGGTCGTGGTGATGCTGGTTCCCGGCCATCCTCCCAGCAACTGGGTATTCTTGCTGTCGTTTGCCCATGCATAGAAATAAACGGGTGTTGACCATTGCGGGTCTTTCAGGTAGATGGTTGCCGTGTGAGCCTCGAAGGGTTTGATGGTATACTGATAGGTCTGTATACCCGTTACGCTTCCGTTCTTCAGCAGTCCCACCTTGAGGGTGCAGCTGTTGTCGATGGTGATGCTGGTGTTGTTGGCAACCTTTGTGCTGTTGACCGTCGGGTTGCTGCCATCGAGCGTGTAGACCAACTGCGCATTGCTGTCTTCGGAGACGGCATTCAGCTTCACATCAAATGCTTTCGGGAATTCGCCGGACGCGATGTTTGCCCAAGCTGTTTCTGTTGACTTGGAGAGATAATAGCGGTAGTGATGCCCTGCCAGTATCTGTACCCAGTCGGCAGGGGGTGTATACATGTTGGCATAACCAACCACCACGAGCAGCTTGCCCTTTGAGCCTTCCACGCTGTTGGCATAGTATTGGGCATTGCTTGCCATGTTCTGGTAGTTGCTCTCGTTGGTGATTCCTGCTATCTGGCGTGCTGCAATCATCGCCTTGATGTCCTGTTTGTAGGCTTTCCAGTGAGTGAGGAACACACAGGGTGTGCCAGGCATGGCAAGCAGATAGGCGTTGGCAGCAAGCGTGTCTTTCTTGATGGGGTCGGGATTGTAGTTGTTGGTAGTTCCACGATCCTGCATGTCGTGGTTCTCAACGAAGGTAACGGCATAGCGGCGATAGCTTGCATTGCTCATCAAAGAGCTGTTGCCCAGCTTCGACCAGTTGTTTCCGTTGATAGCGTCGCGCACCGTATAGCGGAAGGCAAAGTCGAATGTGCCGCTCTGAACCTGCCCGTCTTTCTTCTGTTGGTCAATCACATTCTGAAGATTACTGGCGTTTCCGTCCCAATATTCGCCCACGGAGAAGTCCGGGCGTGAGTCATAGTTGTAGTCGGCAAGATAGCTGCGGCTGAAGCCCTTGGTCATGTCATAGCGGAATCCCGCATATCCCAAATCGTTGAGCAGGTATTTCAGATATGCCTTGACGATGGTCTGCACGTTCTCGCTCTTATGATCCAGGTCGCGGCAGCCATCCCATCCTTCGCCGGTATCGTTGTTCTGGCTGATGCTGATGCCGTTGCTGGTAGCCCATTTCTTTGTATCACCTCCGTCGTCATCGGCACAGATGTCTGTAGGAAGCATCTTATAGGTCACGCCTTTGTAGGTTTCTTCAGGATAGTCAACCCATGAACCATTCACACCCAAGTTGTTGCGGTGATTGATAACCACGTCGGCAATAAACTTTGTTCCCTTCTGCTTGAACGTGCTGATCATCGTGCGCAGTTGCTGTTCTGTACCAAAAGAACTGTTTTGGTTGAAATAATACACAGGCGTATAGCCCATCTGATTGTAGGTAGAGTTGCAGTTGCCACTCTGAGGAATCCAGATGAGGCTGAAATACTGCGACAGTTCATCGGCTTGCGCTGTGAGATTGGTCCATTGGGTGTCCACGAAGGAGTCCCAAGAGAATGCCTGCAGCATAACGCCACTATAGTCTTTTGCCCAGCCCTGCGACTGTGCCTGCATCTGCATGCTGCCTGTGAGCATTGCGATGGCAAGGATCGTGATTCTAAGAAAATGCTTCATTGGTTGTACGTAGTTCTTTTCTTGCACTTCCTCTTTTAGAGGAAATGCGGTGATTATGCATGCAAAGATAATGCAAAACAGCGCGACGGAAGTGCCTGAAAGTGGGTTTTCGCCCAATGATATTGCGCAATCGTTTGCGCGATGGCGCTTTTCGGCGTGTTGATGATGATGACGGGCGATGCAAGATGAGGGAGGTCTGTTTTCTCGCGCGCAGGTTTTTCGGCAATGCCACGGCTTGTGTGGCGGTGATTCTCTATGTACTGATCTATTTCAACTATGCCGGGATGGTGGTGAACCATAGGTTTTGAGGCTCAAAAGCGTATGTTTTGAGGGGCAAAAGCATATCTTTTGAAGGTCAAAAGCATATCTTTTGAACGTCAAAACCTAAGGTCTTAAAAGGCTAAAGCATATCTTTTGTAAAATAAGAGCTTTTTTACTGTGCAAACAAACGCAGCGCATCCAAGGCAGGGAGTGCGCGTCCGGTGCGGTTGTCGAACAATCCGCGGTTAATCCAACTCTTGATGACAGCGTTCTTGTAGCAGTTCTCTTCGGGAAACCACCAGAAAAGACCAGTTACATTGCGATGCTTGCTCAGTTCTTCCACCAGTTCGGCAGTGAACTGCCGCTGTCCCTCGGGCGAGATGGGGTAGTATTCGGAGTAGGCGAGCGGGTTCTTCTCCCATCGGTCGTTCTCGTGGGAATAGTAAAACGCGGTTTCCACAATCATCACGGGCTTTTCGGGGTACCAGAGCGCGAGGCGGTTGAGCGTTTCGCGCAGAACGGGCAACCGCTTGTGCCACATGGGGTAGTAGGAGAGACCGATAATGTCGTAGTCAACGCCGTACATACTCATGTAGTCGTAATAGTTCATTGTGGCTTGCGGCTCTCCGGCATGCTCGGTATGGATGATGATGCGTGCTTGCGGGCAGGTTTCGCGGCAGGCGCGGGCAGCACTGTTGAGCAAGGAGCATAGCAACGGCCATCCCTGTGGCTTGTAAGGATCCACCTTAGCTGTAGGCCAAAGCATGCCGAAGGTGATTTCGTTGCCTATCTGAATCAGGTCGGGCGCGCATCCGGCGGCTTTCATCGCCTGCAAAGAGCGGTGAGTGTAGGCATAGAGAGAATCGTGAAGAGCAGAAGGAGGGGTATTTTCCCACTGCTTGGGAGTGAACTGTTTGCCCGGGTCAGCCCATGTGTCGCTGTAGTGGAAGTCGAGCATCAGCTGGAATCCAGCCTCTTTGATGCGTTTCGACAGCGCAATCACATAGTCAAGGTCTTGACACACGCCCTCGTCCTTGTTGTTCTGCGGTGCATTTTCAGGATTCACGAATAGTCTTACGCGCATGGCATTCCATCCCTGCTCGCTGAAGAAAGGCAGCAGCTGTTTGATTGTCTTGCCGTCGGCAGTCTTGTAAGTGGTGACGTGCTCCTCGTATGTGGGCAGAAGAGAGATGTCACCGCCGAGCAATTTGTCTTGCGGTGTTGCGGGTAAGCTACACAATAAGCATATACCCGCCATTGCCAAATATGAAGCAATCTGTTTCATCTGGTTCATGAATGTTGGAAAAGATGTACAATGATGAATGTAGGAGAAATATGTAGAACTATGTATGATAGCGAGAAACAAGCGTTATCACTTGCGTAGATACTTGAAAAGGAAATCAGGCAGGCATCCGTCGAAGAAGCCTGCCTGATGTTTAATAGTGTTTTTGCCAATTATCTGGCAGTTACTGTGGCATACGACTTGTTGTCGCATATTGGATAGAACTCGATGTGAACATCACCTGTCAGAGAAACAGGAATATTGTCGTTAGTTCCGTTGATGATATTGTCAAGCGAACCACCCCAGTTGCCGTCTTCATTATCCCAAGTGCCGTTGCCCTTGAACTTAATGACACCAGCCTCTGTGAATGTTGCGTCACACTCCCAGCAGCGCTTTGTGAGATTGTAGGTCATCTTAACGCCGTTGTCCCAGTCATTATTCACGGCGCTTCCAACCACGTATACACTGTTGATGGCTGTCAGTTTGAAGGTCATTGTGGCGAGATCGACGTCAGCACGATAGAAACCGGGCTCCACGAAGATGTTGCCGGCATCACCGCTGTCGATCAGCGTACCTGTCAGATCATCGTTCTGCGTACCAGGACCGTAGTTGCCATTGTCCCAGTCGCCAGCATTGCCACGGAACTTGAATGCGCCCTTGCCGCCAGACCAGTCGGCATCCTGAGCATAGAAGTAGCCCGTATAGATGCCATCGCCATTGGCGCAGAAGAGAGGCTGCTCAACGCTACCCCAATCGTTGTTTACGCCGGCCTCATAGATATAAGAAGCGAAGTTGGTAGCCTTCACGGTATAGCTCATATCATCCAGGTTTACGGTTACCGTGATATATTTAGCATTATCCACGCAGAACGAACCGTCATCGCCGAGGTTGCTACGGCGCGTAAGCGTGCCTGATTCACCCTGATTACCGTTGCCGCTCGTTGTTCCGTAGAGCTCTTTCCAGTTGTTTTCGTTGGTAATGGCATCGCATCCTTTGTCATCGCCGATGGCAAACCAGCATGATCCGTCTTCAACGCCTGGGAAGGTGATGGTGTAGAATGCCACATCGGGATTGGGCTGTGTGAACTTCAGTTCCTTGCTTGCTGCTGAAGCTGTCCAGTCGTTGGGATCTCCCACGATGTAAAGGTTCACGGCGAGTTGCTTCACATGATAGGTGAGGTTCACCATGTCGATGGTTACTTCGAACATTCCCTTGCCGCTGATGACAGGTGTCTGCACGGGCTGGTCATCGCCAGTGTATACAATGAAACCGCTTCTTGCGTTATCGCCGTTCACGGCACAACCCATTTGGCCGCTGTTCACTTCATCCCAGCTGCTCTCACTATAGTTGGATCCGGCATAGAACTTATACCAGTTGTCTTCGTCGCTGGTGGTTGTCACCACGGCAGTGTAAGTTCCGTCGCCGTTGTTTGTCATCCAAACGGGTGCTCCCAGATCCCATCCGGCACCATTCTCTTCGAAGTTGCCCAACAGGAAATAGCCTTTGCTGTCGATGGCAGGTGTTGCCTTCGGAGTGAACGTGGCGGTGGTGTTTCCGATAACGTCAGTTGTCACGGCATCGCCGTTGTTAAGAATGATAGACACTTGCGACTCTATTTGCAACTGCCGAGCCGTGTTGGCACGCGAATTGAACATGTTCTGTGACAGGTTGTTCAGTTCTTCAGCAGATACAATGATGAATCCGTTGTCGATAGTTGCATTGATTTCCTCACCGTTGATGGTCAGGTTGGTCAGGGCGAAGTTAGCCACCTTGTCGGATGATGCACTGATGGCAACCAGCCTTACGTCGTCGTTGCTGACAGGCATTGCGATGTTGGCATCTGGACCGGCTGCAAATGAAACGCCATATTTAGCAGCCACTTCCTCCGGATCGTTTGACTGTGGGTTTGCCCAGTCATCATAGTCGCCGGCGCAGCTGGCGAGCAGAATGCCCGCCAAGGCTGCAAAGCTATATCTGAATATCTTTTTCATAATGATTATGCAATTAAATTATTTTACTTCACCTGTCATGTTGTTGAAGTCAACATAGAGTTTCTGGCCGGCACCGCAGCTAACTGAATACTCAGCACCTACATTTTCTGCCCAGTTATTCGGAATGTCAACCGTACGCCAGTAGAGGTTGCCGTTGTGGAGCGTGAACTCGGTTGTCCACCAGCTGTGTCCTGGAATCTTAATGTATGCACGGAGTTCTCCGCTTCCTGTGAATGCAGGTGATTCCCATAATCCGCTCTGGTCGGCGGGTGCTGTCATCTGCGAGATGCTGTTGGCATCTGTCCAGTCTCCATCGGTTGTTGCGCCGATGATGTAAGCGGCGGCAGGATAGATGTGGAGCGTGAATTGAACGCTGCTTCCCACAATCTCTGACTCGAAGAGCAGGGTATACCATCCTGGATTGTCAATCTGGATGTTTCCGTCGTTGGCTGCTTCGTGAACGCCTGCATTGGCCTGGTCATCGTAAGTCTTGATGCGGTCGTAGCCACGCCAGTCGTTATTGAAGAGACCCCACTTGAACTGGCTGTTTGCCGAAGCATAAATCATGGTGAAGAACTGACCGGCAATACCATAAACAGGAGCTGTTGCCTTCCAGCTGCTCCAAGCATTCTGGATGTCGGAACCTACGACGAACAGTTCTGTGGGCAGTTCGGCCTGCGGAGCACGATAGGTGGCAAGAACGCTGGGCAGAGTGATTACATTCGACATGCATTCGCCTGTTTCCATTGCATAGAGATGGGCGCGCAGTCTCACATAGAGCGGACACGGAGAGTTGGGATAGTCGGTGTCGGGATTCTCTTCTTGGAAGAGTTCAATCATGGCAGCATTCACTTCAGAGGCATCCACTGGCAGCGTGGCTGTCTGGTAACTGGTTGCCAGTTCCTTGTAAGCACTGAAGTCGGATTTGAGGGATACCTGTACATGATAGTCGGTCACGTATGGCACGCCACCATAGTTCGGCTGCGAACAGGTGAGGTTGAGTCTTTCACCGTTCACCAGGTCGTATGTGTTGTTGGCAGCATTTCCTGGAACATTCAGCACGAAGCTTGTGGCCTGGCTCACATCCAGTGTAGGATTGCTGTCGTTGTCTGTCTCACACGAAGCCAACATCATGGGCAGTGCGAGTGCAGGCATCAGCATAGCTTTCAAAATATATTTCATATTCTTTTGTTCCTTTAATTGTTGTTCTGTTATTCTACAATCATGCTCTGATTAAGATTAATAACCAGGGTTCTGTGAGAGGTTCTTGTTTGTACTGATCTCGTTAGCTGGCACAGGATAGATGTTGAAGTGAGCGTCAACAGCCTGTCCGTTGGGAGAGCCTCCCTTCCAGTCCCAGATATACTTCTTTGTGGTGAATCGGCCGAAGCGAACCAAGTCGGAGCGGCGGCGTCCTTCCATGTAGAACTCGCGGCACCATTCGTCGATGAGGATGTCTTCGTCGATAGAAGTGAATGCCGTAGTGTGGGCGCGATTGCGCAGCACGTTCAAGTCGCTCAGTGCTTCTGCATTCTGTCCCAAGCGATACTTAGCCTCGGCACGTGTGAGGTAAGCCTCGGCCAGACGGAACAATGGAATGTCGGTGTCGGAGAACGTCTCGTCAGAAGGACTCTCGTTAGTAGAGTAGCGGTTCTGCCATTTCACGATAGACAGTCCGTTCAGGAATCCGGTAATATTCTTTCCAGCGCGGAGTGTGCGGGCATTCTCTGTTGTGGCACCGCCGATGCCACCGTAGAACAGGGCGCGGTCGTCGCCTGCAACGGCTACAATCTGTGCTGTTGAGCCACCCAAGATTTCGTCAACGGCAATCACTTCTGCCTCGCTCGGCGTGCGGCTCTTGCCCTCTGCGTCCTTATACAAGTCTGCATGACCGTTTTCTACGTAACTCTTGATTTCATCAGCTGTGGCAATCGGGCAATCCTTGTCTGGGTCGGCAATGAATTTCTTCACCAAAGCCTCGCGTGCAAAGTTACATGTCCAGTAGTTGGTCGTTGCGCTGTAGGGCATACCGGCAGCGCGCATACTGCTCACCAAGTAGGTTGAGCCAGCGTGCTCTTCTGTGTTCTTTCCGTCCTGACGGATGGGGAAGATGCACTCTTTCATTGCTTGAGCGTTCTTGTCGTTATCGCCCATGAACACCTGCTCATAGCCAGTGAATCCATTTGCATTGGTGGATGTGGAGAGCGCATATTTGCCGCTGTTGATAATCTGGTCGCAGTAGCTTATGGCCTTCTGATAGTCTTTCACCTGTCCGTCGGTATAGATGGCGGAATTCAGTGCAAGACGAGCATGAAGCATCATGGCTGCGCCACGGTCAGCGCGTCCGTAGTTGCTGCTGTTGAAAGCTCCTATCTCAGCAAGCTGCGGCTCAATGGTAGTCAGCTCGTTGTCGATCCAGTCGTAGAGATCCTTACCGGCTTTCTCCACGGGGAGTTCCGACATGTTGAATCCCTCTTCGAGCGCATCCTTGAATGGTGCTTTGTGGAACAAATCGAGGAAATACCAGTAGTGGAGAGCGCGCAGGAAACGAACTTCAGCCAAGTAGTGCGGATATTCACCGTCGGTGCGGTCTTTCATCTGCTCCAAGTAAGAGTTATAGTTGGTGATGTCGTATGCAAGGCGCTTCCAAGCCCAACCTGTGCGGACGGAACTGGAAGTCCAGCGAATATTTGTGATTTGCGGGATATCCGTATCGGTCTGCCATGCCCAGATGCATTCATCAGATCCCAGTTCCTGCAGATTGAACACGGTGCGATAGAAACCGATTTCTCCTTCGTCGCCGCTGATATCGCTGTTGCCGGTAGGACCAACCTGTCCGGTGAGTCCCAGTGTGGCATACTGCTTGGCGAGCAGTTCCATGTCATCATAGCTTTGTGAAGACTTCGGATCGATTGACGAGATGTTCAAGTCGTCGGCGCAAGAGGTCATTCCTGCTGCAAGCAGTCCTGCTATGGCTGTCTTTAATAATATATTATGTCTCATAATGATATATGTCGTTAATGTTAGAAGTTGAGATTTACGCCAAGCTGGAAGCTCATTGGACGTGGGTAAGGATTGCGGTCAATACCTGAAGCCACCTCGGGATCGATGCCCTTGTACTTGGTGATCATAAACGGATTCTGTGCTGTTGCATAGATTCGACCAGAGCAGTGGTTCTTGAACAATGCTGGGAAAGTGTAGCCCAGTGTGATGTTTGAACACTTCAGATAAGAGGCATTCTGCACGAAGTAGTCGCTAATCCAGTAGCCGTCGCCCACGGTTGTAACTCCTGAGAAACCCAGTTCAACTGCTTCAGGGGTGGTGTTGTGGAAGCTGCTGTTGGTGTAGAGACCACCAAGAGATGCCTTGTCTGAGAGGAAGTCATAATATACATAGTTGCCAAGCGATGCATGGAAAGCGGCACTCAAATCCCAGTTCTTCCAGAGGAACTTGGTGGTGAGACCCATTACCACGTCGGCTGCCGGCTTCTTATAATAGTAGCGGTCGTCATCGTTGATCATTCCGTCGGCATTGCGGTCAACATACAGACCCTCGATGGGCATGCCCATTTCATCGTATACCTGCTGGTAAACAAAGAACGAGTTGGCGGGATAACCCACGGCGTTGCGCTGTATGCGCGTTCCGTTACCGCGTGAGATGGTGTTTGAAACCCATACATAGTCATCACCACCTGCTTTCAGTTCGGTGATTTCGTTATGGTTCCATCCGATGTTGTAGCTGAGATCCCATGTGAAATCCTTTGTGACAACAGGTTTCACGTTGATGGCGAACTCCATACCGTAGTTTTCCAGATTACCGATGTTCTGCATCATCTGGTCGCCAAAGTTGATTCCTGAAGGAATATCAACAGTACTCAACAGGTCGGTGGTCTTACGGAAGTATCCGTCAATGTTGAATGCGATGCGTCCGTTGAGGAAGCTGAAGTCTAATCCCGCATTCCATGTGGTTGTAGTTTCCCATGTGAGATCGGGATTGTATACATTCGGTCGGGTTGTATAATAATAGGTGCTGCCGAAAGGATACTGTGCATACGGGTTACTGCGCACGTAAAGTGGCACATAGTAGAAGTCGGCAATGCCGTTCTGCTGACCGGTCTGACCCCAGCCCAAACGCAGTTTCAGTTCGTCGAGAGCGTCCACGTTCTTCAGGAATGGCTCTTCGTTGATTTTCCAAGCGAATGCCACAGATGGGAAGTAACCCCATTTTTTGCCGGGAGCGAAACGGGAAGAACCGTCGGCACGGAATGTGGCAGTGAGCATATAGCGGCTCAAGATGCTGTAGTTCAAACGTCCGAAGTAAGAAAGCAGTGAGTTGTGGGTAGCCCACTCAGTGTCCTTGCGATTTGTAGGATTGTTGGCCTCACCGGTCTTAAAGTCGGTTCCCTGTCCCCAGTTATAGCCCAGGCTGTGGAAGTGGCTTGTCTCGGCACCTGCCATCACGTCAACATTGTGCACACCAAATTCATGTGCATACTGTGCATAGGCATTTGCGGTAATACTATACTTGTAATAGTTTGTCTTGCCATCCCATCCATAGTAGTTGGCTCCCCAAGAATAAGGAGAAGTCCAGTCGTGCTGTTCCGAAGCGGTGTATTGACCTCCGTAGTTTGCATGGATGTGCAAATCTTCGAAACCGTGAATCTTATAGTCGGCCTCAAAGTTTGCCGTAAAGTCGTCGGCAAAAGCTGTAGTGCGCTGATTCTCGAGAGCTGCCACAGGATTTTGAGGTGCGTTGCTGTTGGTGGTCTTGGTCCATTCTGCGTCGCTGTAGTCCGAAGCGTTGATCAGGCTCTGCCAGAAACCGCCGGTAAACTTATAGTCGGCGCCGTTGTCATACACAGGACGTGTCGGGTCAATGCTCAACGCACTGCCTAAGGCAGCACCACTGTCGGCATAGCGGTTCTTCTCGTGCATGTACTTGGCTGTGATGTTCAGGTTCAGATGCTGGTCGAGCAGAGACGGTGCAAGGTTCACTGATGCGTTGAAACGGCGCATGTAGCTTGTCTTGATGATACCGTCAGCAGCATTGAAACCAACACCAACGCGGTATGGCATGTTCTCAATACCTCCTGTGAGAGAGAGGCTGTGGTTGGAAGAAATGGCTGTGCGGAAAATCTCATCCTGCCAGTCGGTGTCAGCATCTCCGAGCAGAGACGCATCCAGACCTTCTGTGCGCTCCACCAAGGCACGATAGTCGGCAGCATTCAGCACGTCGTATTTCTTCTGAATCAAAGAGGCTGTCACTTCTCCGTTGTAGCTAACCTTCGGAGCCTGTCCTGCGCGTCCTTTCTTTGTGGTGATGATAATCACACCGTTTGAGGCGCGGCTACCATAGATGGCAGTGGCAGAGGCATCTTTCAGTACGGTAAAGGTCTCGATGTCGTTAGGATTGATCATGGCGAGCACGTTGGTCATACCTTGTGCTGTGTTTCCGTCGATAGGCAGTCCGTCGATCACATAGAGTGGGTCGTTTGATGCACTAAGCGACGCACCACCGCGGATACGGATCTGTGCGCCGGCACCAGGACTACCTCCTGCGGTGATGACATCCACACCAGCCACCTTACCTACGAGCATGTCGCTGGCACTGTTGGTGATACCCTTCGACATTTCATCGGGCTTGATGGCGGTGACCGATCCTGTCAAGTCGTCTTTCTTTGCGCGGCCGTAACCGATGACAACCACGTTTTCAAGCAACTGTGAGTCGTCTTTCAAAACGACTTCCACCGTTGGAGCTGCAGCAACGACAGCTTCCTGGTATCCCACGAAAGAGACGGAAAGCTTGTCGCCCTGATTTGCTTTCAGCGTAAAGTTACCGTCGAAGTCGGATATTGCCCCCCCCGATTGTCCTACGACACGGATGGTTGCTCCGATGACAGCTTCGCCGGTAGCATCCTTAACATTGCCTTTCACAGTGATTTGCTGTGCAAAGGCCGTTGCCGAAAGAATCAGCCCGCATATCAATGCGAGCATTCTTAAAGGCATTGTTGTTTTTACCTGCTTCATCATTTTATTGTTTAAAGTTAGTTGATATAAATATTCGTATATATTATATAGTGGTATCTGTATGTCGTGAACAGTGGTAAAGTTCTTTTCGTGTGCAAATTTAATGTTAGTTTATGTATGTTGGATGAAAAATTGAGGTAAATCAATTATTTGTCGCGCGCAAACGTTTGCATTTTCAAAAACTAATTATTACCTTTGTACGCAGGTAGTTGAATGAAAGTTTTGCATAAATTTGCACTCAAAGCGGAGGAGGTAGCATGGACGGTGACGAATAATTGAAACCTATGAACGAAAATGCGAACATAACAATGAAGGACATTGCCCGCGAACTCGGTGTTTCGGTGGCAACGGTTTCAAGGGCGTTGAAAGACAGCCCGCGCATCAGTGATGCTCAGCGCGAGCGCATCAAGGCTTACGCGCGCGAACATAATTTCTATCCCAACGTGATTGCCGAGTCGTTAAGAAAAAGCCGTGTGGCTCCGCAGAAGCTCATCGGGGTGATTGTGCCGCAGATTGCGCATTATTATTTCTCAACCATCCTTTCGGGCATCGAGGAACAGGCATCGGTGCGCGGCTACCGCATCATGGTGGCGCAAAGCGATGAGCGCTACGACCGGGAGAAGCGCATTTGCGAGTCGTTCCTTGCCAACCGCGTTTGCGGGGTGATTGTCTCACAAGCGAAAGATACAAAGAAATACGACCATTTTCAGGAGTTGATCGACAATCATGTGCCTTTGGTGTTCTACGACCGCATCTGCACCGGCATCAACACCAACCGCGTTGTTGTAGACGATTACATGGGTGCCTTCACCGCCGTAACACATCTCATCAATACGGGCTGCCAGCGCATCGCGTTCTACGGCTCTCCCATGCAGCTTGAGATTTCCAAAAACCGCTTCAACGGCTATCATGATGCCATACTGAAACACGGCATGAAGATGGACGAGTCGTTAGTGTTCCAGTGCGACTGCCGCGATGATGCCGAGTCGCTCACTCCCGATGTGCTGAGGCGCGAAGACCGCCCGGATGCTTTCTTCGCCGTCAACGACGACACTGCCATCGGCATTCTCTATACAGCCAAGCGCATGGGGTTCAAAGTGCCTGCCGATGTCAGTGTGTGCGGATTCACCAACGGCGAGCGCGCCATTGCCTGCGACCCGATGCTTACCACCGTGGAGCAACGAGGATACATGGTGGGCGAGGAGGCTGTCGACATTCTCGTGAACCATGTGGAGGGAGTGACCGACATGCAGAAAGTGGTGAAGAAGGTGGTGCGCACGCGTCTCGTCGTGAGAGGAACCTCAAGGTGATTCGCAATCCATTGCCTGCGGTCAGACGTGCATGCAGGCGAAAAGGTAAAAAAAGAAACCTTCATTCAAATAAATCATATAAAATAACATACGACAATGAAACAAAAGCCTAATTTAAGTTTTTGGAAACTCTGGAATTTGAGTTTCGGATTCTTCGGCGTGCAGATAGCCTACGCCTTGCAGAGTGGAAACATCTCGCGAATATTCCGCACGCTCGGTGCTGATCCGCATAATCTGAGCTTCTTCTGGATACTGCCTCCGCTGATGGGTATCCTTGTGCAGCCCATCGTGGGAACGTTGTCAGACAAGACGTGGTGCCGCTGGGGACGGCGCATCCCCTATCTGTTCATCGGAGCAGCCGTGGCTGTTGCCGTGATGTGCCTGCTGCCCAACTCCGGTTCTTTAGGCCTGAGCATCTCCGCCGTGATGATATTCGGTCTGCTGATGCTCATGCTGCTCGACACCTCCATCAACATGGCGATGCAGCCGTTCAAGATGCTTGTGGGCGACATGGTGAACGAGGAGCAGAAGGCAAAGGCCTATAGCATCCAGTCGTTCCTCTGCAATGCCGGCAGCGTGGTGGGATTCCTCTTCCCCTTTATCTTTACTTGGATTGGAGTGAAGAACGTGGCTCCCGAGGGCATCGTTCCCGATTCGGTCATCTGGTCGTTCTATATCGGTGCCGCCATCTTGATTCTGTGCGTCATCTACACCACACTCAAGGTGAAGGAGTGGCCGCCGCAGGAATACGAAATGTATAATGGCAAGGCTGGCGCAGACGAGCAGCCCGCCGATGCCGGAAGCGGAAACTGGTTCACGCTGTTGAAGAATGCGCCCGCCACTTTCTGGAAGGTGGGGCTCGTGCAGTTCTTCTGCTGGTCGGCATTGCTGTATATGTGGACCTATGTCACCGATGCCGTGTCGGAGACAGTATGGGGAACCACCGACTCTGCCACTGAGGCTTATCAGATTGCGGGCAACTGGACGGGCGTGCTCTATGCCATCCAGGCCATGGGAAGTGTGGTGTGGGCAACCATCCTGCCGCGTTTCAAAAACACGAAGATGGCCTATGCGGTGAGTCTTTTGTTGGGAGGCATCGGCTTCGCGCTCATTCCCTTCTGTCCCGATAAGTATTTGCAGATCATCCCGTTCCTGCTCATTGGATGCGCCTGGGCTGCCATGCTCGCCATGCCGTTCACCTTCGTCACCAATGCCCTGCAGGGCTACGGTCACATGGGTGCCTATCTCGGACTCTTCAATGGCACCATCTGCCTGCCGCAGATCATTGCCGCTCTTTGTGGTGGAATGATTTTCACAGGGCTTGGTGGTCATCAGTCCACGATGATGATCGTGTCGGGTGTCCTGTTGGCAGTGGGCGCTTGCTGCGTATCGTTCATCAAGACGAAAAAATAATAAAAAAGAAACTTGATTACCGAAGAAGGAGTTTCAAAATACAGATTCCTATAGAAACAACGGATTTCACGGATATTACGGATTTAAGTCATGCTATAATCATGAACTTGAATAATCTGTTTAATCTGTGAAATCCGTTGTAGTTTCTTTTTGAAATGCCCTCTTTTCTTCTTCCGTTTCATAAGAATGGAGCCTCGAAAGTGGCACTTCCGAAAAGTAAATCAATTTGATTTGCGCGGTAAATCAATTTGATTTGAAAAGTAAATTAAATTAATTTGCAAAGTAAATCAAATTGATTTGCAAAACAAATTAATGTAATTTGCACGGTAAATTAATATAATTTACTTTAGCAAAGTGGCACTTTCGATACTCAAAAGTGCCACTTTCTGTGCTGAAAATCAACGTTTTCGCGTGTTCAAAAGCATCGCGTCAGAGGCTTGTATGCACTGCCTTCGAGATGCTGGGCGGTGGCGATTAGCGTGCCATCTGGTAGATGTTGCGCATGTCGTCGGCATTCAGCTTCACTAACGAGCCAATGGTCATCTTTCCGTTGCGACTGCATTTCTGCACCATCTCCTCAATCTCCTCGTCGGTGATCTCGCGTCCCAACAGCTCATGGATGTTCGTGGGCATGTTGAGGAACCGGTAGAACCGCTCCATTTCCTCGATGCCGCGCAGGGCGGTGCCTTCAGGATCAGTGAAGTCGTTGGTGACGCCCATCACGTTAACGGCGAACCTGACGAAGCGGCTCAGGCTGTCTTTCATCACATAGCGAGCCCAGCTTGCCCAGATGGCTGCCAGACCGGCACCGTGGGTTACACCGAAGAGGGCGCTCAGCTCGTGCTCCAGCTTATGCGAGGCAAAGTCTTTCTCCATTCCGCATTCCATCAGGTTGTTGTGCGAGAGGCTTCCTGCCCACATGATCTGCGCACGATGACGGTAGTTTTCGGGCTCCTTCATCACCACATACGCACTGTCTTTCACTGTGCGCAGCAGCGCTTCGGCCAGGTTGTCGGTAAGATTCATATCCTGGTGACGGCAGAAATAGCGCTCCATGGTGTGCATCATGATGTCGGTGATGCCTGCTGCTGTCTGATAGGGAGGCAGCGTGAAGGTGCGCTCAGGGTTCATGATGGCGAACTTGCAGCGGCAGAGGTCGCTGTTCACACCGCGTTTCAGCAGTCCTTCGTCCTTGGTAATCACGCAGCTGTCGCTCATCTCACTGCCTGCAGCGGGGATGGTGAGCACTGCACCGATGGGAGTGCTCTTGGCGGGAACGGCCTTTCCGTCCCAGAAGTCCCACACGTCGCCCTCGTAGGGGATGCCGTATGCAATCGCCTTCGATGAGTCAATCACGCTGCCGCCGCCAACGGCGAGGATGAAGTCAACCCCCTCTTGTCGGCAGAGGGTGATGCCCTCCTGCACTTTCGACAGCAGCGGGTTTGGCACCACACCACCCAGTTCAACGAAGGGAATCTCTGCTTCTTTCAAAACACCGGTAAGCTTGTCGAGCAAGCCCGAGCGACGCGCGCTGCCGCCGCCATAGTGAATGAGCACCTTTGTGCCGCCGTAGCGCTTTATCAACTGCGCCACCTGATTCTCCGACTCCTTGCCGAATACCACTTGCGTGGGTGAATAGAAATTAAAGTCTTTCATATTGTCGTAATGATTTTGCTTATTATTCCGCAAAGATACGAAAATAATTCCTAACAAAAAGCACTTTTTGAAACATTAACGCAGAATGACCGAAAATAAAGGCAGAACGTGGAACCGCGCGAAAGACTACGGGCAGGCGAGCTTGCCGGGAATGAGCCAGAGCATCTATAAGAGAAAACAAGACACGAAGAACGAAGGAGTTCAAGATTGAGGGAAACACAAAATTGGGAGGATTGATGGAAGAGCTACTCCCGATAGTGGATGTAAGTTCATAACTTCACATAACTTCACATGGTTACGGAATTTGACTCAAATACTTTGTTTATTGAAAATAAATATGTATATTTGCAGCGGACATAATCAGTAACGGCTAAAGAACAATGAACAATGTAGATTTTTGGGCATCCATGCATGGTATTATATCTGATGGTTTCACGCCTGAAGGTCTGCTTAAACTGGATAGTTATGCAGAACAATTCATTAGTGGGAAGTTGGTTTACCAACGATTTTCACCGCAAGAACAGCATGGCTGCTCAGCGGGAGGTGCAACAAATGTCATTGCATCCCTGCTCGCGGG
>JAFUVB010000032.1 GCA_017471245.1 Prevotella sp.
TTCTTCGGGCAGGAAAAACGGTTTCCCGTCCTTGAGCAGCGCCGAGTCAGCTTTGGTGAAGATCACCGGCTCTTCTGGTTTATATAACGCGCCTTCCATCTCTTTATTGTGCAAGATGTAATTCTTTCCAACTGCAAATATCTTCATATCAACTGCTATTTATGATTACAAAGCCAAAGGTACACATTATTTAGAAAATGGCAAAATGAATCGGGATGAAAATAAAAAGAACAACGGATTCTATAGATCTAACGGATTCAAACAGCGCTGACATTCGTCCGTTTTATGCGTGGAATTCGTTGTTTATATATAAAATAAATGTGTAAATCAATTTAATTTACTTAGCAAATCAATTTGATTTACTTTTCAAATCAATTTAATTTGTGCGGTAAATCAATTTGATTTACTTTTCCGTTCTGCCGCTTTTAAGGCTCCATTCCAATGAAACGAAGCATCGAAAGCTCTGCTTTCAAACAAGAAAACACGCAGCAACACAAAGACGGAACCGAAAGAAATGTAATTTCTCTATCCGAGAATTATCCTTCCTGTCACTTTTTTTAACGTTTTCTTTACATCAAGCTAACGTTTTTTTATTAATTTTGCAATCACTTATATATAAGATATTGTTTTGACAGATACGGAATTAGACATATTAAACATTAATAAGAGGGATGAGGGAGCATGGAAAGTTCTCTTCAATTGTTTCTATTCCGCTTTATGTTGTTATGCCGAAAACTACGTTGATGACAGTTTCGAGGCCGAGGATATTGTTCAAGAAACGCTTGCCAATATATGGCATAAGCAAATCGTATTCAATGATGAGCATCACCTTACTTATTATCTGTACCGTGCCGTATACAACAATTGTCTTTCCGCTCATCGCTCGAAAAAGAAGACAATCAATATTCATGCTTCAAATACCGATCTCAACAACGTTGACAAGCAGCAGTGGACCGACGAGGATTTTGCCGTTTCCATACGCGAAGAGATGTACCGTCGACTTTGGGTTGGCATTCAAGGCTTGAGCGAAAGGCGCAGGGAAATCATTGAGAAGACCATTGAGGGAAAATCAATGAAGGAGATTGCAGAGGAGCTGAACATATCGATAAACACCGTCAAGAACGCCAAGCACAAAGCCATTGAAGAACTGAAGAACCAAGCCAACTCCTCTCCGCTTTGGATGCTTTTGTGATGCCTGAATAATAATAATCCCGTCAAGCGTCGTTTTTTTATTTCTTCTCAATAGTACTTTTTCTTTTTTTTGCATTATATGGATGTAAAACCAAAAGAAAAAGCGAGATATGACTATTGAACAAGACAAAATCGGGCATGTCATCAACGACATAGTTTCTGGTCGCATGGATGAGCAGGCCGACTCACATATTCAGCAACTCTATGAGGAATATCAGCATGGAGACGCCGCATCTCATTTGAAAAAGTACGATAGTTACGACCCCGACCAGGCGTATGACGCATTCATCAACAATATCGAGGCGAAACTTCACGCCAAAAGGCGTCGCCGCATTGCTATTGGCTATTCATTGATAGCAGCGGCGGTGGTGGCTTCCCTTTTTATTTTTGTGAACATTTCACGGCATGATATAGAAGAAAAGGGCGTCACGACAGTTGAAAATGTCGGGAAAGCGCAGGGGCGCTCCGATAAGGAAGTGGCCCAACAAAAGACAATTCCTTTCTATTCAACCTCAAAACCGAAACTGGTATTACCCAATGGAGATGTCGTCATCTTGTCGGACGACGGCGTGACGATTGGAGACGCAAAGATCACCACGAAGGGAAATACAATCAGTGTAGACGGAGGTAATGACGAAGACCTTGTAAAACTGAGCATTCCCCGTGGGCGCCAGTATGACCTTGAATTGAGCGACGGCACCCACGTATGGCTCAATTCCGAAACCACCCTGTCATTCCCCCTTTCGTTTAGCGGCGACAGACAAGTTGCCGTAACCGGTCAAGCCTTTTTCGATGTTTCACATACTGGCACCCCCTTTAGGGTTCAATGTTCAAAAGGCGTGGTGAAAGTGATGGGCACCTCTTTTGACGTGCGCGACTATGCCGGTGAGACAACAAGTGTAACGCTCGTTTCCGGGAGTGTGGCCTATGCGACAAATAGCGAGACAACACAACTTCATCCCGGAGAGCAGGCCGTTCAGGAGCCAGGCTCACAGTCAATCGTTGTTCAACAAGTTGACACTCGCCGCTTCACGGCTTGGAAAGACGGCATGATCTATTTTAAAGACGAGAGGTTAGAGGATGTCATGAGCGACATTGAGCGCATGTATGATGTCAACATCGTGTATTCCGACAATTATCTGAGAGATATGCTGTTTACGGGCGAATGCTCACGCTTTAAGAACGTTGACGAGTTCATGAAACTGCTCCAGATGACAGGTCTGATAGAGTATAAAAAGAACGGAAAGACAATCATACTATCCTATTAACATAAAACATCAATTTATGAAAAGAAAGCTATGTTCCTTGTTGCTCATGCTACTGCCTTTAATGGCCGTGGCGCAGCAACAGCGTTTCAGTGCAACATTCAACAATGAAAAATTGGAGGATGTGCTTCAAAACATTAAAAAGAAAACGGGAGTGAAATTCGTTTACAACTCAGCGGTAGTGAAAAACGCAAAGCGCGTTAATGCAACTTCTTCGAACGAGACCGTAAAGGATTTCCTCGACCGCATCTTGCCCACATTACAGATAGAATCCTCTTGGCAGGATGATGTCTGTGTAATCAGGTCACCACAGAAAGGCAAACTCATTCATGTCTATGGTGTTGTGACAGATTACAACAACGATCCCCTGCCCGGAGTTTCCATCCGCGGGCGCGACAGCAAGATACACGCCATCACCGATGCAGAGGGCAAGTACAACATCACCGCCTCCGAGCAGGAAGTGCTTACTTACAATTTTATCGGCATGAAGGAAAAGATCGTTGTATGCGATCGCGCCAATATTGACGTAAAAATGATGGAAGACGTAGAATATGTTGACGATGTGGTGGTTATCGGTTATCAGGATATCGACCGTTCAAAACTGACATCATCAGTCACATCCCTGAAAATGTCCGACATACAGAATCCGGGACTCACAACCATTGACAAGATGTTGGAAGGACATGTTCCCGGCATGATCTATATGCAAAACTCAGGTCAGGTGGGAGCCACCCCGAAAATCCGAATTCGCGGAACGTCGACGCTCATCGGAAACAGAGAGCCTGTCTGGGTGCTCGACGGTATCGTGCTCAACGACCCCGTTCCCGTTGATCCCAACAACCTCAACGACCCAGACTTTGTGAACCTCTTGGGTAATGCGATATCTGGTCTCAATCCTAACGACATCGATGAGATCAACGTGTTGAAGGACGCATCGGCCACGGCACTCTATGGTGCAAAGGCGGGAAACGGCGTGATTGTCATCACCACAAAGAAAGGAAAGGTGGGAGCTCCCTCAGTGACCTACAACGGAACCATGACCTACACCCGCCGTCCCCGCTATTCTGACCGCGATGTCTATATGATGACATCTGCCGAGCGCTTGGATGTCTCCAAGGAACTCATTGAGCGCGGCATGTATTATAATAATGTGACACAGTGGTCTGGCTACGAACAGGCCTTGCAGGATTATTATGCTGGCAATATCGATTTCAATGAATATCACAGACTCACCAACTATTACGGCACGCTGAACACTGACTGGTTTGAGCTCCTCACGAGAGACGTCCTGTCGCACAGCCACACAGCATCCATCTCAGGCGGCTCACCAACCATGCGCTATTATGCCTCACTCGGTTATGGTGATGAGGGCGGTGTCATCAAGGGAGAGAGCAACAAACGATATAATGCCACAGTGAACCTGAATGCCAACTACAAGAAAGTGTCCGTAAACTTCCAGCTGCTCGGCAACTATCAGAAGCACGACTATCTGGCATCCTCCATCAACGTGATGGACTATGCCTACAACATGTCGCGCACAATGCCCGCATACGGTTCCGACGGAGAGTTGTTCTACTATCCCATCAACAACTCGTATGGCAATATATACAATTACAACATCCTGAACGAGCTGGACAATTCGGGAAACCAACAGCTGACGAATAACATCAGCCTGCGCACCCAGCTGCGCTACGAACTGCTGCAATGCCTCAACATAGACGGGATTTTCTCTTACGGAATATCCAACACCACGCAGGAAGAATATTACACTGGTGACACGAAATACGTGTTCGACATGCGCGCCGACCGCTCGAATCGTTCAGATCTCTGTCCGTTAGGAGGTCAACTCAAGCGAGAGGAAACGCGTAATAACAACTGGATGGCACGTCTGCAGGCCAACTTCATGAAGAATTTCGGAGCCAACCATCAGCATCTTCTCACTGCCAGCGCAGGTATCGAAGCAACCTCAACCGAGTATAAAGGCTTCGCCATCACCCGCCGTGGCTACTTCAGGGAATATGGTGGCTATTTCGACTATATCCCTACAGATTATGCCATGTACTACCAGCTTTTCATGGCATCAGATGAGGGTAAGGGTAAACGAACACGTAACCTACAGAACGAGCTGGCGTACTACGGTACGGTAGGCTATGGCTTCCGCGATACTTATATCTTTAATGTACACATGCGCGCAGAACGCAGCAATCTCTTTGGTACACGCGCCAACGATGAGTTCTCTCCCATTTGGTCAGTCTCCGGTCGTTGGAACATGAAAAAAGACATTCTTCGTAAAGTAGATTGGTTGACAGATGTGGCGTTGCGTGCCTCTTGGGGCTATCAGGGAAACATGATTCCCGGACAGACCGCACAGATGATCATCAAACAAAGCACACTGACCAATCAGATATTCCAGCAGTCCTATGCCACAATTGTGAATTATCCGAATCCTAACCTCAAATGGGAAAAGACTTCATCCTCGAATGTTGGTCTTGACTTTGCTCTTTTCAACAATAAAGTGCGTGGAACTGTTTCCTATTTCTACAAACACACCAGTGATGCTTTCCTTACAAAGAAGATTTCAGAGATAAACGGTATCACGCAATATGTTGTCAATGCCGGAACGCTTAACAATCAGGGTGTGGAGCTTTCATTCTCATTCACTCCAATTGATCAAGCAAATATTGGCGGTAGCAAGCGAGGCTTCGTCTGGCGTATCGACCCACAGATTGGTGAAGTTATCAACAAGGTAGTCAATCGCGCCATCAACAACAAGACGAATGTCCTTCGTGATGAACTGACCTATAACGATTTTCTCAATGGCAATCTTGACGTGGCAGGAAAACCTGTAGGAACATTCTATAGCTATAGGTTCAAGGAACTGGATCATGAAACAGGAACCCCTGTCTTCTATGGGTGTGAAGATGAGAAAAAAGAAGAATATCAAGCTGAATATGCCAACCTCACTCGTGAAGAGGTCTTCCTGAAGGTGATGGAAGAGTCTGGTTGTCGAGAACCTTATGTTCAGGGAGGTATTTCCAATTACTTCGGATACGGCAACTGGGGTCTGTCTTTCAATCTGACATATTCATTAGGTAATAAGATTCGCCTTTCAAAGATCTGCTCTGGCTATGCAACCAATGTGGCCTATCCGCAGCAGAACCTGCGCAAGGAATTCGTCAACCGTTGGCGCAGACCCGGTGATGAAGCATATACAAATATCCCGGGACTTGCCACTGAGGCGACAACTAATTATGCCATGTGGTGGAACAACTATCCTGCCACCGCCTATTCGTTTGCCGGTACTGTCTATGATATGTATGACAACTCTGATCTCAGAGTCGTATCAGGTAATTATCTGAAATTGCAGACACTCTCATTAAGATATAACGTGGATGAGAAACTGACAAAACTTCTTGGCATCCAAGCTGCATATATCAATCTTGTTGGTACCAACCTGTTTACTCTCTGTAGTTCTAAGCTTAAGGGCCAAGATCCTTCTCAGAGTGGTTCTGCTCCTACCCTTAATCTCTCTGTACGTCCATCATATAGCCTGAATATCAGTCTAACATTCTGACAGAAATATATTAGATGGTATAAATATATAAGGAGCAAACAAATTTTAAAAGAATACAAACAATGAATACAATATATAATTCTATAAGATATTTGCTGTTTTCTGCACTTTCTGCCATTGGAGTGGTGCTTTTTACCTCATGTGGGGATTTCCTTGAAGAGTACTCCACAGACCAGCGTTATTGTGAAAACGCACAAGACTTGGAAGACCTCATGATTGGTGAGGCTTTCCTACAGACAAATGGCATCAGCACTTACTCGCCCGGGTCAATGTCTCCCGAAAATATGAGTTCCTACAACATGGCATATATTCATGTCCTTGATGATGATGCTGATGTGCTTATGCTTAATAATTATGTTCAGACATCAAGCACATGTTCACCGCTTCACGTTCTGGGAGCCATGTATCGTTGGGCAGCAGACCCAAACATGGATGATCTTAATAAGAAATGGACAGATGGCTCTTGGGCTAATATCTATAAGCGCATAGGAGCGATTAATGCCATTATCTTCCAGACGGAAAATATTCAGCCCCAAAACGAAGCGGATGAGAAACTGTTAGCACATGTTGCCGGAGAAGCTCATTTCCTGAGGGCTTTCTATTACTTGCAGCTTGCTAATGTGTACGGCATGCCATATTCCAAGACAACAGAAAAAACTGATTTCTGTGTGCCGCTGAAAATCAGTGAGACGATTGAAGACCGTTATTTCTCACGCAGCACTAATGCTGAGGTGTGGGGGCAGATAGCAAAGGATTTGGACATTGCCGCTGAGTTACTCAAGGGATATAACCCAGATACCAAACTCCGTGCCGGATACTATGCAGCTAAGGCTCTTCAGAGTCGCGTGGCTCTATACATGGAGGATTATGAGAAAGTAATCGAGTGTGCAGCAGCCTTCGATGCCTCTCCATATTCCATCACAGACCTTAACACTCATGCTGTGGGAACAAATATTCTTTGTAAGTCATCCAAGGATGTTATTTTCACAATGAGTCAGAATGAGATACCTTGTATATTTGCTAATGAGGGTACGGCCTATGATAGTAATTGGATGCCATATTCTGTAGCTTCTTGCTTCAGGGCATCTGATGATCTTCTTGAAAAATTTGAAAATAGCGACCTTCGTCTGACACATTACTTCCGTCATACAGCCACTACGAATTCTTTGATGCCTGACAAGTACAAGACATGGGCTACCTATAATGACACTGAAGGAGTCTCTGCCATGTTCCTGCTCAGATTGGCTGAGGTAGTCCTCAATAAGGCAGAAGCACAGGTGATGCTTGGTAAGAACAATGAGGCAGCACAGACAATCAACAGCTTCAGGGCCAAGCGTTTCGCAACAGCAAGTCCGGCGCCTTCAGATGTAAACCAACTCATTAATTTTATCCGTGACGAGCGTCGCCGTGAGTTATGTTTTGAAGGGCATCGATGGTTTGATTTGCGTCGCTATGCTGTCAATTCCAAATACCCACTTTCAACAGATTACACTATAACCCATGCTGCATACGCCTATAACGAGTCAAAAGGTACTGCGGAGCAGGTGGGTTACTATGTGCTGGAGTCCTATCAGAAAGACCAGGCTGCATGGTTGATACCTGTACCTGATGAGACGATTAATTTCAACCGAGGAGAGATAACGAACCTTGTGCGTAAGACAAGAGAAATGAAACACTAACCATAATAGACAATGAATATGAATAATAATATATCCAGAACAGTATTTCAAATACTGATGATCCTTCCTCTGTTGGGCTTAGGAGCTGCTTTCATCACTGCATGTAGCGAGGAAGAGACTACTTTCACAGACTATGAGAAAGACTGGTTCAAGTTGGAAGACAGTTCTGATCCGGCACAACATGCTGCGTATGAGTTTTATAAGCAGTATAAGATTCCCGTGTTCTTCAATGACACCATTGGAACACAGCAACGTGTGGATGTCTTCGGTCATGAATTTACTTATTACAAGACCTTGATGCTCAATGCAGCCATGGGCGGCGGACAGTCATCTTCCGTTGATGGTTTCCGCAATACGTTCATCTACGCAGACAGTTCTGTTCTACCCGATGCTATCCGCTATCTCAGTACACAACTGATGCCGACTATTCCCTCTTTCCTCCATATCCACAGCATCCTGCTCGTTGAGGGTATCAATAATTCTTCAGATGATGTATATGTGGGAATGAACACGCTGGTAATCACCAAGGCATCGCAGTTGGCAAGATATCAGGCAGACCAGACTAAAAAACTCCGTGCCGTCATCCTACGTTCATATATCGGAAAGAAATTGACAAGTGACATTACTTACGAGGAGGGATTGAAACGTTTCTATGGCGTCTCACGTGCCATCTATGATGCACACGACGTGTATAACTACTCAACGTGGTATTTCAATGCGAATAATATGTCTGGCTGTCCTTTCGATCCATACGACTGGTCTGTGCAAGCAAAGGATAAGATGCTCTGGGCTGGTTTCTTAGATGCGGCTCCTCCTTATTATAATATGTCTCCTACGGAGCAGGCTGACGTAAATATGTTTACTGAGGCGTATTTCACTTATACCGATGAGGAGTTCCGCGGATTGTATGGCGCCTATCCGCGTGTGATTGAGAAATGGACGATTATAAAGCCTATGCTTGACGACTGTATGAATTGATATGTCTTGAAAATGAAACGTTTGAAGGTTTATTCATTGTCACTGTTGCTGATGACGGCAACAGTGACTGTTGCCCAAAACACAATTATCAGGGGTTCATTCAAAAAGGCTGGAGTTCAGAATGTGATGAATAGGGAAATCTATGTGGGGACTGCGGATAACGGAAATCTGAAACAGGCGCTGGCAAACATTCTCAAGCCAGAAGACTACTCTTTCCAGTTTGGTGTGGACAATAGTATGGGTATTTTCGACCAAATAGCATTCATCGGCTCACAGGGGGAATTGTATCCTCTTTATGTGGGAAAGAATGAAGAGATTGAGATAAACGTAGATAGAGGTCGGGGAGTGTTGAGTGGAAAGATCGGCAAGGAAAATGAGGTCTTGGCCAAGTGGATAGCAATCATGACCCCTCTCCGACAACTTGTCTATACATCTGAAGGACGCGCCAAACCTGCTGCCAGGTTCCATCAGGCGATTACAAAAGCAACAGAGGATACCGATTTGCTTTTGGCTACGGTTAATACGGGTAATAGCAAGTTTGATGCCGATGTCAGGAAGGTGCTCTATTTCATGACAATGCTCGATGTTCTCCACATGTTCGACCAGGGTATGTGTTTCAACTCCCATGAGGATTATCCAGATTATATCCAAAGACTTTTCTCAAGTGATGTGTTTAAGGATTCAAGCGTGATGAAATACTGTCCTTTGGCATTTGATCTGTTGACGCTTTACGGATTTGGAAAACATATCATCTATGACAATCAAATGGGTAGTTCAGCCGAATATATTACTGAGGATATCTCCTGTAAGGAGCTGCGCTCATCGTTCATCGTTGATGTTGTTCAACGGGGCATGGTATGGGATTTGAAGTCGTTTGATGAGAAACATGGCTCGGAGGTGTTGCCAGCACAACGCGAGAAATACGAAATGCTGAAGCGCCGGATCACCGTTAACCAGGAAGGTGGCGATTGGATAGACTTTACATATCCGGATATTACGGGGAAGATGCATTCATTGTCAGATTATCTGGGGAGGGTCGTGGTCGTCGATGTATGGGCTACCTGGTGTGCTCCTTGTAAAGCCGAGATTCCTCATCTGCAGACACTTGAAAAGGAGTTTGAGGGCAAGGATGTTGTCTTTATCAGTCTGTCTATTGATACGGAAAAAGAGAAATGGTCTCAATTCGTAAAGGAAAAAGGTCTTGGTGGCATTCAACTGATTACCTATAACAAAGGTACGATCGTTGATGACTACGCCGTAGACGCCGTTCCCCGTTTCATGGTATTCTCAAGGCATGGCAAGACGGTTTCTACGAATGCGCCGCGCCCTTCAACACCAGAGTTGAAAGAAATGATTGAGCGGGCATTGAAAATAGATAATAAATAATGAGTATTGACATGAAAAGTTGTTTTGTTTTTCTCTTCCTGCTGTTGTTTCAGCCGCTCGGTATGGCGGCCGACGGCGGGACGGTGTTCCGCAACCTGACGTTTGAGGATGCCTTGAAGGCTGCCAGGGTGGAGCACAAAAGGGTGTTCGTGGATTGCTACACGGCGTGGTGCGTGCCGTGTGCCAGGATGACCAAGGAGGTGTTCACGGAGAAGGAGTGCGGCGACGCGATGAACGACAGGCTGGTGAGCGTGAAGATAGACATGGAGAAAGGTGAGGGGGTGGCGCTCGGCAAACGGCTCGGCATCACGTCTTACCCCACGTTCATCATCTTCAATGCCGATGGCTCTGAGGTAAACCGCATCGTGGGGGCATCTGCGTCTGCCGCCGACTTTGTGAGGAAGCTGGAGCAGGCTTTAGATCCTGCCAACTCGCCAGCGGCTTTGGAGAGGTCATACGCTGAGACGCACGACTTCGACACGGGCATGAAGCTGGTGGAGACGATGATGGCAAACAATATGGATGCGCGCACCGCCCTGCGCGAGGTCTTCGATAACGGGCATGAATTTGAGCGCTACCAGGAGCGGGTTCTTCAATATGCCCTTGCCGTTGCTGACTACCGCGACCCTCTTTTCGACCATTTGATGGAGTATAAGCCGTATTTCGACAGCAACGTCGGCGCTGAAAGGGTGAACAGGGTCATCTTTGACAGCTATCGCAAGGGGATGTATCAGGTTTGTGCCGGGCGCGATCATGATTATTCCGCGGAGGATGTGCGCAAGGCGGTGCTGCTGACGAGCCTTCTGCGCATGCCCACCGATAAGCCGGAGGTTCACCTCATCCACATCGCATCCTTCGTCATTGAAAAAGACTGGGACGGCATGCTGGATTATTACTCCCGCTTTGTGGCATCGCTTCCGCACAACGACTCGTTTCGCGGCATTGTCGACGGGTTTATTCCCACCCATATCGGGAAAATGACTCAGGAGCAGCGAGCCAAGGCAAAGAAGTATTTTGAGGATTGTGCCAGGAATCTGCTGTATGAGAGCAGGCAGGCTGAGAATGCTATTAACGTAATTGAAAACATAAAATGATGAGAACGCTTTTTTCTGTTTTATTTCTTGTCTGCGGTATGGATCTTTGTGCGCAGGATGGCGACATGCTGCTACATACTCTTAGGGAAGAACTGAACCGTGAATACGGGCAGTTGAGACGGCAGCCCGTGAAACCTTATTTCATGTCGCTGCGGGTGGACGACTTCCATCGTGTGAGCCTGCAAAGCAATATGGGGGTTACGGTGGCGGAAGACATACAGGAGGGTCGCACGCTGACGCCGCAGATAAGAGTGGGGAACCCACGTCTTGATAATTTTAAGCTGATTACTCAGGGTGCTGCCAATCAGCAGGGACGCGACATTGCGCCTTGGGCATTGCCAATGAGCGATAACGATGTTGATGGCATACGTGCCGGTATATGGAGCGAGGTGCGCCGGCGCTATGACTTTGCCGTAAACGTATATCGCGAAACGCAGGCAAAGGTTTCCACGAATGTGGCAGACGAGGATACTGCTGCCTGTTTCTCCATGGCACCTGCTGAACAGTATTATGAACAACCGCTTTCGTCTGAACAAAAGAAAATAGATATGGAATCATGGCGTGCGCGTCTTAACAAGGTAAGCGACGTGATGGCTGCATGCCCTGAGCTGCAAGGTGGGACGGCTTTGCTGAATTTCGATGTAACCCGACAGTATATCGTCAACACAGAGGGGACGTGTGTCGTTCAGAACAGAATCTCCGCACGTGTAATGCTTACTGCTCAGGGAATGGCTCCTGACGGAATGGTGCTACCGGTGTCTTACGACTATTATGCCACAAGTCTTGACAAGCTTCCGGATACCGATGTGATGATAGCAAAGGCTAAGGAACTGGTGCAGCGTGTCAAGGCACTGATGAAAGCTCCTGTCGCAAATCCGTATACGGGACCAGCCATTCTGTCGGGCGCGGCAAGCGGTGTGTTCTTCCATGAGATTTTCGGCCATCGCCTGGAGGCTCATCGCCTAAAGTCGGGAGGTGAGACTTTCCGCAATATGGTTGGCAAAAATGTCTTGCCATCAGATTTCAGTGTTTATTGTGATCCCACACTCACAGACTATCAGGGGAAGGAGCTGAATGGTCATTATCTCTATGACTCTGAAGGTGTTCGGTCGCGCCGTGTCGACAATATCAAGAATGGCATACTCAATGAGTTCTTGCTGAGCCGCGTTCCCATGGATGGCTTCCCGCAGAGCAATGGTCACGGACGGGCTTCTGATGGTCATGATGCTGTTTCACGCCAGTCAAGTCTTATCGTAGAGACTTCTGCCCCCCAGACAGAAGAGACGTTACGCAATATGCTCCGTGAGGAGGCTAAAAAACAAGGCAAGGAATACGGGTACTATTTCCTGACAGTGACAGGTGGTTACACCACGACAGGACAAGGAAATACCATGAATTCATTCAATGTGTCGCCTGTTGAGGTGTTCCGTGTTTATGTAGATGGACGATCTGATGAACTGGTACGTGGTGTTGATCTTATTGGCACCCCACTGTCTATGTTCTCACACATCTCGGCTGCCGGCAACGAACCGACGCTCTTTACCGGTTCTTGTGGCGCCGAGTCAGGATGGGTTCCTGTGGCTTGTGTGTCTCCACAGATATTTGTCACACAGATTGAAACCCAGCGCCGCAAGAAAGCACAGCAGACACCGCAGATTCTATCCGCTCCACAGAGTGATAATAGTAAGCCCAATACAGAGAGTATTAAGGAGGCAATGATGAAAGAGGTGAATCGTGCTGCCGACAATCTGAATATTCGTGGAGCCATGCAGCCACTGCTGGTTTCATCCATTGCCAATACTTCACGCACGGCACGTATCGTAGGTGAACTTGGTGGAATCTCGGTTAATTATCTTTCACCATGGACAATGACGATTGGATCTGAAGTAACTGTAGGCGATGTGAAACAGTCAAGTAAGGTGGAAACGAATCGTTACTTCAGTCAGGTGGCTTGTGTCGGCAAGGAGGTTGATGCAAATTCGGTGGGACGTGCTGTCTGGAATACAGCGGACAACTCATATAAGGATGCTCTTAATGTATATGCCCAAAAACAGAATTATCTGTCACAGCACCCACTGCCCCTTGAATATGCCAATACCAATGATCTGATACTCCCATCAGCATCTTCTGTTAAAGAGAGTATTGAATCTGATATTCAAGACATTGACATGAAACAGCTGAATGACCTTGTTAAGGAGTTGTCTTCGGTATTTAAGAAATACCCACGTCTTTATGACACTTCGGTATCTTTTGATGTAGCGCAGATGAATACCATGCGTGTCACCAATACGGGGCTTGAGGTAAATACAAGTCAACAGGTCCTTACCATTACCGTTGAAGCCACGACACAAAGTGATGATGGAACGCCATGGAATGACAAAATGGTATTGTCCTACCAGTTGCCAGTGTTTTTAAAGGAAAAGAACAGTTTGGCCGAGCGTATCAATAAGTTTGCCGACAACCTGATGGCACTTCGTGATGCCCCTGCGCTGGATGAGGAATATAATGGACCGGTAATGTTTGAGGAGATGGCATCTGTCTATTCACTAAGTGACCCTGTCGTCGCAGCAATAAGAACCAGTCATACTGTCCAGCCTGCCGATGATGACTTCGGGAAGAAAATCGGTCAGAGCATTATAGATAAACGGATCAGTGTTGTCAATTACAGTGACCGCAGGGAATACAACGGTGTTCCGCTGATGGGTGCTTATAGTGTTGATGCGGATGGTATTGTACCGGAAAAGGAATTGTTAGTTGTTGAGAATGGAGTCCTCCGTGCTCAACTCAACAATATGCGTCCCTCACCGTTTACCAAAAGCAGTACAGGTAGCTATCGTTTTACTATCAATCCCAGTGTGCCGACACCGGAAATTTCTTTCGGGTCACTACATATCAAAGCCGCAAACACCACGGCTGATGAGAAAATGGAGAAACTGTTACTGAAAAATGCCAAGAAGGCTGGTCTGAAGTTCACTTACATTGTTTCTCTTCCTGAAGGCTGTTCGCTCCTCCGAATCTATCGTGTAGACACGAAGACGAGGCAGCGCACGCTCATGCGCTCTGACAACAATGTGGAGTCCAGGCAAACTCAGTTAAAAGAACTGGTTGCCGTTTCTTCTGAGGAAAAGGTTATCAACATGGTCAACAACACGCAGTGCAGTATCATTGCTCCCCGCGCTTTCATTATTGCAGAAAGCAAGATACCAAGACCCGTCCTGCGTGCTGCAACGATGCCTGCAGTATCTTATCCGCTGATGGATAATGAATAGTCCGTTCACAGAGCCACCAATCGCGACCTGAACTCAGCGGTTGAGAGGCTTCTACAAAAAATAGCTTGACACGCTTTCGCCATGGCAAAAATGTGTCAAGCTATTTCTATATTGGAGGGGATGCCATTTTGAAGTGGACCCCAAAAGTTAGACAAAAAACTTTTGGGGTTCATTATGCCAAGAAAAGAAGACAGACACACGGTCGAAGACCGACTTATGTTCATGAAGCTAATCGAAGAGGGTTATAGTATAATACATATCTGCAGGAAATATAGGATATGCAAGGATGATCTAAATGTTTTATGGATTAAATATCAGAAAGAAGGAATAGCCGGTTTAGAGTACAAACGCAATATTCATTCAACTGGCACGTTCCGTGAAATGGTTGTTCGTGATATTAAGGATAATTGTTTAACTTTGTTTGCGGCAGCGGCAAAGTACGATGTAAGTGTATCCCAAATCAAGAACTGGAACAGGACGGCACGAGAGAAAGGGTATCAGGCATTATATGATTATAAACCAAGAGGCCGCCCGCCAAAGGGTATGGGAAGGCCAAAGAAAAAGAAACCAGAAGAGATGACGGAACTGGAGCGGCTCAGAGCCGAGAATGCTCTGTTAAAAAAAGTGAGGGCCTTAGTC
>JAFUVB010000033.1 GCA_017471245.1 Prevotella sp.
AATAAAGTTGACGATGTCTTACAAAGAGATATAAGAATAATAGAAAAAGCGATTATACGAATACAAGAAAGTCTAGACCAAAATAAGTGTGAATAGGGGTTCTGAGAGGAATCAAGGACGGTTCTGTGATCATATTTAATGGGATATTATTTGGTAGTTTGAGAACAAGTCAGTAACTTTGTCATCGAAAAACAAAATGACTAATATATATGTATGACTACGGAGACAACAAAAGAAAATCCGCAATCTGTTAATGCCTGCAGGCGTTTCATTTGGATCTGTTCAAAACAACAAAATGATCACAGAACCGTCCCCTGATCACACAGTTAGATTATATGGAAAAGCGAGGTAGCGGATTAAAACGTATTTGCAACGAAACAAAATCCTTATATGGCTATAAAGAAGAGCTGAAGCCTGTGTTCAAATCAACAACAAGCCAGTTTATGACCACCATATTTGCCTCCTACTACACCCCGAATGTCGGAGATAATGTCGGAGATAATGTCGGAGACGAAACTCACTGAACGTCAGCAGAAAATATCGAATCTTATCAAAGAGTCACCGACAATTACAGGCCGACAAATGTCGGAGATACTGTCGGTGAGTCAACGTACCATCGAACGTGACCTTTCTGCAATGCAAAAGATTGGTGTATTGAAACGTGAAGGTAAGGATAATGATGGTTTGTGGGTAATATGTATATGATAGCATTTGGTAGCAAAAGTATTTTATGTATTCACAATCATTTTCTCCACAGAACCGCCCCAGTGGTTTATGAATACTCAGATAAATGAATGATGTTTAGACTATTTTCACATGATGACACAGTATGACAAATTGAGGAAGATGCCTCCTGGTGCTATATTATCACGTATAGCATTTGTACTTCTCAACACGTTGACTTACATCACTGTATTATTAATTATTGCAGCCTGCACGTGGGGAAGAATAATACTGGGCGGATTCCTTAACGTGCTACATGAGAATGACCCGCTGCTTTCATTACTGAAGCAAAATGTTGTGTTCTTTGTTTTTTGTTTAATATGTTGCTCATTATGGGTTGTTGTCTTCCTTATTTCAAAAAAGATATTTAGAATTGGAAATATTAATATTGATAGGGTTTTTCGGATTCTTGTCATTACACTTTTGGCAGTGACCTTGACGTTTAGTATTATTACATATTTCTCACCTGACTTCGTCACTTAAAAAAATGTGATTTTCTAATTGCCTGATACAGAATATTTTGTATCTTTGCGTCACCCATATTTGGGTGACACGAGGATAAAAAGTCATGTTTATACGTAAGAAGAAATACCCTTCGGGGAATATCGGCGTAATAGTCGCCGAAAAAGTGAATGGCAGGATGCGTGAACTTCATACCGTCGGCATTTCTACAGACAATGACGGGCTGGAGCCGCTTGTAGCCCAGGGCCGGGAGTGGATAGACAGGGAGAATGCCCGGCGCCATCCCCGTCTTGACCTGTTCGGCGAAGAACGCCAGGCCTGTGAGCGTGAGTATCTGGAGACGGAACGCATATTGTCCAATATCAGCAACGTGTTCCTAAACGGTGCAGACCTGCTTCTCGACCATGTCTTTGACAGTGTAGGTTTCAACAGGATTGAGGATTCCGTCTTCCGCCAGTTAGTGAAGGCGCGTCTTTCCTACCCGGCCAGCAAGGCTGCGACGGTGGAGTATCTCAAGAACCACTTCGATGAGGACCTGGACCTGTCCAGGATATACCGCTACCTTGACAAGCTGAGCAACCGTCAGCATGAGATAGTCCAGGATATCAGCGTGCAGCACACACGGAAGATACTGGGCGGCGTTGTCGGTGTGCTGTTCTACGATGCCACGACCCTCTATTTCGAGGCAGACAGGGAGGACGACCTCCGCAGGACGGGATTCTCGAAGGAAGGCCGCCATCACAACCCGCAGATAATACTCGGCCTGCTGGTCAGCCTCGGCGGCTACCCGCTTGCCTATTGCATCCATGAGGGCAACAAGTATGAAGGGCACACGATGCTTCCCGTGATAAGGGATTTTGTCAGCAGGTATGAGCTGGAAGACTTTATCGTAGTGGCAGACTCGGGCCTGATGAACAACGGCAACATATCCGAAATGGAGTCCCTGGGTTACAAATATATAATAGGAGCAAAGATAAAGACAGAGCCAACGGGCATAAGGGAATGGATCATGTCCCTGCCCAGGCGTGACGGTCACATGGCGGAGTTTGACAAGGGAAACGGCAGGCGTCTGCTGGTCAGCTACAGCGATGGCAGGGCACGAAAGGACGAGTACAACCGCGAGAAGGGTGTCAGGAGGCTTGAGAAGGCATACAGGACAGGCAGGCTGACCAAGGGCAACATCAACAAGCGCGGATACAACAAGTTTCTCACCATGGAGGGCGACGTCAGGGTGAGCATTGACTACGGACTGCTGGAAAAGGATGCCCGATGGGACGGACTGAAGGGGTACCTCACGAACGCAGACCTGCCAGTGGCTGATATCTATGCAGCCTATCACAATTTATGGCACGTGGAGAAGGCTTTCCGCATATCAAAGTCCAAAATAGAGATACGGCCGATGTTCCATTTTACCAAAAGACGTATTGAGGCCCATGCCTGTATCTGCTTTGTCGCACTGAAAGTATATAAGGAACTGGAACGTATACTGAAGATGGAGGCGATAGACATCAGTGTGGACAAGGTGCTTGAGATGGCCAAAACTGTCGTCACCATACAAATAAGGTTACCGAAAAGCAAGCAGACTGTCAGCAAAGTAATGCTAATGAAGCGTCATCAGAAAATCGCATTCCTATTCGATGAGAATTTCTGGGTGACACGATGACGAAGTCAGGAAAATGTTGTGTTCTTTGTTTTTTGTTTAATATGTTGCTCATTATGGGTTGTTGTCTTCCTTATTTCAAAAAAGATATTTAGAATTGGAAATATTAATATTGATAGGGTTTTTCGGATTCTTGTCATTTCACTTTTGGCAGTGACCTTGACGTTTAGTATTATTACATATTTCTCAAGTCGCTCTTATATAAAAAGCCAAATGAATGAACATTCTCTCTACTTGAATAAGGATCATGAGAATAGCCCTGAAGTGAACAATTCAGCAGTGTCCAACTTTCTGGATTCACTTCGAAACCGTCCTCGCGATCCTGTTTGGAAAAAGCTCCAAGATGAGTAACAAGCAATTCCATGAGTAGTGATTATGTTCTGCTGATCATTTTTTTGAGTAATCACTTGGTGATTCGGGAATCTGTTAGTATCTTTGCGACAGATAAGAAACCTTTTCTACATATAGCAAATATGAAAGTAACAAGAAAACAACTGTTTAAGAAGCTTATCCCATTCTTTGAGGAAGATATGGGTTATACTTTTTTTAAAGACACAATCCTTGCAGAAAGTGGTTTATTTGCAAAGAAAGTAGATGATAGGATTTATGTATGTATAGGCATAGATACGAGTGACCTGTATGAGAATGCATTTGATTGTAATTATTATATGGGGCAATCTCTAACTTATGCTTTATCATATGACGGAATCAGAGATGCCTATTTGCGATCTTGGGATTTGCTATCCGAAGAAGAATTGAATAAATACCGAAGCATTGGGGCATTCTCTGAGGCTTTTTGGTGGCACAGCGATGACGATAATTCCACCGAATCGTTCAAGGAAGCAGTTCGACTAACCGAACCGCGGTTTGTTAATAACTTTGAGTTGAGAGAACGTGTTGTTGCAAATGAAGCTGCTAAATATGATCATGAATTAACTACCAAGATCAGAATGCTTGTACAAAACGGAGTGCCAGATTTTCAAACACAGTTTGTTCCCGAAAAGGAGAAGGATGGTATTCCTTTGATTTGGTTTGCTGCTGCCGAGTATGTAGAAAAAGATGAAGAGGATTTCTGTAAGAATGCGGTATTTATGCTTGCTGCCGTTGCATATAGACAATACATACTTGACAAAGTAAATTCGTATTAGGAAGTAAAACTCCTGCTCAAATACTATTAAGAAATCTGAAAAGTAAAAAATAGAGTCAAAAATTATGATGATTAAATAGGGATGAGTTAGAAGACATATTTCACAAGAGACGGTAGAGATGAATTTAAGATATATCAGTTTAACACTATCAAACGACATTGAGCCGGACACCGTCGCTTGCTATATTTTTAAGTGCCATGTGCGCTTCGTTTGTAATTTCATGTCTAAGGCAGTTAGGAAATACAAGTACGAAACAGATGGAACTTATAATATGATTTCGATAGTAGCCGGTGGGGGGCAAGCACCCTATCAAGGCTGTAATGATTTTATTGAAGTGTCAGTCCCGTTTGTTCCAGAGCGATATGAAGCCGTTAAAGGGACTGATGATGTAGGATATTATCTTGAACTGTTGGCAGAAGGATTCAAGATGGCGTCCCAATTCAAAGGCATTCCTATGTCACTTTTTGAAAGCATCCTTGAAGATTTCAAGACTGCCGGATATAAAAACAGATACAGAATCAAGTCACGCTTGTTTAAAGGATTGAATATAAAAGCAATGATAGAAGGAAGGTTTACCACCAATGATTTTTCATTGCATTTTTCCGCATATTCCATTTCGCCAAAAAGATTACTAAGCGAAGGAATCGTGGCAAGGTCACAACCAGACGAAATCTTATTTCAGCACTGTTTTAAGGATATTACGGCCGACGAAGAGTGGTTATATATCATGGACTTTATTCCTAAAGCATTGATTCGGATTCGCATTGCAGACTTGAAAAAAGGGAATCTTTATTATGAACATGCGGAATGCCCATACAGCCAAACGAATTTGCAGGAGGCTTTCAGTCAAACGATTACTAATATCTCTTATTCGGGGACAAATCTTGAAAAAGATATAAGAATAGAAAAACAAGGATGAACAGGGAACTAACACTCCCAGTGATCATTAAAAAAAGAAGCAGAAAGGAAACGTCATGGCAAGGAACATAGCAAAAGCATTCCTTCGGGCATGTTCATCGTGAGCTGCAGCGGTCTGCGCCGAGGTCAGTATATGGTTTACGTAAGGGCAGGAGAAGAGCAGTACGGCGAAAAGATAGACATTAGATAAACAAAGAGCGGATTTTGCGTCTAATGTCACTTTTTGTTCTAATTTGCTGATATACAGTATGATAGAATGAGTGACATTGAATCGTTCAATGTCACTGTGTTTTTATGGGAGGAAAATAAGTTGTTTTGGGTCGTGGAGTGCAGCTATTGGAGAATGAAAGCATGGTTTTGGGAAGGTAAAACAAGTTGTTTTACTTTTGAATGATATGTTGAAATGGCAAAGGTGACATTGATTGATTCAATGTCACCTTATTTAACTTGTTTGTAATCAGACGGATACGGCAAAAAGTGACGTTGTGCCGAGAATCATGGTCTGATGTTCTCAGAACGTGAAGAAGAAGTAGCGGAGGGCGGCTGCTATATAGACGCCGCTGCCAGAGAAGCTGCCCTGCCGGTTGCTCTTGCTGTCGTAGAAATCTTTGCCGTTGATATTGGCGAGAGTGGCACCTGATGGCAGTTCAATCCTGCCTGTGGAGTTCAGCTGACCCACCTTTTGACCACCTTTGTATACGATGCCCTGGCTGCTGATGTAGCCCATGCGCTGGTTGTTGGTGTTGTAGACTTCGATGTTGTCGCCGTTTGCCTTCACCTGTCCTATTCTCGATCCCAACTTGTTCAGCATTTTGCCGTCGGCAGTGATTGATCCCAGCTTGTTGCCAGCCAGGTCGAGGAAGGAGCCGGCGCTGACGTTCTTGAGTTGCTCCTTGAAGTTGGCTTGAGCCTTAGCGGCGTTTGCTTTGCGCGCCTCGTAGGTTTTCTTCATCTTTTCCATCGAGCCGTCGCTGGCATATTCCGAAAGGAAGAAGAAGGCGACCAGTTCGCGTGGCTCAGCCCTGCTGAAGCTGCCCAGGTTGTTGCCGTAGCAGATGCATCCGGAAGTTGTTGCGCGACCGAATGTTGTCTTTCCGTCGAGCGACAGTCCGCCCTGCTCGTTGATGATGCTCACCTTGCCTATTCCGGTAACATCCACGCAGTCTTTCCCGATGGTGCCTTTCAGCGTTCCGTTGTCATCGCGCACAATTGTTTGTAATACGATTTTTCATTGTCAGTTGTTTTTGTTGTGTAAAACTTGTTTATGATTTTGTAGTTTGAATCTTGTTTAATGATTAATTCTGTAGAGTTACGCAGAATCTTTGTTCCCGACAACTCTTTTTCTCTTTTTTGCGTTTCGTTAACATATTTTGCAAAGTTTGCGTTTCACGTTTAAGAGAAGCGTGCGAAGAGCCACTTTCTGTCTGATATGGCATGATTTATGACAGATAATGCTGGGAAAAGAGAGAAAAAACGATGTTTTTCTTTGCGATTCGCCCAATTTGCATTACCTTTGCCATCTGAATGCGAGAGTTTATCAAAGTGTTGCGCCGTTTTGTACCGCCGTATAAGAAATATCTTATCCTGACGGTGCTGTTCAATATCCTCAGTGCGATATTGAACATCTTCTCGTTTATGGCCATCATTCCCATCCTCAACATCCTGTTCCAGACAGATCCCGGCATGCGTGCCGTTGACTGGATCCCCTGGAGTGAGATGACACTGAGCAACTGCACCGATATTCTGGGCAACAACACCAACTATATTGTGCAGGGCTGGGTGCTCGACTGGGGTGCCACCACCACGCTGCTCATCATCGGACTGTTTCTCGCTTTCATGACATTCCTGAAGACGGGTGCCTATTTCCTGTCGTCGGCAACGATGATTCCCATCCGCACGGGTGTGGTTCGCGACATCCGCAACCAGCTTTATCAGAAGATCACCTCTTTGCCTTTAGGCTTTTTCAGCGAGGAACGCAAGGGCGACATCATTGCCCGCATGAGCGGCGACGTGCAGGAGATAGAGAATTCCATCATGGCGAGTCTCGACATGCTGTTCAAGAACCCCATTCTGATTATCTCCTACTTTGCCGCCTGTCTGGTGGTGTCGTGGGAGCTCACGCTGTTCACCATCGTCTTTGTTCCCGTGTTCGGCTGGTTCATGGGCGTGGTGGGGCGCAAGCTGAAGGCGAAGAGCATCAAGGCGCAGTCGCTGTGGAGCGATACGATGAACCAGGTGGAGGAAACGCTGGGCGGACTGCGCATCATCAAGGCGTTCAATGCCGAGGAGAAGATGAACAAGCGCTTCGACAAGGTGAACTCTGCCTACCGCAACGACATCATGCGCGTGAATATCCGCCAGTCGATGGCTCATCCGATGAGCGAATTCCTCGGTACGGTGATGATTGTCATTGTGTTGTGGTTCGGCGGAATACTGGTATTGAACAGGGCGGTGCTGAGCGGCCCCACGTTTATCTATTATTTAGTGATGCTATATAGTATCATCAACCCGCTGAAAGAGTTCTCCAAGGCTACATACAGCATTCCCAAGGGGCTGGCATCTATGGAGCGTGTAGACAAGATCCTGCTTGCCGAGAACAATATCAAGGAGCCGGAGCATCCGAAGCACATCGGCAGCTTTGAACATCAGATAGAGTTCCGCCACGTGTCGTTCAAATATGCCGAGCAGTGGGTGCTTCGCGACATCAATCTGGTGATTGAGAAGGGCAAGACCGTTGCTTTGGTTGGTCAGAGCGGCGGAGGCAAGTCGACCATGGTAGACCTGATACCGCGCTATTATGATGTGCAGGAGGGCGAAGTGCTCATCGACGGCATCAATGTGAAAGACCTCGGCATTCACGACCTGCGCAAGCTCATCGGCAATGTGAACCAGGAAGCCATTCTCTTCAACGACACCTTCTTTAATAATATAGCGTTTGGCGTTGACAGCGCTACGCAGGAAGAGGTGGAGCGCGCCGCGCGCATAGCCAACGCCCACGATTTCATTCTTGCATCCGATCAGCAATACGACACGAAGATCGGCGACCGCGGCGGCCGTCTGTCAGGTGGTCAGCGGCAGCGTGTGAGCATTGCCCGCGCCATTCTGAAGAACCCGCCCATCCTGATCTTGGATGAGGCAACGTCGGCATTGGATACGGAAAGCGAGCGACTGGTGCAAGATGCATTGGAGAAGCTGATGAAGACGCGCACCACGGTGGCCATTGCCCATCGCCTGAGCACGATCAGGAATTCGGATGAGATATGCGTGCTCCACGAAGGGCAGATTGTGGAGCGCGGCACGCACGACGAGCTTCTCCGCCTGAATGGGTATTACAAGAAACTGCACGACATGCAGACCATCTGATGCGGCAAAAAGGTTTGCTGAATAAAGGAAGAAACACAAGTCAAGAAACGTATGGTGAAAGAAGTTCGTAGAAAAGGAGGGGCGCTCAATACGGTTTTTGCGCCATTCATTGCCCTTGTTCTTAATCTGTTGCTGGCATTGCTGATGTATTTCTTGGCAAGAGTGGCATTCCTTCTGGAGAATTTCAGCTATTTCTCCGGTGATTTGTCGGTGCCGCATCTGTTAGAGCTGTTCAAGGGAGGGTGGGTGTTCGACCGTTCTGCCATCGTCTACACCAATCTTCTGTATATTGTGATGATGCTCTTTCCCCTTTGGCTGAAAGAAACCGACCGCTATCACAGGATTGCCAAATGGATTTTCATCATCGTCAACGGGCTGGCATTTGTCATCAACGTAGCCGACTCCGTGTATTTCCCCTATACATTGCGGCGTACCACCACGTCGGTAATCCAGGAATTCAGCAACGACAATGGCGTGGCGGGTGCCACCATCGGGTGGGAAGTGGTCACTCACTGGTATCTTGTGCTGGTGGGCGTAGTCGTAATCTTCGGTGCATGGAAGCTGTATGTCACTCCACGGCTGAGGAGCGAAGACATGCCCAAGGTGAAACAGCGAGTGATGCATGCCGTGGCTATGCTGCTGTGTCTGGCTGTCTCCGTTCCGTTGTGCATCGGAGCCTGCCGCGGCGGACTGGGCACAGGTATTCGCCCCATCACCGTGAGCAATGCCAACCAATATGCCAAGCGTCCTACAGAGTGTGCATTGGTGCTCAACACTCCGTTTGCCCTGATTCGCACCATCGGCAAGACCGTGTTTGAGGTGCCCGACTATTTTGCCACAAAGCAGGAACTGGAGGAAGTGTTCAACCCCATTCAGCAATTGCAACCCGATCATCCTTTCCGGAAGAAAAATGTGGTGGTGTTCATTGTGGAGAGCTTCGGACGTGAGTATATCGGAGCGTTGAACAAAGAGTTAGAGGGAGGGAAATACAAAGGATATACCCCTAACGTTGACCAGCTGATAGCCAAGAGCGCCACCTATAAGTATTCTTATTGCAATGGAAGGAAGAGCATCGACGGCATGCCGTCGGTGTTGTGCAGCATTCCGATGTTCGTAGAGCCGTTCATCCTGACGCCACAGTCGATGAACGAATATACGGGCATGGCAGGAATCTTGGGCAAGGAGGGCTATCAGACAGCATTCTTCCATGGCGCCAACAGGGGCAGCATGGGATTCCTCGCCTTTGCCAACAAAACCGGTTTCCAAAACTATTACGGGCGGCAAGACTATGCCAGCGACCCACGCTTCGGCGGTGATGCCGACTTCGACGGCAACTGGGGCATCTGGGATGAGCCGTTCCTGCAATATTTCTGCACCAAGATTGGCGAGATGAAAGAGCCGTTCTTGGCATCAGTGTTCACGGTGAGCTCGCACACGCCGTTTGTAATTCCCGATAAATACAAGGAAGTGTTCCCCGAAGAAGGACTCATCATGCACAAGTGCATCCGCTATACCGACATGGCGATTGGCAAGTTCTTCGAGAAGGCAGAGAAGCAGCCGTGGTTCAAGAACACCATCTTTGTGCTGACCAGCGACCACACCAACCTGAGCGACCATCAGCAATATCAAACCGATATCGGCGGTTTCTGCTCGCCCATTGTTATCTATGATCCCTCTGGTGAGATTGAACCGGGAATGCGCGATGCCGTGGCGCAGCAGATAGACATCCTGCCCACGGTGCTCAGCATATTGGGTTATGACAAGCCGTTCCTCTCTTTCGGTTGCGACCTGATGACCACACCCGCCGAAGAAACCTATGCCGTGAACTATCTGAACGGTGTTTACCAGTATGTGAAGTATGGTTATGTGCTGCAGTTTGACGGCAGCAAGACGAAAGGCATCTATGCCCTGAACGACCTTCTGATGAAGCATAACCTCGTGGGAAAGGTGCCGCAGCAGGCGCAGATGGAGCGTGAGCTGAAGGCCATCATCCAGCAGTATATGGAGAGAATGAAGGGTAACCGGCTAATGCCTTAGTGCTTGTTGAGGCTTTCCTTGGGAATCACCTTCCCGTTCACAACGGTGAATTTCTCATCAAACTCCTCTCGGCTGCGCTTCCAGCGGTTATGGCTCCACAGCCAGAATGCTGGTTCTCGCCTGATGGTTTCCTCAAGCATCTTGAAATAGCGAGTGGTGATTTCAAATTCTGGAAAGCTTTTCGGTTCGTTGGTAATAGGTTTTGTCACCACTTCGTAATAACCCCGTTTCACACAACGTACGTCAAAATAGAACACGGCATGGTTCACCTTGCGGACAATGCGCTCGGTGCCGGTGAGCACAGGTGTGTCGTGGTTCAGGAAATCGCACCAGTGGTGAATGTTTCGCCAATGGGGAACCTGATCGCTGATATAGCCGATCACGATAGGCTGTTGCTCATTGCGATAACGGATAATCTCGCGCAGTGTGTCGTTCATGGGAATACAAACAGCACCCAAACGTTGGCGCAGTTTCAGAAACAGTTTGTCGAATTCTGCGTTTTCCAGCGGATGGTATATCTGTCCGCACTTTGCCTTCGGGGTAATCCATAATGGAAGCGACGTCACCCATTCCCAATTGCAGTAGTGACCCAAGTATACTGCACACGACTGACCATTGTCTATCGCCTGTTCCAGCAGTTCCGTTCCCTTAAACACCATACGCCGCCTGATTTCTTCTTTGCTGATGGTGAGCAGCTTGATGCTTTCCACGAGATAGTCGCAGAAGAAATGGTAGAAGCGGTGTTCAATCTCCCGTATTTCCTGCCGGCTCTTCTCGGGGAACGACTCCGTAAGATTCTTGTGTACTACTTTCCTGCGGTAGCGCAGCAGGTGGAAAATCAGCGGGTAGAGCAGGTCGGAAAAGAAGTAGTGCACGCTCAGCGGCAACAATGAGAGCGTGTACATGATGGGGTAGATGATGTAATACAGTATCTTCATACTTCTTTTTTCAAGGGCAAAGTTACGTGTTTCGGCGCGAATGAGCAAATAATTACAACATTATTTTACTCTCCCGAATGTCTTGATGCTTGTATATTTTCGCCAGAGATTCAACTTTCGGCACTGGGGAGCGCCGTGTCTGCGGATATAATCGCGTGCGGCTTCGAGCATGCGGTGGGCGGATTGCCCGTCGGTATGCGGGTCGTAGTTGTCGATAATCCACTTTCGCAAGTCCTTCAGCCGGTCGTCAGCCTGCAGCTCATCGTAGGCATTCAGCAGTTCTCCGGCATCTGTGATGTCTTTCCAATACGGATTCTCCGACACCGTGTCGAGTGTAATCACCGGTTTGTCGAGCAGGAGCATCTCGTAGATGGTCGATGAAGTGTCGCTGATCATGGCATCAGCCATCAGCATATATTTGGTAACGGAGTAGTCGTCCTTGAAGCAAATGTTCGGATGACTGTCTGCCAGCTGGCGGTATTCCTCCACCCATTCGGGTTTTGTGAGCGGGTGCAGCTTGATGAGCAGCAGCACTTTCCTGCTATTCACCAGGTCGGAAAGAGCCTGTTTCATCTTCGGCAGTGATGTCAGCTTGGGCGAGAATGTGGGCGCATAGAGCACAATTTGCTGGCAGTGGTGCTCTCGCAGCAGCTTTTGACGCTCTTCGCTGAAGTCGTTGCGGTGCTCGCTGATCCAGTCTTGTCGCGTCCATCCCGTCTCCACCACTTCAAAGTCGCCATATTTGCGTTGCAGTTTCCTGAACTCCTGAGTGAAGAATGGTCCCTGTGTGAGGTACAAGTCATAGTAGTTGCGTATGTGAAACTGATCGCGTTTCTCTGCGGCATAGCCGTGGAAGATGCTGCACTTCACCCCTGAGAGATAATAAGGCACAATGTTGCCTGGTGCAAACACCGCTTCCGGATGGAAATCGTAGGTCTGTTGCATGGAGTGCGTCCATTTCACTTGGTCTTTCAAAGGGAAATCGGGTATTTTCTTCTCATGCACATACCAGAGCACCTCGTTGCCACCTTCGCTGTCGGCTTCTTTCTGCAAGGGCATCAGGATGTCAATGGCGTATTTGTTCTCGCAAAACAATACTATTTTCATGTAAATTAAGTTTATTTGATTGCAAAGATAGAAAATAATGCTGAAACAGAAAAGCATTTTTGGATGATTAACGCAGTTCGCCCCATAAATAAAGGCATTTCGAGGAAAATTGAGGCAAGTCCGCAAGGTGCCACTAAGCAAATTGAGGCAGATTGCGGAACGAATTAGGTTTCCAGTTCGTAACCCTGATAGCCTTATGTCGGATAGTTAAACTTTCTTAACAACCTGCGCAAATCAAGGCATATCTCGGCTGTTCGAACCGTTTTCACACTTTGCGTTTTTCTTTCCTAAATCTGCCGTGATTTGCGTAGCAATTTATTCCCAGAAAGGTATTACTTTTGCAGCCCGAATTTTAAAAGGAATT
>JAFUVB010000034.1 GCA_017471245.1 Prevotella sp.
ACCTTTGTGGCTGGGCATAGGGCTTAGTATCTTTTTGTTTGACACCTCAAAGTTACTAAATTTCCGTGACATACGGAAATCCCTGTGCTCTTTTTTACACCATCATATCACCTTATTTTGAACTTGCGGAACTTGAATTAATTTAGATGTATATATATTCTTATCGCTGATCACATAGTGTTCCCACTTGTATTTGCCGGGATAGAGAATGTCAAGACGCTCTTTCAGCTGCGTCATACCGATGCCGTGACCGCTGTGGTCGTGGTCATTCTTGGGAAAATTGCTGTTGCTTACTTCGCAATAGATGCTTTCTTCGGTGGCTTGGATGTAGATGCTGATGAAGCTGGGCTCAGTGGAACTCACTCCGTGCTTAAAAGCATTCTCCACCAAAGATATGATGACGAGCGGAGCAACATACAGATGGCACGGATCGGTAACGTCTGTATTGAGTTCGACTCTTACGTTATCATTGAGTCGGATGCGCATCAGGTCAACGTAATGCTGTAGGAGCGCGGTTTCTTCCTCCATGTTCGCCTCTCTTTTTTGTTGTCGTAGAGCACATGGCGAAGTAGTGCGCTGAGCGATGTAATGGCGCTTTGAGCCTGCTGCTGGTCAAACATGGTGAGCGCATAGATGCCGTTCAGGGTGTTTAGGAGGAAATGCGGACCCACCTGCAAACGCAGGCTTTTCAGCTCGGCATCTTTCTTTTGCAGTTCCGCCATGTTCCTTGCTTTCTCCGCATACCACCATCTGACCGACATCTGGAGCAGTGTGGCAACGAACATTGTCATTAGTAGCGGCAACACGTTTCGTGCCAAGACAGATGCCACTTTAGTACCTGCCGACAGATGGGGATACATTGTCGTGTATTGGTTATGGAAGTTGATGAACGACATGTGGGTGCCAACAGTGAGGAGAATCAGTATCGGGACGTTGATGATAACGAACAGGAAATACTTCTTTCGCAGTAAGAATTTAGGCACAAGCAGCACGTAATTGACATAGAACATGATGCACATGTTGATTGGAAGCACCGACCAGAGGAACATATATTTCACGTCCCATTGCCTGGCTTCCGGCATAAGAATGATGTGCGGGACAATTACAAGTATCCAGCACATGACATGAAAAATGTATTCATATTTCTTATACCATTCTAATCTCTTCATCTACAAATTCGGGGAAAACATGTTTGAACTTTACAAAGTTATGTATTATCTTCAGAATAAAAAAACAAAATAGATATTTATCACTAATCAATAGCAACAAATACCTATTTTGTCGATTATCTAATATTGCTTAAATGCAATTTAACATTTCATCTTCTGCTGCACGCTATGCCTGCAACTGCTGTAGCCGGGCTATGTATTTGCCGAGGATATCGAACTCAATGTTCACGATACTTCCCTTGCTGATCTCGCAGAAATTGGTGTGCTCGAAGGTATAAGGTATGATTGCCACCTGGAATGTGTCGTCTGTCGGGTTGCATACAGTGAGCGAAACACCGTTCACAGTGACGCTTCCTTTGTCCACAGTGAAATATCCTCGACGCGCCATATCTCTGTCGAAGGCATGGTGGAAAGTAAAATAGGTGCTGCCGTTGGCATCTTCCACCTCGATACATTCTGCCGTCATGTCTACATGTCCCTGCACTATGTGGCCGTCGAGCCTGCCGTTCATCAGCATGGAACGTTCCACGTTCACTTTGTCACCTACTTTAAGCGTGCCGAGATTCGACCTTTCCAATGTTTCTTTCATCGCTGTGACGGTGTAGCAGCCGCCTTCTATCTTCACCACAGTGAGGCATACGCCATTGTGGGAGATGCTTTGGTCGATTTTCAATTCATCTACAAACGAACACTTCATGGTGAAATCGATATTCTCCATGTCGTGACGGATTGCTACAACGGTAGCATATTCTTCGATAATACCAGAAAACATAAGCGTGATAATTAATAAAGAAGGTCGTACCGATGATGTGATGAAACTCCGAGTGTACAAGATTTGAGAGCTCTCCGTCTTTGTAATCCACCGGCTTTACAGCTTAGTCCTCACGGTTTTATGTGGCCCGCCATTAACAAGAGAAGTCTTCTCGGTTTTCGTTATTATTTTGATGAGTATCCCGATCTAACCGATACGACCTGTATTTCTATGTGCAAAGGTAGCATATTTTTAGGTATTTCCAAAATAAATTTGCAAGAAAAAGAAAAAATAATTACCTTTGCGGCGAAAGATTCTAAGTCACTAAAAAATATATATATATGGAACTTCCTGATTTTATGAAATATTCTGATCGCTTCACAAGGAGTGATTTTGTTGAGAAAATATCCAGAATAGCCAAGCGGGCAGGTGCAAAGCTCGTTTATGTGGCACTGATTCTCTATTATACACTGCAAAGCGACAAGGTTTCTGTTAAGGACAAGGCGATCATCATCGGTGCTCTTGGCTATCTGATCAGTCCTTTAGACGTTGTTCCCGATGCCATTCCAATTGTTGGATTGGGTGACGATCTTGCCGTGCTTGTCTATGTTTTGCAGAAAGTATGGGGCGATGTGAATGAGGAAGTCAAGCAAAAAGCGAAGGAAAAACTCAGTAAATGGTTTGACGAAGACGAGATGAATGAGATTGGCGACATCTTTACTTCCGATCCATCATAATCGAAATCCATCCTCGCTATCTATTTCTTTTATCCTCGGTCAATAGCATTCAAGCCGCTTCATCAGCATTTTTCTTGATGATATTGGCCTGTTCCAGACCATAGTGCTCACGGTTGTCAAGCTTTCTGAGCATGATTGCCACAACGACAGATGCTAAGCCGAAGCCGGCAAATACCAGCATGGGTACGGTGAAGTCAGCTTTCCCGTCGGCAGAGGTATATGCTCCGATGATGTTTCCCACAAGCATTGGCACTAACATCAAGCCAATATTCTGAACAAAGTATATGATGCTGTAGGCTGTTCCCAACTGTTTCAGGGGTACTATCTTGGGTACGCTCGGCCACATGGCACTGGGAACTAAGGAGAATGATACGCCCAAGAGAACCATCAACACCGATGCAAACCATGTGGTATTGATGATTGGCAGCATGAAACAGAAATGGCAGCAAGTGGTGATGATGCATCCGATGAGCATCAGTGTGGCTCCACGACCTATCCTGTCGTAGATGTTTCCAAACAACGGAGTGAGTATGATTGTTCCGTATGGCAGGATTGACGTGATCCAGCCTGCGGTTACGGGTTGAATGCCGTATTTGTTGATGAGCAAGTCGGTGGTGAACTTTAAGAACGGACGAATGCTGCTGTAGAAGAAAACACACAGGATGGCCATCATCCAAAAGCCTTTGTTGTGTAATACCTTCTTGAAATCACGGAAAGAGAAACTGTCGTCGTCCGTTGAAGCTGCGGTGCATGAAGCCGTTTTCACAGCTTTTGCTGATTGTTGAGCCATAGACAGCCTGTCATCATACCGTTTGTCCATGAACGTATATACGATGAAGCATACAAAACCTATTCCCAACAACACGGCACCCACCATTACAGGCATGGAAATGCCATACGAAAGGGCAATCACAGGGCTCAGACTGATTGCGCTGGCTGTGCCTAAACGCGCCATTGCCACCTGTATTCCCATGGCAGATGCAAGCTCATGACCGGTAAACCATTTGGTCACCACCTTGGAAACCGTGATGCCTGTGATGTCGCAGCCCACGCCGAAGAGCCCGAAACCCACTGATGCTACCAAGACTTGCCATTTGACGGGCGACGGAATCAGGCCGAACAGCGTCATGCGAAGTTCGGTGTACGACTCCGGACTGACATATCGGATACCATAATAGCATACCAACGCACCTGCAAGCATCATGCCCGTGGCGAGCACTCCTGTGAAGCGGATGCCCATTTTGTCAAGGATGATTCCGCCCCAGAACAGCATTAGCAGGAAAATATTGAAAATGCTGTAGGAGCCAGCGAAGAATCCATATTCAGAAGATGTCCATGCCATTCCTCCTTCTTCAACAGGCAACTTGAGGGATGTGGATAATGGTGATACAATATCCCAGAAAACATAACCCATCATCATGACAAATGCCACCATGACAAGGGTAGTCCAGCGAAGCATCTTGGAAGACATGACAGTCGATATATATATAAATAAGGTGAGAAGGAGTGATGGACAGAGGGCTTAATACCGTCTCTTATCCACACTCCTTCACATCTTATTGCGGTTTAACTTATTTGATATTGGGTTCCTCCAAACCGAGTCCCTTCTTCTTGTCCACCACTTTCAAAACCAAGCCAAGCAATAATGCGGCAACGCCTAAGCTTGCAAGCATGACGAGAGGTGCGGTATAGTTGTATTGAGTGGGATCGGTTACACCTGGGTTCGTGTTGTCGAGCACCTTGCCAATCAGCAATGGGAACAGCCACAGACCGATGTTCTGAATCCAGAAGATAAGTGCGTAGGCAGAACCGATGATTTTTGCGTCAACCAGCTTTGGCACACTCGGCCACAATGAGGCAGGTACCAGCGAGAAACTTGATCCCAAAACGAGGATGGTGAGGTATGCAATGATGATGCCGCCCGCAGCATTGCCTTTGAATGCAGGCAGGATGAATGCGAATGTGAGATGGCATCCGATCAGCAGAAGCGAACCAAGCACGAGCATGGAAGCAGCCTTTCCCTTATGGTCAACATAGCTGCCGAGGATAGGAGTGATCAATACGGCGAGCAATGGGAATACTGCAAAGATTGATTCGGCTGATTGGCGCATGTATCCCATGTAGCAATAGGTGATCAAAGATACGATGGAGATGCCCAAAAGCAGGTATTGGTTGCCCTTCTTCTTCTGGAAATTGCTTGCAAAACCGGCAGCTGCTACAATCAGCATGATGATATACTGCACGATGGTGACCGAACTGCTTGCCCAGAATGAGTCGGCCGACGGCTCGGTAAGGGTGAGGTTGCACTGCAGCATGTTAACAGCATACTTCTGGAAGGGGAAGATGGCTGAGTAATAAAGCACGCACAACAAGGCAACGAGCCAGAAACCGCTCGACGTGAGGATCTGTCCCAGGTCGCTGATCTTGAAAGGATCGTCTTTTTCTTCGGCTTCGCCAGTCTGAGAATCCAGTTTCTTGTCCATGAAGAAGTAAACAATGAACATGATCAGGGCAATCATGAGCAACACAACACCAAAGGCAACGGAACGGGAAACACTCACAACACCGCCTAACTTTGCGAAGAACGGCGAGAATATCATACATGTGGCAACGCCCAAGCGAGCAAGGGCCATCTCAGACCCCATGGCAAGAGCCATCTCACGTCCCTTGAACCATTTCACAATACCACGACTGACGGTGATACCGGCCATTTCAACGCCGCAGCCGAATATCATAAAGCCAACGGCAGCGAACTTTGCAGAGGCGGGCATGCCCTGATAGAAGGGCGAAACGCCCAGTTCGTCGAAGATGGGAATATAGTTCAGGTTGTTGTTGAACCAGGTTTCCAGTCCGCTACCGGCAAAACTGTCGGTCACGGCATAATATTTGATGATTGCTCCAATCAGCATCACGGCACCTGAAAGCACCGCCGTGAAGCGCACACCCATCTTGTCGAGGATGATTCCTGCAAAAATCAGGAAGAACACGAACACGTTGAGGAACGTTTCAGAACCCTGCATGGTGCCGAAAGCGGTAGAATCCCAGCCGCGCTCAGAGAGCATCAGGTCTTTGATGGGTGAGAGAATGTCCATAAAGATATATGAACAGAACATGGCAAGTGCCAGAAGCAAGAGGGCTGTCCATCGCATGGCAGCAGAGTCTCTTAGTGTTTTTTGAATTTGTTGTGTCATTGTTATTATTGTTTATTGTTTATCTGAGTTAGGGAATAATAGTTTTCTCATTGGCGTTTTTGCCTCATTCAATGCTATTTGAGCCAACGGTCGAGCCAGTTGAAGAACGTGCGCTGCCAGAGAATGCCGTTCTGTGGTTTCAGCACCCAGTGGTTTTCATCGGGGAAGATCAGCAATTCTGCCTCAATACCCTTCATGCGGGCGGCATTGAACGCAGCCATTCCCTGTGTGGCATTGATGCGATAGTCTTTTTCTCCGTGGATGCAGAGAATGGGGGTGTCCCATTTGTCAATGAATTTATGCGGACTGTTGGCGTAGGTCTTCTTTGCATTGGCAGTCTGATCCTTGTTCCAATAAGCATCGTCATATTCCCAGTTGCTGAACCAGTTCTCTTCTGTCTCGGTGTACATGCCTTCCAGATTGAACGCACCGTCGTGGGCGATGAAGCATTTGAAACGTTTGTCGTGATGTCCGGCAAGATAATATACTGAGAAACCGCCAAATGAAGCACCCACGGCACCAATATGGTCTTTGTCAACGTAAGGCAGGTTGTTGGCAGCATCATCTATTGCGGCGAGATAATCATCCATGCACTGACCAGTCCAGTCACCTGAAATCTCCTCACACCACTCTGATCCGAATCCGGGAAGCCCATGTCGGTTGGGCGCAATTACCACATAGCCTTGCGAAGCCATGATCATGAAGTTCCAGCGATAGCTCCAGAACTGGCTGACAGGGCTTTGAGGACCGCCTTCGCAGAAGAGCAGGGTGGGGTATTTCTTCGTTTCATCGAAGTGGGGTGGCAGTATCACCCAATAGAGCAGCATGTTTCCGTCGGTTGTCTTTACCCATCGCTGTTCAACCTTTCCCTTTTCCAGCTGGTCGAAGATGTGTTTGTTCTCTGCCGTGATTTGCTGCACAGTGGTCTTTTCAGGCTTTTTGAAGTTCGGAGTAACCAGATAAAGATCGGCACTTGCCATATAGTCGTGGCGCTCGGCAACAATCTGCTTGCCGTTGTTCAGCATCTGCAGGCTGCCGAAATCGGCGCAGTCGTTGGTGAGCTGCTTCAATTCTCCTTTCCAGTTGACAGCATACATGTTGATTGTTCCATGCCATACGCCGATGAAATAGAGCATTGCGTCTTTCGTATCCGACCAGCAGAAATCATCCACGTCAGAATCGAATGCCTCGGTTACATATTTCTTTTCGCCGGTTTCAAGGTTATAGACGCAAAGACGGTTCCTATCGGCCTCGTAACCGTCACGAGCCATGCTCTTCCATGCCACATATTTGCCATCCGGCGAGAACTTCGGCTCCTGATCATAGCCGGGATTGTTCTTCAGGTTCTCAGGTCTGTTCACGGCTTGTGTGCGGAGTGACTTGGTGGCATCGTAGGCTGGTTCCTTATAATCTGCGGGTTTGCACAGGTTCTTTGTGGTTTTGCTTTCCACGTCATAAAGGAAGATGTCAGAATCTGTAGAAATGGAGTAGGCACGACCGGTCTTTTTCCTGCAAGTATATGCAATACTCTTAGAGTCAATACTCCAGTCGAGCTGCTCAACGCCACCGAATGGCTCCATCGGACACTCGTAAGGCTCTCCTTCAAGTATATCCACGCCTCCCTTTATACTATTATCAATGACATCAGCCACAAAAGGATGTTGGATGGATTCCACGTAATGGTCCCAATGGCGGTACATCAGATCGGTCACCAAGCGCCCGCTTGCCTTCGGAAGATCTTTGGGATTCTCCTTGATTATCTCGTGGAAGGGCATCGACTTGATGATAATCACCTTCTTTTTGTCAGGAGAGAACTTGTAGCCTTCCACCGAACCTTCGGTGTTTGACAATTGCTGGCGCATGGTTCCGTCGGCTTTCATCGACCAGATCTCACCGTCTGAGATGAAAGCGATGGTGTTGTTGTCGAGCCAGCTGGCATCTGTCTCATTCTTTGCATTCAGTGTGAGCAGCGTCTGACCTGTGCCGTCGGCGTTCATCATATAGAGAACGTGGTGGCTTTTGTTCTGTTTCACGCTGTAATACCCCACCTGATATACTATTTTGCTCCCATCCGGGGCTGCCTGATAGCCGCTGATGCGCCCCATAGCCCAAAGAGCTTCAGGAGTCATTAAGTCACTTTTCAGCTTAATGTTATTTTTCAGTATTGGCTTTGCCATTTTTTGTTGTGCTTTGATGGTGCCGCAGGCAAGTGATGCCATAGCGACTGATAAGATTAAAAGTTTTTTCATTGTGATGAATTGTTTGTTATCGGTTGTTCATTCTTTCGTTTTTCTGTCGCTGCAGTTCCTCTGCCTGCTTTTGCAAAGCCTCCAAACGCGATGCCAGACCGCCTGCTTTCTTGGGATTGTTTTGGTTTTCCTTGTAGCGAGCTTCCAAGATGGCGAGCAGTTTCTCGTCGTTTGTGGTCTTGCGCAGTGTCCACATGATGGCAGCACTGAAGAACAATGAAACGAAATAGTAGAAATTAAGACCTGACGAATAGTCGTTGAAGATGAAGAAGAACATCAATGGCATCAGATACATCATCCATTGCATCATTTTCATCTGCTCTGCCTGCTGACCAACCATCTGATCTTTCTGCTGCTGCATGCTAAACCATGAGTAGACCAGCTGTGCTGCGCAGAAGAGGATACATGTGAGCGACAGGTGATCGCCTATCAGCCAGATGTTCTTTCCCCATTCCATAATGGGGTCGTATGTGCTCAGGTCTTTCATCCACAGGAAGCTTTCGCCTCTTAATTGGATGGCATTCGGCACATAGTTGAACATGGCAATCCAGATAGGCATCTGTATCAGCATGGGCAGACAGCCGGAAAGGGGAGATACGCCATACTTGCTGTACATCGACATCATTGCCTGTTGCTTCTGCATCTGGTCTTCCGGTTTGTCGAACTGCTTTGTAGCCTCGTCGAGTTTGGGTTTCAGCACGCGCATCTTTGCAGACGACATGTAGCTCTTCTTTACCAATGGGAAAGTAATGCCCTTCAGCAGCAGTGTAATGAGTATCAACACGATACCCATGTTAAGACCGAACTTCGTGAGCCAGTCGAAAACATAGAGCGTAAACCATCTGTTGATGATTCTGATGAGCGGCCATCCCAGGTAAACCAATCGCTCCAGCTGCAGGTCTTTGCCGAAAAGGCTCTGCTTCTCAATGCGCTGCAGCAATCGGAAGTCATTGGGACCGAAGTAGAACTCCAGCTCCGTTGGTTTCGCGCCTGTGGGATCGAAGGCAGTTTTCACCTTTGTCGCATAGTGTTTCAGATAGTGAGTGTCTTTCTGTTGTGGCAAAGATGTCATCAGTGCATTCTGTGCAAAATTGTCTTTTGCAATCATTACGGCAGAAAAATACTGGTTTTTGAAAGCCACCCAGTCGATAGCCTTATCAATTGCCTTGTCTGCGTATTCCTTATTCTCATTCAGATAGTCGGTGCCGCCGTCAACAAAATGGTAGGTTAGGGCAGAGCGCTGGTTTTCAAAAGTAAATCCTTTCTCCTGCTGCCTGCAACGGTCGGTCCATTCAATATCCATTTCGCGGTAGTTGGGCGCGAACATTCCGCTCATTCCCTGAGCTTGGATGCTTGCATGGAGCAGATATTCTTTGCCGAGACGATAGCTGATGACGAGCGATTTGCCTTCTCCGGCCTGTGCAGTGAATGTAACTGTCGAGTCGGTTTGTCCTGATGGAGTGAAAAAGAGGTCTTTCGTGATGATGTTAATGTCTTTTCCTGAAAGCATCATGTTGAGCAACTGGTCTTTCTCGTCGAACAATGTGACATCCTTGTTGTCTTCTCTGTCTTTGAAATTCTTCACGACGGCTTTGCTCACAACAGCGCCTTTCGAGCTGAATGTCAGTTCCACGGAAGCGTTCTTCAGCACCACATCCTGGGCATTGCCGCTCAATGCACTATGAAAAGCTGCCGTTGTGTCGTTTGCGGCTGCAGCAATCGCTTCCTGTTGCTTCTGCAATGCATTCTGCTCTGCAAGTTTTGCCTTTTGCTCTGCTTTCTGTTTAGCCACCATTGCGATGGAATCTTGCTTTCGCATGGCCTCCAACTCTTCTTTCGAAGGCTGCTGCCACCAGCTGAAACCGATGAGAACAGCAGCTATAAGCACAAATCCGATTATTGTATTCTTATCCATTCGTATTACTTTTTCTTGTTTTCAATTGCTGTTTTGATAAAATCGAGGAATAGCGGATGCGGATTCAGCACTGTTGACTGATATTCGGGATGGAACTGAGTGCCGATATACCATTTCAAGCTGGGTATTTCCACAATCTCCACAAGGTCGCTTTCCGGGTTGCGACCCACGCATGCCATTCCGTTGCGTTCATACTCCTGAAGGTATTGATTATTAAACTCATAGCGATGGCGATGGCGCTCCTGTATGAACTCGTTCTTATAGATGTTGAAAACACGCGAATTCTGCTTCAATACGCACTCATAGGCACCCAATCGCATGGTGCCGCCCATGTTGGTGATGTTCTTTTGCTCCTCCATGATGTCGATCACGTTGTGAGCGGTCTTCTCGTCGATCTCACGACTGTTGGCATCTTCGTAGCCTAAAACGTTGCGGGCAAATTCAATGACCATCATCTGCATTCCCAAGCAGATGCCGAATGTGGGAATGTCATGGGTGCGGGTATAGTGGGCGGCTGTGATTTTGCCTTCTATTCCACGCTGTCCGAATCCCGGACAGATCACTATGCCGTCTTGTCCGGCAAGCATTTCCTGAACATTATCCTCGGTGATGCGCTCTGAATTGATGAAAGTGAGGACGGTTTTGTGGTCGTTGTAGGTTCCGGCTTGTGAGAGACTCTCGCGGATACTCTTGTAGGCATCCTGCAAGTCGTATTTCCCTACGAGGCCGATGCGCACTTCTTCCTTGGCATTCTTTCGCTTGTCGAGGAAGTTTTTCCACGGTCCTAATGCCGGTTTCTCTCCGATTTCCATTCCAAACCGTTTCAGAATGGCTTCGTCGAGACCTTGATTCTGCATGTTTACCGGCACTTCGTAGATGCTTGGCAAGTCTTCGCTCTGCACGACACAGTCGAAATCCACATTACAGAAGCGGGCCACCTTCCTCAAAATGTCTTCGCCGAGATGCTTTTCGGTACGAAGCACGAGCACGTCGGGCTGAATACCGACGCTCTGCAGCTCTTTCACCGAATGCTGGGTTGGTTTTGTCTTCAGCTCATCGGCGGCTTTCAGATAAGGAACGTAGGTGAGATGCACGCAAACGGCATTCCTGCCCAGTTCCCATTTCATCTGGCGGATAGCCTCCATAAAGGGAGCACTCTCGATATCACCGATTGTTCCGCCGATTTCGGTAATCACGAAGTCATAGTGATACTTCTGTCCGAGCAGTTTCACATTGCGTTTGATTTCGTCCGTGATATGGGGCACCACTTGTATGGTCTTTCCGAGATAGTCACCACGACGCTCCTTGTCGATGACAGCTTTGTAGATTCTGCCGGTAGTCAAGGAATTTGCCTTTGTTGTCTTGATACCGGTGAACCGCTCATAGTGTCCGAGGTCAAGGTCAGTCTCCATTCCATCGACCGTAACATAGCACTCTCCGTGCTCATACGGATTCAGCGTGCCGGGATCGATGTTGATATACGGATCAAACTTTTGGATTGTAATGTTGTAACCTCTTGCCTGCAAGAGTTTACCGATGGATGACGAGATGATGCCTTTTCCCAATGACGACACCACACCACCTGTCACGAAGATATACTTTGTTTCTTCCACGTTGTTGATATTTTGTTTTTTTATTATCTTTATTAACAAGGTGCAAAGGTAGTAAAAAACAAGGAGAGAACAAAAAGAATTAATTCTTTTTATACATCTTCTTGGATAACTCTTCATTCGGAAGTAGTTCGGCGAATCAGCTTTTCTTCTTGTTTCGCGATCAGGACTTACGGCAGATGCGCCAATTCCATTCTCCGGCGGAGGTGATAACGACGCGGTAGTCAATATTTTGAAAAAGAAATTGTGATAAAAAAGTGCCTCAATGTCACTTTCTTGTGTAAATCGTTGTATATCAGCGTGTTAACATGGGTGACATTGAATTGTTCAATGTCACCTTTTTGGGTGTCCTATTGGCGTTTCTTTGCAAAAAACAGCTTGTTTCAAGCATAATAGCCCAGATTTCGAGTGACATTGAACGATTCAATGTCACTCGCTCCAACATGCATATAATCAGATGGTTACAACAAAAAGTGACATTGAATGCGAAAACCAACATTTTTTCGGAGGCGATAGTGTCAAAATCACCAAAACCAATTCTTGATTCCATCAAAAACCTACGCTTTCATCTGTCAAAACCTATGCTTTTAGCCTTTAAAAACATACGCTTTCATCTGTCAAAACCTATGCTTTTAGCCGTCAAAACATACGTTTTTAGCTGTTAAAACCTATGCAATCTCCTCATTTCCTAACCCCTTTTTTTGAAATTATTAATCGTTTATTTTGCTATGAATTCAGATTTTTGTATCTTTGTACCCAAGAAGACAATCGAAACACTCAACGATTTCAATGATAATCAATAATTAAACACTTTTCAAATATGAGAAAAACATTAACATTTTTGTTCCTGCTTTTTGCTGTTTCCATACATGCAAAACGTGATTCCGTCAGTGTGCAACAATACGAGGATATGTTGCTTGCCTACCAGTCGAAGATTGATTCCTTGAAACAGGCAAACAATCAGGCCTCTTTGAATCCTTACAATGCATACAGACTATTCTCTCCAACCACCTTTTTCCACTCAGTGGCAGGTAATAACATGTCGTTAAACGGCGATATGCAAAATTCTGAAGATGAGGAAATTGATAACACGTTGTTGAATGTTTACCTCAATCGTCCGGAATTGGTTTCAAATTCAGAGAACAACCTGCGCGAAGCAAGCGTTGTCAAAGAGAATATCGTCAGTCCAATCAAGCATAATGTGGAGCTGGTTGAGAAGGTTGCGCCCCTGCCACAGGAGACTGAAGAGGCAAAAGTAGACGTGGTGGTGACCAAACCTAATTTCTGGAAAATCAAAGGAGATTATTATCTGCAATTTTTACAAAACTACATCAGCGGAAACTGGTATAAAGGCGGTGAAAGCAACTATGCAATGCTTGCCAGTTCTACCATCGAAGCCAATTACGACAATCAGCAAAAGCTGAAATGGGACAACAAACTGGAGATGAAACTCGGTTTCCAGACATCGCGTGCTGACTCCATCCACAGGCTGAAATCTTCTGAAGACTTGCTCCGATTGACCAGCAACCTCGGCTTGCAGGCATCAAAGAAATGGTATTACACGCTGAACGTTCTTGCCTATACGCAGTTCATGCGCGGATACAAGAGCAACAACATCATGACGTTCAGCGATTTCATGTCGCCGTTCACGCTGAACATCTCTCTCGGTATGAAATACAACGTGGAATGGGTGAACAAAAAGCTCACCGGAAACATTCAGATCTCACCGTTCTCATATAATTTTAAATATGTGGACCGTCTCGCACTGTCAACGCGAAATGGTATCGACGAGGGAAAACATGTGTTGAGCGACTTCGGTTCGATGTTCACAGCCGACCTCACATGGAAATTCACCGACAACATCACATGGAAGACGCGCCTGTATGGGTTCACTTCCTTCAGCCGTGCCGAGCTGGAATGGGAAAACACCATTTCTTTCAAGTTCAACAAATATATTTCCAGCAACATCTTCATCTATCCGCGATTCGACGACTCCGTCATGCGCGATGAGCATCATGCCTATTGGCAGTTCAAGGAGTATGCTTCGCTGGGATTCAGCTACACTTTCTGACAAAAGAAAAGAGGATATGCCGCCCGGCATATCCTCTTTTTTCAGTATGTTTGGTAAACACTCTTTATTTGCCTTCTTCCATGTTGCCCACCACGTAGATGCGAACCATTTCCGTTTTTGCATTCGTCCTTACCGTGACAGTTTTCTTGAAGTAGCCGGGGAACTTGCCCTTGCCGTTGTAGGTAACAGTGATTGATCCCTTCTTACCGGGAGCAATGGGCTCCTTTGTGTAGGTGGGCACTGTGCAGCCGCAACTTGCAACAGCCTGATTGATCACCAACGGGGCATCGCCCACATTGGTAAAGGTGAACACACACTTCTGAACGGGATTGCTCTCGGGGAATTTCCCAAGATCCTGAGTGAGTGTGTCAAACTTGATTTCTGCCTGCTTCTGAGCTGATGCGAAAGTATAGGCTCCCACAATCATCATCGTCAATATCAAGAACTTTTTCATTTCAATTGTGTATTTAAGTTTCACTTATTCGACGCAAAAGTAGTAAAATTAATTAATAAACGTCATAGATTTATCAAATATTAACTATTTTATGGCTAATGTTTTGTTTGTATGGCAAAAAATTACTACTTTTGCGCTGAATTTGTAAAAACAATACACAATATGTACAGATCTAAAACATGTGGAGAGTTGCGTCTCCAAGATAGTGGCAGCATTGTAACCATTGCCGGATGGGTTCAGCGAACAAGAAAGATGGGAGGTATGACTTTTGTTGACGTGCGCGACCGTTATGGAATCACGCAAGTGGTGTTCAACGAATCTGTCAACTCAGACCTTTGCGCCAAGGCAAACAAGCTCGGACGTGAGTATTGCGTTCAGATTAAAGGCGTTGTCAACGAGCGCGAGAGTAAAAACGACAAGATGCCTACTGGCGAAATAGAAATAACGGCACAAGAGCTGAACGTGCTCAGCGAAAGTGTTACACCGCCGTTTACCATTGAAGACAATACCGATGGCGGAGACGACATCCGTATGAAATACAGATATCTTGACCTGAGGCGCAGTGCTGTAAGGAAGAATCTGGAACTTCGCCACCGCATGACTATATTAATAAGGTACTTCCTCGACTCAAAGGATTTCATTGAGGTGGAGACACCTATATTAATAGGTAGCACTCCCGAAGGAGCACGCGACTTTGTCGTGCCGTCGAGAATGAATCCGGGACAGTTCTATGCACTTCCACAGAGTCCGCAGACACTGAAGCAACTGTTGATGGTTAGCGGATTCGACCGCTATTTCCAGATTGCCAAGTGCTTCCGCGACGAAGACCTGAGAGCCGACCGCCAGCCTGAGTTCACACAGATAGACTGTGAGATGTCGTTTGTTGAGCAAGATGATGTCATTGACTTGTTTGAGGATATGGCTCGCCATCTTTTCAAAGAGGTGAGAGGCGTGGAATTGCCTGCCAAACTTCAGCAGATGACTTGGCATGAGGCGATGCGCAGGTTCGGTTCCGACAAACCCGACTTGCGTTTCGGCATGGAATTCGTTGAGCTGATGGATGTGCTGAAAGGAACAGGCACGTTCAGCGTCTTCGACAGCGCAGAATACATCGGTGGAATCTGCGTGCCGGGATGCGCCTCCTATACGCGCAAGCAGCTCGACCAGCTGACCGATTTCGTGAAACGTCCGCAGATAGGAGCAAAAGGACTGGTATATGTCAAGTTTAATGAAGACGGCACGGTGAAGTCGAGCATCGACAAGTTCTACACACCTGATGTATGGCAGAAGCTGAAAGAGAAGATGCACGCCAACGATGGCGACCTGGTGCTGATTCTCAGTGGCGACGACGCCAACAAGACACGTGTGCAGCTTTGTTCTCTGCGACTTGAAATGGGCGACCGACTGGGACTTCGCGACAAGAACAAGTTCGTGTGCCTGTGGATCATCGATTTCCCACTCTTTGAATGGAGCGATGAAGAGCAGCGGTTGATGGCAACCCATCATCCTTTCACCATGCCGAATCCAGATGACATCCCATTGTTCGACGAGCATCCTGAGAAGGTGAGGGCAAAGGCATACGACTTTGTGTGCAACGGCATAGAGCTTGGAGGCGGTTCACTGCGTATCCATGACGGCAAACTGCAGGCAAAGATGTTCGACATCCTCGGTTTCACCCCTGAACGCGCCATGGCTCAGTTCGGATTCTTGATCAATGCATTCAAATTTGGGGCACCTCCCCATGCCGGTTTGGCATTCGGTCTTGACCGTTTTGTCAGCGTTATGGCTGGTTTAGACAGTATTCGCGACTGCATCGCATTCCCCAAAAACAACAGCGGAAGGGATGTCATGCTCGATGCCCCCGGCGAATTAGACCAGAAACAGCTTGATGAATTGCAACTAAAAGTTGACTTACATCAAGAAAACGCCTAATATACTGAATTTCTGCTGATTATGATGAATCACATCCTGAATAATTCTTAACTTTGCATCGTGTTAGAAAAAAAGATTGAATTTATTACAATCAGGATTTAAATTTACAAACAAATGGCAGAAAAGAAAGCAACAAAGGCAACTGCAACAAAGAAAGCAGTAGCTGAAAAGAAAGAAACTGTAAAGAAAGCCGCAGCTCCTAAGGCAGCAAAGAAAAGCGCTCTTGTGATTGATGCAACAAATGCCGGCTACAAGGCAGGTGATGTTTACAATGCACTTTATGCAGCCGCCAAGGCTCTGAGCGTAGCAGAAATCGCTAAGGCAGCCAATATCAGCAACGAAGAAGTGATTCTTGGCGCTGGCTGGTTGCTCAAAGAGGGAAAGATCAAGGATGCTGAAGGCAAGATTGTTTTAGCATAATCACTTACGCAAGAATAGAAGAGAGCCGGATGCTTGGTGCATGCCGGCTCTCTTTTGTAACTTTTTTGAATATACTATTGACCTACGACAAAACAATACTGCAGACACTGAAGGAAGCAGGCGATGAAGGACTGAGCGTGCAGAAGATAGCACGACATGTATATAATGCTTCCAACAACTTCTTCGAGACAATCAGTTTCGAGGAAGTGCATCGATATGTGCAGTATTATCTCTTGAAAAACTCAAAAAGTTCTGATTCCCTGATTGAGAATACCGGACAGCGCGGTGTCTACCGGCTGAACAAGAATTCAGCCGAACTGCAGCAGCTGACGTTCCTGTTCGTTGATGATGAAGAGGAATCGCCCACACAATGCGTCGACCAGTCGCTGTCTTTGTTTTAAATAACATTTATATATACAAATTAATTAGGGGAATTTTTATCACAATCGTATTATATTTAGCGTAAAGATAAAAATGCAATCAATATCGATTCGCAATATATTCAGCATCAGATAAAAACACTTTATATAAATGAGTAGACAGTATTTATTAGGATTCGATGTAGGCAGTTCATCTGTAAAGGCATCGTTGGTAGACGTAGAGTCAGGCTCTTGCGTGGCATCTGCATTCTATCCAGAGAAGGAAGCCCAGATTATTGCGGTGAAAACCGGATGGGCAGAACAAGACCCTCAGACATGGTGGGAATATGCAAAGTTGTCATTGAAGAAGATAATGGCAGAATCCGGTGCTACCGGTGATGACATCAAGGCCATCGGTATATCCTATCAGATGCACGGTTTGGTATGTGTTGACAAGGATCAGCAAGTTCTCAGGAACTCCATCATCTGGTGCGACTCAAGGGCAGTTCCGTATGGTGACGATGCATTCAACAGTTTGGGATCTGAAAAGTGCCTCAGTCATCTGCTCAATTCTCCGGGTAACTTCACGGCAGCCAAGCTTGCATGGGTGAAAGATAACGAACCAGAGCTGTTTGAGAAGATCGACAAGATCATGCTCCCTGGTGATTATCTCGCAATGCGCCTCAGTGGCACTGTCAACACTACGATTAGCGGCTTGTCGGAAGGCATGATGTGGGACTTCAAGGACAAGCGCCCCGCCAAATTCCTGCTTGATTACTATGGATTTGATGAGAGCTTGATTGCCGACATCGTTCCCACTTTCAGCATTCAAAGCGAAGTGAGCGCCTCGGCAGCAGCTGAACTCGGTCTGAAAGCAGGCACGCCCATCTCATATCGTGGCGGTGACCAGCCCAACAATGCACTTTCGCTGAATGTTTTCAATCCTGGAGAAATCGCATCTACGGCAGGAACGTCAGGCGTGGTTTACGGAGTTCTTGGAGAAGTGAACTATGACAAGAAGAGCAGAGTGAACACCTTTGCCCACGTCAACTATGCTGAGGACCTCACCCGGTTAGGTGTTCTCTTGTGTATCAACGGTACTGGAATCCTGAATGCATGGATTCGTCGCAATGTAGCTCCGGAAGGCATTTCGTATGCTGACATGAACACGTTCATGGAGAATGTTCCCATTGGCAGCGACGGTGTTACGATCATCCCATTCGGCAACGGTGCAGAGCGCGTGCTTGAGAATCGCGAAGTGGGATGTTCCATCAGCGGCATCAATTTCAACAAGCATTCAAAGGCTCATCTGATGCGTGCCGCCCAGGAGGGCATTGTTTTCAGTTTCTGCTACGGTATGGAGATCATGCAGCAGATGGGTATGGACATCAAGAAGATACATGCCGGAAAGGCAAACATGTTCCTCAGCGACATATTCCGCAATACGCTTGCAGGCGTAAGCGGTGCAACCATCGAGCTTTATGAGACCGACGGCAGTGTTGGTGCTGCCAAGGGTGCAGGTATGGGCTGCGGTATCTATAAATATAATGTTGAGGCATTCTCTACATTGAAGAAGCTGGCAGTGATAGAACCTGACGAAAAGCAGCGTGCCGCCTATCTCAATGCGTATGCTGTTTGGAAAGAGCGACTTGCAAAAATCTGAATTATAAATTAGAAATCATATTATTAATCATTTAAAAAAATCAACAAGCAACTATGGCAAAAGAGTATTTTCCGTTTACAGGTAAGATTCCTTTCGAAGGAAAAGACAGTAAGAATGTAATGGCATTCCACTATTATGATCCCGAAAAGGTGGTTAAAGGCAAGAAAATGAAAGATTGGCTGAAGTTTGCCATGGCATGGTGGCACACACTTGGTGGTGCAAGTGCCGACCAATTCGGTGGTCAGACCCGCAGTTATGAATGGGACAAGGCCGAAGATGCCGTTCAGCGTGCAAAAGACAAGATGGATGCCGGCTTCGAAATTATGGACAAGCTGGGAATTGAGTACTTCTGCTTCCACGATGTAGACCTCGTTGACGAAGGTGAGACCATCGCAGAGTATGAGGCACGTATGAAAGCCATCACCGACTATGCGCAGGAGAAGATGAAGCAGTTCCCAAATATCAAGCTGCTCTGGGGTACTGCCAATGTGTTCGGCAACAAGCGCTATGCAAATGGTGCTTCCACCAATCCCGACTTTGATGTAGTGGCACGCGCTATCGTGCAGATCAAGAACGCTATCGACGCTACCATCAAATTAGGTGGTACGAACTACGTGTTCTGGGGCGGACGTGAAGGCTATATGAGTCTGCTGAATACCGACCAGAAACGTGAGAAAGAGCACATGGCAACCATGCTTACCATGGCTCGCGACTATGCACGTGCAAATGGTTTCAAGGGCACATTCCTGATTGAACCGAAACCAATGGAGCCTTCAAAGCACCAGTATGATGTTGACACAGAGACCGTTATCGGCTTCCTCCGCGCACACAATCTGGACAAGGACTTCAAAGTTAACATCGAGGTAAACCATGCAACTCTTGCCGGTCATACATTCGAGCATGAGCTGGCTTGCGCTGTTGATGCAGGCATGCTCGGTTCTATCGACGCCAACCGTGGTGATGCACAAAACGGATGGGATACAGACCAGTTCCCAATCGACAACTATGAACTGACACAGGCCATGATGGAGATCATCCGCAACGGTGGTCTTGGAAACGGCGGTACCAACTTCGATGCCAAGATTCGCCGCAACTCAACAGATCTTGAGGATCTCTTCATCGCCCACATCAGTGGTATGGATGCCATGGCACGTGCTCTTGAGAATGCTGCTGCTATTCTCGACGAAAGCGAACTGCCTGCAATGAAGAAGGAGCGCTATGCAAGCTTCGATGCCGGAATCGGTAAGGACTTCGAAGATGGCAAGCTCACACTGGAGCAGGTTTATGAATACGGAAAGAAAGTGGAAGAACCCAAGCAGACTTCTGGCAAGCAGGAGAAGTATGAAACCATCGTTGCTCTCTATGCCAAGTAATCAAACTTGATACTTCAACTAAAAAGTTTTATGAGTAAAGTCCACTGACCAACGGTGTCGGTGGGCTTTCTTTGTTCATCGAAAAATACTGATTTCAATCTTATATTGTATTAAGGTGAATGCAAGACTGTGTAAATCCCCCTCATTTTATGAAATCACCATGAATCACGACGAATCAATTATTTTTTGAATGATTTATTGGCGGTTCAAGAAAAAATGATTACCTTTGCAAAAATGATACATCATGATTCCTCGTTGAGGGATTTTCTCATTTTTTAAGTTGCATGATTAGATTGCTCGTTTTAAATAAAGCACTTAATATCAATTATTTATGGCTCAAATCAATAATCATTTAGTGATCATGGCTGGTGGTGTTGGAAGTAGGTTTTGGCCAATGAGTACCACAGAAAGACCAAAGCAGTTTATCGATGTACTTGGTGTTGGTCGGTCATTATTGCAACTCACCTTCGACCGGTTCGAAAGTATTTGTCAGCCAGAAAACATCTGGGTGGTAACAAACAAGAAGTATGCCGACATTGTGAAAGAACAGCTGCCGCAGGTTCCAGCAGAGAATGTGCTTTGTGAACCATGCAGAAGGAACACCGCACCGTGCATTTGCTATGTCAGCTGGCGCATCAAAGCAAAGGATCCAAAAGCAAATATCGTTGTAACACCAAGCGATCACATTGTTACGAACACATCTGAATTTCGCCGTGTTATCACGACATGCCTGAAGTTTACAGGCGAAACAGATGCCATTGTCACGCTCGGCATGAAGCCAACTCGCCCTGAGACGGGTTATGGATATATTCAGGCTGACTTGACTTCTAACAGCGCACGCAACAAAGAGATATTCCGTGTAGACAGTTTCAGGGAAAAGCCCGACCTGCCTACGGCGCTCCAATATATCCGCAACAAGAGTTACTTCTGGAATGCCGGAATATTCATTTGGAATGTCAATACAATTGTAAATGCATATCGCATATACAGTCCTTCCATCAACAAGATATTCGAAAAGCTGATGCCTGTCTATGGTACGCCAAATGAGCAAGAAGAAATCGACAGATGGTTCCCTGAATGCGAGAGTATCTCGGTAGACTATGCCATTATGGAGAAGGCCGAGGAGATTTTCGTATGTCCAGCCGACTTCGGGTGGAGCGATCTGGGAACGTGGGGCGCGCTTCTTGCCCAGACCAAGCATGATCTTTACGGCAACAGTGTGATAGGCGAGAATGTGAAACTGTTCGACAGTCACAACTGCATCATACATACATTGGGACAGAAAAAAGTAGTTGTGCAGGGATTGGATGGGTATATCGTTGCCGAAGAGGATGGTCGGCTGCTCATTTGCAAGCTTGCCGAAGAGCAACGAATCAAGCAATTCTCCGAAGAAGGATAGCAAATGTCTGAAAATAAATAAAATAATAGCAGTTAGTAAAATGGAAAAAGTAGCATTAATAACGGGAATCACAGGTCAGGACGGTAGTTATCTGGCAGAGTTTCTCATTGAAAAAGGATACGAGGTTCATGGTTTGTTGCGCCGTTCCTCATCATTCAACACCGGACGCATTGAGCATTTATATTTGGATGAGTGGGTTCGCGACATGAAGAAAGCACGCCTCGTGAACCTGCATTGGGCAGATATGACCGACTCATCGTCGCTCATCAGAATCATCGGCGAGACAAGACCCACCGAAATATACAATCTTGCAGCTCAGAGCCATGTGAAAGTGAGCTTTGATGTGCCTGAATACACAGCTGATACCGATGCTATTGGTGTGCTCAGGCTCTTAGAGGCTGTGCGCATTTGTGGCCTTGAGAAGACGTGCAGGATATACCAGGCAAGCACAAGCGAGCTTTACGGCAAAGTTCAGGAGGTTCCACAAAGCGAAACCACACCGTTCTATCCCCGTTCTCCATATTCCGTTGCCAAGCTGTATGGTTTCTGGATCATGAAAAACTATCGCGAGTCATACCAGATGTACTGTTGCAACGGCATTCTCTTCAATCATGAGAGCGAAAGACGAGGAGAGAACTTCGTAACAAGAAAGATTACGCTGGCAGCAGCGCGAATTGCGCAGGGCATGCAAGACAAATTGTATCTCGGAAACTTGAATTCCCTTCGCGACTGGGGATATGCGAAAGACTACGTTGAGTGTATGTGGCTGATCATGCAGCAGCCCGAACCCGACGATTTTGTGATTGCCACAGGCGAATACCATACCGTAAGGGAGTTCGCAACATTGGCATTCCGTCATGTAGGAATAGAACTGGAATGGAGAGGCGAAGGTGTTGATGAGCAAGGAGTTGAAAAAGGCACGGGCAGAGTATTGGTTGAGGTGGATCCCAAGTATTTCCGTCCGGCTGAAGTCGACCAACTTCTTGGCAATCCAGCCAAGGCAAAGAGAGTCTTAGGGTGGAATCCGTGCAAGACTTCTTTTGAAAACCTGATCAAGATTATGGTTGACCATGACATGAAATTTGTGAGGAAGTTGTATCTTAAAGCGCAGTTATCAGAATAGGATGTTAAACAAGGATGCTAAGATATATGTGGCAGGACACAACGGGCTTGTGGGTTCTGCCATCTGGAACAACCTGAAAAGCAGGGGATATACGAATCTTGTGGGAAAGAGTCACCGAGAATTAGACTTGCTCGATCCCATTGCCGTGAAGGCGTTTTTTGATGAAGAGAAACCCGATGCTGTGGTGCTGGCAGCCGCTCACGTAGGCGGTATCATGGCAAATCTCAAGTATCGGGCAGACTTCATCTATGAGAATCTTCAGATTCAGCAGAATGTGATCGGCGAGAGCTTCCGTCATCAAGTCAAGAAACTGCTCTTCCTCGGATCAACTTGCATCTATCCTCGTGTCGCACAGCAGCCTATGAAGGAGACGGCATTGTTGATGAGCGAACTGGAATACACCAACGAGCCATACGCCATTGCCAAGATTGCCGGTTTGAAAATGTGTGAGAGCTTCAGTTTGCAGTATGGTTGCAACTATATAGCTGTGATGCCGACAAATCTTTACGGACCTAACGACAATTTCCATCTTGAAAACAGTCATGTGCTTCCTGCCATGATACGAAAGATTCACCTTGCAAAATGCCTGAATGAAGGTGACTGGAAGGCTGTGAGAGATGACTTGAACCTCCGTCCGGTAAACGGTGTTGACGGCAATTGCACTGAAAAAGCTATTCTGGATGTGCTTGCCGGTTATGGAATACGGCGAGATAGTGTGACATTATGGGGAACCGGCACGCCCATGCGGGAGTTCCTGTGGAGTGAAGAGATGGCTGATGCCAGTGTACACGTGCTCTTAAATGTTGATTTCAAGGATACATACTCCCCTGACGATAAGGAAATCCGCAATTGTCACATCAATGTAGGTACGGGAAAAGAGATTTCGATACGTGATGTGGCTGAGCTGGTGATGAAGGAGATCGGTTTCAAGGGATTGCTGAAATGGGATTCCACGAAGCCGGACGGCACTCCAAGGAAGCTGACAGATGTCACCAAACTGCACAATCTCGGATGGCATCATCAGGTTGAGATAGATGAAGGCGTTCACCGACTGTATCAATGGTATCGAAAAGGTATTTGCATAAACCACAAACCGGCGTAAAAAATGGTTACAAAATATGTTCTTCTACGTCCAATTTAGTGGTAATAATGTGACATTTCAATGAATCTTGAAGAACAAACATAACCCTTGACATGCAGCAATACAATGAATATAACTTATAATAACTAATAACAATTTAAAACAAATTAAAATGAAGATTTATCCTAAAATTGGTATTCGCCCAACGATTGATGGTCGTCAAGGTGGCGTACGTGAGAGCCTCGAAGAGAAAACCATGTTGTTGGCAAAGGCTGTCAAGGAGTTGATTGAAGGAAACCTTCGCAATGGTGACGGTTCTCCCGTAGAGTGTGTTATTGCAGACACAACCATCGGTCGTGTGGCAGAGAGTGCAGCTTGTGCAGAAAAGTTCGAGCGCGAGGGCGTCGGCTCTACTATCACCGTTACATCATGTTGGTGCTATGGGTCGGAAACAATGGATATGAATCCATTCTATCCGAAAGCTGTCTGGGGGTTCAACGGAACAGAGCGCCCCGGAGCAGTTTATCTCGCCGCAGTGCTTGCTGCCCATGCTCAGAAAGGTTTACCCGCATTCGGCATTTACGGTCACGACGTGCAAGATATTCAGGATAATACCATCCCTGAAGACGTTGCTGAAAAGATATTGCGCTTTGCTCGTGCAGCACAAGCTGTGGCAACAATGCGCGGGAAGTCGTACCTCTCGCTCGGAAACACATGTATGGGTATTGCCGGCAGTATCGTTGATGCAGATTTCTTCCAGGATTATCTTGGCATGCGAACAGAATATGCCGACTTGGTAGAAGTACTCCGTCGCGTTGACTTTGGCATTTACGACCACGAAGAGTTTGAACGTGCAATGGAGTGGGTAAAGAAATACGCTATTCCACATGAGGGACACGACTACAACGAGGATCGTCCGCTCTTCCCCGGCACACCTATGACAACGTTCAACGGTAAAGGCAAGGGTAAGAATCGTGAAGAAAAGGATGCCGACTGGGAGTTTACTGTAAAGAACATGATGATCATCCGCGACCTGATGCATGGCAATCCCAAGCTTCTTGAGATGGGATATAAGGAAGAATCAAAGGGACACAATGCCATTCTTGGTGGTGTTCAGGGACAGCGTCAGTGGACTGACTATAAGCCAAACTTTGATTTCCCGGAGTCAATGTTGTGCACAAGCTTCGACTGGAACGGCATTCGCGAGGCTGATGTGCTCGCCACCGAGAATGATTCACTGAATGGAATTTCCATGCTCTTTGGTCATCTGCTCACGAATAGGGGAGTGATGTTCTCCGATATCCGTACCTATTGGAGTCCCGAAGCAGTGAAGCGCGTTACCGGAAAGGATGTTGAAGGTCTCGGAAAGGGTGGATTCATTCATCTGATAAATAGCGGTGCAACAACGCTTGACGCAACTGGTGCCATGAAAGATGCCGATGGCAATCCTACGATGAAGGAGCATTGGAACATGACTCAGGCAGATGTTGATGCATGTATTGAGGCTACCAGCTGGATGCCAGCCGACCGTGACTATTTCCGCGGCGGTGGTTATTCTTCACATTTCCTTTCCAAAGGCGGCATGCCGATGACGATGATGCGTGTGAATATTGTGAAAGGGCTTGGTCCCGTGCTGCAATTAGCAGAAGGATGGACGGTGGACCTCGACACGGAAGTGAACGATATTCTCGACAAGCGAACTGACCCGACATGGCCCACAACATGGTTTGCCCCGCGTCTCGACCCGACAAAAGATGCATTCAAGGATGTGTATTCAGTAATGAACAACTGGGGTGCCAATCATGGAGCCATAGCATACGGTCATATCGGTGCAGACATAATCACGCTCTGTTCTATCCTGCGAATCCCTGTATGCATGCATAATGTGGCTGACAAAGACATTTTCCGCCCTGCAGCATGGAACGCATTTGGCATGGACAAGGAAGGCGCAGACTATCGCGCATGTGCAAATTTCGGTCCTATCTATAAATAATTGTATATAGAACGAATATGCAAAATAAGAATTCATTAATCTCCAAGGACGGGGTGAGCTATCTCATCCCGTTCATCCTTGTTACCTTCTGCTTTGCGTTATGGGGATTTGCCAACGACATTACCAATCCTATGGTGAAGGCATTCTCTAAGATTTTTCGCATGAGCGTAAGCGAAGGAACACTCGTTCAGGTGGCATTCTATGGCGGATATTTTGCCATGGCTTTTCCTGCAGCTATGTTTATCCGCAAGTATTCTTACAAGGCTGGTGTGCTGATGGGGCTCGGACTCTATGCTACAGGTGCACTCTTGTTCTTCCCCGCAAAAGGAATTGGTGTCTATGGCTGTTTCCTTGTGGCATATTTCATCATGACATGCGGATTGTCATTCCTGGAAACAAGCTGCAATCCATATATTCTCACGATGGGAAGCGAGGAAACGGCAACGAGACGCCTCAATATGGCTCAGTGTTTCAACCCTTGCGGCTCCATCATTGGTATGTATGTCGCAATGAATTTCATCCAGGCAAAGCTGAATCCGATGAGCAGTGACGAGCGCGCATTGCTGAATGACACGGAATTCGATGCTCTCAAAAACGCCGATCTCTCCGTTCTTATTTCTCCATATCTGGCAATCGGCATCGTGATTGCTGTGATGTTCGTAATCATCCTGTTGACCAAGATGCCCAAGAACGGCGATCAGAACAAGGATATCAATTTCCTTCCAACACTTAAGCGTATCTTCGGCTTGAAGTATTATCGTGAAGGAGTGATTGCCCAGTTCTTCTATGTGGGTGCGCAGATCATGTGCTGGACGTTCATCATTCAGTATGGTACTCGCATTTTCATGGCAGAAGGCATGGACGAGCAGTCGGCTGAAGTGCTGTCTCAGCGTTTTAATATTTACGCCATGCTGTTTTTCATCTGTTCACGATTCATTGCCACCTATCTGATGAAGTATCTGAAGCCTGCCAAATTGTTGGCCATCTTTGCCATATTAGCCATGTTGTTCACGGCAGGAGTGATCTTCTTCCAGAATCGTTATGGCGTTTATTGCCTGGTTTGTGTCAGTGGATGCATGTCATTAATGTTCCCCACCATCTATGGTATTGCCTTGAATGGTCTTGGAGACGATGCTAAATTCGGTGCAGCAGGTTTGATTATGGCTATTCTCGGAGGGTCTGTTCTGCCTCCATTGCAAGCTGCCATTATCGACAAGGGTACTGTGTTCGGTTCATATCCTGCAACCAACGCATCGTTTATCCTCCCATTCATTTGCTTCGTTGTAGTATGTGCTTACGGCTTCAGGATGCATCGGGCAAAAGAACAGGCATAGTGAATATTGAGGACATCAAACAGCAGTGTTTATTGTATAACAAGAAAGACGAGAGCGACCGCATGTTGGTCGCTCTCGTCTTATCATCATCAAGTGGGGAAGGGACTGTTAGTGAGTAGCCTTCCACCAGTTGGTTTCTTCTTTCACATGATAAAGTGAGGAATAACGTGTGGGATCGGAAATGGTGATGCCACAGAATGTGTTGATAACACCTTCTTTATCATTCGACCAATATAGGTTCGTGCATGTTTTATACGGCACGAGCTTGTCCATTGCGGACAGGAACTCATTGTAGAGACCTTCGTCGCTGCTATTGCAAAGGGCTTTCACATAATCGGTCATGTCAAAGAAAATGGTATAGCGCCAATTGTCTGCCGGTTGAATAGCATTCACATTCACCGATTCGCTGTCGTATTTTGCATTGATTCTCTTCATCAATGCAGCCACAGCATCCACTTCGCTTAGTTTAATGACTGCCAAAGTGCCGTAATGATCTTTATATTCTGTCGAATAATAGGTATGAAACTTATCGCAGACATTCTGATAATTCCCATTGATCAAATCCATGCCAAGCGTGCGATAGGGCAGACCTGCAATCATCATTTCTGATGTTGAAGCGATGTAATAATCTGCCAGGTCCTTCAAGTCGTATGCTATCTCAATGTTCGACATATAGCAGTCATCCACGACAAGCATCTTTATTTTCCCGAAAGAATTCTTAATGGCGGTGCAAAGATCAGATACTTCGGTCTGATAGCTCTCCAACGAGGCATGGCCTAAGTATCGTGTCTCAATATGATTGCTACCTTTTGCCCCATTGAAAACTTCCTCATCAAACAGCGACTTCTTGGCTGAAGACGGTCCCATGCCTACAGGAAGCCACCCCATGCCATGGCATCCCATAATGATGGAATACGACTTAGAACCCTGAGATGCCTGTTTCATGTCACTGAAAAACGAAGAAATGCCTGCGGCTGTTGAATAATTCCTCCCGTTGAGGTTGGTATATCGCTTCAGTGTGTCCTCAATGCATTGCCCATTCTTATATACGATGTCGATCAACGCACCTTTCGTGGCACTCTGAGCTAAATAAACCAGGAGTTTTCTCTGCCCGATTCCCCTGTTCATTTCCACTGCCATCTTCATGGCACTGATGTTGTTCAGGAAATTCTGATAGATATGATCATCCCCTTGAGACCATGGGAAATACATCAAGATGGTCTCTTCGGGTATCATCTCTATCTCTGGCTCATCAGCATGGTCATGGCACGACACGAATGTGAGCAGTGAGACAACAGCAAACAATATGGCTTTCCTCATCTTCATGATCAGCCTTTCTTCCTCAGTTCGGCAATCAGCTCTTTCAGCGAGGCAATTTTCTCCTCAGAATCGCTTTGCTTCTTACGCTCTAAAGCTACGACAGCCTCTGGTGCATTGGCAACAAACTTTTCGTTAGAAAGCTTTTTCATCACGCCCATCAGGAATCCTTCCAGATGCTTGAGTTGGGTTTCTGCCTTTTCAATCTCAGCTTCTATGTCGATCATGTTGCCAAGGGGTACGGCAAATTCATCGGTTCCAACCATAAACGAACTGGAATCGGCACTCTTTTCAGCAACAATCTCAATGCTTTTCAGGGTAGCCATCTTCATGATAGCTGCATTGTAAGCATCAAATTTGTTTGCATTCAGGGCATAAAGCTGTAAAAGCTCCTTCTGCGCAATGTTCTTCTGGTTGCGTATCATGCGCACTCCCGAAACAACTTGCTTCACGAGTTCAAAGCGTTCTGCAAGTTCTGTTTCTTCAGATGTAGCTGGAGAAATAGCCAGACAGTCGCGCATGATGCTCTCACCATCCCTGCGGTCGTAGAGATGCTGCCAGAGTTCTTCGGTGATGAATGGCATAAACGGATGCAACATCTTAAGAAGATTATTGAAGAAGTCAAGTGTGGCTTCGTATGTCTTGATGTCGATGGGTTGCGGCTGACCGTTAACGTATGCCGGTTTCACCATTTCAAGATACCAGCTTGAGAATTCATCCCAGAAGAGCTTGTAAACCGCCATCAGTGCCTCTGAAATACGATACTTGGAGAACAGGTCTTGTATTTCCACATTCACAATCTTCATCTTGGCTTCAAACCATTGTGTTGCGATGCGGCATGCTTCCGGTTGTTCTATGTTGGCGGTTTTCCATCCTTTCACCAGTCGGAATGCATTCCATATCTTATTGTTGAAGTTTCTGCCTTGTTCGCAAAGAGCCTCGTCGAAGAGGATATCGTTGCCAGCGGGAGCAGAGAGCATCATGCCCATTCTGACTCCATCGGCACCGAATTTATCGATGAGTTCAATGGGGTCGGGTGAATTACCAAGAGATTTTGACATCTTGCGACCGAGCTTATCACGCACTATACCTGTAAAATATACGTTCTTGAACGGTATCTTTCCCATATATTCTTCTCCGGCCATGATCATGCGTGCCACCCAGAAGAAGATAATGTCGGGCGCTGTAACCAGATCACTGGTGGGGTAGTAGTAGTTGATTTCCTCATTACCGGGATTATTGATGCCGTCAAAGAGAGAGATCGGCCAGAGCCACGATGAGAACCAAGTGTCGAGGGCATCTTCATCTTGTCTCAAATCACTCATCTGAAGATTGTTGTTGCCACTCTTCTCGCGTGCCAGCTCAAGTGCCTTCTCTGCATTTTCTGCTACAACGAACTCTTCTCCGTCGTAATAGTATGCCGGAATGCGATGTCCCCACCACAACTGGCGACTAATACACCAGTCTTGAATATTCTCTAACCAGTTTTTATACGTATTCTTGTATTTTGTGGGATAGAATTTCAGTTCGTCACTCATCACCGGCGGCAGGGCGATATCGGCAAAATGCTGCATCTTAAGGAACCATTGCAGGGAGAGTCTTGGCTCAATGGCAGTGTCGGGGTTTCTTTCAGAATAGCCCACCTTGTTGGTATAGTCTTCCACTTTCTCCATCAGCGCGGCATCCTGCAGGTCTTTTACAATCTGTTTGCGACAGTCGAATCGGTCCATACCTACATAGAGCGGACTTTGTTCAGAGATTGTTCCGTCAGCATTGAAGATATCGATTGTTTCCAGATTGTGGGTTTTGCCCAGCATGTAGTCGTTTGTGTCATGTGCTGGCGTAACTTTCAGACAGCCAGTGCCAAATTCTATATCCACATAGCGGTCTTCAATGACAGGAATCACTCTCCCCACTAAAGGAACAATCACCTTTCTGCCCTTAAGCCATTGATTCTTCGGGTCTTTCGGATTTACGCACATGGCGGTATCTCCCATGATTGTCTCGGGGCGTGTCGTGGCTACTACGGCGTAGAAACCGTTCTCGTCGTGATGAATCACATTGCCTTCTTCTGCCAGCTTCTCCTGGTTGTCGAGCTCTTTCAGCCCGTCAACATAATATTTCAGGTGATACAATTTACTCTGTTCTTCCTTGTAGACCACCTCTTCGGTAGACAGCGCCGTGAGAGCCTTGGGATCCCAGTTCACCATGCGCATGCCGCGGTATATCAGTCCTTTGTTATACAAGTCGACAAACACTTTGATAACGCTTTCAGAACGTTTCTCATCCATGGTGAAAGCCGTGCGGTCCCAGTCGCAAGACGCACCTAATCGGCGAAGCTGCTTTAATATAATGCCTCCATGTTCGTGGGTCCAGTCCCATGCATGCTCAAGAAACTGTTCACGCGTAAGGTCATGCTTCTTGATGCCTTCTGCTGCGAGCTTCTTCACAACCTTCGCTTCGGTGGCTATGGAAGCATGGTCTGTGCCCGGTACCCAGCATGCATTTTTACCTTCCATGCGTGCACGGCGCACCAGAATATCCTGTATCGTATTGTTCAGCATGTGTCCCATGTGCAGCACGCCAGTAACATTTGGCGGTGGGATTACGATTGTATAAGGCTCCCTGCCATCTGGTTTAGAACTGAACAACTTATTGTCAACCCAATACTGATACCATTTTGACTCCACTTCACGTGGATCATACTTGCTTGCTAATTCCATTTTCTAAATTATGTCGTGTTTATTCTATCGATAAAACTTATTGATAATGAATTTATATATAATGGATGCAAAGGTAAGACTTTAAATTAAAATAAAAAAATAATGCATAAATAATTAGGATTACTTAATAATTCTCTTGAACAAATGATTGCTTTTCGTTTTATAATCTGCATAGAATTTGCGTATCTCTGATGCATTCGAATGCCTTCGGATAAGCTATTGGTTACATCAAAACGATTATTAATCAAAGACAAAATGTTATTTTTCTTCATCCACTTGGCTATTTATTCGGGAATTTTGACTAATTTTGCAACATAATTAAGTAAACAATATAATTGTAATGCATACAAGGGAAGAAAAATTAGAAGCATTTGGAAGGTTGCTCGACGTTCTTGACCAGCTTAGGGAGAAATGTCCGTGGGACAAGAAGCAGACAAACGAGAGTTTAAGGCCGAACACGATAGAAGAAACCTTCGAACTGTGCGATGCGCTTATCAAGAACGACGTTCACAATATATGCAAAGAGTTGGGAGATGTTCTCATGCATGTGGTGTTCTATTCGAGAATCGGATCGGAAACGAATGATTTCGACATCGCCGATGTGTGCAACATGCAGGCAGATAAGCTCATCTTCCGGCATCCGCATATCTATCATTCGTCGCAAGTAGGGCAGAAGGAGCCGTTGCCATTGGATGATCCGCGGTTCGATTTGGCAGGTTTGAGCGAATCGGAGTTTCAGAATGCGGAGACCAGTGATCAGGTTCTACAGAATTGGGAACAGATAAAACTGCGTGAAAAAGACGGAAACAAGAGCGTTCTCTCAGGTGTTCCTAATTCACTTCCAAGTCTGATCAAGGCATACCGTATTCAGGACAAGGCACGAAATGTGGGTTTCGACTGGGAAAACAAAGAAGATGTTTGGGCAAAGGTGCATGAGGAACTGAAAGAACTTGAAGACGAATTGAAAAAAGAGGACAAAGAAAAGTCCACAAAAGAGTTGGGCGACTTCCTGTTTTCTGTGATCAATGCCGCCCGTCTCTACAAGCTCAATCCCGACAATGCACTGGAACATACAAACCAAAAGTTCATCCGCCGTTTCAACTATGTGGAAGAGCACTCCATCAAGATTGGTAAACCGCTGACAGAAATGACGTTAAGCGAAATGGATGAATTATGGAATGAAGCGAAGAAACTGGAAAACGACATACAAGAATAATGCAACTGAAAAGATTATGAGGAACTATAGATTTTACATGTTGTGCCTGTTGGTCGGCATATTCTTCTGCGGATGCAAGGAGAATAAGAAAGTTGATGAAAAATCAAGACAAGATGTAGTCTTTGATATTGTGGAAAACGATGTCGATGAAACCATCTATGGGCGATGCGGAGAAGGCACTGCCATGCACACACTTGAGCTTATCACCGACAACGGAGACACTCTTGCCTTTTCAATCAACAACGACTCCATCTCAAACGTGAAGGGCGGTCTCGGCATTGGTGACCGATTGGCCGTGATGGTCGACGGTTCAGTGAAAGACACAGATATCCCTTGTGCCGCAGAAGTGATCAACCTCACGACCTTAATCGGCAAATGGATAAGTCTCGACAAATCTTTCGAACTGCAGGAAGGAGGCGTTATCATTTCAAACATCAAGGAACCGAAGCCATACGTTGAATGGAAAATCCTGAACGGGCAGTTGGTTCTTTCCGCAGACACCTTCAACATCTATGAATTGGGTGCAGACAGCCTGCTGTTAGAGAACGACCGGGGCATCTATGCCTACAAGCGACTCAGATAAAAGCTCACGTTATGCAGCCATTCAGAGTATATATTATGGGATGCGGCAGTGCTCTGCCCACTCCAAAGCATGGTGCTTCAGCGCAGGTAATTGAAATCCGCGACAAGATGTTCCTCGTTGATTGCGGAGAAGGTACGCAGATACAGCTGCGACGCTCACATATCAATTTCATGCGCATACAAGCTGTGTTCATTTCCCATCTGCATGGTGACCATTGTTTTGGGCTTATCGGCATGATAAGCACATTCGGCATGCTTGGCCGCACAGCTCCTCTTCATGTGTATGCACCCCGAGAGTTGGAGCCAATGCTGACATCACAGATTGAAATGTTTTGCAATGGCTTGGAATATGAGGTGGTTTTCCATGCCATAGAGACCACCCAATCACAGATTATCTATGAAGACAGGAGCCTGACCGTAACCACAATACCGCTGAATCACCGTATTTCTTGTTGTGGGTTCCTGTTCCGCGAGAAGCAGGGACTACCTCATATCCGCCGGGATATGATTGATTTCCTTCAAATACCCATCAGTCAAATCAACAATATCAAAGCGGGTGACGGCTGGACGACAGAAGACGGCACCCATTATCCCCATGAACGGTTGGTGACACCGCCCGACCGTGCTCGTTCCTATGCATATTGCAGCGACACCAAATACATGCCTCACTTGCATGAACTGCTTGTGGATGTAGACATGCTGTATCATGAAAGCACCTATTGCGAAGACAATGCCGACCGCGCAAGGCTCTATTATCACTCCACAGCGCACCAGGCTGCTATGGTTGCAAGAGATGCAGGCGTGAAAAAACTGCTGCTCGGCCACTATTCAGCACGCTATAATGATGAGGAAATGATAGTCAAGGAAGCACGCGAAATATTCCCTGAAAGCTATCTGACCAAAGAAAATGACGTGTTTAATGTGTAAAAATGCGAAAAAAGTTTGGCGAATTGAAATAATAGTCGTATTTTTGCAAAAATTTAAAATGGGTTATTATGAGCAAATTTTTACGCAACATATTTTTGGCATTAATGTTCTTGGCATCAGTACCTGCGGTTACATACGCTTCTGAGGCTGTTGAGATAATCGAGCAGGATAATCAGGGCATCACGATTACCGTGCAGGACAATGTTCTCCATGTGACTAATGCCAACGGTCAGATGCTCTTTATATACAACGTTACCGGTGTCAGGGTGATGAGCATCAAGATTGAGGGTGCCGATAAGCGTGTGGAGCTTAACCTTCCAAAGGGTTGCTACATCGTAAAAGTTGGAAACACCGTGCGTAAAATATCCTTGAAATAGTATTCTTACCGGAACGTTTTGTGCAGATTTTCTTTTTTCACGCTTCTCTTCATCAGCCTTTTATGCAGTTGTCATGAAGAGACTTCCAATCCGAACAAGCATCTACAGATAGCTGATTTTAATGATATGTCTATGAACGAATTCCGTTTAGACGCTCATAAAATCAGAAAACACATCATGAAGATTGCCGACATGGATAAAGACAACAGACTCGCCGACCGGCATGTGAAGCAATACTATCAGAGCAGAAAGCCCTTTCTTTGGATCAGCCGCGCAGGAATCGACCGCCGTGCCGATTCTCTTTTGTCGTATTTGCAGCATGTTGAGAACGCAGGACTGAATCCCAACCGCTTCCGCCTCTCCCAGATTGAGCGTGACATTGACCGCATCAGACAATTGAATCTTGGCAAAGACGAAGTCTCGAACATCAATATGGTGTATGCCCGACTGGAATATAATCTCACAAAAGCATTTCTGAAATACACCAACGGACAGTATTTCGGATTTGTAAACCCCAACAGCCTGTATAACAAATTGTGCGTAAAGGACTCCGATTCATTGCATGTCAACTATTTCCATCTGTATGATGTGGCAATGAAACATCCCAACGAAGATTTCAATGAGCGGGCAATCAAGAAGATCCACAACGACAGCGTAGACATATTCCTCCGGGAAGTGCAGCCTGTTTCCAAGTTATACCAGCGGCTGTGCAACCGACTGAAAGAGCCGTCGCTGACAAAAACACAACAAATCACTACGCTCTGCAATATCGAGCGTTGCCGCTGGAGACTCAACGACTATCCTGAAAACCACAAGAAGCACATCGTGGTGAACATCCCATCGTATAGCCTGTATGCCGTAGACAAAGACAGCGTGCTCACAATGAGGGTAGGGTGCGGCACGAACAATACCAAGACGCCGCTGCTTACCAGCAAGATCAACCGCATGGAACTGAATCCCGTGTGGATTGTTCCCCAAAGCATTGCCAAGGGAATTGTATATAAACAGGGCTATCTGCGCAAGGAACACATGTATATCCTTGACAAAAAGCAAGGAAAACTTGATGTGGAGTATGCTTCCTACGACAAGATCATGTCAGGACAGCAACATATCGTCCAAGAAGGAGGGGCTGGCAATTCATTGGGAAGGATCATTTTCCGTTTCCCCAACAACCATGCCGTCTATCTGCACGACACTTCTTCGCCGTGGCTTTTCGATCGCGACCATCGGGCAGTGAGCCATGGATGCGTGAGAGTGCAGAAACCATTCGAGCTGGCAGTGTTTCTCCTCGACAAGAAAGACGAAGACACCATAGAGAAAATACGTTACAGCATGACCGCCGATGTGAACAACTACAACGAAAACGACGGTATTGACAAGTCGCAGATTGACCGTGGAAAGCTTATCCACCGTATTGATGTGACACCAGAAGTACCTGTGTTTATCACATACTACACGCTCTATCCCGACAAAAGCGGGAATCTCGTGGAATACAAGGACGTTTACGGGTACGACAAAGCATTGTTCAACGAATTAAAGGTATATGTCGGAGACATTCAATGATATGATTACACCCGAGATGCTCGCTGATCCCAAGGAGCGGAGAAAGGCATTCAGCATCGTGGTGAAGAAGTATAGCGAGCCGCTATACTGGAAGATTCGTCGTATCGTTATTTACCACGACGATGCCAATGACGTGCTCCAAAATGTGTTCATGAAGGCTTGGAACAGTCTGGATGATTTCCAAAACAAATCGCAAATATCCACTTGGCTCTATCGGATAGCCATCAATGAGAGCCTCGATTTCGTGAGAAGACAGAAGAACAAGATAAGTGCCGATGCCGACCTGAGTATGGCAAACCGCCTGATGGCAGACGATTATTTCGACGGCGACCGCACGCATGCACTTCTGCAAGAGGCCATCGCGACGTTGCCCGACGTGCAGCGCACGGTGTTCACCCTACGCTATTTCGAAGAAATGAAATACAATGAGATCTCCCAATTGCTCGGTACTTCTGAAGGAGCACTAAAAGCATCCTACCATATTGCTGTGAAGAAAATCACGGAATATGTCACGAAGCACAATGACACATAAACTCTTGAATGCGAAGAAAGAAATCAAAAATAGCAGAACCTGGTTAAACTTTATACAAAATATAACGTCAAATAACAAAAATAATATATCATGACTGAAGAAGAACTACTGAAACAGACATTTGGTAACGCAAATCATTTCCAGGTTCCCGATGGATTTTTCGATCGTTTTGCTGATGAGATGATGGCAAAAATAGAGGAAAGTCCCATAGAGGAACAACCAAAGACTATTGCCAAAGGCAGGAATGCAATAATCAGAAGATTCGTTCCTTATCTGGCAGTGGCATCTGTCGTGGGCTTGCTATTCGGTGTTGCGGTATTCCATTCACCGACAGACGAAGGCCAAAACGGCAACATGCAAGTGCAGACACTGGCATCTGCTCCATCGGGAGACGCGCTCGACCAGATGGCCGACTATGTGATGCTCGACAATCAAGACCTCTATAGTTACATGTCAAATGAGTATTAATATGAAAAGACATATTATAATTATATTACTATTCCTTGTCTGCATGGGTGCAAAAGCGCAGCAAAACAAGTTCGACCCGCAGAAATTCCAGGCTGCCTTGGAGCAATTCATCACCCGGGAAGCGAAGCTCACGCAGAAAGAAGCTGCCGATTTCTTCCCCATTTACAAGGAATTGCAGGCAAAACAGCGCGCTCTGTTCCAGCAGGCAGGCAAGTCGCGTTGGGTGAAACCTGCTTCTGAAGCCGAATGCCGCACTGCTATTGAGAAGCAAGATGCCATCGACATACAGATAAAGAAACTTCAGAAGCAGTATCATCAGAAATACCTTCAGGTGATTTCTGCCAGCAAGCTGTATGACGTGATACGAGCCGAAGACAGGTTCCACCGGCAATCCATCCGAAAATTCACGGAACGGCAGGCTCCCCCCAAACGAAAATAGAGTTAAAGTGTGCAATATAAAAGCTGCACACTTTATTTTTCGTTATCCTGCAGGCAATTGCCTGACGATCAATCAATCACTTTTGCATAACAACCCAATCAATAAACGAAAAACCAAAAAAATGAAAAACCGAGTCTTTTTATCCGTACTGATGATTGTTTTTGTTGCCATGAAAGCGCAATCACAAACAAATCCGCAACGTGGAAGTATCATAACCAATCATCATGAGACCCTTAAAGGATACATCGATTACCTATCCGACGAGAAAAATGCCTACGAATGCCATTTCAAAGCTGACGGAGAGTCTTCGTATAAATTGTATAAACCCGGTGAAATCGCAGAATATAAGCTCGACAATGGCGGTGCTTATTATGTGTCGAGAACATTTCCGGTGGGCAATCAGCAGAAAACAGTTTTCGCATCTTATCTGCTAAAAGGCGAAATCAGCCTTTTCCACCTTGTGGAAGGGAATACCGACTATTATTATTTCGTTGATGCCAACGGGAGAGTTGCCGTAATGAAAGATGAAAACAAGAGTTATCGTAGCGCAGAAGAAGCAATGAAGGTGCGGCGGGATAATGTTCGCGAAGTAAGTCAGCTGTTTTCCAAGAGCACTGCGACCGTCAACAAATTGAGCAACCTTGATTTGTCGCCTCGTTCTTTAACCCGCATCACCCGTGAATATGTAGAAAACTACTGCACCAGCAATGAAGACTGTGTGCAATACCTCGTCGATGAAAAATCGGCTTCTACCGTAAAGGCTAAAATGCGGATAGCTGTCGGCGGCGGTTTGGGGTCTTTCAAGGTGAAACCTCTGTCAGGAATAAAGGCAGATGACCTGTCTCTGAGCGGCTTTGTCCCAGAATTTGGTGCTGGAATTGACCTGCATTTCCCCCGAATGTCGCGCTATTTGTTTTTCCAGGGTATGGTTCTTGCCAGCTTATGGGACATGAGCAAGGATTCCTACAATGTGAAATTCACGAATGTGGACGTTCAATTGGGAGCTGCATTGCGCTCTAATGGAGATCAGGTGGTTAGTCCTCTGTTTCGTGCAGGTGTCATTTTAGGACAGACAGCAGGCATGAAGACCACCGACATGGGCGATTATATCAACGGACACGGCACAACGAAAGGCCTTTACATCGGTGCAGGCGTTGACATACCTATTGGCAAGCCCATGCTGGCCATCACTGCCGACCTGCAATATCGTCACGACAACAAGGCGGATGCCAATCTTTTGCAAGTCGGCCTGAATGCTTCTGTGTCTTTTTAAAAGACCTATAGGAAAAAGACAAATATAGTGTCGCTGCGCGTAAATCATTGATTGAAAGCAGACTATGAGATTTTATGTGTCATCTGCTGCGTTACCTGCTGCGTCATCTGCTGCGTTTTTTCATTGACTATTGACCATTGACCGTTGAGAATTGACCATTGACCGTTGAGGATTGACCATTGACCGTTGAGGATTGACCATTGACCATTGAGCATTGAACATTGGGAAATGCTCAGCAGGTAACGCAGCAGGTAACGCAGCGGGTAACACATGGATTAAGGAAAGTAGTTGACAATCAGCGGTTTATGCGCAGCGACATTTGTTTTCCATTTTTTGTGTTTGGAGAAGTTTTTGAAGCACTTGTCAAGACCTTCTTTTTTCCATTTTAATACCTATGTTTTTGATGGTCAAAACCTATGCTTTTGATGGCTGAAACCTATGCTTTTGAAGGCTGAAACCTTAGTTTTCGCATTAATTGTTCATTGTTTCCCGAAGAATTTCATGAATTCATCCTCGAAATTTGGGGTGAAAACATCCTTTCCGATGTACTCCATGATCTCTTTTCTCGACCAGAATCTGCCACCGGCAAGTTCGTCTCTGCTCGGTTGAATGGTGCCGTCGTAGACGGTTTTGTGCACATAAACCAACTCGCGTTCCCGCTTTCCTTCGAAGACATACATGCCAATTCTTTCCGGCAAATAGTCGGTAATGCCCAGCTCTTCCTTCACTTCCCGGTGCAAAGCCTGCTCAATGGTTTCGTTCAAATCCACATGACCGCCGCACGCAGTGTCCCATTTGCCGGGCTGAATGTCCTTCCATAGCGGGCGCTGCTGCAGGTAGAGGTCGCCGTTTGAATTGAACACGTGGAGATGAACCACAGGATGCAGCACTTTGCAGCCGTTGTGAGCCTCGCCTCTTGATATGCTTCCAACAACGTTTCCTTGCTCGTCAACCACCGGAAACAGTTCTTTTTGATTGTCCATTTTGCAATAATCGTTGGGTTGTTTCTATCCTTTAACTACATGTACATAGCAGTCTGGGAATAAGGATTTTAAGGATTCTGGATTTTGTTCATATATTCCGAATACGGCACTTCCGCTTCCACTCATCGCCGCATAGAGTGCACCTTCGTCGTAAAGCGCCTTTTTGATGTCGGCAATGACGGGATATTGCGGAATGATGCTCTCTTCGAAATCGTTGAAAAGCAGGTGTTTCCATTGCCCGACGGGAAGCTGCACGATGTCGCGGCAACACTTCTGCGGACGCTTCACCTTGATTCCGGCAAAGGCTTCTCGCGTGGAAATGGCCACAGGAGGCTTGACTATGGCGATGAAATAGCGGCTCAGGTCAAGGTCAACGGGCGAAAGCAATTCCCCGATACCCTCTGCGTAGGATGGTTTTGCGGTGATGAAGAAGGGGCAGTCGGCACCTAAGCGCGTTGCATATCCCTCCATTTCAGCCACAGAGATGCCAAGATGGAACATATCGTTCAGCAAACGGATGGTGAAAGCGCAATCTGCTGAGCCGCCACCCATGCCTGCCTGCATGGGAATCTGCTTGTTGAGCGTGATATGTACGGGCGGAAGGGGATGAATACCTGACAACAGGCGGTAGGCTTTCACAACAAGATTCTTCTCAACATCACCTTCAATCTCTTGTCCGGTTATTTCCAACGAACAGCCATTGTCGCTATCCGTCTCATTTATCTCGATTTCATCGTAGATTCCCACAGGATAGAAAACGGTTTCAAGGTCATGATAGCCGTCGGCACGTTTGCTCACGATGTTCAATCCCAGATTGATCTTGGCACATGGTCGTATCTTCATATCATTCTTAATTTATGGTCGCAAAGGTAATATTTCTTTCCGTTCCACCCAAATATTTCTTGAATTAATCCAAAAACTTCTTTGCTATAAGGATTTTTTTAGTTACCTTTGCGCCCTATATAGAAACAATGTTATAAAAAATAGAAAATATTCTGTAATTATGGCAAAGATGTTTGCTGAGCATAGCGGTCTCGACTTGACAGAGACCAACAATAGAGTTCTCGAAGAGTGGGAAAAGAATGACATCTTCCACCGTTCCATTACCGAGCGTGAAGGAAATCCTCAGTTCGTTTTCTATGAAGGACCGCCTTCTGCCAACGGTCATCCGGGTATACACCACGTTCTTGGGCGTGCTCTTAAGGATACTTTCAACCGTTATAAGACAATGAAGGGCTTCCAAGTGCACCGCAAGGCGGGTTGGGACACACATGGACTGCCCGTGGAACTTGGTGTTGAGAAGGAAAAAGGCATAACGAAGGCCGACATTGACAATCCTGCATCTCCCCGATATATCTCAATCGAAGACTATAACGCAGCTTGCCGCCACAACGTGATGATGTTTACGCAAGAATGGCGTGACCTGACGGAGAAGATGGGATACTTTGTGGATCTCGATAATCCCTATATCACATACGACAACAAGTATATCGAGACGCTCTGGTGGCTGCTCAAGCAGTTCTATAACAAAGGATTGCTCTATAAAGGCTATACCATTCAGCCGTATTCACCTGCGGCAGGAACGGGTCTTTCGAGCCATGAGCTGAACCAGCCGGGGTGCTATCGCGACGTGAAAGATACCACAGTGACGGCTCAGTTCAAGATTCTCGACCCGCGACCGGAGATGAAAGAGTGGGGTATACCTGTCTTCCTGGCATGGACCACGACACCTTGGACACTTCCATCAAATACGGCATTGTGCGTGGGACCGAAGATTGACTATGTTTGCGTGCAGACTTTCAATCCGTATAGCGGCGAGAAAATCAGCGCCGTGATGGCAGGAACACGCATCGATGCCTATCTGAAGCCCGAAGGAGAATTCGCTTCCATGGACGAATACAAGCCCGGCGACAAGGTGATTCCTTACCGTATCGTTGCCACATACAAGGGATCGGATCTCGTGGGAATGAGATATGCGCAGCTGATGCCATGGGTGAAACCGTGCGAGAAGGTCGACGACTTGTCGGCAAAGTTCGTTAAGGAATATGCAGATGTGCATGCCGACAAGGTTTTCCATACCGGAAACGACTCATTCATCGAGATGGAAGACGTGGCATTCCGCGTGATTCCCGGCGACTATGTGACTACTGAAGATGGTACTGGTATCGTTCATATTGCTCCAACCTTCGGTGCCGATGATGCCAAGGTTGCCAAAGATGCCGGAATCCCGTCGCTGTTCCTCATCAATAAGGCTGGCGAGACACGTCCGATGGTTGACTTGCAAGGCAAGTATTATGTGATGGATGAGCTCTCCGACGAGTTTATCGCCGCTTGTGTCAATGCTGATGCCTACGGCCGTCATGCCGGTGACTACGTGAAGAATGCCTATGATCCGAAGTATAATGTGAACGGATATGATGAGAAGGCTGCATCTAAGGATGAAGATCTCAACATCGTGCTCTGCATGGAGATGAAGCAGGAGGGCTGTGCCTACAAGATTGGAAAGCACATCCACAACTATCCCCACTGCTGGCGTACCGACAAGCCGGTGCTTTACTATCCGCTCGACTCTTGGTTCATTCGTTCCACTGCCTGCAAAGAGCGCATGGTGGAATTGAACAAGACCATCAACTGGAAGCCGGAAAGCACTGGTACTGGGCGTTTTGGCAACTGGCTTGAGAACCTGAACGACTGGAATCTGTCGCGTTCTCGTTTCTGGGGAACGCCGCTTCCTATATGGCGCAACAAAGATACGCGCGAAGAAATCTGCATCGGCTCACTTGAAGAACTCTACAATGAGATTGAAAAGGCTGTCAAAGCCGGTGTTATGGCGGTGAATCCGCTCAAGGAGAAAGGGTTCGTTCCTGGTGATTATTCTCAGGAGAACTACGACAAGATTGATGTTCACCGTCCGTATGTTGACGATATTGTGCTGGTTGGCGAGAGCGGAAAGCCGATGCATCGTGAGAGCGACCTTATTGATGTGTGGTTCGATTCCGGTTCCATGCCTTATGCACAGGTGCATTATCCATTCGAAAACAAAGATGCCATCGACAAATACCTGGCTTATCCTGCCGACTTTATCAACGAGGGAGTAGACCAGACCCGTGGATGGTTCTTCACATTGCATGCCATTGCCACGATGGTATTCGACAGCGTTGCATTCAAGAACGTGATTTCAACGGGCTTGGTGCTCGATGCCAAGGGAATCAAGATGTCAAAGCATCTTGGCAACGTGGTGAACCCGTTCTCTGAAATCAAGAGAAACGGTGCCGATGCGGTACGTTTCTACATGCTTACCAACACTCAGCCATGGGATAACCTGAAATATGATCCCGCCGGAGTGGATGAGGTGCGCCGCAAGTTCTTCGGAACGCTCTACAACACCTATAGTTTCCTCGCACTCTATGCCAATGTTGACGGTTTTAAACCGACCGACAAGAAGGTTGACATGGCTGATATGCCTGAGATCGACCGTTGGATTCTCTCGAAGGTAAACTCGCTGATCAAGGGCGTGGATGAAGCTCTTGCTGATTTCGAACCTACCAAGGCAGGCCGCATGATCGACAGTTTCGTGAATGATGACCTGAGCAATTGGTATGTCAGACTGAACCGCAAGCGTTTCTGGGGAAAGGAAATGAGCACCGACAAACTGAGTGCCTATCACACATTATATACATGTCTGATGACGGTTGCCAAGCTTTTGGCTCCATTCTCACCATTCTATGCCGATGAATTATACCATGACCTGGGAGGTGAATTAGACAGTGTGCATCTCGACAGATTCCCTGATGTTGACGAGTCGGTGATTGACTCCGACCTTGAAGCACGCATGGATATGGCTCAGAAGATCACTTCCATGGTTCTCGCCCTGCGCCGCAAGGTGAACATTAAGGTGCGCCAGCCGCTGCAGAGCATTATGATTCCGGCTGTGGATGACACGCAGAAGAGTCACATTGAGGCTGTGAAAGACCTGATTATGAATGAGGTGAACGTCAAAGAACTGAAATTCGTTGAGGGATCTGGCATCCTGGTGAAGAAAGTAAGGTGCAATTTCCGCGTCATGGGTAAGAAATTCGGCAAGCTGATGAAGGGTATTGCCGCTCAGATGGCAGCATTGTCGCAGGAAGAAATATCCTTGCTCGAAGAGAAAGGTGCTATCACGCTCAACGTTGAAGGCAATGAGGCTGTGGTTGAAGCAGCAGATGTTGAGATAATCAGCGAAGATATACCCGGATGGCTTGTCTCCAACGAGGGAAATCTTACCGTTGCACTTGAAATTGAGCTCACTGACGAACTGAGAAAGGAAGGTATGGCGCGTGAATTGATCAATCGTATACAGAATATGCGCAAGGATCATGGACTCGACATTACCGACCATATCCGCGTTACCGTATCATCTGACGAGCAGTCGGATGCTGCCATCAATTCATTTGCCGACTATATCAAGTCTCAAGTGCTTGCCGATAGTATCCAAATTGCCGCCAATGACGGTGAAGAGGTGGCTTTTGATGATTTCGCACTTAATATCAGCATTTCGAAAAACTGAAAGAAAGAGATAAAACAGAATAATTAACAAGCAAACTATACACTACTATTATTATGGCAGAGAAAGTACGTTATAGTGATGAAGAACTTGAAGAGTTCAAGGGAATCATCAATGAAAAACTGGCAACAGCACGTCAAGACTACAATCAGATGATGCGACAGTTGATGAATGCAGACGGTAATGATGTTGACGACACATCACCGACATACAAGATTCTTGAAGAAGGCAGTGCCACACAGACCAAGGAAGAGCTGATGCAGCAGGCTGCGCGCATGCAAAAGTTCATTCAAGGTCTTGAGGCTGCTTTGGTCCGGGTTCAGAACAAGACATACGGCATCGACAGGATGACAGGTGAACTCATTCCGAAGGAACGTCTTCGCATAGTTCCCCATGCTACGCTCAGCGTGCAAAGCAAGGAAGGAAGAAAGCACTGATGAAGAAAATTAGCAGCGGCCACATAGCCATCATCATCATTATCTGCATATTGGTCATCGATCAGGTTATCAAAATCATGGTCAAGACCAATATGTGCCTGCACGAAAGCATACAAGTGACGAATTGGTTCTATATCAATTTCATTGAAAACAATGGAATGGCATACGGCATGACATTCGTCAACAAGTTCGTGCTCAGTCTGTTCCGCATCGTTGCTGTATGCGTTCTTGGATATTACATCTGGATAGAAGTAAGGAAAAAGGCGCGCACCGGCTACATTGTCTGTGTGTCGATGGTCTTGGCGGGAGCAGCCGGGAATATTTTCGATTCCATGTTCTACGGACTGATATTTAGTGCTTCCTCACCGTTCTACGTATCTTACTTCGTTCCGTTCGGTGAAGGCTACGCTCCATTCCTCATGGGTAAGGTAGTGGATATGTTTTATTTCCCGCTGATAGAAACCACTTTGCCTGATTGGTTGCCCATTTGGGGCGGTCAGCCATACGTGTTTTTCAGTCCGGTATTTAATTTTGCAGATGCAAGTATCACAACTGGAGTGGCACTTCTGCTGCTGTTCTACCGTAAGGAACTGTCAACAATATCATTCAAAAAAGTCAGTAGTCAGTCAGTAAAATCAGATGAAGATCCGTCATAACATCTTTTTCATCGCCATGATATGGGTATTGATGGCATCGTGCAAGCCTTCCGTACCTTCAGAATATATCCAGCCGTCTGACATGGAGGACATTCTCTATGATTATCATCTGGCTGGGGGAATGGCTTTGAATACTGATTATCCGGAGCGCAATTACGATGACAGGCTCTATAGGCTCGCTGTGCTCAAGAAATACCACGTTACTGAAGCCGATTTTGACTCTTCAATGGTTTACTACATGCGTCACACGGAACGTATGCATGATATTATGAAACGCGTTGAAGACAGAATGAACAACGAGGCAAGGGCTGTTGGAGCTGATGTATACGACAATAGTGAATCAGAAGTGATGGTGGGAGATACGGCAAGCATCTGGCATGGAGAATCAAACGTGGTGCTTATTCCCAACGAACCGTATAATCACCACTCGTTCATCATCACTCCTGACACTACGTTCCACAACGGAGACCGGATCATTTTCAAATTCAATGCCCAGTTCTTGTATCAAGACGGAATGCGTGATGGCATTGCCATGCTCGCAGTACGCTTCAAGAACGACAGCGTTGGCACTCGAATGATGCACATGTCATCAGCTAACCGTTACACACTCGAAGTTGCCGACACGCAAGAAAAGGGTATCAAGGAAATCAGGGGATTCTTCTTCCTGTCGAGAGATGCCAATTCTTCCTCTACAACCCTGAAGGTGATGGTCATCAACAACATCAGCATGCTGCGTTTCCATGAGAAGAAAAAAGAGCAAGAAGCTGCTCCAAAAGACAGCATAAGCATGAAACAGCCGATTGATTCAGCAAGAAACTTGCCTGTTCTTCCTCCTGATCCGAGTGCCGTAGCTGTGCCTGCGCCCGAAGCTATGCCTGATCCCTCGTTGCGAAAGAACTGATAAGACTTATAATATATGAAAACGCGGCAGGTTGCAGCACACTTCGTTAACTTCAACGGAAAGATTCTACCTATGCATGTCGTTGTCATTTGCAACGGTAAAGTGACTGAGTGTTTTCCTCTTAAAGAAGAAATTGCAATGACGGAATGGCTCAGTGGAACAATTGAAATCCGCAATATGGAAGATGGAGCATATCAATCGGCATTCTGGAAAGGCAAGTTGCTGAAATGAAATGCACATAGATTATAGAACACCAAAGGCCATAATTGAAATGAAATACCTATGTATTAAAAGGCAGCAAAGATAAAGAATTGAGTTAATAATAAAGGGGAGGCATCGGATGATTATTCAATCCTTTGCCTCCCCTCGACGTTTTATAGGGTTAATTGTATTTCTATTATACGATGCCCTGTCCCATCATACCCTTGGCAACCTTCATGAAACCGGCCACATTGGCACCTTTCACATAGTTAATGTAGCCGTCTTTCTCTGTTCCATACTTGATACAGTTCTCATGAATGTCATTCATGATTCGCTTCAGATAATCGTCTACTTCCTTAGCAGTCCATGACAAACGCTCAGAATTCTGACTCATCTCAAGTCCAGATACAGAAACGCCACCGGCATTACTTGCTTTTCCGGGTGCATAAAGTATCTTTGCTCCCTGGAAAATCTTGATGGCATCGGGAAGGGTAGGCATATTGGCACCCTCAGCCACAGCTATCACGCCATTGTCAACAAGTGCCTGTGCCTCATCAGCATTGATTTCGTTCTGAGTAGCGCACGGCAGGGCAATGTCAGCCTTCTCATACCATGGTCGTTTGCCTTCATGATATACGGCATTCGGGTATTCTTCAATGTATTCCTTAATGCGTCCGCGCTCAATATTCTTCAATTCCATAATATAATCGAGCTTTTCGCGGTCGATACCTTCGGCATCGTAGATATATCCATCAGAATCAGACATGGTGAGAACGGTAGCTCCCAACTGGATGCATTTCTCTGCAGCATACTGGGCTACGTTTCCAGCACCAGAAATCAAGACTTTCTTTCCCTTGATGTCAATATTACGAGTAGCAAGCATCGACTCCAAGAAATAAACACATCCATATCCTGTTGCTTCAGGACGGATCAGCGAACCGCCAAATGGTATTCCCTTGCCAGTAAGAACACCGCTCCACTCATGAGTAAGCTTCTTGTATTGGCCAAACATATATCCTACTTCACGGCCGCCAACACCGATATCGCCTGCCGGAACATCTTCATCTGGTCCGATGTAACGATACAGTTCGTTCATAAATGCCTGACAGAAGCGCATCACTTCTGCATCGCTCTTGCCACGTGGAGAGAAATCAGATCCACCTTTGGCACCTCCCATCGGCAAAGTGGTGAGAGAGTTCTTGAAAGTCTGTTCAAAAGCAAGGAATTTCAGAATACCGAGATTCACACTTTTATGGAAACGGATACCGCCTTTATATGGTCCAATCACATTGTTGTGCTGGATGCGGTATCCCATATTTGTCTGAACAACACCCTTATCGTCAACCCATGTCACCCGAAACTGGATGATCCTGTCAGGAATGCACAGGCGTTCAATCAGATTTGTCTTTTCAAACTCTGGGTGTTTGTTATACTCCTCTTCAATTGTTGGAAGAACTTGTGAAACAGCCTGGATGTATTCAGGCTCATTTGGGAATCTCTGTTTGAGATCTTCTACTACTTTCGCTGCATTCATAATAATGAGTTTTTAATGTGTTTTGTAATTTTCAATATCTTTTTACCTCTTTATTCTTAATTCGTTTGCAAATTTACACATTTTTATTTATATAACAAACAAAATGAAAGATATTTTTCAAAAAATATATAAAAAAGTTATGAAATTGTGGTTTTTGCCTACTTTTTGTAGATATACACTTGATTTAAATCAATTTTATATGCAAATCTGCTTTCACAGGCTCAATTTGTGAAAACTCTCGGAAGATTAGAAATAGCGTTTAGAATATGTCTCCCCATTGATAACTGCCGGGTTTCAATGTAATATGTACATCATTTGTGGGCTGATGGTATAATAATGTAACAACGCCTGGTGCCTTTTGCTGCTCAATCTCAAATTGTTGCCAACCCAGTGCGTTCAAAATTGAAAACGCCGTTGCACCTCCCTCGATTATCAGCGATTGCGGATAATGTAAAGTGATTAGGTTTTTTACGGCAATTGCCATGCTTTCACGAAGGCGAACCGCATATTCCTTTCCGCCATGAGCTTTCCTTCCTATGGTAAGAATAATAGAACCGGTCTGACGATATGTGTCTGTCAGCATGGGTAACCATTGAAGAGGTGATTGCTTTCCGTGGAAAACTTCTTCAGGCATCTGTGATACAGGAATGCCAATATCTAATGGTTTGCTTTGTGTGCTTCCGCAGACAATGATGGTTGATTTACGTGTTTGATTGTAATTACCAACAAGTTCGGAAGAATTACCATGCTGATTACTGTTGTCACTTATCGCCTTGTTTGTGTTGGCTACGGTAGTTGATTGTAATTCCAACAGCATTTCGAACAAATCTGCTCCTCCTGCTATGATCGTATGATTATCTGTCTTCGACAATTGATGCATGATGTCATCCTTCGTAGCAGCATCTGCAATGGCAATGCCACTCGTTAGAGTTGGCTGTTTTACAGGAATGGAATAAACAGGATAGCTACAATTGAAGTCATTGTGGCATACAATCTTTTCCACTTGTGATGATTTTGCAGGAAACTCTGGATCATGGCGGAAATCGGTATCGCATAGAGGGATTCCATTAATAGAATAATAGCCATTGCTGACTATACGTTTCTTTGACGGGTTTTGTGCTAATAACAGTGTTTTTTCCATTTGAAGACACTGCATCATGGTGCTCAGTTCAGCGATGATGTTACCTCGGAGTGCTGAATCTGTTTTCTTATAGAATAAAATATGTGATTTCTCGCACGAAGAGAATCGCGAGAGAATCGCTTCGATTGTAGTTCTTGCCTCTGTAACCGACAAAGAACGCGTATCAGTTGCAATAACCAAGACCTGATTCTCACGTTCTGGTTTCACAAGAGAGTGGCAGATAGAAACAGGAGTGTATTCATTCGAATTGAATAATGAAAAACTTACATGCAGTCCATGACTCCATGCAATGCCACCCATTTCTGCAGCACCTGTCAGATCGTCAGCAATAACTACAATCATACAAGCTAAACCGTTCTGTTTACAGCCATCTTCGATGCATAGTCGATGGCAAGCAGCAGTCCTTCGGCACTTGCTATGCCCTGACCAGCCACGTCGAAGGCAGTACCATGATCCACACTCACGCGGATAATGGGCAATCCGAGTGTGATATTCACACCCTTTGAAGCTTCCATGCGTCCTGTTTCTTTGTTCCATTGGAAGCCAACAACCTTGAATGGAATGTGTCCTTGATCGTGATACATAGCCACAACACCATCAAATTTCCCACATCTTGCCTTGGCGAAGAGTGAATCTGGAGAAACCGGACCCTCCACATTGAAGCCTCTCGACTTGAGTTCCTCAACGGCAGGAGTGATTTCTTTCTCTTCCTCCCATCCGAACAGTCCGCCGTCACTGGCATGAGGGTTCAGTCCTGCAATACCAATATGCGGCTGTGGGATGCCAAACTGATGGCAGGCATCGTTGATAAGTTCAGTCACTTCGATGATTCTTGCCTTCTTAACACGGTCGCATGCCTCACGCAGAGACACGTGTGTGGAAACATGAATCACTCGAAGAAACTCATCAGCCAATAGCATTGCGTATTTCTTGGTGTTGGTATAGTGCGCATAAATCTCTGTATGCCCGTCGAAGTTATGCCCTGCTTTGTGTAGCGCTTCTTTGTTTAGCGGTGCCGTAACCGTTCCATCCACTTCGCCAGACATGGCAAGTTCTATCGCTTTCACCACACTGATGAATGCTGCATGACCACATTGCGGTTGAACAACGCCCTGATGGAAGGTTTCCATGTCAACGCACTTCATGTCATAAACATCAATGGTTCCTGGCTCAAATACGGCTTTCTCCACCTTGTCCACTGCATTAACAGTCAGATCGGCACACATCTGAGAAACCGCCATCTTCATGATTTCTGCGTCGCCGACAACAATCGGATGACACTTCTGGTAAGTTTCAGGCTTGCTCAAAGCCTTAACGATGATCTCTGGGCCGATACCGGCAGGATCGCCCATGGTTATTGCTAATTTCGGTATCATGTTCTTTCAATACAAGCTGTTATAAATGTCATGTGCATCTGATTCAGTAACTGTACGCGGATTGTTTTTCAGCAGGCGCTGAACATTCATGGCTGCCTTTGCCATGCCATCAACGGCCGACTGTGGAATGCCAATTTCTGAGAGTTTGGTTGGTATTCCACAATCCATACTTAGTCTTGTGATGAATTCAACTCCACGTTGCGCGGTTTCTTCCGCATCTTTTCCTTGTTCAACGCCGCAGGCAATGGCAACATCTGCGTATCTTTCTATGCATGCAACGCTGTTGAACTTCATCACAGAAGGCAGCAATATTGCATTGCTCAGCCCGTGTGATATGTGGAATTCTCCGCCAAGCGGGTAGGAGAGTGCATGAACGGCTGCCGTGTTTACGGGACCGAGGCACATGCCGCCATACATGCTGCCTAACGACAAAGCCTCTCTTGCCTCCACATCCCTGCCGTTTTTCACTGCACGCAAGAGGTTAGAAGCAATCAGGCGTATGCCTTGCAGGGCGTATACATCAACCAGCGGATGCGCAAACTTATTGGTATATGCCTCAATGCAATGGGTTAGGGCATCCATACCTGTCTCAGCAGTAATCTTTGGCGGCACTGTCCATGTCAGTTGCGGATCGATATAGGCAGCATCGGCCATCAAGTGAGGACTGACGACACCCTTTTTCAATGCATCCCGCTCATCCAGGAGAATCGCATTTGGTGACACTTCGCTTCCCGTTCCCGATGTTGTCGGCATGCATGCAAACCATACCCCTCGGCGATTAACAAAGCCTATGCCGAACAAATCCTCTATCTGTTGGTCGCTGTAGATAAGTGTTGCCACGAGTTTGCTCAAATCGAGTACGCTGCCTCCGCCAACACCAATCACGCTATCTGCTTTAAAAGCACGAGCTTCTTCGAGTATGCGCTTGAAATCTGTAACAGTCGGCTCGGCAGTAATGTCATCAAAATATGCAATTTCCACGCCGCCGTTGTGCAAAACGCCTTCCATCTGCGCCAGCATTGGGCGAATGACGGGTGCTGTCAGCACAAATAGCCGTTGTTTGCCCATGGCAAGATAGTCTTTACAGAACTGTTCCATACAACCAGTTCCAAACTGAATCTTACCTGGTTGCAATAATGTGATTGCTTTCATATCAATTCTTCTCCTTTTTTCTTTCTTCCAAATAACCGTAAACAGTCAGTTCCTTGTCGGCAGGCGGCGTTTTGAAGAACAAACTTGCCACATAACCGACGATCAACACTATGAGGTGACTGTAGACACCTAACATATACTTGTGGTGAGTGAAATTCCAACTACCCAGATCAAGTAACAATTGTTTCTCGCCTCCTGCAGTTTCAAACTTGCTGGAAGTAAGCACGGCATAGGCAGTGAACAACACCGCAGCAGCAATTCCGATATACAACCCCTGCCAATTGGCACGACGGGAGAACAGACCTAACAGGAATATACCGACAATACCAGCAGAAACGATGGCATACAGACCGAACAGTGTTCCAAGAACACCTTCTCCGCCCCATGAAACATAGATTAATGCTATGAGAATACTCAATATGCCAATGACAAGGACAGAGATTCGGCCTACACGCAGTTTCTGTTTGTCGGTGACATTCTTCTTGAAACGCCCGTAGTAATCCTCCACGATAATGGCTGAAATGCAGTTCACGTCGCTGTCAATGCTTGATATGGCACCGGCTGCAAGCGCTGCGATAATCAGTCCGGTGATACCTATCGGCAGTTCTGTTGCAATAAAGAACGGGAATACTTCATCGCTCTTGATGCCTTCGGGCAGTGCTCCACTATTAATATGGTAGTAGACAAAAAGACAAGTACCCACAAACATGAACAATGCCCATGCTGGAACGCTCATCAGAACACCCATATACGAGGCTTTCTTTGCGCTCTTGTCATCTTTGGCTGTGAGATAACGCTGCACAATGCTCTGGTCTGTGCCGTATTTCTGCACTGCATAGAAGATGCCATTGAGAACCAACACGATGAAAGTCATCTGTGTGAGATCCCAATCATACGGTCCGAAGTCAATCTTGTTGTACTCTTTGGCAACACTGAAGATGGTTGAAGCACCGCCATCGGTGAGATAGAACAGCATGCCGACAGTCAGCACACCGCCCAATATCAGCAAGAATCCCTGAACGACATCCATCCAGATAATGGCTTCCATACCTCCCAGATAGGTAAGTATGATAACGATGATGCCTATAAATATAATAATGTATACAATATCGATGCCCGTGAATGTTGCCATGGCGATACCCATCAGATAAAGAATCGTTCCCATCTTTGAGAAATGCTCCAAGACGAAAGCCAAAGAACTGTATAAACGGGCAAAAGGACCGAAACGGCGCTCAAAATATTCGTATGTGCTCAGACGGATCACCTTTCGGAAAAGCGGAACAATGAACCAAATCATACCAACAAGTACGATGGGTACCATTAGCCCCTGCACAAGAAGAATCCAGTTGCCGGCATACGACGCACCGGGATAGGCAAGAAATGTTACGCTGCTGATAATGGTGGCAAACATCGACATGCCTACCGCCCATGCAGGGACATTACCGTTGGCGGCATAATATGCCTCTGTAGAGTTTTGCTTTCGGGAAAAATAGACACCAACGCCAACTGCCAGCAACAGCGACAAGATGACTATGGTCATGTCAATCCAATGAATTGAAGTTTCCATGCTTATTTGTTTTTAGAAATAAACGTTTTTTGAGTTTATTGATATGACTTCAATACTGACTCAGCCTCTTTGCGTATGCGCTCTGCCGTCTCGCTATTCAACTCCGTGAGCGGCGGAAGCATGTACTCTTCACACAGACCTGCCATTTTCATAATCACTTTCAGACCGGCAAGCGACTCGCCCAAAGTCAGCCCGGCTGTATTTATCTTGCCAATCTGAATACTCTCTTGTTGCAGGCGTTCTGCTTCAGCATCGTTGCCGGCCTTGCCTGCTTCATAGATATCCTGATATATTTTCGGAAGATAATTGCCTACACTCGGCACAATACCATCGGCACCGTTTTTCATGGCTACGGCCGAATTGGCGGCGCAACCGCAGAAATAACTGAAATCCTCGCGGTCAGCAAACAGTTTCAATGCTTCTTCCAAACGTGGGATGTTGTTCTCAGAGTCTTTCAGACCAACTATGTTTGGGTGGTGGCTCAGTCTTTCTATCACATCCAATGGGATGCTCATGTGGGTTGTGATGGTAATGTTATACAGCATCAAGGGTACTGTCAGGAATTCTGCCAGGTTGAGGTAATACGACTCCATCTGCTCAGGAGTCAGTGTATAATAACTGGGCAGGGTAGCTGCAATCACATCGGCACCAGCTTCAATAAATCTCTCGGCAGCTGCATATTGCTCGCTGATACAAGTGCCGCCAAGACCTGCATATATCGTAACTCTTCCCATGCTTGCACGCTTGGCTGCAGATATCATCTCTACTCCTTGAGAGCAACTCACCGAATTACCTTCGCCTGTAGTACCCATAATGAGCGGACTGACACCATATTGTGCAAAGTTATTTACAATTCTCTCAACAGCCGCAACATCAATATCACCATCCTTTGTAACAGGAGTCACCATGGGAACCACAACGCCATGGTATTTCTTTTCAATTTTCATTCTATGATTTGTTTTAATAATTATATTTTAAGTATAACGCATTTGTTGTTGATTTGTAACGTGTTTATTGGTTAAATCGCATCATTCAGTATAGAATTTGATGAGCTTGCGCAATGCTTGTTGGCAGACAGGACAGAAAACGGGATACTCATTGGTTCGCATACGGCAGTCTTGCATGCCCCTGTAGACACCATTCAGACTGTAGCCAGCTCCTTCGTATACTCCCACCGTGTTAGAATATTGGCTTGTGGCAGGGGTAGGAACGGGGACATTCTTGCCGATCAGGTTTCCCCATTTCCCTGCAAAGTCTTTCATTGTGGTAAGGTTCGGTTCCCATGGTTCAACGTCGTGAGGGTACATGGGTATTGCTTCATTCTCGTAAGCATATTCATCTCCCAATCCGCAGAAGCTGTGACCGAACTCGTGAACCACCACCGGTCGATATTTCGGGTGATGTGTCATCGACAGGTTATATGAATTCAGAATGCCGCCGCCGCCATATTTGTCGGTGTTTACTAATACAATGATGTGTTCGTATGGCGTTCCAGCCAGCCAATCATGTAATTCTTTGAGGTTCAGGGTGGTTAGATACCTGTCGCTATAGAAAGTGTCGAAGTGAGAATGTAGTGCTGTGTTTTTCCAAATTCCCTTAGACGGTTCGCTGGTTCCACTTTCCTTGGATGGCGACATAACGGCAATCAGGTTGAATCTGTCGCGCATCTGTTTGAACGGTTCGTGTTCGAACAGCGCATCAACGGCAATCTTCGCATCTTCTATGAATGTGGGCATCTCTTCTTGCGTGTAACCTTCTGCGAGATAGGCGATATGTATGCAGTTTAGCGTATCTTTTGCCTGTTGGAGGGTGATGTATGGAGTGACATTGCGTTCACCAATATGCCGTATGAGAATATCTTTCGGATCAACGAGATGCGTGAGAGAAGTCATAATCTGCCTTCGGTTGTTATACAACTCAACAGTTATATCTACACTATCTTTGGGCATTGGAACCAAAAACACATTCTCAAACGATTTCTTTGCTGTTTTTGCTTCGTCGTAGGAAAGCCATTCCTGAAAAAGAGTGGAGAATGAGTTTCTGTAAATCACACTCTGTGAGCGATGGTCTCTTACGATTACCTGTCCGTTGCCTTCCACGGGTACTTCAGACAAGTGCTTTTTCTTGCCGTACCATTGAGGTATCACATTCAGTTTGTCTACATATACATCCTGACGGTTGGCATTTCCTGAAAAGGTATAGTCGATCCGCAAGGTGTTATTGGTGAAATACTCTTCAAATTGCTGAGCATTCGCTGCCATCGTCAGCATGAATGCTACGATGAGCAATGCTGTTTTCTTCATTATTCAGTTCCTTGTATAGTTTAACAATATATTCTCTTTGCCAGTCTTTCTCATGATAGCGATCACCTGCATACTCCAAAATGTCCAAATCCATCTCGATGAGTCCTTCTTGTCGCTTCTCTGCCGTGTTTCCACATTGCCTTTCTATATCTTTCAACCAGTCATTTACCTCTTCGAAGGAGTCAGTTGTCGTTCCTGATGCAAGACAATTCAAGAAGTCTTTGGCATGGATTCCGATAGCTTCAGTGTTCATCGACTTCGTAAATCGGATATCTTTGATGTGTCCGTCAAGCAGCATTCTTGCTTTTTTCATGTTCTTGCTGCGATGGGCGTTGGTGCCGATAGCTATCAGAATAGTTTTTTCATTCATCATTTTCAGGTAGCAAACAATGGTGATTATTCCGCCTCCGAGAGTCTTTTCTCTAATAGCACCACATTTTCGACATGCGGCGTATGGGGAAACATATCAACAGGTTGAACAGCAAGCACTTGATACTGAGAATCCAACATCTGTAAATCGCGGGCTTGGGTGGCAGGATTGCAGCTTACATAGACCACGCGACGGGGAGCCGCTCTGAGTATTGTGCTGATCACATCGGGGTGCATTCCAGCTCTGGGAGGATCGGTGATGATCACATCTGGTCTGCCATGCATGGAAATGAATTCGTCATTCAGCACATCTTTCATATCACCGGCAAAGAACAGTGTGTTATCTATCTTGTTGATTTGTGAATTAACCTTTGCATCTTCGATGGCATCCTCCACATATTCAATACCAATCACTCTTTCGGCTTTCCCTGCAACGAAGTTCGCTATTGTACCCGTGCCAGTATACAAATCATATACCAATGGCTTGCTTTCGTCAGAATCGGAATCAGAAAAGGCAAACTCACGCACAACGGAATATAGATGATACGCCTGTTCCGTGTTTGTTTGATAGAAGCTCTTCGGCCCCACCTTGAACATCAGTCCCTCCATTCTCTCAAAAATATGATCTTTTCCTTTATATACCCATATCTCTTGATCTCCGATAGTGTCGTTGCATTTCTGATTATCCACGTATAATAGTGAGCTGACTTGCTGGAATTTATCTGAAATATATGAGAGTAATGCTTCAACTTTGTTTTTTTCTCCTTCTTCTATCATTCCATTCTCATCTCTGTTGTAGTGGAATACCACAATAACCATCCACTCGCCAGTATTTGAATTACGGATAATCACATCACGAAGCAGCCCAGTCTGTGCTCGAAGGTCGAAGAAACTGATGCCATTGGCAACACAAAAGCTGAAGATTTCATTGCGTATTTCGTTTTGCAAATGATTCATCAGATGACATTTCGTAATGGGGAGTATCTTGTCGAATGCACCGGTGATGTGAAAACCGAGGGCATCACGCTGGAATTCTTTGCCACTCTGGATTTCTTCTTTTGTGAGATACCGGCGATTGGATGCACCAAAATCCAATTTGTTGCGGTATTCCCACTGGTGAACAGAGCCGAGAATAGGACGGAATTGTGGCAAATCAACCTTGCCGATACGGGTGAGCTGGTCGTAGACCTGTTGCTGTTTCATCTTCAACTGCTCTTCGTAAGGCAGGTTCTGCCACTTGCATCCGCCGCAAATGCCAAAATGCTCACAGCGTGGAGTCGCGCGTACTTTACTATATTCATTGATTCTGACCACCTCTCCCTCTGCAAAACTGTGCTTCTTGCGCCGTAACTGCACATCAACCACATCGCCGGGGACGCAGTAAGGTACAAAAACGACAAGGTCGTTCCAGTGGAAAAGCGATTTCCCCTCGGCGGCACAAGCTTCTATCACAACATTTTCCAATAATGGTAAAGGTTTCTTTTTTCTGCTCATTCTTCAAAATCTAATTAGAGTGCAAAGTTACGAATAATATTCGTTATTCTACAGATTAAGCGGTTAAAAAATAAAAATCACCTGCTATTTGCAAAAATGCTATCTCTACATTGCAAATTAATGTTTAATAATTTGGATAGTTCAAGTTTTTTCTATATATTTGCAAATCATTTGAAACTAACTTATATTTTTGTAAATCAAATACACAATGAACGAAAAAAGAGTTTATCTTTTCGGCAACGGAAAAGCCGAAGGAAATGCAAAAATGAGAGAAGCACTGGGCGGCAAGGGAGCAAACCTTGCAGAAATGAACTTAATTGGAGTTCCAGTTCCTCCCGGTTTTACAATCACAACCGATTGCTGCAACGAGTATTATCAAGTGGGTCAGGCCAAGATCATGGAGATCTTGAACGACGACGTGATGAAAGCCGTGAAGCACATCGAAGTGTTAATGAACAGCAAGTTTGGCGACAAGGAGAATCCGCTGCTGGTTTCTGTACGTTCAGGTGCTCGCGCATCCATGCCTGGCATGATGGACACCATCCTGAACCTGGGTTTGAACGATGAGGTAGCAGAAGGAATGGTGAAGAAGACCAACAATCCTCACTTCGTTTACGACTCTTACCGTCGTTTCGTGCAGATGTATGGCGACGTGGTTCTTGAAATGAAGCCGGTGAACAAAGAAGATATCGACCCGTTTGAGGAAATCATTGAGAAGGTGAAGGCTGAGCGCGGCGTGAAACTCGACAAAGATTTGTCAGTTGATGAGCTGAAGAAACTGGTGAAGTTGTTCAAGGAAGCCATCAAGGAGCGCACAGGCAAGGACTTCCCCGACGATCCAATCGTGCAGCTTTGGGGTGCGATCTGCGCCGTGTTCCGTTCATGGATGAACGAGCGTGCCATCCTCTATCGCAAGATGGAAGGTATACCCGATGAATGGGGAACAGCCGTATCAGTGATGGCCATGGTGTTCGGTAACATGGGCGACACCAGTGCCACTGGCGTTTGCTTCAGCCGTGACGCTGCAAATGGTGAGAACGTGTTCAATGGTGAGTATCTTGTAAACGCACAAGGAGAAGACGTTGTGGCTGGTATTCGCACTCCGCAGCAGATTACCAAGCTCGGTTCTCAGCGTTGGGCAGAGCGTGCTGGCATCTCAGAAGAGGAGCGCGTTGAGAAGTATCCTTCAATGGAAGAGGCAATGCCCGAGATTTATGCTCAGCTGAATGGTATTCAGGAAAAACTGGAAGAGCACTATCACGACATGCAGGATATGGAGTTCACCGTTCAGGAAGGTAAGCTCTGGTTCTTGCAGACACGTAACGGCAAGCGCACAGGTGCTGCCATGGTGAAGATAGCCATCGACCTGCTTCACGAAGGAAAGATCGACGAGAAGACAGCCATCATGCGCTGCGAGCCGCAGAAACTTGACGAACTGCTCCACCCGGTATTCGACAAGAAAGCACTTTCCACAGCCAAGGTGATTGCGCAGGGTCTGCCTGCTTCTCCGGGTGCTGCTTGCGGACAGATTGTTTTCCATGCCGACGATGCACAAGTATGGCATGAAGACGGTCACAAAGTGGTTCTCGTGCGTATCGAAACATCTCCTGAAGACCTCGCCGGTATGTCTGCAGCAGAAGGAATCCTCACCGCTCGCGGTGGTATGACTTCCCATGCAGCCGTTGTTGCCCGCGGTATGGGTAAGTGCTGTGTGTCAGGTGTCGGAGCATTGAATGTGGACTACAAGACCAAGACCGTGGAAATCGACGGTGTTGTATATAAAGAAGGTGACTATATCTCATTGAACGGATCCACTGGACAGGTATATGCAGGCGAAGTTCCCACTAAGGCTGCTGAACTCAGCGGTGACTTCAAAGAGTTGATGGATCTCTGCGACAAGTACACCAAACTACAGGTTCGCACCAACGCAGACACGCCGCACGATGCACAGGTGGCACGAGCTTTCGGTGCAAAGGGTATCGGTTTGACTCGTACAGAGCACATGTTCTTCGAGGATAAGAAGATCATCGCCATGCGCGAAATGATTCTTGCCGACAGCGTTGCCGGTCGCGAGAAGGCACTTGCCAAGTTGCTGCCTTACCAGAAGGCCGACTTCAAGGGTATTCTTGAGGCTATGGACGGACTGCCAGTGAACATCCGCTTGCTCGATCCGCCACTCCATGAGTTCGTTCCGCACGATCTCGCCGGTCAGCAGACCATGGCTGATGAGATGGGCGTATCTCTTGAAACCATCAAGCGCCGTGTAGACTCTCTGGCAGAGAACAACCCGATGCTCGGTCACCGTGGTTGCCGCTTGGGTATCACATTCCCAGAAATCACTGCCATGCAGACAAAGGCCATCCTGGGTGCCGCATGCGAACTGAAGAAGGAAGGAAAGAATCCTATTCCAGAAATCATGGTTCCGCTGATTGGTACGCTTTATGAGCTGAAACAGCAGAAGGACATCATCCAGTATGCTGCCAAGGAAGTGTTTGCAGCGGAGGGAATCGAAGTGGAATTCGAGATTGGAACAATGATTGAGATTCCGCGCGCTGCCCTGACCGCCGACCGTATCGCGACAGAAGCACAGTACTTCTCATTCGGTACTAACGACTTGACGCAGATGACCTTCGGTTACAGCCGCGACGACATTGCTTCGTTCCTGCCTGTATACCTCGACAAGAAGATCCTGAAGGTAGACCCGTTCCAGGTGCTCGACCAGAAGGGTGTCGGCAAACTCATCAAGTATGCCGTCAAGGAAGGTCGCTCAGTACGCCCAGAGCTACGTTGCGGCATTTGCGGTGAGCATGGTGGCGAGCCAAGTTCCGTGAAGTTCTGTGCCAAGATTGGCATGAATTATGCTTCTTGCTCTCCGTTCCGTGTGCCAATCGCACGTCTCGCTGCCGCCCAGGCTGCTGTAGAGGAGTAATCGTTTTTTACAAAAAGAGATATTAATATTTAGGATGCGTCTGCTCGTCAGGCGCATCCTTTATTATATATTCCTACATCAAAAAGCGAATTTTGATGTATTTCTGCATAACCACTTGATTTTTAAGTTCTTATATAGAATCATGTGTTACCCGCTGCGTAATCTGCTGCGTTACCTGCTGCGTATTTTCCTTGATCCATTTTTCCCCGAGTTGAAGGCGATAATTCAGTTTTTTTGATGGATTCAGGGTTTCGTAAAACTTGAAAAGTTCAGAGGTTGTTTTCAATGGGCATGCTTAATAGGCGAGGGAAGGTTGGCAATTGCCAAAGGAAAACGATCTATAGATTATGAAAGAAAACTCATTGGATTATGGAAAAACACTCATTAGATAGTGGAAATACATTCATTTGATAATGGAAAACACTCATTAGATAATGGAAAAACGCAAAAGAAAAATACGCAGCAGGTAACGCAGCAGATTACGCAGCAGGTAACACATGGTTTCTTTCAACTCTCTGTAAACCAAATGATTATGCAAAGATGCTTTAACGTTTCTTTTTTTCGTTGGAAGTGTTTGGAGAACAATGACCGTTTACCATTGACCGTTTACCATTGAACATTGACCGTTTACCATTGAACATTGACCGCTTACCATTGACTATTGACCATTGAGCATGTTCATTGACCATTATTTAGTGTTAAAGCATAGGTTTTAAGGCTCAAAAACATAGATTTTGAGTAACGAGAGCATAGGTTTTGAGCAACGAGAGCATAGGTTTTGCGCGTTAAAAGTGTAGGTTTGAGCAGGAAGTGTATGTAGATTGAAAAATTAAAGCATCGGTATTGTGAAAAACTTCCTAATGCTGCATTTGTCTCGCCTTTATTTCGTAACTTTGCAACCGACAAAAATAAAATCGCAATGAAGAAACTGTTCAACCTCTTGATGTTCCTCGCCATAGCTGAATCAGCCATGGCGCAGCAGATGAAATGGAGCGTCACTTTTCAGACATACATCGATCAATACAAGGATCTTGCCATTGAAGAAATGCTGAAATATAAGATTCCAGCCAGCATCACATTGGCACAAGGACTCTTTGAAAGTGGGGCGGGCAAGAGCGAACTTGCCATCAAGGGCAACAATCACTTTGGTATTAAGTGCCACGGATGGACGGGGCGCACCGTCCATTTCGACGATGATGCCAGTCAGGAGTGCTTCCGCGCATACGACAATGCGCTGCAAAGCTATGAAGACCACAGCAAGTTTCTTTACGGCAACCAGCGATATAAGAAACTGTTCTCGCTCTCGGTGAAAGACTATAAGGGATGGGCTCACGGACTGAAAGAGTGCGGATATGCCACGAATCCCACCTACGCGCAGCGGCTCATCAACCTGATTGAGCTGTATAAGCTGTATCAGTATGATGATGCCAAGAGTTTCGACAAGTTCATGGCAGCCAATTCGGGCAAGAGAACATCCACTCCCGACGGCACGTTGCTGCACCCCATACACATCTATAACAAGAATTATTTCCTGCAGGCACGGCGTGGCGACACGTTCAAAATGATTGGAAAGGAGATCGGAATCAGTGCCAAGAAGATTGCTAAGTATAACGAGCGGAACGTGAACGATCAGCTGACCGAGAACGAAGTGATATGGCTGAAGAAGAAACAGAAGAAAGCCGACAAGGCATATCAAGGCCGTCTGCACCGCGTGAAGGCAGGAGAGAGCATGTATTCCATCGCACAATACTATGGCATTCGGCTGAAGAGTCTTTACAAAATGAACCGTCTGAGCCCGGACTACCAGCTTCGCATTGGTGACCAGCTAAGGGTAAGATAGGCAGTCGGTCAGGATTGGCCATCGGCAAGTTGTCTATGCGAAAATGCTTGCCGAAGAAGCAACGGCGCGAAATCACATTCATTCAGGTCGGTTATTTGCCGGCCTGAAGTTTTTTCAGCCTGCGCAAAGCCTCGGGAGCAGTAGGGTATAGCTGCAGCGCCTTGTTGTAGTTGGCGATGGCAGCTTCTTTCATGTGCTCCTTTTCGCATTCTTTTCCGAGCATGATATACTCCACGGCGAGTCGCTTCAGCATGTCGTCGATGCGGTTGCGCTCAGCTATTAGCGCGTCTTTTTCCTGTTTCAGCAGATTGATTGAATTGAGTTTCCGGCGAATGAGGCGCTTTGCGGCAGGCTTCTCAATGTCGTATCGGCTATGGATGGCAGCGAAGAAATGATTGAGGAACTGGTCGAAATCTCCCGCATCAAATGCCAATGCAGCGTCGTGATAGTCCTTGTCGGCTTTGCTTTCCGCCAATGCAGCCGTGATAACGCGGTCGTTGTTGTATTGACGAGCGAACTGTTTCACCTCTGGTCTCACAAAAACATGCTCGCGCCGGATGGGTTCTGTGAGCGACATACCGCCGAGCGACGTGCAGCGCGACAGTGCCACGTAGGTCTGTCCGCCCGCAAAAATGCCGCCCGAAAAGTCGATAACCACCTGGCGGAACGTCAGTCCCTGGCTCTTGTGAATGGTCATTGCCCATGCCAGACGGATGGGGAACTGAATGAAAACTCCGATTTCCTCTTCCTCGATCTTCTGTTCCTTTTCGTTGAAAGTATACCTCACGTTGCTCCAGTGTTCCGGTTCCACCTCGTATTCGTTACCGTCTTCCGTGATCACATATATCACTCCCAGTTCTTCGTCGATGGCTTCCACCACACCGAGCGTGCCGTTCACCCATCGTTTGTCCATGTCGTTCTTGATGAAGACTATCTGTGCGCCCGGTTTGATGAACAGCTCCATCTGCGTGGGCAGGCTGCTTTCGGGGAACTCGCCCTTGATGATACCCTTGAAACACGTGGGTTCTCCGGGCAGTTCCTGCAAATGTTTCTCGTTGATATAGTCCACCTGGTCGCGCCGTGAAGACAGTGTGATGGCGAGCTGGCTACCGTTGGCGTCGCCCTTCAGAGGCTTTCCCACCTGCGCATTCAGCATCTGCAGGTCGGGCTGTGTCACCTCGCTCATCCTGATATGGTCGAGAATGGAAAGGAAGAGCGGGTCTTTCTGCCGGTATACCTTCTTCAGTTCCACACATACAAGCTGAAAATTGCGGAACACATGGGCATCGAAGAAGAACGCGCTGGGATAGAACGGCGAGAGAAACTGCCGGTCTTCTTCTTTCACAACGGGCTCCAACTGGTATACATCGCCCACTAACAGTAACTGTTTTCCGCCGAATGGTTCGCGCATATTCCTGTTGTAGATGCGCAACACCTTGTCAATGAAATCCAGAATGTCGGCTCTCACCATGCTGATCTCGTCGATAATGATCAGCTCTAACTCCTGCAATATCTTGCGTTTCTCACCGTTATAGCGCAGCGTGTCGCGGATGTTGCGTGCATTATAGCGAGTGTCGTTGGGCAATAGGGGATGAAACGGCAGTTTGAAGAAACTGTGCAGCGTGCTGCCACCCACGTTGATGGCGGCAATGCCGGTAGGAGCCAGCACCACGTGTTTCTTTTTCGTATGCTTGCAAATGTATCTGAGAAAAGTGGATTTACCCGTCCCTGCCTTTCCGGTGAGGAAAAGCGAGCGACGGGTATATTGGATAATCTGCAGTGCCTGCTGTAATTCTTTGTTGTCTAAATCAATGCTCTCGATGTCGTTCACGAACTACAAGTCTTCAAATTTAACGGGTTGTTCTTTCGGAATCTGCGCCGGTTGCTGCGAATTGCCTTGCGACGGATCCTGATTGCCTGAATTGTTGTCGTTCTCGTCCATGATTATGGGATTGCCGTCTTCATCCAAAAGAATCTCATCATCCATCTCAATGGCGAGCGTATCGGCATCAACGGTGTCGCGCACCTGTCCGTAATAGCTTGAGCAATTGTACAGATCGTTGGTGATATTGGCATCTGCCGGTTTCTTGAAATGGCCGTGATACTTCTTGAAAGCAGGGTCGTTCATCACCGATTCCAGGAAATATCCGCAGATGGGAAGTGCCGTTTTGCTTCCCTGTCCGAGTGCTCCCGTGCGGAAATGAATAGACCTGTATTCACCGCCAACCCATGCACCGCAAACCAAATTCGGACTCACGCACATGAACCAGGCATCTGAATGGTTGTTCGAAGTGCCGGTCTTGCCGCCGAAATCGGTATCCAAAGCACCCTTGTTTCCAACCCATGCCCAGAGGCTTTGTGAGGTTCCGCCCGGCTCCCGCAGTCCTCCGAGCAGCATTTGCTGCATCAGGAAGGCACTCTTATAGGGAATCACCTGCTTCACTTCGGTAGGTCCGAGATACACTTCGCGCCCGTCGCGGTCTAAAATCTTGGTGACAAGCACCGGTTCAACATGCTTTCCGTCGTCGGCTACACAGCAGTAGGCATTGGTCATTTCCAGCAGATTCACGTCGCTCGAGCCAAGTGCCAGCGACGGCGCATCGTCGAGTTTACTCTTGATGCCCATATCGTATGCGGTGGCAATGATATTCTTGATGCCCATCTCTTGCCCCAAACGCACGGCGACGGTGTTAATACTCTTGGCGAAAGCACTCTTCAACGGGAGAGAGTCTCCTGTGAATCTGCCGTTTGCATTCGATGGTGTCCACATCACGGTTTTCTTCTTTTTCGAGTCGTAAACTTCCATAGAGAAGTATTCATCGCGCCTTTTGTCGCATGGTGTGAGGCCTTGATTCATGGCTTCCGTATAGACAAAGAGCTTGAATGTGGAACCTGGCTGGCGCATGGCAGTCACCTTGTCGTACTTCCAATGGTTGAAATCGATGTCGCCCACCCAAGCCTTGATGTGTCCATTCGACGGTTCCATCGCCACAAAACCGCAATGCATGAACCTTACCATATAGCGGATGGAGTCGAGTGTTGACATATCGCGCTCGATGGAACCGTTCTCATAGTCGAACAGTTTCACCTTGTGGGGGCGGTTCAAAGCTGCCATCACGCTGTCGGGATCATTGGGAAACTTCGCCGTTAACGACTTATACACAGGCAGTCGCTTGGCAATATCCTCAATGAAGTGGGGGATAACGCGGTGGTTTTCATCCTGCCATGGCTCCTCTTTTCCCCAGTGATTGTTGAAGTTGTTCTGCACTATCTTCATCTGGCGGATAGCTGCATCCTCAGCATATTTTTGCATTCGCGTGTCGATTGTCGTATAAATCTTCAATCCGCTGCTATATAGGTCGTATCCGTTTTCTGCGCACCAGTCTTCCAGATAGTTGGCTATCGCCTCCCTGAAATAGTTGGCTTTGCTGTCGTAGTTGGTCTCTACGCTGTAGTTAAGCTTAATGGGTATCTGCTTCAAGGAGTCGTATTCCAGATCAGTAAGGTCGAGATGGCGGAACATATTGTCTAAAACCACGTTGCGCCTCTTGATGCTGTTGTCGGGATGAGATATGGGATTGTAATACGTTGTCGCCTTCAACATGCCCACCAACACGGCTGCCTGCTCTGTGGTAAGGTCCTTCGGCGTGGTGTTGAAGTAAGTCTTGCATGCCGTCTTGATGCCGTATGCATTCGATCCGAAGTCCACAGTGTTGGCATACATGGTGAGTATTTCGTTCTTGGAGAACACTGTTTCCAGCTTCGTTGCGATGATCCATTCCTTGGTCTTCACAATTAATATCTTCAAACCAGGCACCTTTCCGAGCAAGCCGGTTGAGTATTTTGTCCTCACACGGAACATGTTCTTGGCCAATTGCTGTGTGATGGTCGATGCTCCGCGTGCATCATGGTGGAGCAAAGCGTCCTTTGCGGCACCGAACAAGCCCAACGGGTCGATGCCCCAATGCTTGTAGAAGCGCTCATCTTCGGTGTCTATCAGTGCTTTCCAGAACATCGGGTTCACCTCTTCATACTTTACCGGTGTGCGGTTTTCGTTGAAATACTTGCCGATGAGCACGTTGTCGGCACTGTAAAGCTCAGAAGCCTGGCTTGTCTGAGGGTCTCTGATGCCCGAGAAATAGCCCGGCGACTTACCGAAAAGCCCAAGGAAATTGATGTCTACCATGCCGAGATAGATCAGGAAGAGCACGATAAACGACAAGATGCCGACACATAGTTTGGTGTACCATCGGCGGTTTCGATATAGAGATTTGTACCAAGGCCAGAACCCTTTTATTTTTTTCCAGCACCAAGAAATCATTCTGGTGATGAAAAAACCTTTCCTTCTTTCAGACATAATGCTTGTTTATTATACGTATTATCCTGCAAATTTAGTAAAAAAGCTGTTGATTATATCAAGTTGCTAATATATTTTATGATTTCTTTAGTATTGTCCGTATCCAGATCAAACCATTTAATTGAGTCGTCGCGCTTAAACCATGTGAGCTGTTTCCTGCAATACCTGCGCGTGTTTCCTTTCATTCTTTCAATCGCTTCATCAAGATTCCACACGCCGTCAAAATAGTTGAACAGTTCTTTATAACCCACTGTGTTCAGAGCATTTAGATGTTTGTAAGGATACAACCTACGGGCTTCTTCAACCAAACCCGACTCAACCATGCTGTCAACCCGCTGATTGATTCTCTGATACAGGATTTCGCGGTTTCTGTTCAACCCGATTTTAATGATGTTGAAGTCGCGTTTCTTCTTCTCGCCGGTGCGCAGGCTGGTGAACGTTGTTCCCGTTGTGTGGATGATTTCCAGCGCATGGATCACACGCCGATAGTTCTTTTTATCCACAATTTCATAGTAATCGGGGTCCAGGGTTCTGAGCTCCTCGCACAGCGAATCGAGACCTTCCTCCTTCAGTCGGCGCTTTATTTCATTCCTCAAATCGTCGCTCACCGAAGGCAAATCGCCCATTCCGAAGCACACGGCATCTATATACATCATGCTGCCACCTGTCATCAGCGCCATGTCGTTCTGCTGAAACAGCCGTTGGAGCAGGCTGATAACGTCGGCTTCATACATAGATGCATTATAGTAATCCTGCAGGTCGAGCATTTCAACCATATAGTGTTTCACGCGCCGTTGCTGCTCAATGGTCGGTGCAGCCGTGCCAATCGGCATGCCGCGATATATCTGCCTGGAGTCGGCATTGATAATCGGAACATGAAAAAACTCGGCAACACTGAGGCAGGTTTCTGTCTTTCCTACACCAGTGGGGCCGAGTATGATGACGAGATTCTTCATTTATCGTATGATTCCCCGCTTGCTTTCTTGCACGAAATCGATGATATATTGAATCTCAGGAGTGAGCGGAAGGTTCTTCTTGATTTCCTCAATGCCCTCTGCCAGAATGCCTTTTGAATAGAGCAACCTGTAGGCATCGTGGATCTGAGTGATGGTTTCGTTGCTGAAACCGCGGCGGCGCAACCCAATGATGTTCACTCCAGCATAGCGGATGGGCTCTTTTCCGGCAATGATATATGGGGGAATGTCCTGGCTGGTGCGGCTTCCGCCCTGAATCATCACATATCCGCCGATGCGGATGAACTGATGGAAGAGCACGGTGGCAGAGATAATGGCGTTGTCGTCGACCACTACTTCACCTGCAAACTTGGTGGAATTGCCGATGATGCATCCGCTTCCGATCACGCAGTCGTGGGCTATGTGCATGTTTTCCATCAGCAGATTGTTGCTGCCAACGATGGTCGTACCCTTCGAAGCCGTACCTCTTGAGATGGTAACATTCTCGCGGATGCTGTTGTTATCGCCGATTTCGCAGATCGTGTCTTCGCCTTTGAACTTCAGGTCCTGCGGTTTCGTGCTGATGCTTGCACCTGGCATGAACTCATTATTGTTGCCAATGCGTGCTCCATAGTTGATTGTCACGCTGTTTTGCATCACGTTGTTGTCGCCGATCACGGTGTTTCTGTCGATATAGCAGAACGGTCCGATGATGTTGTTATCGCCGAGTTTTGCCTCGGGATGTACGAATGCTAAGGGGCTTATTGTATTCATTTATTTGTTTTTTACTATTTGCGCGGTAAACGAAGCTTCTGAAACGATGGTGTCACCTACGAAAGTGTAGCCTTTCATGGATGAAATGCCATGGCGGAGAGGGGCAAGAAGTTCAACCTTGAATATGAGCGTGTCGCCCGGAACCACCTTCTGGCGGAACTTCACGTCGCTGATTCTCATGAAATAAGTGCTCCAGCGCTCGGGTTCCTCTACGGAATTGAGCACCAAAAGACCGCCACACTGTGCGAGAGCTTCTATCTGCAGCACTCCTGGCATCACGGGTTCCTGCGGGAAATGTCCCTGGAAGAAAGGCTCGTTGCTGGTGACATTCTTCACGCCGACGATGCTGTTCGGCCCGATGGAAATCACTTTGTCCACCAGCTGGAAGGGGTAGCGGTGGGGCAGGAGCTCACGTATGCGGTTCACATCCATCACCGGCGGCTCGTTGGGATCGTAGAACGGCACCTGCACTTCGTGCTTGCGAATCTCCTTTCTCATCAGTCGGGCGAACTTGTTGTTCACGGTATGGCCCGGCCTTGTGGCAATAATGCGCCCCTTGATGGGCTTTCCGATGAGTGCCATATCGCCGATGATGTCGAGCAGTTTGTGCCTTGTGCACTCGTTTTCCCATAGGAGCGGCTTGTTCTGGATGTAACCAATCTTCGTGGCATCCATGTGAGGAACCTTCAGCACATCTGCCAGATGGTCGAGCTGATCCTGCGTTACTTCTCTCTCATAGATAACGATGGCATTGTCGAGGTCGCCACCTTTGATGAGGTTTGCATCAAGCAGCGGCATGATGTCGCGTACGAAAACGAAGGTGCGCGCGGGTGCTATCGTCTCGGCAAAGTCTTCCATTTTCGACAGCGTAGCAAACTGGCTATTGATGAATTTCGACTCAAACGAGCACATTGCCGTAATCGAGAACTCCTCATCGGGCAGGATTGTGATGCACGAACCCGACTCTTCGTCAACGATCTCATGCTTGTGGCGAATCACATAATAGTCTTTCGGCGCATTCTGCTCTACGAGTCCGATTTCGAGAATCTTCTTTACGTACATGGCGGCAGACCCGTCGAGAATCGGAAATTCCGGTCCGTTCACCTGAATCAGGCAATTATCGATGCCCAAAGCATATAGGGCTGCCATGCCGTGTTCTACGGTTGACACGCGGAAATCGCCCTTTCCGAGAACTGTTCCGCGGCGAGTGTCAACCACGTTTTCTGCGATTGCGTCGATGACGGGTTCACCTTCCAGGTCGATGCGCTGTATTTTATAACCTGTATTTTCTTCTGCCGGATTGAACGTCACCGTGAGATTCAATCCTGTATGCAAGCCTTTTCCAAACAGAGAAAAGCTTCCTTTAAGCGTTTTTTGCTTCAACATATATTATGATTTTTATGATTTCTGATGGTGGCTGATTATTTCAGCTGGCTCTTCAGTGCCTCTATTTCTTTCTGCATCTCGTTCATCTGCTTGTAGATTTCGGGCAGTTTCCTGAAGAGAACCGACGATTTGAAGAACTGCTTGGCATCCATTGCCGGCGAGCCGATGACGGTTTCGTTGCCTTTCAGGCTGCTGTTGACACCGCATTGCGCACCTACGAAGGTCTTGTCGCCCACTTTTATGTGACCGGCAAAGCCTGCCTGGCCGCCGAACATGCACCATGAGCCAACCTTGGTGCTGCCTGCAATGCCCACCTGAGCTGACATTACGGTGTTTTCTCCTACCTCCACGTTGTGGGCTATCTGCACAAGATTGTCGAGTTTCACGCCTTTATGCACCACGGTACTGCCCATTGTGGAACGGTCAACGCAAGTGTTTGCACCGATTTCAACGTCGTCTTCGATCACCACATTGCCTATTTGCGGAATCTTGTCGTAGCCTTCGGCGTTGGGCGCAAAGCCGAAACCGTCGGCGCCGATTACGGTTCCCGAGTGGATGGTCACCCGATTGCCGAGACGGCAGCCATGATATACCGACACGTTTGGATAGATCAGGCAGTCGTCGCCTATCTTCGCGCCGTCTTCAATCACGCTGTGGGGATATATCTGGGTATGATTGCCAATCTCAACATTGTCGCCGACGAAGGCAAAAGCACCGATATAGCATCCTTCGCCTACCTTTGCCGAGGGCGAAACGAATGCAAGCGGGTCGATGCCGGTCTTTTTCGGCTGCATGCTCTGGTAGAGCTGGAGCAGCTTTGCCACGCTCTCGTAGGCGTTTTTCACCCGGATGAGCGTTGGTTTCACGCTTTTTTCCAGCACCACGTCTTCGTTGATGAGCACCACGCTCGACTCTGTTTCGTAAATATAGTGCAAGTATTTTGGATTGGAGAGGAAAGAAATGGCTCCCGCCTTGCCCTCTTCTATTTTGGCAAATGTATTGACAATTGCATTCTCATCGCCTTCTACTCTTCCCTGAATGAAGCCGGCGATCTGTTTTGCAGTAATTTCCATATTCTAATAATTAATTGTGCAAAGGTAAGAAAAAATAATCAGATTCGGTGATAACACAGGTAATATTTGCGTATTTTTTTAGATAATAGACCAATATTTAATATATCTGAAGACTCTGCAATGTCTTTTATCGTACCGTCTTTGTATAGAATTGCGATGCGATCGTCGTTCACATCGTACATGTCTTTTTGGATTGTGTTCACGCTCATCATATAGTGTGCGTCGCTTCGGGGAATGCCGAGCGATGCTGAAATGGCTGTTTCGATGTCGTGTATCTTATCTTCGGCAAACGGAACGTCGTTCACCTCAACGCGGAAGATATGCCTGTGAACGATTGACTGTGCGAGGGTGGAGAGTATTTTGTCATCGTGATCCATCCAAATCTTGACAGAACACCAGATGTCGTTGTCGTCAAGCAGCTCGTAAAACTTAAGTGCTTCAGGATGATTGGTGAAGAATTGCGCATCCACATCGTTCTCGAGGAAGTAGCGGAGGGCAGGTGTTGCAAACAGGTGTGTGCCGTTTTGCGAGAGGTATTTGGCGCGCAGCAGGATGTTGACGAGCATCTTTTCGAATGCCACAACCGTCTTGTGGAGATACACTTGCCAATACATCAGGCGGCGCGAAGTGAGGTAGTTCTCGATGCTGTATATGCCTTTGGAATTGACCACCAACTGATCGTCGACCACATCAAGCATCTTGATGATGCGCGCACTGCCGATATTGCCCTCGTGAACGCCGGTGAAGAACGAGTCGCGGCGCAGGTAATCCAGCCTGTCCATGTCCAACTGGCTGCTGATAAGCTGATGCAGGAACTTCTTGTTATACTCATCCTTGAAGATCATCAGTGCCAGATTGAGCGCCCCGTTCATCTCCCGGTTGATCTGTTCCATCATCAGCAGCGATATCTCTTCGTGGGAAATGCCGTGGATAAGGGTATTTTCGAGCACGTGGGAGAACGGTCCGTGACCGATGTCGTGCATCAGAATGGCAGCCTCAACCGCCTCTGCCTCGCTGTCGAAGATGAAGATTCCCTTTTGCGAAAGCGAGGTAATCGCCTCGCTCATCAGATGAAGCGCCCCGATGGAATGCTGAAAACGCGTGTGCTGAGCGGCAGGATAGACCACAGAAGCCATACCTAACTGCTTGATATGAGTGAGGCGCTGCATCAGCGGATGTTGCACAATCTGCAGCAAAAGCCCATGTGGAATCTTGATAAACCCGAACACCGGGTCGTTGATTATCTTACTGTCGTTCATTAAAGATTTTTCATTTTGTTTTCTTATAAAATCGGTCTGCCCAAACGCTTCTTCAGCTTCCCGATTGCTGCCAATACCATAGGTTTCGGGCGGAAATATTGATTGGTTTTGAAAAACCTATGGTTTCAGGTGTCAAAACCTATGTTTTCGAGCTTCAAAACCTATGGTTTCAGCAGTCAAAAGCATAGGTTTTTCTGAGCGAAACCTATGCCTCTGATGCTGTAAAGATAATTCATAGGTGAATCAGATGCCAAAAGCGTCCAACTGCTTCGACATTTCTTGCTGCAGCTCGCGTGCCTTGTTGCCCGCAATCTCGGCGTAATGGTCGTCGTTGCAGGCATAAATGATGCCGCGCGAAGAGTTGACAAGCAGGCCGCAATCGCTGTTCATGCCATATTTGCACACCTCTTCCAAGCTGCCTCCTTGCGCTCCAACGCCGGGAACAAGCAAGAAATGGCGGGGCGCAATGCGACGTATGTCTTCGAACATCCTGCCTTGGGTGGCACCCACCACATACATCATGTTCTCAGGAGTGCCCCATTTCTGACTTTCAAGAATCACCTTTTCGAACAGCCGCATGCCCTCTTTGCTCTCCGTAAGCTGGAAATCGGCCGACCCTTTGTTGCTTGTCAGGGCGAGCAAGATCACCCATTTGCCTTCGTAATCGAGGAAAGGCTTCACGCTGTCCTCACCCATATAGGGCGCAACAGTGAGCGAATGCACGTTGTATTCATCGAAGAAGGTGCGCGCATACATAGCCGACGTGTTTCCGATGTCACCTCTCTTGGCATCGGCAATAATGAAATGATGCGGATGACTTTCCTTAATATAGTTGATGGTCTTAATAAACGCCTTCATTCCCTTGATGCCGTAGGCCTCGTAGAATGCCAGATTGGGCTTGAAAGCCACACAATAGGGCGCCGTGGCATCGATGATTGCCTTGTTGAATTCGAAGATGGGGTCATACAAATCGAATACACACTGGGGCATTTTCTTGGGGTCTGTGTCGAGCCCAACGCAGAGGAAACTCCTTTTCAGCTTGATCTGCTCTATCAATTCCTGTCTTGTCATGGTTCTTGGATTTAATGTTCTGTATGATTTCTGTGCTATAGCTCAGTCTCTTTGAGCCTTTCTGCATTCTCGGCAACGGTGAGTGCGTCGATCATATCCTGAATGTTTCCGCCGAGAAAACCGCTCAGGTCGTGCGTGGTATAGCCGATGCGGTGGTCGGTGACGCGCCCTTGCGGGAAGTTATAGGTGCGGATTTTCGCCGACCTGTCGCCCGTGCTCACCAGCGTTTTGCGCCTCGACGCGATGTCGTCCATATACTTCTGGTGCTCCTTGTCGTAGATAAAGGTGTACAGTCTCGACAGTGCGCGCTCCTTGTTCTTGGGCTGATCTCGCGTCTCAGTGCACTCAATGAGGATCTCTTCCGTCTGTCCCGTGTTGGGATTCTTCCACATATAGCGCAGGCGAACACCCGATTCCACCTTGTTGACGTTCTGTCCGCCGGCACCGCTTGATCGGAATGTGTCCCATTTTATTTCTCCTTCGTTGATGTGAACCTCAAATTTGTCGGCCTCGGGAAGCACGGCTACCGTCGCGGCAGAGGTGTGCATGCGCCCCTGGGTCTCAGTTGCGGGAACCCGTTGCACACGATGCACGCCGCTTTCATATTTCAAAGTGCCGTAGACATCGGCACCATTCACGGCGAAATCTATCTCTTTGTAGCCGCCGACGGCACCTTCGCTCACGCTGGTTACTGACAAATTCCACCCCTTAGAGTCGCAATACTTCTTGTACATCTGAAACAAGTCGCCCGCAAAGAGGCATGCTTCGTCGCCGCCAGTGCCTGCACGGATTTCCATTTGTACGTTTTTGGCATCCTCCGGGTCTTTCGGCACGAGCGCCAACTTGATTTCCTCTTCCAGTTTTGGCTGCAATTGCTCGTTCACAGCGAGTTCTCCGCGCGCCATCTCCTTCATTTCGGGGTCTTCTTCGTTGGCAAGTATGTCCTTTGCCTCTGCTATTGAATTCAGGCAAGCTATGTATCGCTTCCTGGCATCCATCACATCGCCCAGGTCTTTATACTCTTTCGTCAGCTTCACGAAGCGTTGCTGGTCGGCAATCACGCTGGGATCGGTGATCAATGTGGACACTTCCTCGAAGCGGGATTCCAGACCGTCAAGCTTCTGCAATATACTGTTATTCTCCATTCTGTAGTGTTTCTGATTCCTTATTCATTCTGCGGCCGACGGCAAATGTCAGTAATTAAACTCCCCGAACTCGCTCCTGATGGTCAGTGAGCGGCGCCCTTCTTCGATGTGACCTACCACCTGGGCATCGATGTTGAACGATTTCGAAATGCCGATGATCTGGTCTGCCACTTCGGGACTCACGTAGATCTCCATGCGATGACCCATGTTGAACACCTGATACATCTCTTTCCAGTCGGTGCCGGAGCATTCATGGATGGCTCGGAACAGAGGAGGAACAGGGAACATATTGTCTTTCACCACGCGGCAGTTGTCGTTTACGAAATGAAGCACCTTGGTTTGTGCGCCGCCAGTGCAGTGCACCATGCCGTGGATATCTGCCCGGTGCTCGTCCAGCATCTTCTTGATGACGGGGGCATACGTGCGGGTAGGGGAGAGCACCAATAGCCCTGCATCCACAGGAGCACCCTCAACGGCATCCGTAAGATGGTATTTGCCGCTGTAGATCAGCTCTTGCGGCACTTGATGATCGAAACTCTCGGGGTATTTTTCTGCCAGATACTTGGCAAACATGTCGTGTCGGGCCGACGTTAACCCATTGCTGCCCATCCCGCCGTTATATTTCCGCTCGTAAGAAGCTATGCCCGTGGAGCTCAGACCTACGATCACGTCTCCGGGACGTATGTTGGCATTGTTGATTACATCACTTCGCTTCATGCGGCAAGTAACCGTGCTGTCAACAATAATGGTGCGCACCAGGTCGCCCACGTCGGCTGTTTCGCCGCCGGTGGGGTAGATTCCGATTCCCATATCGCGCAGTTCGGCAAGCAGTTCGTCGGTTCCGGCGATGATTGCAGAAATCACTTCACCGGGAACGAGCATCTTGTTGCGCCCGATAGTGCTGCTCACGAGGATGTTGTCAACAGCTCCCACGCACAAAAGGTCGTCGGTATTCATCACAATAGCATCCTGCGCGATGCCCTTCCACACAGATAAGTCGCCGGTTTCCTTCCAATAAATGTAGGCAAGACTTGACTTTGTGCCAGCCCCGTCGGCATGCATGATGTTGCAATAGTCCGGGTCGCCGCCGAGGATATCAGGGATAATCTTGCAGAATGCCTGCGGAAAGATTCCTTTATCGATGTTCTTGATGGCGTTGTGAACGTCTTCTTTGGCGGCACTAACGCCACGCATCATATATCGATTGTTCATCTATTATTACTGATAATACAAGATATGTTCGTCAAATGACACATTATATAATTATCAAATGACGCTTTATAGATTAATCAAATGACACTTTAGGAGCACTCTGAGCACCTGCTTCTGCCTCAAACTTATTCATCTTGTCGAACCCGAACATGCCTGCAAACAAGTTCTTGGGGAATGAACGGATGCTTGTATTATAGGTCTGAACCACAGAGTTATACTTGTTGCGAGCCTCGTTGATGCGATTTTCTGTTCCTTCAAGCTGCACTTGCAGGTCCTTGAAGTTCTCATTGGCCTTCAATTCGGGATAATTCTCCTGAACGGCAATCAGTTTTCCGAGAGCTGAACCTAATTCTCCCTGTGCTTTCTGGAACTCCTGAAGCTTCTCGGGGGTGAGGTTTGTCGGGTCGAGAGTGATCTGTGTTGCCTTTGCGCGGGCCTCAACCACACCCTTGAAGGTCTCTTCCTCATGCTTGGCATAGCCCTTCACGGTTTCCACAAGATTGGGAATCAGATCGGCACGGCGCTGGTATGCTGACTGCACATTTGCCAATGCAGTTGTTGCCGACTCCTGATCACGAACCATTCCATTGTATGCACTGATGCCATACAATACTGCTACCGCAACAATAGCGATAATTCCAATAATACCTTTTTTCATATTCTTCTTTTATTAATTATAATAATGTGTATTCTTAAATATCTTTTCATCACCATCCTCCGCCGGCACCGCCGCCGCCGAAGCTACCTCCGCCGTAGCCGCCACCAAAGGAACCGCCGCCGAAACCTCCTCCGAAGCCGCCGCCCCAGGTATTAGATCCGCCGCCCATTCGTGATCTTCCGAAGCCGGTATAGCCTGTTCCCGCCATGGCAGTTAACACAATCCAACCGTATTTCTTATTCAAAATGGAGTAGATGAACAGCAGCATGAAGATGATACCCAAGCTGATGGCAAACGCATCGGCAGTTTCGGAGGATTCATACTTAGGAACGAGATCCTCGGATGATGGTTCTTCGAGACTTCTCTTTTCCACTGCCAGCGCGTAAGTGGCATTAATGAGTGACATCAGCGCAGCATCGGGATTCTCAACCTTTAGGAACGGAGTGAGATAATTTCTTGCCAACCGGCTGCAGTCGGCATCTGTGAGATGGCTTTCAAGCCCTCTTCCGGGGGCAATGAAATACTTACGGTCCTTGTAGGCTACAACTATCACCAGACCTTTATCGGTTTCCTTGCGTCCCACACCGTATTTATTGCCCACGTCTTGAGCCATTCTGAACGCATCTTGATTCTCGATATAGTTGACAACAATTACCGCAGACTCTATGCCAACCTCATCGTCAAGCTTCTTCAAGACAAGATTAAGGGAATCAACAGTTTGCTGATTGAGCACCGTATCGGGATTGGAAACATACTGACGACCATCGGTCAAGTGGGGAAGAGGTATGTTGTCGGCGTTCCATACCGTGACATTGGGCGTTCCTTCGGGCGAATCTGTCACCATACTATATTCGCACGAAACGATTGTACATAGGATTATCGCCCAGAACAATGCGCCAAGATACCGCTTTTCGAACATGAACGACGGTGTTTTCTTAGCTTCAGAGGCGGCATCTTTTACGTTTTTCTTCTTATTATCTGAATATTGCTTGCTTTCAATTTGCTTTGCCTGAACCTCAAGGGCATGTATGCTGTCAAGTTCACTGAGTGAAGGATTCTGGAATTTATGCACATACACATACCATCCCGCAAAAACCACGGCTGTGATTCCAAGCAATATTCCCAACAATCCGCCGAACCCCAAGCTGTCTCCGGTGGATTCATAGGCTATCGACGGCAGGAACAAGACCACAATCAGCACTCCCAACGTCAGCAAATATATCAGACAGCCGCTATTCTTCATATCAAATTCCTGTTTAATTATACCTTTCCGTTCCAAAACTCCCAACTGGAGAAAGCCTGCAAGAGAAGCATTTCCAAACCGTTTTTCACGGTAGCGCCCTGCTTTTTCCCATTATACATGAACATGGTTTCGTCGGGATTGTAGATCAAATCGTAGAGAATGGTGTGGCTGTCCATTGCTTCGTAAGGAAGATTCGGGCACTCGTCTGAATGAGGAAACATGCCGCAGGGCGTGCAATTCACGATAACGTTGTATTCTTTCACAACATCGGGAGTGATTCGCTCATATTGTATGGTGCCGGGACGCTCGTATCTGCTCACGAAAACGGTCTCAAGCCCCAACGATTTCAGCCCGTAGTCAATGGCTTTCGATGCTCCGCCCGTTCCAAGAATTAATGCTTTCTTGTGGTAACGCTCCAAAAGAGGCTCTATGCTCTTGGTGAATCCGATGACATCACTGTTGAATCCTTTCAGGCGAACATCGTTTCCGCGGTGCTCAACCTTGATGACGTTCACCGCTCCGATAGCTCTTGCCTCGGGACTGATGGCATCAAGATAGCTCATAACGCGCTGCTTGTAAGGGATAGTAACGTTCAGACCTTTCAGTTCAGGATTCGACGCAAGCACTTCGGGCAAAGCTTCGATCGTGGGAATCTCGAAATTGATATACTCTGCATCAATTCCTTCGTTCTGAAACTTCTCATTGAAATAACTGATAGAGAAAGAGTGAGCTAACGGATAGCCTATCAAGCCGTATTTGTCCATATTTTTTCGTTTATTTAGTTGCTATATACATTGTGCAGATACCAAAAGTGAGGCGTTTGAAACGTGCGTCGCGGAATCCCGCTTTCTTCAATATTCCCACCATTTGCTCCCCTTGCGGGAATGCTTCAATGGTGTTGATTAGGTATTTGTAGGCATGTTTGTCTTTAGAGATTATCTTTCCGTAAAGTGGCAAAAGGGTGTGGCTGTAGATCCAGAACAGCTGTTTCATGGGGAAAGATACCGGTTGTGACAGCTCCACTACGCTGAGATGACCGCCTGGTTTCAGCACACGGCACATCTCGCTGAGCCCCTTGTCGAGATCCTGGAAATTACGTATTCCGAAGGCGGCAGTCACCGCATCGAAAGCATTATCGGCGAAACTCATCGACAGGCAGTCTTCTTTCCTGAACGAAACGATGTCGCCAAGCTGCTCGTGTTCCACTTTCTCACGCCCTATTTTCATCATACCTTCCGACAGGTCAACACCGATAAGCGTTTCAGGTTTCAGCATTTTTGCAGCGAGAATGGCGAAGTCGCCGGTTCCCGTTGCTATGTCCAACACCTTTCGTGGGGCGTATGGAAGAATCTGCCTGATGGCTTTTCGCCTCCACGCCTTGTCTATGTCCCACGACAAACGGTGATTTAGCGAGTCGTAGGTAGGTGCAATATGGTCGAACATCTGCTCCACCTGCCTGCTCTTTTCCTCACCATTTGTGTTATAAGGTGTAATCGTTTCCTGCTGATACATGAGAAAGTGTGTTATGGATTCTTGCTATTTCTTCATCGCCGACAGATAGGAAGCCACGTTGTGTTCTATGCGCTGAGCGATGTCACCTTCTTCCACAGCCTTATCGAACTTCTCTCCGACGATGTGTTCATACAGCTCGATGTATCTGTCGCTTACGCTCTCGGCATACTCATCTGTGATTTCGGGCATCACCTGACCTGGTTCGTTCATGAAATTATGCTCAATGAGCCATTGGCGCACGAACTCCTTGGAGAGCTGGCGCTGAGGTTCGCCTTTCGCAAACTTCTCTTCATAGCCGTCGGCATAGAAATATCGGCTTGAGTCGGGAGTGTGGATCTCGTCGATAAGATACACTTTGCCGTCGCGCTTGCCGAATTCATACTTCGTGTCAACGAGAATCAGGCCTTGCTTGGCGGCTATTTCCTGTCCACGAGCGAAGATACGGCGCGTGTAATCCTCCATAACCTCATAGTCGTCCTTGCTTACAATGCCTTGAGCGATTATTTCTTCCTTGGAGATATTCATGTCGTGACCTTCGTCGGCCTTGGTTGTCGGGGTGATAATCGGCTCGGGGAAGCGCTCATTCTCGCGCATTCCGTCGGGCAGTTTCACACCGCACAACTCGCGACATCCTTTCTGATACTCTCGCCAAGCAGAGCCGGTGAGGATTGAACGGATAATCATTTCCACGCGAAAGCCTTCACATTTCAGGCCTACGGTAACCATCGGGTCGGGCGTAGCGAGTTTCCAGTTGGGACAAATGTCGGTCGTGGTGTCGAGAAACTTAGCTGCAATCTGGTTGAGAACCTGTCCTTTGAACGGAATACCCTTTGGTAATACGACATCAAAGGCAGAAATGCGATCGGTGGCAACCATTACCAACAAGTCGTCGTTGATGTTATACACGTCGCGCACCTTGCCATGATAAACGCTTTTCTGACCTTCGAAATTGAAATCTGTTCTTGTTAATGCCTTCATTTTATTATTGTTTAATTTGTTCTTTTGTTGTTTCTGTCATAGTCTTCGTATGCATTGACGATACGAGTGACCAGCTTATGCCTCACGATATCTTTCTTGTTCAGCTCCACAAACGAAATGCCCTCAATGCCTTTCAGTATCTGCATGGCTTCGCGGAGGCCGCTTTTCGTTTCGCGCGGCAGGTCTACTTGAGTCATATCACCGGTAACAATCATCTTCGTATTCCATCCCATGCGGGTCAGGAACATACGTATCTGGGCGGAAGTGGTGTTCTGCGCCTCGTCGAGAATGACCACTGCATCGCTCAAAGTGCGACCTCTCATGAATGCAAGCGGGGCTATTTGGATGATGTGTTTTTCCATCATGTCCTGCAGTTTCACGGCTGGTATCATGTCTTCCAGTGCATCATAGAGCGGCTGAAGATAAGGATCGATCTTGTCTTTCATATCGCCGGGCAGGAATCCGAGCTTCTCTCCGGCTTCAACAGCTGGGCGGCTGAGGATGATTTTCTTGGCTTGCTTCTCCTTCAAAGCCTTGACTGCGAGCGCAATGCTGAGGTATGTCTTGCCGGTTCCTGCCGGACCGACGGCGAAAATCATATCATCCTTTTCGAAGGAATCAATCAGTTTCTGCTGATTCTCACTCCTGCTTTTGATGGGACGGCCTGAAACGCTGTATACAACCACACCTTTCACGGCATCATCCTTGGTCTTCTCACCATTGATAATGTCGATAATATCTTCATCGTTGATACGGTTGTATTTCACAATGTGCTGACGCATCATCTCAATCTGACGGCAAAAGACATTCATTTGCTCCTCATCGCCCAGCACACGGAGCACGTTATCCCTTGCCACTATGCGCAATTTGGGATAAAGAGCCTTAATCATCTGCAAATGAGAATTGCCGACTCCGTAGAAAACCACGGGGTCTATATCCTCCAAAACAACATGCTTTTCTGTCACTTGTTACTAAATTTTTCTGCAAAATTACAAAATCATTTCGATATTCGTATATTTTTTAATACCTTTGTGCCATAAAAAATCGAAAAAAACAAATGAAAATAACAAAGAACCAATATTTAGCAGCGTTCAGCATCATCGTTTTACTGCTCGCCATCATACGGCTTGCCTTCCCAAGAATTGCCGATGAAAGAACCGACCGAGTGGAGGATCAGCAGGAATTGGCATTGACTGGTGACGGGCAAGATGCTTCTGAAACCGACATAAAGCCATCGGCAGAAACAGCAAAATTAACCGACAATTCAACAAAAGATAAGGAAATAGAAGAATCAAGGCTGAAAAACAACAAAGAGGAGGGCAAAGAAAAATCGAAAGAACAGGCTCCCGGCAACGACGAACCTGTTCCTTTTGAAGCAAATAGCAGGGCAAGGAATTGGAATAACGGCGAAAGCAGGTTCTTCAACCGTGACGGAACTCCCGCCAAACACCGTATTTTCAGCGTTGCGCGCTATGCCGATGCCTTTCCAGACAGCCAGCAAGTGCAGATAATTGCTGCAAACAAGTGGGGCGTATCACCCGTAAAGAACCGTCAAGATGCAGAAGCGAGGAAAAAGGAGCTGGTATACATGTCGGTAAGTCCCTATTATCATGTAGACAGGATGTATCGCAGCATACCTTATCTCGTGCCTCGGGCAGCCGTGTTATTGAACGATATAGGCAGGGCTTTCTACGATAGTCTTCAGTTAAAGAACATTCCCATGCATCAGTTTATCGTGACAAGTGTCTTGAGAACGCAGGATGACGTTGTAAAACTGCGCAACTACAATGGCAATGCTACGGAAAACTCATGCCACTTATATGGAACCACATTCGACATCTCGTATAATAGGTATAAAACCGTGGAACCGCCGGGTGAAAAACGTCGCCAAGTGAGAAACGATTCTTTGAAATTCGTTTTGTCGGAAGTGCTCAACGACATGCGGAAAAGCAATCGCTGCTACATCAAATATGAGGTGAAGCAGGGCTGTTTTCATATCACTGTGAGATGATCACAATGCTCGGAACACGTTCAGAAGTGGCAGGCTGCGCTCCTTGAAACAGGTTTAATTGTTCAACGATTATACACTCTGCGATTGTTAACTAATTATAAAATTCAAGAATCTCAGTTCGTAGTTCAAAGATTTATATTACCTTTGCACCGCATTTACAAAAAGAATGCATATTGCCGATATGGCTCAGTTGGTAGAGCAACGCATTCGTAATGCGTAGGTCCCGGGTTCGAGTCCCGGTATCGGCTCAAACGAGGCGCTCATCAGCGTCTTTAGTTTTCAGAAAGACATTTTGCGGCAATAGCTCAGTTGGTAGAGCATTGGCTTCCCAAGCCGAGGGTCGCGGGTTCGAGTCCCGTTTGCCGCTCTGAAAACAACCATCTAATTCATCCCAAGCTTTTCTTTCAGGTATTTTCCCGTAATACTTTCTTTGCAAGAAGCCACCTTTTCAGGAGTTCCTGTGCATACAATCATTCCGCCTTTGTCGCCTCCGTCTGGTCCCAAGTCGATCATGTAGTCGGCACATTTTATGATATCCATATTGTGTTCTATTACAATGACGGTGTGACCGCGCTCTATCAACTGGTCGAAGGCATGAAGCAGTCGCTTGATATCATGGAAGTGAAGCCCTGTGGTGGGTTCATCAAACACAAAAAGGGTAGGGGACGACTTCTCCTGACCTATGTAATAAGCCAGTTTCACACGCTGGTTTTCACCTCCAGACAAGGTGGATGAACTCTGACCTAATTTGATATAGCCAAGTCCAACCTCCTCTAACGGCTTCAAACGGTTCACTATCATTGAACACGAACTCTTGAATTCTTTCTCTTTACAATTGCCGAAGAACTCAATTGCCTCACTAACAGTCATTTCAAGCACATCGTTAATGCTTTTTCCTTCGTATTTCACATCCAGAATGTCGTGCTTGAAACGCTGTCCATGGCACGCTTCACACTCGAGCACAAGGTCGGCCATGAACTGCATTTCAACTGTTTTCACACCGGCACCCTTGCATTCTTCGCACCGTCCGCCATCGGCATTAAATGAAAAATACTGGGCAGAAAACCCCATTTGTTTTGACAACGGAAGCTCGGAAAACAATTCGCGTACAGCATCATATGCTTTCACGTAGGTGGCAGGATTGCTGCGCGTGCTCTTGCCGATGGGGTTCTGGTCAACCATTTCCACATGTGTGATCTGCTGCCAGTCGCCATTCAGTGAGACATAATCACCGGGAATGTCGGCCACTTCGTTCAGATGGCGCTTCATGGCAGGGTAGAGAATGCCCTTCACAAGCGATGATTTGCCGCTTCCGGAAACGCCAGTCACCACCGTGAACACATTCAACGGGAATTTCACGTCGATGCCTTTCAGATTGTTCATCCTGCAGCCTTTCAACTCGATAGCCATGTTCCACGGTCGGCGGCTGTGTGGAACATCGATGGTTTCTGCCCCTATCAGGTATTTGATGGTATAGCTGTCAGGATATTTCTTCACAAGTTCTGCTTCATTCCGATCAATGTTCGAAGCATCACCTTGGAACACAATCTCTCCTCCAAGCCGCCCTGCATCAGGACCGATATCTATCAGATAATCAGCGGATCGGATGATATCCTCGTCGTGTTCTACGACAATGACCGTATTTCCGATGCTCTGCAGTTCCTTTAACACATGAACGAGCCTGAACGTATCCCTTGAATGCAGTCCGATACTTGGCTCGTCAAGGATGTATAGCGAACCAACCAGGCTGGAACCAAGCGAGGTGGTCAGGTTGATTCGCTGGCTTTCGCCGCCCGAAAGAGTGTTCGACGGTCTATTTAATGTAAGATAAGAAAGTCCCACATCTACAAGGAATTGCAGCCTACTGTTAATTTCCGTCAACAGCCTTTTTGCTATATTCTTGTCATGTTCGTCGAGTTCAAGATGGTCAAACCATTGTTTCAATTCGCCGATGGGCATCTCAACCAAATTGGTGATGCTCATTCCGCCAATCTTTACATAATCAGATTCGGGCTTAAGACGTGTACCATGACATACCGGGCAGGTGGTTTTGCCTCGGTATCGGCTCATCATCACGCGATATTGAATCTTATACTGGTTTTCCTTAACCATCTGGAAGAAAGCATCTATAGACACTTGTTCGTGTATATCCTTAGAATCTGACGGCAGACCATGCCACAACATGTCCTTTTGGCGGGTGGTCAGACTGTAGTAAGGCTCAAAAATCGGGAAATCATCTTTGGCTGCACGGCGACAGAATTCTTCTTGCCAGATTTTCATTTTGTCACCATGCCAGCACTGCACGCATCCGTCATATACGCTCAATGATGTGTTGGGAATGACAAGTTTCTCATCAATTCCAATAATAGAACCGAAGCCTTCACACTCAGGACAGGCTCCCAACGGCGAATTGAATGAGAACATGTTGTCGTTTGGCTCATCAAACCTGATTCCGTCTGCCTCGAAACGTATTGAAAAATCATAACAAATCTTACTTGGAAGGAACATCAGTCGGCACTCGCCATTGCCTTCGTAGAATGCTGTTTCAGATGAATCAATAAGCCTGGATATGGCATCTTGTGAATCGTCGACAGACAAACGGTCGACGACTAACCATAATCCGTGATGATGATCAAGCTCCTTCGAATCACAGGATGTCCCCTGCTCATCAGCATCAGCCAAGAAGTCATCGATTCTTATGAAGTCACCATTGTGAAATAACCTTACATATCCTTGTTTGTTATACATTTCCAATTGCTTGGCAAGTGTGCGTCCTTCAGGAATATGAATAGGGGAGAGCAATGCATATCTTGTTCCTTTGCTATACTGTTTTATACAGCTGACAAGATCTTCTGTGGAGTGCTTTTTCACCAATTGTCCGCTTATTGGCGAATAGGTCTTGCCGATGCGGGCAAAAAGCAACCTCAAGTATTCGTAAACCTCGGTACTCGTACCCACGGTTGACCTTGGATTGCGGGCTATCGTCTTTTGTTCAATCGCAATAGCTGGCGGAAGCCCCTTGATGTAATCACATTCCGGCTTGCTCATTCTGCCAAGAAACTGCCGCGCATAACTCGATAACGACTCTACATAGCGCCTTTGACCTTCAGCATATAACGTATCAAATGCCAAAGAAGACTTTCCTGATCCTGAAACACCAGCTACGACTATGAATTTATCACGAGGAATATCAAGGCTGATATTCTTCAGGTTGTTTACACGTGCATTTTTAATTCTTATATATTCGCCCATATGAGTGGAATCAACTTTTCTTCTAATTTGAATCTACAATTCATCTGATCTTAATCTACAAATCATTTGCTCTGAATCTACAATTCATATGATTTGAAAATACAAAATTACGACTTTTTCCTGAAACAAAACTATATCACCATAAAATTTAAGTTACTTTTTAATATCCATTGCACAAATCAGTGAATCATTTTCTCAATTCTACTTTTATCGTTTTGTGAAGAGTATTAATGTCACACTTGGAGATAGAATCGTCATTCTGTGAAATATGCATGTGCAATAGTATGCCAAAAGCTTAGGTTTAAACAACCAAAATCATAGTTATTGGCAATCAAAAGCATAGATTTCAGCTCTCAAAACATAAGTTTTTACTTCTCAAAAGCATAGGTTTTGAACCATTGACATTGAGCATTGATCATTGACCGTTTCCCTTTGACCATTGAAAACTAACCATTGACAATCATTTCTTCAATGATTTTCACTGCTTCTTGCAATAAAAAATAGAATTATTCGGCACCTGAGCACAAACTATTGATAGTTAGGTAATTGCGAGAAATTAACTGGCACCAGATCCTACACCCGATCCTGCACCTAATGCGGCACCTACTGACGATTTTAATCATATTGAAGAAACTATAACTAATATCGTGTTTCTTTACTATGAATCACTCATTGCTCATTGTATAATAGTCAAAGATCAATCCTCATTGGTCGATGCTCAATGGTCAACGATCAATGTTCAATGGTCAACTGTCAATGTTCAATGGTAAACGGTCAATGCTCAATGGTAAAACGGTCAATGGTAAGCGGTCAATGATTATAGCGTTAGGTGCCGGATCGGGTGCTGGTTCAGGTGCCAGTTAATTTCTCGCAATTGCCTAATTATCAAGTGTTTTTGCTCAGGTGCTGGTAAAACTTTTTTTTATATAGGGAGGGAGGGTTTAAAATGGACGTTACCTATCTATTTTTTTAGTTCTCAATTCAGGATTACTTTATTGTTCTAAAATCAAATTATATCTCTTTATCTCATTCTCAATATATCCTATTTATCATAATGCCGATTATATTTTTTTTAATTGTAAAAATAAAAATGTGAAAATGTGGATTAATTTAATTGAATTTAACCATATTAGGAGTACAACGTATTGTTTTTTTTTGTATTTTTGCAACGATTTTAGTATATAATTGTGTTATATGCCTGATTATCAGGTAATTAAAAGATGTTTTAGGGTTAAAGGATGAGACAACTAAAAATTCAAAAAAGTATTACAAACCGTTCAAGTGAGGCACTTGATAAGTATCTCGTTGAAATCGGACGAGCACCATTGATTTCCATCGATGAGGAAATTGAATTGGCACAAAAGATTCGCAAAGGTGGTCCCGAAGGTGAACGTGCAAAGGATAAACTGGTTACTGCGAACCTCAGGTTTGTTGTTTCCGTTGCCAAACAATACCAACATCAAGGACTCACACTGACAGACTTGATTGACGAAGGCAATATCGGGCTGATTAAGGCTGCACAAAAGTTTGATGAGACGCGTGGGTTCAAGTTCATCAGCTATGCTGTTTGGTGGATTCGCCAGAGCATTCTGCAAGCTATTGCAGAGCAAAGTCGTATTGTGAGACTTCCTCTCAATCAGGTGGGCAGCTTAAGCAAGATAAATCATGAAATCAACAGATTCGAGCAGGAAAACCAGCGCCATCCAAGTGTTTCTGAATTATCAGAGGCAACCAACTTGGATGAAGAGAAGATTGGACAGAGTCTTGCTGCCGACGGACACCATGTAAGCATCGATGCTCCCTTCCAGGATGGCGAGGACAACTGTATGCTTGACGTGATGCCAAGTGGAGATGACAGCCGTACAGACCGCATGGTTGATCATGAAAGTATGGCTCAGGAGCTCAACACCGTGCTTTCAAAGGTGCTCAAGGAAAGAGAAATCACGATTATACGTGAGTGTTTTGGTATCGGATGCCACGAAAAAGGTCTTGAAGAGATTGGCGATCAGCTCGGGTTGACTCGTGAACGTGTACGCCAGATTCGCGAGAAGAGCATCGCGAAACTCAGAGATAGCGGAAACGCCAAAATCCTGATGAAGTACCTTGGATAAGAAGAGATTTTTTGAAATTTACAGAAAATATCATCCTCTAATGTGCATGCATTAGAGGATTTTTTTGTAATTTTGCGTTCATATTGGTAGTTAGAAAAGTCATAACCATCATTTTGCTATGCCTTTTTGGTTGTAAACAGGGCATTTATGCAATGAGCCAGCAGGAATACAACGACAGTCTCGTGCTGAATCGCATGTTCAATTACAGAAGCATGCTACAGTTCAACGTGAAAGATTCCTGCATGAACTTGTATGTGCGCTTCACTGTCTCTACACTGAAAAAGAACAAGCTGCTGCTCACCGTGCCGTCGATGTATGTGCTCGCACGCAAAAATAATTCAGATTTTGCAGGAGAGTTCTATTCAAGGATTCAATTCCAAGATTTAGGCAACATTCATTCTTCAAGGCAAGTTGCCGTAGGAACCGTACCAAGACATAAGAACACGCTGCCCACAGTGATGAACATGAGTACGCCAAACCTGTATAATGTCACACTGTTCAATGATCATATCCTCTCCCCTTTCAACCAGAAAAACCAGATTCTCTACAGATACGGTATATCATACCTCACTGATGGCAGGGCCGAAGTGATATTCCGACCTCGGAAATACAATACGCAGCTGGTGAGCGGAAAGGCTATCGTTGACATTCTGACAGGCAGAATCATCAGTTTTAATTTCAATGGAGAGTACGACATGATACGCTTCGACATGAATTCAACGATGGGCAACAGCGGCTATAAGTCGCTAATTCCCAAGATGCTAAACATTGATGCCACGTTTAAGTATCTCGGCAATGAAATCAAAAGTGATTATTATGTTGAATTTGATGCCCCAACGACACTTCCCGACACTATTCTCGACTGTCATGAGATGGCGCTGATGGACAGCATACGCCCCACCCCACTCCCCAGCAACATCCGAAAACTCTATGATGTTCAGGATTCCATCAACCGCGCACATGACAGTCTGCCCCGCCGCAATCACAAGAAATCCATTTGGAAAACCATATTCTGGGATGCCATCGGCGATAACCTCGTGAATCGCATCAAAGGTAATTTCGGAAGCAACGACCAAGGATATTTCCGTATATCCCCTATCTTGAATCCGCTCTATTTTGGCTATAACCCTAAAAAAGGTATTACATACAAATCAAAACTGCGTGTGCAGTATTCTTTTTCTCCCGAAAGCGAACTCTCTCTGAATGCTCGACTCGGCTATACATTTAAACAGGAGCAGTTTTATTTCCGCATTCCGGTCAGATATACTTATCAGAAGAGCAGGAATGGGTATGTTGAAGTGAACATCGGCAACGGTAACCGCATCTACAATTCTACCGTAATAGACAAACTGAAAGAAGAGGGGCAGGACTCAACCGTATGGTCGATGTCTAATCTTGACTACTTCAAGGATATGTATACCAAGATTACGACGAACTATGACTTATCTGACCGGTTAAGCATTGGTGGCGGTATTACCTATCACAGGCGCTCAGCGGTTGAAAAGAGCGTATTTCATGAAGCAGGAAAGCCAGCCACCTATTATTCGCTTGCGCCGATGGTGGAGACTCAGATCAGACCTTGGGGATGGAAAGGTCCTATCATTACGGTAAACTATGAACAAGGTATCAGCGGCATAGGACAGGCAAACATGAACTACGGAAGATTGGAAGCAGATGTCATTTGGTTGCGCAAATTCCATCGGCTCCGCTCACTTTCCATGCGGTTCGGCACAGGTATGTACACCAACAAAGATAAAGACTGCTATTTCCTTGACTATGAAAACTTCAGGGAAGATAACATGCCAGGCGGATGGAATGACGACTGGACAGGAGAATTTCAGCTATTAAATCGTACTTATTATAATTCATCCGACTACTATGTGCGTGCTAATGCCACCTACGAATCACCACTCATGCTGATGTCAAGGCTCCCAGTCGTAGGAAAAATCATGGAAATGGAACGCATCTATGTAAGTTCGCTGCTGGCACATGGGCTACATCCATACACGGAATGGGGCTATGGATTCACCAACAGGCTGTTTTCATTCGGGCTGTTCATTGCAACAAAAAATGCAAAATACGACGGCATCGGTTTCAGGGCTGGTTTCGAACTGTTCAGCGACTGGTGAAAAGATACTTTAAAACGCAAAGGTGATTGGCAAAGAGAATGAATATGACAAATAGCAGAGACAACAAACCACAACTGACTGTCTATAAAGCGAGTGCAGGTAGTGGGAAGACATTCCGCTTGGCAATAGAGTATATCAAACTGCTGATTGACAATCCGCAGAAATACAAGAACATCCTTGCCGTGACTTTTACAAATAAAGCCACAGAAGAAATGAAATCGCGAATCCTCAGTCAGCTGTATGGTTTGTGGAAAGGTGCCAAGTCATCGCAGATCTACATGGATGAGGTAACATCCAGCTTGAACATGTCGCCGTCGAAAGTGTCAGAACGAGCAGGAATCGCCTTAAAGAACCTGATTCACAACTACAGTTATTTCCACGTAGAAACCATCGACAGCTTTTTCCAGACCATTCTTAGGAATCTCGCGAGGGAACTTGACCTGTCGGCAAACCTGCGCTTGGAACTGAACGATAATCAGGTTGAAGAATTGGCAGTAGACATGATGATCGAGAAACTGACAAGGAATGATGTAATGTTGAAGTGGATAATCGGTTATATTGAGCAAAATATTGAAGATGACAAAAGCTGGAATGTAATCGGAAGCATTAAGAAATTCGGTAAGACTATATTCAAGGATTACTACAAGGCAAATAGCGAACAGCTGAAAAAAGCCATCGAGAAGAAGGGCTTCTACACTGCCTACAGGAAGGAACTTGTAAGAATCAAGGAGAGCGCGCAATCAGAAATGGCTGCATTTGCCGACCGTTTCGAGAATATCCTGGAACGAAACCATCTGCAATACGACTCTTTTGCCGGAAGGGAAAAAGGTATCGGCAGCTATTTCAGGAAGCTAAGAGGCAATGATTTCAGTGACAAAAAGTGCCTGAACGCAACTGTTGAGAAGTGTCTTGGCGATGCTGCAAAATGGACAACCAAGACAAGCAGCGACAAAGAACTGATTCTGCAACTGGCAGAGAATGAACTCATTCCCCTACTCCGTGAGGCTGAACAAGCCAGAATAACGCTGTGGAAGAACTATCTGACAGCAGATATTTCATTAAGGCATATCAACGAGCTCAGACTTCTGGGGAACATCGAAAAGGAAGTGCGCGAACTAAACGAGGAATCCAACAGTTTCCTGTTGAGCGACACGCAGCAGTTCCTACACGATTTGATAGATGATAGCGACAGTCCATTTATATTTGAAAAGATTGGAACAGCACTTGACCACATCATGATTGACGAGTTTCAAGACACAAGTACTATCCAATGGCGGAATTTTCAGATACTTCTTGACGAAACGATGAGTCGTGACAGCTACGCAAGTCATGAGAACCTGACGAGGAACCTGATAGTGGGCGACGTGAAGCAGAGCATATACAGATGGCGAAGTGGTGACTGGAAACTCCTGAACAACATTGAAACCGAGCTTTCTTCAGCAGGAAAAAGAATCCGCGTTACACCCTTGAACGTCAACTATCGCTCATGTAAGAACATTGTAGATTTCAACAATGCATTCTTTGAAGAGGCAAGAAAGATAGAATTTGATAATGAAATGACCGTCAATCCCGCTGAAGCAGAAGACCTCTTGCACGCCTATGGCGATGTGTTTCAATACACTCCCGACGGTAAAAAGCAGGATGGTGGTGTTAAGATAACGCTGTTGCCCAAGCAAGACTATAACGAAAACACGTTGTCGATGATTGCAGACACGGTGAACGAACTCATTGAAGCTGGCGCGAAAGAGAACGAAATAGCCATTCTGGTAAGGGCAAACAAACACATTCCAGTGATAGCGGAATACTTCCAACAGCATCAAAAGCATCTGAAAGTGATCAGCGATGAAGCCTTCCAACTCAGCTTCTCATTGGCTGTAAGGAGTCTTGTGAATATGTGCGAGATGATTGTGCACCCACAAAATATGCTGGCTCGCGCAAATGTAGAGAAGGCATATACACTCATTAACGACTGTGATATGCCGGAAATCACTGAAGAGCAGCGGAATGAATTGCTGAGAATGCCACTGATCGACATGATGGAAGAGCTGTTCAGATGGCTCCATCTCGATAAACTCGATGATCAGAGTGCATACGTTTGTGCTTTTTACGATCAGCTTTCTTCGTTTACCGAGGAATACGGCACTGATCTTGAAGCTTTCCTACAGATGTGGGAGGACAGCATTCATAAGAAAACCATTCACAGCAGCAGTATGAACGGCATCAGGCTCATGAGCATACACAAGTCTAAGGGATTGGAATTCAACTATGTAATCATTCCATTCTGCGACTGGATTCTTGAACTTACAAGCACACTTTGGTGCAAGTCGCCCGACCTATACCCATATAACCAACTGCCCATCATGCCGGTTGACTATAGCGGAAGGCTTTCAGAAACTTATTTTGAAAAAGAATATGCTCACGAACATCTTCAGAATTGTGTTGACAACCTGAATCTTCTGTATGTTGCGTTCACGCGTGCAGCGAGGAATCTGTTTGTCATCGGAAAGAAAGAAGGTAAGGGTACGAGGAGTTCTCTCATCAGCAGTGTCATTGAAAAACTAACGCTCGATGGTGCTACATATCAAAACGATGATGGCGACAATGCCCCAGTAGTCTATGAATACGGTAGTGTTTCTGTGAAAAAAGAGGATAATGGCAAGCACGGCGAAGACAATATTTTCTTGCGGCAGCCCATGCCCGTTAACCTAAGAATTGAGTCGTACAAGAACCACGTGGAGTTTATGCAAAGCAACCGAAGCCGTGATTTCGTGAAAGAAGAGGATTCAACAGAGGAGCATGAGAACCAAAAGCGACAACAATATATTAAAATAGGTAATGTGATGCATTGCGTTTTCTCACAAATCAAAACAACCGACGACATCCCTGTCATGCTCAGACAGCTCGAAAATGACGGTATTCTCTACGACGAGGATGTGTCTCCTAAAATGATTAAAGATATGTTGGAGAACCGCCTATCCAATCCACGCGTGAGGGAATGGTTCAGCGGCAGATGGAAATTGTTCAATGAATGCAGCATCGTATATATGGATGAGCAGGGTGATGTAGTAGAACGCAGACCCGACCGTGTGATGACCGACGGAGAGAAAACTATTGTTGTAGACTTTAAATTCGGCCGTGAACGCGAGGAGTATCATCGACAGGTGAGCGAATATATGAATCTTCTCACATCCATGGGACACCGCAGCGTGAAAGGTTATCTGTGGTATGTGTATAATAATAAAATAGTGGAAGTGAAATCATGAGGAGTTTTCTTGAATACGTAGCAACCGACCTGCTTGAGAAATATGGCACTGACTTGTCGCACGTGGCATTGGTCTTTCCGAACAAGCGGGCATCTTTGTTCTTGAATGCGCATCTTGCAAGACTGGCAAAACGTCCCGTCTGGAGCCCTTCGTACATTACCATCAGCGATTTCTTCCGTAATCAATCAACGTTGATTGTGGCAGACAACATCAAGCTTGTTTGTGACTTATACAAAAGCTACATCCGATGTACGGGAATGGCTGAGACACTTGATCATTTCTACAGTTGGGGGCAGTTGCTGCTCTCCGACTTCGACGATATCGATAAAAACATGGCCGATGCCGATCAGGTGTTTAAGAATCTGACTGACATCCATGAACTTGATGACGTGTCATACTTGTCAGAAGAACAGTTGAAAGTACTAAAGAAGTTCTTCAGCAACTTCAGTGAGGACCACAATTCGGAATTAAAAAAGAGGTTTCTGGAATTGTGGAACCACCTGAACGATATCTATCACGACTACAGACGTACATTGCGGGAACAGGGAATAGCCTATGAAGGTATGTTATATCGTGAGATCGCAGAACAAGAACAGTTGCAAACAGACTACGACCTGTATATTTTCGTGGGGTTCAACCTGCTTCATCAGGTGGAACAGAAGCTGTTTAAGAGAATCCAGCAAGTAGGGAAAGCCAAGTTCTATTGGGATTTTGACATTTCATACACCGACACTGACAACGAGGCCGGGCGTTTTATAGCCCAGCATCTGATCATGTTCCCTAACGAACTGGATACCAAGTGTGATGGTGTTTACAACAATTTCTGCAGAAATAAGCAGATTACATATATCAGCGCAACCACAGAGAACATTCAGGCAAGGTATGCGAGCGCCTGGCTTAGGGAAGAAAACAGATATGCCGATGGCAAGGAAACAGCTATTGTGATGTGTGACGAGCATATTCTTCCTACCGTTATCCACTGTCTGCCTGACGAAACCGACAAGGTGAATGTAACAACCGGATATCCCCTGAAGGACTCACTGATAAGCTCGTTCATCATGCAGTGGTTCAATTACTGTATATACGAAGGTAAGCAGAACTACAAACGACTTGTTCATCATCCCTATGCCTCATTCATCGATGATGACATAATCAAAGCTAATAAAGGCAAAATAATCCCATCTGCACTCACACTTACAAAAATAATAGCAGAGAAACTCAAGGACAGCAACGATGCTTTCCAGCAGGAAGCAGTATTCAGAATGTATACGTTGCTCAACAGAGTGAGCAATCTAATCAGCTCAGGTGACTTGATTGCCGATGAAATTACAATTCAAAAACTGGTATACCAGCTTGTAGACAGCATCACCATACCTTTCCACGGCGAACCTATTGAAGGGATTCAGATAATGGGGGTGCTTGAAACAAGGAATCTTGACTTCAAGCATGTGCTGATATTGTCGTGCAATGAAGGCAACATGCCGAAAGGCGTTAGTGACACAAGCTTCATCCCCTACTCCATTCGAAAAGCATTCGGTATGACTACTATAGATCATAAAGTGGCAGTATTCGCCTATTATTTCTATAGATTGCTGCAAAGGGCGGAAGATATTACTATCATCTATAATAACTCCACAGAGGATGGACACACGGGGGAAATGAGCCGCTTCATGCTGCAAATGATGGTAGAGAGCAACCATGATATTCTGCGTAAGTCATTGCAAGCCGGGCAGGAACAGGTGACCATACTTCCAAAACCTGTTGTCAAGGATGAGAAAACGATGAGCACGCTGTTCAGAATCGCGAAAAAAGGCATCTACCCCACTTTCATCAACCGTTACTTGCGCTGTCCCTTGCAGTTCTATTATAATAATATCTCTGGTATCAAAGAACCAGACAGCGACGAAGACGACCTGATTGACAACCGAATGTTCGGCAATATCTTCCACAAAGCCTCCCAGATACTTTATAGCAGAATGGCTTCTGAACAGTATCAGGTTACCCTCAAAGATATTGAATACATCGAAAAACATCCTCACGAAATAGAACGGGCTGTGGATGAAGCGTTTCATGAGGAAATGATGATTGACGAACCCGAGAACGGACTCCATCTTATCAACCGTGAAGTGATTATCTATTATATCAAGCGACTGCTCTCCATCGACAAACAATTGGTGCCATTCCACATCCTGGGACTTGAAAAATACGTGCAGGGTGATCTGGATGTACCCACAACAGGGGGCGATGTGACCGTAAGAATCGGGGGCATCATCGACAGACTGGATATGATAAGCGATCCAGACAGCGGAAGAGAGAGAATCAGAGTGGTTGACTATAAAACTGGCGGGAAGGCGCTGACCAGTAAGGTGAATACCGTCGAAGAACTCTTTGAAAGGCCCATCAATGCCCAGAAACATGCTGACTATTATATCCAGACCATGCTTTATGCCCACCTGATTAGTAGTAATGCGAGCCACAACCCCCAAAAATGCCCAGTCACACCTGCGCTGCTATTCATACAGCACACCAATGAAGACCCGACACTCGTTATCGGAAAGGAGAAAATCTATGACATCAGGATGCACGACAAGGAGTTTATAAGCCTGTTGACAGGCATACTGGAGGAGATATTTGAGCCTTCTGTCGATTTCACACCTACCGAGGACAGAAAGACTTGCGCAAACTGTCCCTACAAACAATTATGTGGATTATAAATTCAGACAAATATGATGATACAGTATATTATAATCTTCAGTGTAATAGCCCTATCCATAGCCTATGCAGGCTATAGGATCATACTTGCCATCAAGCATTCATCAGACCCATGTTATGGGTGTTCCGGATGCGCATTAAAGGATTTGCAGCGCAAAAAGAATAGAAGAAAGAAATCAAAACCGAGCTGCTGGACTGCAAAATAACCATGTTTTCTTCCATCGAAAGTAAAAAACAACAGAAAAATTTGGTGTTTCAAAAGAAAAGTCTTATCTTTCCTGACTTCGGCGATGCGTCACCCTGTTCGCGCGTGCGCCTGTTAGTTTAACTGCTCTCCTTGTCAAGGATGGCCTTGATGTCGAAGAGTGGCTTAATCTGCAGGTGCTTATCAGTGAGAAATAACGTCTTTACCCTCTCTGCATCACCATATGGCAGGCTCAGCTTTATGGTGGGTATTGTTTTGGCAATGTCAATCACCTTGTCCACGCTGAGGTTGATACCACCATGCAGGACGATGATACGCTGTAGTTCCTTGTAGACTTTGTAGGCAATGAAGCATATGCAGATGTGCGCCTCGATGCGCTTCTCCGTGAAATGGAATATCGGCCTTGCCTCCAGATTGCCCTTCGTCACACGGAAAGCCCGTTCCACGTACCAGAGACTGTGATATTGGGCGACGACCTGCTCGGCATCAAGGTTAGTGTTGGTGACGTAGCCTTTCAGGCCGTCCCATCTGGAATCGTTCTCAATCTCTTCCTCGTTGATGACCACCTGTACGTCCTTGCTGATGGTAAGGAACTTATTATATCCACGCCTGTTAATGGAAGCCTTGGTGAGCACTCCGCTGCCATATGCCTTGCGCAGCCTCTCAATGCCCTTCTCACGGTTATGGGCATCCTTCTTGGCCCGCTGCTCTGAGTAGCCCACAATCAATCTCTCGCCGTTCTTGCGGGCATACTCATGGTATGTACCAGACACCTTCTCCTGTGCCAGTATCCACTCCACGATATCGGAAGGCTCCTTCTTGATTCTCGCACCGAGGATATACTTGTAGCCTGCCCGGCGCAGCAGATCTATGTTGGTCTTGTTCAGAAGACCCGAATCGGCCACCACGACAAAGTCCCTGATATTAAAACGCTGGATGAAGTCGTCGATGATGGGAATCATCGTGCGCCCCTCATACTGCGCACCGTTGAAGATGGAGTACGACAACGGATAGCCGTCCGCACTGACCAGCAGCCCCAGGATTATCTGAGACTCTGCCGTCTTGCCGTCCTTTGAGAATCCGTTCGTGCGCAACTCGTCCTGAACTCCCGTTTCGAAGTACAGCGAAGTGACATCGTAGAACATCAGCCCAATGCTGCCTCCGAGAATCTTGCGGGTATGCTCCACGCTTATCTGTTGTACCAGTTCACGCTGTCTGTTGTACAGTTTGTCCATGTAGCGGTATATCTGGTCAAGGCTGACGTCCTCATGGAAATAAGACTTCAGATAGTCTGCAGTGGCCGACTTGCTCAGGGGCTGGCAGATGCGGGCGATGACCAGATGACGGAGGATCTCGTCCCTTATCCTGCCAAAGCCGATGCTGTCGTAGACCTGGTTCAGAATCTGCTGGGGACCGTTCAGGACAACGGCAGAGATGTTGTTCAGTACACGCTCCGACTCAAGGAACTCCTGCTGTACGATACTGCTCTGGGCAAAGTCAATCTCCTGCTGCCCGCCATACCTGCGTACCCACTCAGCCGCTTTGGCATACAGGCGGTCTGCCTCTTCCTCGGTCTTTGCAACACCGAAGCTTTTGACCTCCTTGAAGCCGCCACGGCTCTTGTCGACTACCACAACACTGATGGTGCCCGTCCTGTTTCTCTTCTTACGTGGGAACATGCCGCAAAGGTACACAAATTTTCTGAGTCACCCAAGTCACCGAGCAAAATTCCCTGTTTATCGGGGTTTCAACTAGGTTGAGCCTTCGGAAATGTTAAAACCGCCGAAGTCAGGA